>NZ_JAMMTO010000001.1:0-737494 GCF_051807745.1 Salmonella sp. NW38 | reverse complement strand
GATCCCTTATCCGGGCAGCCCGTTTACGGGCCGTAAGTAACGAAGTTTGATGCAAATGTCAGATCGTATGCGCCTGTTAGGGCGCGGCTGGTAAGAGAGCCTTACAGGCGCATCTGAAAAACCTCCGGCTATGCCGGAGGATATTTATTATATCAGGCAAAAATCGTCATCAGATAGGCGGCAAATAAAGCCAGATGCGCCGCGCCGTTTAGCACGTTGGTGCGTCCGGTAGAGAACGAAATATGGCACAGCACTAACGAGGCTACCATCACTACCATTTCCGGCGCGCCTAAACCAAACACCAGATCATTACCTGTCGCCCAGGCGATGAGCGTGACGACCGGCACGGTTAATGAAATCGTCGCCAACACCGATCCGAAGAACAGATTCATTGCCCGCTGAACCTGATTATTCAGTACCGCCTTCAGCGCGCCCAGTCCTTCCGGCGAGAGAATTAACAGCGCGACCAGGAAACCGGTAAAGGCGACCGGGGCGTTCATGCTGGTCAACAACGCCTCCAGCGGGCTGGCATTCATTTTGGTAACGGCAATGACCGCAATTAAATGAATGAGTAACCAGACCGTATGCCAGCCGCTACTGTGCGCGGAGGGTTTACCGTGGTGTGGATTGTCATCATCGCCTTCATCTTCATGTTCATAGATAAATAAGCTCTGGTGCGTTTTGGTTTGAATCAACAAAAATACGCCGTACATCGCGGCGGAAATTAACGCGACCAATAATGCCTGACCGGTAGAGAAATTGGCTTGCGGCAATGCCATGGGAAAAACCAGCACAATAATCGCCAGCGGAAACAGCGCGATAAGATACTGCTTAATCCCGAATAAATTCATATATTGCGTTGCGAATTTACGCCCGCCCAACAACAACGAGAAACCGACCAGTCCCCCGGTGACAATCATAATAATAGAGTAGAGCGTATCACGCATAAGCGTTGGCGCAGCATCGCCGGTGGCCATCAGCGCTGAAATTAAACTCACTTCAAGAATAACGACGGACAGGCTTAAAATAAGCGATCCGTAGGGTTCGCCGAGTCGGTGCGCTAATACATCGGCATGACGGACCACGCTAAATGCGCTGCTTAAAATACCAATAAGTGCAAGGATATTGATGCCAATAACCACTGGTAGTGACTGGCTGCTTCCCCAAAGGAACAGCACTACCAGCGCAAGAACCGGGAAAATAAGCGAAGTCTCCTTATGGCGGGTTTTCACCGCCTCACAGGCATGTGTCATGAGGGTCTCCCTTGTGCAGGTGTTAATATTTTGGAAAGAGTAAAGAAGGTAAAAATAGCAGAAATTTGTATTTTTTTAGCGGTTTTTTACGTAGTTTTACGGCGTGGACGATTTTTTTCTTTCAAGGTCAGTAAAACAACCATCTTGTTTTAACACTGTTTAAATAACAAAAAGTTAATTTCCGTAAAAAGCAAAAATCCTCCTCGACTGGCGTAATAACGCATTGTTTACCACACTTAATGTTTTCCCTGAAGACGGAGGCGCTGATGCCGTATAAAGCCAAAAGTGATTTACCCGATAATGTACGGAATGTTCTTCCAGCCCATGCCCAGGACATTTACAAAGAAGCGTTTAATAGCGCCTGGGAGCAATATAAAGATAAAGCCGATCGTCGTGATGACGCCAGTCGCGAGGAAACCGCACACAAAGTCGCCTGGGCGGCGGTTAAAAACGATTATGAAAAAGGCGAGGATGATAAATGGCATAAGAAAAAATAAACGCGGTATTACTCACGCGTTAGCCTGATTTTCTTGCCGGAAGTCTATCCTGACGCGGGAGCTTTTCCCGCGTACAGATTCAAAATGTCAGCACTTTGTCCGCCGCCAGCGTCCATTGCGCCAGCTCGACCAGCGTTCCGATTTCCACACCGTCAATCAGCGGCAGGGGAGTGATACCACGTCCGTCCGCACAGGTTTTGCATAATTTTACCGGTACGTTTTGCGCGGTCAGAATTTCCAGCATTTGCTGAATATTGTAGCCTTCGGCTGGTTTTTGACCGCGTAACCCTGCGGTTACGGCATCTGACATCAAAAACAGGCGTAAATCGAGATGGCTTTCCTGCTCGCGCAGCGCAATGGCCAGACGCAGGCTATTAAATAATGATTCGCTGCCGTAGGCGGCGCCGTTAGCGATAATGACGATATTTTGCATGGATAACCCTTCTCCTTGAGAAATTTTGTCGGCAATGGCGTTATGTTACCTCGGGAACCGGGTGCCGCCAAATGCGTGGATAAAATCCCGGGACGCTCTGCGGAAAAAATAAGGATATTCCTGGAAGCACGAGAAAAGGCTGCAAAACCTGTCCGGACACGTTATGGTTTACTCTGATGCCATTCCTCTTATCTTTTGTTGTAGAAGTTGCCGACACGTTGAGCCGTATTGTTTTTCGTTCATTCTCACTCTCGCTTCTCTTGCTGACTGCCAGTGGTACGATCTGTGCGCAGGCGCAAGATCCTTTCGATCAAAACCGTCTGCCGGATTTAGGCATGATGCCGGAATCCCACGAAGGGGAAAAGCATTTTGCCGAGATGGCCAAAGCGTTTGGCGAAGCCAGCATGAAAAATAACGATCTGGATACTGGTGAACAGGCGCGGCAATTCGCTTTCGGACAGGTACGCGATGTGGTCAGCGAGCAGGTTAACCAGCAGCTTGAAAGCTGGCTATCAGCCTGGGGCAGCGCCAGCGTTGATATTAACGTCGATAACGAAGGTCATTTTAACGGCAGTCGCGGAAGCTGGTTTATCCCTTTACAGGATAAACAGCGCTATCTGACCTGGAGCCAGCTTGGCCTTACGCAACAGACTGACGGACTGGTAAGCAACGTTGGCGTAGGACAGCGCTGGGCGCAGGATGGCTGGCTTCTTGGCTATAATACCTTTTACGATAATCTGCTGGATGAAAATCTGCAGCGCGCCGGCTTTGGCGCGGAGGCGTGGGGAGAATATTTACGTTTATCCGCCAACTATTATCAGCCTTTTGCCGACTGGCAGACGCATACGGCGACCTTAGAACAGCGAATGGCGCGCGGGTATGATATCAACGCGCAAATGCGGCTGCCGTTTTACCAGCATATCAATACCAGCGTTAGTCTGGAGCAGTACTTTGGCGATAGCGTGGATCTGTTTGACTCCGGAACGGGGTATCACAATCCTGTCGCGTTAAAACTGGGTCTCAACTATACGCCAGTACCTTTGCTTACCATGACCGCCCAGCACAAACAGGGCGAGAGCGGGGTCAGTCAAAATAACCTGGGGCTGACGCTTAACTACCGCTTCGGCGTGCCGCTCAAAAAGCAGCTTGCTGCCAGTGAAGTGGCGCAAAGCCAGTCATTACGCGGTAGCCGCTATGATACGCCGCAACGTAACTCGCTGCCGACAATGGAGTATCGGCAGCGTAAAACGTTAACGGTTTTTCTGGCGACGCCACCCTGGGATCTTACGCCTGGTGAGACGGTTGCGTTAAAATTGCAGGTGCGCAGCGTGCACGGTATTCGTCATTTGAGCTGGCAGGGCGATACACAGGCATTAAGTTTGACGGCAGGAACGGACACCCGCAGTACCGAGGGCTGGACAATCATTATGCCGGCCTGGGATCACCGCGAAGGCGCGGCAAATCGCTGGCGTTTATCAGTGGTGATTGAAGATGAAAAAGGTCAGCGTGTCTCTTCCAATGAGATCACGCTCGCGCTGACTGAACCGTTTATCACGATGCCGGACGATAATCCGCATTGGCAACCGTTCCAGGAGCAATAATTAAAAGATGCGTTCCTGATGTACCCAGACGGCGGCCTCCACGCGCGATTTCAGCTTCATTTTCTTGAGCATATGTTTCACGTGCACTTTGACCGTACTTTCGGTGATATCCAGACGCCGGGCAATCATCTTATTCGGTAACCCCTGCGCGATGAGCTTCAGAATATCGCGCTCACGCGGGGTGAGTTGCGTTACATCGCGATCGGTGGTGGCGCGGTTGGCCCGCAGGCTGGCCGCCAGTACCGGCGTTAACGCTTCACTTAATACCATTTCGCCGGCGGCGGCCTGTTGTAACGCTTTGAGCAAGTCCTCCGGCTCCATGTCTTTCAACAGATAACCGTCCGCGCCGCGCTTTAGCGCCGTGACGACATCTTCTTCATGGTTGGATACGCTGAAAACGACAATACGTCCTGACAGCGCTTTTTCGCGTAATTTATCCAGCGTTTCGAGACCATTCATTCCCGGCATATTCAAATCAAGGAGGATCAGATCGGGATCGAGCGATTCCGCCAGGTCAATACCCTGCTCACCGTTGCTGGCTTCTCCGACCACGCTGATATCGGGCGCCATACTCACAAGCTGCTTTACACCCGTGCGTAGCATCGGATGGTCGTCAATTAACAGGATGGTTGCCGGTTCCTGATTATTCATGGGTATCTCCCTGGGTTTCTGTGAAGTTTGTTTCTGGAATAAAAGTAACAGTGACCTCTGTTCCGCCAGTCTCGCGTCGGCGTACCTGGCAATCGCCGCGCAAACTTTGCGCCCGATCGCGCATGATAATCATGCCGTAGTGATTACTGCGTTCGGCGTTTTCCGGGACGCCGCAGCCATTATCCTGCACTTTTAGTTTGACCTGTTTGCCACATTGCGTCACTGTCACCACCACATCGTCGGCATGAGAGTGTTTAAGGGCGTTGCTGAGGGCTTCCCTGGCAATTTGCAACAGGTGTATCGCCTGGTGTGAAGGCACCAGGCGGGGGGGAAGCTGATAATCCAGTTTTACCGTAAAGCCAAACCGGGCGCTGAACTCCTGGCAGCTTGCCTCCAGCGCCGGACGTAGCCCGGGTTCCGTCAACTGTAACCGGAAAGTGGTTAACAGTTCGCGCAGTTGCGCCCAGGAGCAGTTCAGCTCATTGCGAATTTGGCTGAGTAACTCACGGCTGCTTTCCGGTAACACGTCGCCCTGCATTTGCAGGCAGCTCACCTGCATCTTCATACAAGAGAGCGACTGGGCAATAGAATCATGCAGTTCGCGGGCAATGGTGGCACGCTCTTCCATGACAATCAACTGCTGCTGGCGCTCCTGATGCCTGTCGAGCGCCAGAGTCGCGGTCAGCTGTTCAACCAGCGTGTCCACCAACTGTTGCTGATCGTGGCTGAGATGGCGTCCATAGGGCAGCGTTGCCAGCAAAATACCGTATTGGGTGTGAGAATCGGTGAGCCGCCATTTTAAGGTGGTGCCGCCGTTAATCATCGGCAGGGCGCTACGTGGGCAAAGGTGGCAGCCTTTATCATCGCAACTGATGTCCGACTGACAGGTAAATTCCTGGTGATTATCTTCATCTTCCAGGTCATAGACTCGCAGCTCAATATCATGCAACTGGGTTAAATTTTGCAGGCCATTCAGTACCGGTGAAAGACGCTCACATAGCGGAGCCGGTGAATGCAGCCGGCGGTTGGCTTGCCACAAAAACGAGAGAATCTGATTTTTATGTTCCAGACCGGCTGTTTTTTCCTGTACGCGCTGTTCCAGTACCGCATAACTTTCGGCCAGTTCTTCAGACATATTATTGAGCGCAGAACCCAACGCGGCCATCTCATTGCGTCCACTGATATTGGCACGTTGGGTAAAGTCGCGCTGACTGACGGCGCGCGCCATTGATAACAACTGTTTCCAGGGCTGCAAAAGGCGAACACGTAGCCAGATAATCGTAAATACCAGCAATAGCGCCATAAAGATCGCCATTACCCGGTGAACTAATACCACGCGTTCGATACGCAATTCAGTAGTATGGTCGAACGACGTCACCAGGCGATCCAGGCCCGCTACAAAGCGCGTGACATCTTCTGCGACCGCGTGCGCGTTTTGCGCGTGCTGTAGCCCTGGCGAGAGTTCGTTATGCCAGTAATCCTGCAACGCTTTAAGCTGCTTCTGCTGCCCGTCTCGCTCAGCGGCGCGGGTCAGTTCCGGGCTGAATGCCGTTTGCTCCATCTCATCCAGCAGCTTTTGATCTTTAGTATCCAGCGGGACAGCGGCCAGTAGTCGATAGCTTTGCATACGCAATGAGCCCGCTTTATTAATCGCATGAGCGCTACCCTGTACGCCCTGAACCAGCCAGCCGGAAACCGCCATCCCCGCCACGCCGATAGCGGTAGAGAGCATGACAATCAGCGCCAGTTGGTTAACCAGCGTAAGAGGAGAGAAACACCGTTTAAACATGTTACCTTCTTTCTTCGGGGTAATGTCGCCGAAAAAGCGTAGCAAAAAAGAGGGGCGTCAATCGGCTGTGCCGCTATTCTCAACGATACAGCGGAGTATACCCATACCTATAACGAGTTACTCCTTAATTGCCGCCGTAGAGAGGTATCTGCGACGGGAAGGAGTAGACAGACACAGCATGGTGAAAAACCACAGCTTTTTTACCAAAATAGCCTACTCATTAAGGGTAATAACGCTTTTTAGTCGCCGGTGATGACGACTTTTCCTTTGATTTATATCAACTTACCTTCGGCAGTAAACCCTAATGTGGCAGACATCAAATCAAGAATCAGAGGTGTCTATGAGTCACTCATCCGCCCCGGAAAGGGCAACTGGCGCTGTTATCACGGAATGGCGTCCGGAAGATCCGGCATTCTGGCAGCAGCGCGGCCATCGTGTCGCCAGCCGTAATCTGTGGATTTCTGTCCCGTGTTTACTGCTGGCGTTTTGCGTCTGGATGCTATTCAGCGCAGTGGCGGTGAACCTGCCGAAAGTGGGATTTAATTTTACGACCGATCAGCTCTTTATGTTGACTGCGCTGCCATCTGTTTCCGGCGCGCTGCTACGGGTGCCTTACTCCTTTATGGTGCCGCTATTTGGCGGACGTCGCTGGACAGCGTTCAGTACCGGTATCCTCATCGTGCCTTGCGTATGGTTAGGCTTTGCCGTTCAGGATACCAGTACGCCCTTTAGCACTTTCATTATTATTTCCTTGCTGTGTGGTTTTGCCGGCGCGAACTTTGCCTCCAGTATGGCGAACATCAGCTTTTTCTTTCCTAAACAAAAGCAGGGCGGCGCGCTGGGTCTGAACGGCGGTCTGGGCAATATGGGCGTGAGCGTGATGCAGCTGGTTGCGCCGCTGGTGGTTTCGCTCTCTATCTTTGCCGCCTTTGGCAGCCACGGTGTAGAGCAGCCGGACGGTTCTCAGCTCTATCTGGCGAACGCGGCCTGGATTTGGGTGCCTTTCCTGGCCATTTTTACGCTGGCGGCGTGGTTCGGCATGAACGAACTGGCGACGTCTAAGGCCTCGCTAAAAGAGCAACTGCCGGTGCTCAAACGTGGTCATCTGTGGATCATGAGTCTGCTGTATCTGGCGACCTTCGGATCGTTTATCGGTTTCTCCGCGGGGTTCGCTATGCTGTCTAAAACGCAATTCCCGGATGTGCAGATCCTGCATTATGCGTTTTTCGGTCCGTTTATCGGCGCGCTGGCGCGTTCGGCAGGCGGCGCAATTTCTGACCGTCTGGGGGGGACTCGCGTCACGCTTATCAACTTTGTCCTGATGGCGATTTTCAGCGGTCTGCTGTTCCTGACATTACCTACTGGCGGCGTTGGCGGTAGCTTTATCGCATTCTACGGGGTATTTCTGGCGCTGTTCCTGACGGCTGGGCTGGGGAGTGGTTCTACCTTCCAGATGATCTCCGTTATCTTCCGTAAACTGACGATGGACCGGGTAAAAGCGGAAGGCGGGTCGGAAGAAAAAGCCATGCGTGAAGCGGCGACCGATACGGCGGCGGCGCTGGGCTTTATTTCCGCGATTGGCGCGATTGGCGGCTTTTTTATTCCGAAAGCATTTGGTTCATCTTTAGCATTAACCGGTTCGCCAGTCGGCGCGATGAAGGTCTTTCTTATTTTCTATATCGCCTGCGTCGTTATTACCTGGGCGGTATATGGACGTCATTCTAAAAATAAAAAGTAACTTTTGATTATCCTTTGCGCGGCGTTAGACCGCGCTTTTTTTTACCCGCATTTAGTTACAACATACTTATAGTCAAAAAGAGAGGCGCGACAGGGCTGACCACGCTCATCTTTATCGGTCATCCAGGGGGATACCCCTTAATACCCACTTGTTGAAAATTTAACATTCATGTCGTGCGTAAATTTAATTTTATGTAATTAAATCAGTAACATATATAAATAAAACTCCTCCTCCAAAAGGAGTATACAGGAGGTTTGCGCGCCATTTGCATCCCTGTCCGCCTTGATCGTTATCAATTCTCACGCCCATTCAGCGCGTTACCTTCGCCCTTAGTTAAGCAATGTCGATTTATCAGAGAGCCGTAAGGTTCCACACAGGAGAAACCCGATGAGTAAATTCCTGGACCGGTTTCGCTACTTCAAACAGAAGGGCGAAACCTTTGCCGATGGGCACGGCCAGCTTCTCGAAACAAACCGGGACTGGGAGGACGGATACCGCCAACGTTGGCAGCATGACAAAATTGTGCGCTCAACCCATGGGGTGAACTGCACCGGTTCTTGTAGCTGGAAAATTTATGTCAAAAATGGTCTGGTGACCTGGGAAACACAGCAAACCGATTACCCGCGCACCCGTCCTGATATGCCAAACCATGAACCTCGCGGCTGCCCGCGCGGGGCAAGTTACTCCTGGTATCTCTACAGCGCTAACCGACTGAAATATCCGCTAATGCGCAAACGTCTGATGAAGATGTGGCGCGAGGCGAAAAAACTGCATCGCGATCCGGTAGAGGCATGGGCCTCCATCATTGAAGATGCCGATAAAGCCAAAAGCTTCAAACAGGCGCGTGGTCGTGGCGGCTTTGTTCGCTCCTCATGGCAGGAAGTGAACGAGCTGATCGCCGCCTCCAACGTGTACACCGTGAAAACCTATGGCCCTGACCGCGTCGCGGGCTTCTCACCCATTCCGGCGATGTCGATGGTTTCCTACGCTTCCGGCGCACGTTATCTTTCGCTGATTGGCGGTACCTGCCTGAGCTTTTACGACTGGTACTGCGACCTGCCGCCAGCCTCCCCGCAGACCTGGGGCGAGCAGACCGACGTGCCGGAATCCGCTGACTGGTACAACTCCAGCTATATTATCGCCTGGGGCTCTAACGTGCCGCAAACCCGTACGCCGGATGCCCACTTCTTTACCGAAGTACGTTACAAAGGCACTAAAACCGTCGCGGTGACGCCGGACTATGCTGAAATCGCCAAACTGTGCGATCTGTGGCTGGCGCCGAAGCAGGGGACCGATGCGGCGATGGCGCTGGCGATGGGCCACGTCATGCTGCGCGAGTTCCACCTCGACAACCCGCGCCAGTACTTCACCGATTATGTCCGTCGCTATACCGACATGCCAATGCTGGTGATGCTTGAAGAACGTGATGGTTATTATGCCGCAGGTCGTATGCTGCGCGCTGCCGATCTCTTTGATTCGCTGGGGCAGGAAAATAACCCGGAATGGAAAACCGTCGCTATCAACAGCAACGGTGAAATGGTGGCGCCAAACGGTTCAATTGGTTTCCGCTGGGGTGAAAAAGGCAAATGGAACCTCGAACAGCGCGACGGGACTACCGGTGCAGAAACTGAATTGCAGCTCAGCTTGCTGGGCAGCCAGGATGAGATTGCTGACGTGGGCTTCCCGTATTTCGGCGGCGAAGGTTCAGAGTACTTTAATCATGTGGCGCTGGATAACGTCCTGCTGCATAAACTGCCGGTTAAACGTCTGCAACTGGCCGATGGTTCTACCGCGTTAGTTACTACCGTATATGACCTGACCATGGCGAACTATGGTCTGGAACGCGGCCTGAACGATGAAAACTGTGCCGCCAGTTATGACGATACCAAAGCGTATACGCCAGCATGGGCCGAGCAGATCACTGGCGTGCCGCGGGCGCAGATCATCCGTATCGCACGGGAGTTCGCCGATAACGCGGACAAAACGCACGGGCGTTCAATGATTATCGTTGGCGCCGGTCTGAACCACTGGTATCACCTCGATATGAACTATCGCGGGCTGATCAATATGTTGGTGTTCTGTGGTTGCGTTGGTCAGAGTGGTGGCGGCTGGGCGCACTACGTCGGCCAGGAAAAACTGCGTCCGCAGACCGGCTGGCAGCCGCTGGCGTTTGCCCTTGACTGGCAGCGTCCGGCGCGTCACATGAACAGCACCTCTTACTTCTATAACCACTCCAGCCAGTGGCGCTACGAGACGGTGACCGCCGAGGAGTTACTGTCGCCGATGGCGGACAAATCCCGCTATAGCGGTCATCTGATTGACTTCAATGTGCGCGCCGAGCGTATGGGCTGGTTGCCGTCGGCACCGCAGTTAGGCACCAACCCGCTGTATATTGCGCGTGAAGCGGAAAAATCCGGTATGACGCCGGTAGATTATACCGTCAAATCCCTGAAAGAGGGTTCGATTCGCTTTGCCGCCGAGCAGCCGGAAAACGGTAAAAACCACCCGCGTAACCTGTTCATCTGGCGTTCTAACCTGCTTGGGTCTTCCGGTAAAGGCCATGAGTACATGCTGAAGTATCTGCTGGGTACTGAGCATGGTATTCAGGGGCTGGATCTGGGTAAACAGGGCGGTGTGAAGCCGGAAGAAGTGGAGTGGCGCGACAATGGCCTGGACGGCAAACTGGATCTGGTGGTGACGCTGGACTTCCGCCTGTCGAGCACCTGCCTGTACTCCGATATCGTACTGCCGACCGCCACCTGGTATGAAAAAGACGATATGAATACCTCGGATATGCATCCGTTTATTCATCCGCTGTCTGCCGCCGTAGATCCGGCCTGGGAATCGAAAAGCGACTGGGAAATCTACAAAGGCATTGCGAAGAAATTCTCCGAAGTCTGTGTAGGCCACCTGGGTAAAGAGACTGACGTCGTGACTCTGCCGATCCAGCACGATTCTGCCGCTGAACTGGCGCAGCCGCTGGACGTGAAAGACTGGAAAAAAGGCGAATGCGACCTGATTCCAGGGAAAACCGCGCCGCACATCATGACCGTTGAGCGTGATTATCCGGCCACCTATGAGCGATTTACCTCTATCGGCCCGCTGATGGAGAAAATCGGCAACGGCGGGAAAGGGATTGCCTGGAACACGCAGAGCGAAATGGACTTGCTGCGTAAGCTCAATTACACCAAAGCGGACGGTCCGGCGAAAGGCCAGCCGATGCTCAACACGGCGATTGACGCGGCAGAGATGATCCTGACGTTAGCGCCGGAAACCAACGGTCAGGTGGCGGTGAAAGCCTGGGCGGCGCTGAGCGAGTTTACCGGTCGCGACCATACGCATCTGGCAACCAATAAAGAAGAAGAGAAAATCCGCTTCCGCGATATTCAGGCCCAGCCGCGCAAAATTATCTCCAGCCCGACCTGGTCTGGTCTGGAAGATGAGCACGTTTCTTATAACGCCGGTTATACCAACGTTCACGAGTTGATTCCATGGCGTACGCTGTCTGGCCGCCAACAGTTGTATCAGGATCACCAGTGGATGCGCGACTTCGGCGAAAGTTTGCTGGTGTATCGTCCACCGATCGACACCCGCTCGGTGAAAGCGGTGATGGGGCGTAAATCCAACGGTAATCCGGAGAAGGCGCTCAACTTCCTGACGCCGCACCAGAAATGGGGTATCCACTCGACCTACAGCGATAACCTGTTGATGCTGACCTTGTCGCGTGGCGGCCCGATTGTGTGGATGAGCGAAACCGACGCCAAAGATCTGGGCATTGAAGATAACGACTGGATCGAAGTCTTCAACAGCAACGGCGCATTGACCGCACGCGCAGTGGTCAGCCAGCGTGTACCGGCGGGCATGACCATGATGTACCACGCGCAGGAACGTATCGTAAACCTGCCGGGGTCGGAAATTACCCAGCAGCGCGGCGGTATTCATAACTCGGTGACGCGCATTACGCCGAAACCGACCCATATGATCGGCGGCTATGCGCAGTTAGCCTACGGCTTTAACTACTACGGTACCGTCGGCTCCAACCGCGATGAGTTTGTGGTGGTACGTAAGATGAAGAACATTAACTGGTTGGATGGCGAAGGCAATGACCAGGTACAGGAGAGCGTAAAATGAAAATTCGTTCACAAGTCGGCATGGTGCTGAATCTCGATAAGTGCATCGGCTGTCATACCTGTTCAGTCACCTGTAAAAACGTCTGGACCAGTCGCGAAGGTATGGAATACGCGTGGTTCAACAACGTAGAAAGTAAGCCTGGCGTTGGTTTTCCGAATGACTGGGAAAATCAGGAAAAATGGAAAGGCGGCTGGATCCGCAAAATCAACGGCAAACTACAGCCGCGCATGGGCAACCGGGCGCTGCTGCTGGGTAAAATCTTCGCTAACCCGCATCTGCCAGGCATCGACGACTACTACGAGCCATTTGATTTCGACTATCAGAATCTGCACACCGCGCCGGAAGGCAGCAAAGCGCAGCCGATTGCCCGTCCGCGCTCGCTGATTACCGGCCAGCGGATGGACAAAATTACCAGCGGGCCAAACTGGGAAGAGATTCTGGGCGGCGAGTTCGAAAAACGCGCCAAAGATCAGAATTTCGAAAACATGCAGAAGGCGATGTACGGCCAGTTCGAAAACACCTTCATGATGTACCTGCCGCGCCTGTGCGAGCACTGCCTCAATCCGGCGTGCGTGGCGACCTGCCCGAGCGGTGCTATCTACAAGCGTGAAGAAGATGGCATCGTGCTGATCGACCAGGACAAGTGCCGCGGCTGGCGGATGTGCATCACCGGTTGCCCGTACAAGAAGATTTATTTCAACTGGAAGAGCGGCAAGTCCGAGAAGTGCATCTTCTGCTACCCGCGTATCGAAGCTGGCCAGCCGACCGTTTGCTCCGAAACCTGCGTGGGCCGTATCCGTTATCTTGGCGTACTGTTGTATGACGCAGATGCCATTGAAAGCGCCGCCAGTACGGAAAACGAAAAAGATCTGTACCAGCGTCAACTGGACGTGTTCCTCGATCCGAACGATCCGGCTGTCATTGAACAGGCGCTGAAGGACGGCGTGCCGCAGAGCGTGATCGATGCGGCGCAGCAATCGCCAGTGTACAAAATGGCGATGGACTGGAAGCTGGCGCTGCCGCTGCATCCGGAATACCGCACGCTGCCGATGGTCTGGTACGTGCCGCCGCTGTCGCCGATTCAGTCTGCCGCCGACGCGGGTGAACTGGGCAGCAACGGTATTCTGCCGGATGTAGACAGTTTGCGTATCCCGGTGCAGTACCTGGCGAACCTGTTGACCGCTGGCGACACTCAGCCGGTACTGTTGGCGCTGAAACGCATGCTGGCGATGCGTCACTACAAACGTGCGGAAACCGTAGACGGTAAAGTGGATACCCGCGCGCTGGAAGAGGTGGGTTTAAGCGAAGCCCAGGCGCAGGAAATGTATCGTTACCTGGCAATTGCTAATTATGAAGATCGCTTTGTGGTGCCGAGCAGCCATCGTGAACTGGCGCGTGACGCATTCCCGGAGAAAAGCGGTTGTGGCTTTACCTTCGGCGATGGTTGCCACGGGTCTGATACCAAATTCAATCTGTTCAACAGCCGCCGCATCGACGCTGTTGATGTGACCAGCAAAACGGAGCCGCACGCATGATTGAACTCGTCATTGTTTCGCGTCTGCTCGAGTACCCGGATGCTGCCCTGTGGCAGCATCAGCAGGAGTTGTTCGATGCGCTCGCGTCATCTGAGAACCTGGATAAAGAGGATGCCCAGACTCTGGGCATTTTCCTGCGCGATTTAACCGCGCAGGACATGCTGGATGTACAGGCCGCTTATAGCGAACTGTTTGACCGTGGCCGTGCCACATCGCTGCTGCTGTTTGAACATGTACACGGGGAATCCCGCGATCGCGGTCAGGCGATGGTTGACCTGATGGCACAGTATGAGCAGCACGGTTTGCAGCTCGACAGCCGCGAACTTCCCGATCATCTTCCGCTGTATCTGGAATACCTTGCGCAGTTGCCGAAAAGCGAAGCGTTAGGGGGTTTACAGGATATCGCGCCGATTCTGGCGCTGCTAAGCGCACGTTTGCAACAGCGTGACAGCCGTTATGCGGTGCTGTTCGATCTGCTGTTAAAACTGGCGAATACCGTTATCGACAGCGATAAAGTGGCTGAAAAAATTGCGAATGAAGCACGTGATGATACCCCACAGGCTCTGGATGCGGTCTGGGAAGAAGAGCAGGTGAAATTCTTCGCCGATCAGGGGTGTGGCGAGTCGGAGATCTCCGCTCACCAGCGTCGTTTTGCCGGTGCCGTGGCGCCGCAATATCTGAATATCACCACCGGAGGACAGCACTAATGCACTTCCTGAATATGTTCTTCTTTGATATCTACCCGTACATTGCCGGATCGGTATTTCTGATCGGTAGCTGGTTACGTTACGACTACGGCCAGTACACCTGGCGGGCGGCCTCCAGCCAGATGCTGGATCGCAAAGGAATGAACCTGGCGTCAAACCTGTTCCACATTGGGATTTTGGGTATTTTCGCCGGTCACTTCCTGGGCATGTTAACGCCGCACTGGATGTATGAAGCTTTTCTGCCGGTCGACGTGAAACAGAAGATGGCGATGATTGCCGGCGGCGCCTGCGGCGTGCTGACTCTGGTTGGCGGTATTTTACTGCTCAAGCGTCGTCTGTTCAGCCCACGTGTCCGCGCCACCACTACCGGAGCAGATATTTTGATTCTCTCGCTGCTGGTGATTCAGTGCGCGCTGGGCCTGTTGACCATTCCGTTCTCCGCCCAGCATATGGACGGGAGTGAAATGATGAAGCTGGTCGGGTGGGCGCAGTCAGTTGTGACCTTCCACGGTGGCGCATCCGCACATCTGGACGGTGTAGCCTTTATCTTCCGTATGCACCTGGTACTGGGGATGACGCTGTTCCTGTTGTTCCCATTCTCGCGCCTGGTGCATATCTGGAGCGTGCCGGTCGAGTATCTGACCCGCAAATACCAGATTGTACGTGCACGTCACTGATTGTGCATTGACAAGCTTAAGTCACTGTAATACTGAGATGTATTCAGCAATATAGCAGAAAAAAATAGCACGGGCATGGAGGCTGACTTCCTGCCCGTTTTTTCGCACTTCTTGCCCATTTTTCCCTGCGTGAGCGGGGATAAGCACACGTTGAACCGCTCGGTGCCTTATTTTCGGCTGGGTAATATGACGTTAATAAGCCCCAGAAGCCGATTTACGCGCTCCTGAATTGATGCAGGCATCAACAAGTGGAGCCGATAACCATAACGTGGATATATTTCTCTCATTGCCTCATATGTCCGTACCGCTTCCTCCCACGATTGTGTTCGTTCGTTATCCTGCTTATATATCGCTTTCCATGGCGGGAGAATAATAACGTCAGTGGCATAGCGAAATTGGTTAATAGCACGATGTAACCGGTTGGGTATTGGTTCGCCCACCAGCGTGAGATAGCCTGCAATATCCGGCAGCGCACGGTCGTAGAAGAGGGGACGATCGGACTGTTCGGCCTGATACCAGGCATTAATATCCATTGCCTGCATGGCTTCTGCAAATCGCGCCGGAGAACGCCACGGCAGCGCATCGCCGTTTATGTCCATTTGTTGTTTGATAACAGCACGCCCGGATTCGGGCTGACAGTGGAAACCACTTTTTTCCAGAGCCGTAATCAGCGTAGTTTTACCCGCGCTGGGCCCGCCAGTAATGATAATGCGTGAATTCATAGCAATAGTCTTTATACATTTGTAGTGAGGAAATTGGGGGTAGGTGTTGAAAAAGATCTGAAGGCAGCGGTTTTCGGATGTGAATGACGTGATTTGGAATAGATGTGTTCAGCAGCGGATGACGGGGGAAGGATTACTCAGCGCTGCGCGCTTCGCCCTTCGGGTCGTTGCCTACGGCAACGCTTTCTCGCTGCGCTCGAATCGAACCTTAGTCGAAGCTTCTCATCCTTCCCGTACAGAGAGATATAAGGCACTGTGCTTAACGGGGATAAGATACGCGACGAGAGTGATGGTGGTGGGGGAAGGATTACTCAGCGCTGCGCGCTTCGCCCTTCGGGTCGTTGCCTGCGGCAACGCTTTCTCGCTTTCGCTCGAATCGAACCTTAGTCGAAGCTTCTCATCCTTCCCGTACAGAGAGATATAAGGCACTGTGCTTAGCGGGGATAAGATACGCGACGGGAGTGATGGTGGTGGGGGAAGGATGACTCAGCGCTGCGCGCTTCGCCCTTCGGGTCGTTGCCTACGGCAACGCTTTCTCGCTGCGCTCGAATCGAACCTTAGTCGAAGCTTCTCATCCTTCCCCGTACGGAGAGATATGAGCACTGTGCTTAACGGGGATAAGATACGCGACGGAAGTGATGGTGGTGGGGGAAGGATTCGAACCTTCGAAGTCGATGACGGCAGATTTACAGTCTGCTCCCTTTGGCCGCTCGGGAACCCCACCAGGGGTAATTCAAATTGTAGGTAAAGCTTGAAGATGGTGGTGGGGGAAGGATTATTCGTCGCTTCGCTCCTCAACCTACGGGCCGTTGCCGTTGGCAACGTTCTCTCGCTTTCGCTCGAGTCGAACCTTAATCGAAGGTTCTCACCCTTCCCCGACAAGTGCAAACTTCTGCATTGCTCATCGAGTTAACTACATCGCTGTAGTGAATAATGGTGGTGGGGGAAGGATTCGAACCTTCGAAGTCGATGACGGCAGATTTACAGTCTGCTCCCTTTGGCCGCTCGGGAACCCCACCATGGGGTAAATTCATTATGCTGCTTGCATTCTATAGCGGGAAGGATTATTCGGAGCTAAAGCTCCTCACCCTTCGGGCCGTTGCCTGCGGCAACGTTCTCTCACTATTGCTCGAGTCGAACCTTGAAGTCGATGACGGCAGATTTGCAGTCAGCTCCCTTATGATCTCTCGGGAACCCCACCACGGGGTAATGCTTAATACTGGCCTGCTTCCTTTCGGGAAGCGGGGCGCATCATATCAAATGACACGCCGCTGTAAAGCATTCCTTTGCCTGAAATGAACTGTTTGCGTACTTTTCATCCGTAACGGATTAAAGCTAATCAATTCATATTACTGACGATTAAAGAATAATCGTCCGATTGCCGTAAACAAAGACCCGCTGCGCCAGAACCTGATACAGCGCGCGGCTTAATACGTTTTTCTCAACGTCGCGCCCGGCACGCATCATATCTTCTGATGTGTAGGTGTGATCGACGTGAATCACATCTTGCATAATGATCGGACCTTCATCCAGATTATCATTCACATAGTGCGCGGTAGCGCCGATGATTTTCACGCCGCGCTCATAGGCCTGATGATAAGGACGTGCGCCAATAAAAGCAGGCAGGAATGAGTGGTGGATATTGATAATTTTGTTCGGAAAGCGCGCCACAAAACCTGGCGTCAAAACACGCATATACTTGGCCAGCACCACATAGTCCGGTTGATGGGCATCAATGGCGTCCGCCATCTTCGTGTCATGCTCTTCACGCGTTAATCCCTCATGGCTGACCAGTTCGAAAGGGATCTCAAAACGTTCAACCAGCGAGCGTAACGTTTCATGGTTGCCAATGACCGCGGCGATTTCAACATCCAGCCCGCCATAGTTGGCTTTCATCAGCAAGTCGCCCAGACAATGCGCCTCTTTAGTAACCAGAATCACTACCCGACGGCGTCCGGCGGGATTGAGTTCACGAACAGAGCCTTCCGGTAAGGCGCTGTCCAGATCGGCCAGAAGAGTGGAATCATTGAAGATGCCTTCCAGCTCGGTCCGCATAAAAAAGCGTCCGGTGCGATGGTCCACAAATTCATTGTTTTGCACAATATTAAGCTCGTGCTTATAGCAAATGTTGGTAATCCGCGCGATAAGGCCTTTTTGATCGGGACAAATAGTACGCAGAACTTTACGTTGTAGTGATTGCATTGCCGGAAAAATCCTGTTGAGAGTGTTTGTTGTATCGATACTGTCAGGCATCACTGGCCGCAGCACTTTTTAAATTTTTTGCCTGAACCGCACGGGCAGGGATCATTTCGACCCAACTGCGGGCGGGTACCGTCAATATAATACCACTGACCGTTTTCTTTGATAAAACGAGAGCGTTCGATAATCGCCCCGGTTTTCCCTTGTTCGGAAAAGCGCGCGATAAAACTAACATACCCTGTATTTTCTGCGTCTGACCAGGTATGTTCAAAAATAGTCAGGCCGAGCCACCTGGTATTGGCAAATCCGGCGATGATATCATCGCGAAACGCGGCCGCATTGCAGGTTGGATGCCAGCTCTTAATTAAGTAATCTGCGTCTTTCATCACAAAAGCGCAGTAACGAGAGCGCATGAGATGTGACGGATCGGGTGCTACTCGTTCTCCGGACACAATACGACCACAACATAGGCTATACTCGTCAGCGCTACCACAGGGACAAGGCTGAGACACAATAATCTCCCTGAATATAAAAAACGGCGTTGAACGCCAGGGTGGCATTATGTTAACTGAGCAGTGGCGATGTTGCTACGTCTTGAAGCCAGGGGAAGTCGTTAAGTACGATGAGAAAAATGAAAATAGGGCTGGCGCTGGGATCTGGCGCAGCGAGAGGATGGTCTCATATTGGGGTCATCAAAGCCCTCAAGCAAACAGGCATTGATATTGATATCGTTGCGGGATGCTCAATAGGTTCACTGGTCGGCGCCGCGTATGCCTGTAATAAATTATCGGCGCTTGAACAGTGGGTATGTTCATTCCGCTACTGGGATGTTTTACGCCTGATGGATGTATCCTGGGGCAGAGGAGGGTTGCTTCGCGGCGAACGCGTATTTAATCACTATCGGGATATTATGCCCGTCACGGATTTTGACCACTGTTCAAGACGTTTTGGCGCGGTCGCGACGAATCTTAGCACGGGACGAGAGCTATGGTTTACTGAAGGCGATCTACACCTTGCCGTACGCGCGTCGTGCAGTATGCCAGGGCTGATGTCTCCGGTTGAACATAACGGTTACTGGCTGGTAGATGGCGCAGTCGTTAATCCGGTACCTGTTTCGTTAACCAGGGCGCTGGGGGCTGATATCGTTATTGCGGTAGATCTGCAACATGATGCCCACCTCATGCAGCAAGATTTGCTCTCTGTAAATGTCGGGAATATCAATGAAGAGAGCGATGATGCGCTGCCCTGGCATAAGCGTTTAAAAGAACGTTTCAGTAGCCTGACTTCACGCCGTGGCGTGAGTTCGCCTGGGGCAATGGAAATCATGACAACCTCCATTCAGGTGTTGGAAAATCGTCTTAAACGTAACCGTATGGCTGGCGATCCGCCTGATATTCTCATTCAACCATTCTGTCCGCAAATCTCTACGCTGGATTTTCATCGCGCCCATGCCGCTATTGCGGCGGGTCAGTTAGCCGTAGAGAAAAAGATGGACGAACTTATACCCTTGGTGCGTACCGACGTTTAATGTACCTTTTACGATCACTTAAGCAAATTCTGACAGGCGCAAGCGGCAATACCATGCCACTATTGATTAAAGCCAGTCAGGGGAGAGAACATGACGCAGCCATTGGTCGGAAAACAGATTCTTATTGTTGAAGACGAGCCTGTATTTCGCTCGCTTCTGGATTCGTGGTTTTCCTCTTTGGGAGCGACAACGGCATTGGCAGGCGACGGGGTGGATGCCCTGGAGTTGATGGGGCGTTTTACCCCTGATCTCATGATATGTGATATCGCTATGCCGAGAATGAACGGTCTCAAACTGGTAGAAAACTTACGTAATCGCGGAGACCAGACGCCTATTCTGGTTATTTCCGCAACAGAAAATATGGCGGATATCGCCAAAGCGTTACGCCTTGGGGTTGAAGATGTCTTGCTGAAGCCGGTAAAAGATCTCAACCGCTTGCGGGAAACCGTATTCGCTTGCTTATACCCTAATATGTTTAACTCGCGGGTTGAAGAAGAAGAACGCCTGTTTCGTGACTGGGATGCAATGGTGAGTAATCCGACCGCCGCAGCGCAATTGTTGCAGGAATTGCAGCCCCCGGTACAGCAGGTGATTTCTCATTGCCGCATTAATTACCGGCAGCTCGTCTCCGCCGATCAGCCTGGACTGGTGCTGGATATTGCGCCGCTATCTGATAACGAACTGGCATTTTATTGCCTGGATGTCACCCGGGCGGGCGATAACGGCGTGTTAGCCGCATTGTTGCTGCGGGCGCTATTTAACGGCTTATTGCAGGATCAGCTCGGCCAACAAAAGCACCGTTTACCGGAGTTAGGCGCGCTATTAAAACAGGTAAATCATCTGCTCAGACAAGCCAATTTACCTGGGCAATTCCCGCTATTTGTCGGCTACTATCACAGTGAGCTCAAAAATTTGATTCTCGTCTCCGCCGGATTGAACGCCACCTTAAATACGGGCGCTCATCAGGTTCAAATTAGCAGCGGCGTGCCGCTAGGAACATTGGGTAACGCCTACCTTAACCAATTAAGCCAGCGTTGCGACTCATGGCAGTGTCAAATATGGGGCGCAGGAGGGCGTCTGCGATTGATGTTGTCTGCGGAATGACCAAACGGAAGAGTGAGCGGAAATTGCTTTACCGGCCTTTCCCGACGAGTGTTACTATCTGCGGCAGATTTATAAGTATTTGTCTTAATTATACCAATATAAGTCCTTTTTGGACCTGAGGCTTGTTCTGGTACTGATATACTGGAACACGATACAGATTAATGAACACGTTCAATACATGAACAGTCCAGGAGAATTTTAAATGGCTGCCCTTAATTCGAAAGTCAAAAAAGCCGTTATCCCGGTCGCGGGATTGGGAACCAGGATGCTGCCAGCGACCAAAGCTATCCCGAAAGAGATGCTGCCGCTGGTTGATAAGCCATTAATTCAGTACGTCGTGAACGAATGTATCGCTGCTGGCATTACTGAAATCGTGCTTGTGACGCACTCGTCTAAAAACTCTATTGAAAACCACTTTGATACCAGTTTTGAGCTGGAAGCGATGCTGGAAAAACGCGTTAAGCGTCAGCTTCTGGAAGAGGTCCAGTCTATTTGCCCTCCGCATGTCACTATTATGCAGGTACGTCAAGGGCTGGCAAAAGGCCTAGGCCATGCCGTATTGTGCGCGCATCCCGTTGTCGGAAACGAACCTGTCGCTGTTATTCTGCCAGACGTTATTCTTGACGAATATGAGTCCGACCTGTCTCAGGATAACCTGGCTGAAATGATCCGCCGTTTCGACGAAACCGGCAATAGCCAGATTATGGTTGAGCCAGTAGAAGATGTGACTGCATACGGCGTGGTCGATTGTAAAGGCGTTGAGCTGGCACCGGGCGAAAGTGTGCCGATGGTTGGCGTGGTTGAAAAACCAAAAGCGGATGTCGCGCCGTCTAACCTTGCGATTGTCGGGCGTTATGTGTTGAGCGCGGATATCTGGGCGTTGCTGGCGAAAACCCCTCCGGGCGCCGGGGATGAAATTCAGTTGACCGATGCTATCGATATGCTGATCGAAAAAGAAACGGTTGAAGCCTACCACATGAAGGGTAAAAGCCATGACTGTGGTAATAAGTTAGGATATATGCAGGCATTCGTTGAATATGGCATCCGTCATAATTCGCTGGGTGCTGAATTTAAAGCCTGGCTTGAAGAAGAAATGGGTATTAAGAAGTAACGATACGTTATAAATTTTTTAACAGAAGCGCTGGTAAATCCGGCGCTTTTTTTATGCCTGGGGTTGTCAGCGGAGAACTCAGGCAAAAAAAATCCCGCCAGCGGCGGGATTTTAAGCATCCAGGAAGTAAATTATTCCTTGATCAGGAAATCTTCCAGTTGCTTACCTTGTTCTTCCATTGCTTTTTTGATTACAGCCGGTGTACGACCCTGGCCAGTCCAGGTTTTAGTTTCACCGTTTTCGTCAACATAGCTATATTTAGCCGGACGAGCTGCGCGTTTAGCTTTGGTGCCGGATTTAGCGGCAGCCATGCTATTCAGCAGTTCATTCGGGTCAATGCCGTCGGCAATTAACATTTCACGATACTGTTGCAGTTTACGAGTGCGTTCTTCCACTTCAGCAGCAGCAGCGCTTTCTTCTTCACGACGCTCATTAACGACAACTTCTAATTTTTCCAGCATTTCTTCAAGCGTTTCCAGAGTACATTCTCTTGCCTGCGCACGAAGAGTACGGATGTTGTTCAGAATTTTAAGTGCTTCGCTCATTGTAGTAATCTCAAACTTATATTGGGGTGGTTTGTTGAGCTAATAATAGAGCGATAAATTCAGTTGTGCAATAGCCAGGAATGTAAGGAATTCAAAATTACGCTTTATTAAGCACACGTTTTAATTATCTCAACTTAAATTTTCCTTGAGGCGCCGCACAAAAAAGAGCTTATTGGCAGGGGGGATACTCACCGTTTGTCGCTAAAAATTTAGGAGTCAGGTCACATTTTATCATGATGAAATACGATCTCATTGCTGAGATATCAATCTCTTGTATTAGCTTTCCTTACAAGAAAACCCTATTACTTTGCACCGGGTATGAGTAACGGTAACAATAAGTACAAGGTTTTCATATTGGCGGGTGATGATAAGCATTGTTGATGAATTTTAACGGCATAATTTGTGAAGGAATGTGTATATACCCTTCATACTTCAAGTTGCTTATGTGTTGGCTACGCTCGCTCACCCCAGTCACATAGTTATCTATGCTCCTGGGGACTCACTCCCTTGCCGCCTTTAAGCAACTCGAATTATTTTGGGTATAGTGAGCGATGTTTGTACAATTCTTAATACTCACCGGAGCGCGAGCCGCGCCGTCGCGTCGGTAAATTATGGTACAATCCCGCCAATCTTTATTTCACTCAGGTGAGGTCCTGCGACCAATGGCACAGCTATATTTCTACTATTCGGCAATGAATGCGGGTAAGTCGACTGCACTGCTGCAATCTTCATACAATTATCAGGAACGCGGGATGCGTACCGTCGTATATACGGCGGAAATCGACGATCGTTTCGGCGCAGGCAAAGTCAGCTCTCGTATCGGTTTGTCGTCGCCGGCAAAATTGTTTAACCAAAATACATCCTTGTTTGAAGAGATTCGTGCCGAGAGCGCGCGGCAGACAATACATTGCGTGTTAGTCGACGAAAGCCAGTTTTTGACTCGCCAGCAGGTTTATCAATTATCCGAGGTTGTCGACAAATTAGATATTCCAGTACTCTGCTATGGGCTACGAACAGACTTTCGTGGGGAGCTCTTTGTCGGCAGCCAATACTTGCTGGCATGGTCAGATAAGCTGGTGGAATTAAAAACTATCTGTTTCTGCGGTCGTAAAGCCAGTATGGTTCTGCGACTTGATCAGGACGGCAGGCCTTATAACGAAGGCGAACAGGTGGTTATTGGCGGGAATGAACGCTACGTTTCAGTTTGCCGTAAGCATTATAAGGACGCGCTGGAGGAGGGCTCACTGACGGCGATTCAGGAGCGTCATCGGCACATATGATACCTGAGGTAAAGATCGGCTTATAAAACGCCCTGTAGCGCTTTGGAGGTCATTATTCAGGCCTCCAGACGAAGGGCGTGCCGTGAGCACGTAGGCCAGATGATCAGCATAGCGCCTTCAGGCATCAGGTAAACAGGTAAAACAAAAAAACGGCCTCAATTGAGGCCGTTATTGTCATGCTAAAGCAGATAACGAATTAAGCGGATTTTTTCGCTTTTTTCTCTGCTTTCGGTGCGGCAACGACGTCTTTCTTCGCTGCAACTTCACCTTCGGTGAAATCACGACCGTAGTAGGTATCCAGCAGAATCTGTTTCAGTTCGGAGATCAGCGGATAACGCGGGTTAGCGCCGGTGCACTGGTCATCGAAGGCATCTTCAGACAGTTTGTCAACGTGTGCCAGGAAGTCAGCTTCCTGCACGCCTGCTTCACGGATAGACTTAGGAATACCCAGCTCAGCTTTAATGCTTTCCAGCCATGCCAGCAGTTTTTCAATCTTAGCGGCGGTACGGTCGCCCGGCGCGCTCAGGCCCAAGTGGTCAGCAATTTCAGCGTAACGACGGCGTGCCTGCGGACGATCGTACTGGCTGAAAGCGGTCTGCTTGGTCGGGTTGTCATTCGCGTTGTAGCGGATAACGTTACAAATCAGCAGGGCGTTCGCCAGACCGTGCGGAATGTGGAACTGAGAGCCCAGTTTGTGCGCCATGGAGTGACATACACCGAGGAAGGCGTTGGCAAACGCGATACCGGCGATAGTCGCTGCACTGTGAACACGTTCACGCGCAACCGGGTTTTTAGACCCTTCGTGGTAAGACGCCGGCAGGTTTTCTTTCAGCAGTTTCAGAGCCTGCAGAGCCTGACCGTCAGAGAACTCAGAAGCCAGTACGGAAACGTAAGCTTCCAGGGCGTGAGTTACCGCATCCAGACCACCGAACGCACACAGGGACTTCGGCATATCCATCACCAGGTTGGCATCGACAATCGCCATATCCGGGGTCAGGGCGTAGTCAGCCAGCGGATATTTCTGACCGGTTGCATCGTCGGTCACAACCGCAAACGGTGTGACTTCAGAACCGGTACCGGAAGTGGTGGTGACGGCGATCATTTTCGCTTTCACGCCCATTTTCGGGAACTTGTAGATACGTTTACGGATGTCCATAAAGCGCAGCGCCAGTTCTTCGAAGTGAGTTTCCGGATGTTCGTACATGACCCACATGATTTTCGCCGCGTCCATCGGGGAACCACCGCCCAGCGCGATGATCACGTCCGGTTTGAAGGAGTTAGCCAGCTCAGCGCCTTTGCGAACAACGGAAAGCGTCGGGTCGGCTTCAACTTCGAAGAAGACTTCGGTTTCAACGCCAGCCGCTTTCAGCACAGAGGTGATCTGGTCTGCGTAGCCGTTGTTGAACAGGAAGCGGTCAGTCACGATGAGCGCACGTTTGTGGCCATCAGTAATCACTTCATCCAGCGCGATGGGCAGAGAGCCACGGCGGAAGTAGATAGATTTCGGAAGTTTGTGCCACAACATGTTTTCAGCTCGCTTAGCAACGGTTTTCTTGTTGATCAGGTGTTTCGGACCAACGTTTTCAGAGATGGAGTTACCACCCCAGGAACCACAACCCAACGTCAGGGAAGGTGCGAGTTTGAAGTTGTACAGATCACCGATACCACCCTGAGAGGCCGGAGTGTTGATCAGGATACGCGCGGTTTTCATCATCTGACCGAAGTAAGCAACGCGTTCTGGCTGGTTATCCTGGTCAGTGTACAGGCAGGAGGTGTGACCGATACCGCCCATAGCGACCAGTTTTTCTGCTTTTTCTACCGCTTCTTCGAAATCTTTCGCACGATACATCGCCAGAGTCGGAGACAGTTTTTCGTGTGCAAACGGTTCGCTTTCATCAACGACCGTAACTTCACCGATCAGAATCTTGGTAGTTTCTGGTACGGAGAAGCCTGCCAGTTCAGCAATTTTGTAGGCTGGCTGACCGACGATAGCGGCGTTCAGAGCGCCATTTTTCAGGATAACGTTTTGAACCGCTTTCAGCTCCTGGCCCTGCAGCATGTAGCCGCCGTGGCTGGCGAAACGTTCGCGAACGGCATCATAGACGGAATCAACAACGACAACAGACTGTTCAGAAGCACAGATTACGCCGTTATCGAAGGTTTTAGACATCAGAACAGACGCCACAGCGCGTTTGATATCAGCGGTTTCATCAATGACAACCGGGGTGTTGCCTGCGCCTACGCCGATTGCCGGTTTACCGGAGCTGTATGCTGCTTTAACCATGCCTGGACCGCCAGTGGCGAGGATCAGGTTAATATCCGGGTGGTGCATCAGCGCATTAGACAGTTCTACGGAAGGTTGATCGATCCAGCCAATCAGATCTTTCGGCGCGCCGGCAGCGATAGCCGCTTGCAGAACGATGTCTGCCGCTTTGTTGGTTGCTTCTTTAGCGCGCGGATGCGGAGAAAAGATGATGGCGTTACGGGTCTTCAGGCTAATCAGAGACTTAAAGATAGCGGTTGAAGTTGGGTTAGTTGTCGGGACGATACCGCAGATGATACCAATTGGTTCAGCAATAGTGATAGTACCGAAGGTGTCGTCTTCAGACAGCACGCCGCAGGTTTTTTCATCTTTATAGGCATTGTAAATATATTCAGAAGCGAAGTGGTTTTTAATCACTTTGTCTTCCACGATACCCATACCGGATTCGGCGACGGCCATTTTGGCCAGCGGAATGCGGGCATCAGCGGCTGCCAGAGCGGCGGCGCGGAAGATTTTGTCGACCTGTTCTTGAGTGAAACTGGCATATTCACGCTGGGCTTTTTTTACACGCTCTACGAGTGCGTTAAGTTCAGCGACATTAGTAACAGCCATAATGCTCTCCTGATAATGTTAAACTTTTTTAGTAAATCATCTGCGCGATACGTGAGTATAGACAGATCGACGATACTTTGTATAAATGCCTGAAATTCAGGTGGTTACTTAACGTCCGTTTCGCTCTGATTTACTAAAAGAGCTTCTGCGTTAGTATCATTTAACTCTAACGCGTTACGTCCAGGTGGCGTAAGCAAGATTACTCACTTCTGAGTAGCGATTGTGTGATCTAAATCAAGATTACGCAAAGCTGACACCTTTCAGCAGGCCATTTTAGCCTTTTATGTAAATTGTTAAGAAATCGTTGTCATGAAGAGTGAGTGGATTAGCATAACGAGTACATATAAATAACAGCGATGAATGGATGAAATTAGGTGTAGATAAGAGGTGAACTATGCGAATAAAAGGCGTATCTTCTGCGCGTTTTGATCATTAACGAACATTGACTTCATCCGGCTAACGCTTCGGAGCTAACCGTGATTCAACCGCTTTTTGATTTTCCTGTTTACTTTAAGTTCTTTATCGGGCTCTTTGCGCTGGTTAACCCGGTGGGGATTATCCCCGTTTTCATCAGCATGACCAGCTACCAGACGGCCACGGCGCGTAATAAAACTAACCTCACCGCGAATCTGTCGGTCGCGATTATCTTGTGGAGTTCCTTATTCCTCGGCGATGGCATCCTGCAGCTGTTTGGTATTTCTATTGATTCGTTCAGAATTGCGGGCGGTATCCTGGTTGTCACCATTGCAATGTCGATGATCAGCGGGAAGCTGGGGGAAGATAAACAAAACAAGCAAGAAAAGTCAGAGACGGCCATACGCGAGAGCATTGGCGTTGTGCCGTTAGCGCTGCCGTTAATGGCGGGGCCAGGGGCGATTAGCTCCACTATCGTCTGGGGGACGCGTTATCACAGTATCGCGCATTTGCTTGGTTTTTCAGTTGCCATTGCGCTTTTTGCGCTTTGCTGCTGGGGCGTGTTCCGTATGGCGCCGTGGCTGGTTCGTTTGCTGGGGCAAACCGGTATCAACGTTATTACCCGAATCATGGGGTTGTTGTTAATGGCGCTCGGCATCGAATTTATTGTCACAGGAATAAAAGGCATTTTCCCCGGCTTGCTCAACTAAACTCCCACCTGTTGATTTACAGGCGGTGCCCTAAGGGGGCCGCCTTGTGACATTCCCACGTAACACTTCTTACTTTGATAAGCATTCAGCGTTTTAATGATAAAAAATACTAATATAATCTAACGCTATTTATTTTTATTAATCAAACTATTATGAACATTACTGAGTCCGTGAGAAGCGGTAGGTCTGTTATTTTATTCACACCATACTCTGGGGCTTGATGAAGGATTATTGAAATGTTATTAGTTGTTTCAGCTCCATCGTAGATGAATGTGCTAAATAATGAGCATTTGTTAAATTTGTGTGTGTTTTCTGGCGCAAGTATATCCTACGATGTGACAGCGAGATGATTTTCTTTCAACTGGTTGATTATAAATAATAAATTAAAATTTTTTAACATTCTTTAACTGTTTTTCTGGGCAGGAAATTTTCCATAAAAGAGAATTGGTTAACAAAATTGTAAAATGAATTGGCGGTTCAGAAACGCATTTGATACTTTTCGGCCAAACATTTTGCAGAAGATTTCACATTGTTGATAACTATTTTCATTTACATGGTTGTCAGAAATAACGTGCGACGTGGGCAGGTACGTCGTATACCGAATCGACGAAAGGCGATCGAACGAATCGTCAGAATAAATAAAGTCGGTGATAGCAAAAGCAGTGACAGACCTGGCAGTACACCACCAGTGCTGTACAGGAGCCCTGACGGGATTAAACAGG
Organism: Salmonella sp. NW38; assembly: GCF_051807745.1. Classification (NCBI taxonomy): domain Bacteria; kingdom Pseudomonadati; phylum Pseudomonadota; class Gammaproteobacteria; order Enterobacterales; family Enterobacteriaceae; genus Salmonella; species Salmonella sp. NW38. The sequence goes on along the minus strand of NZ_JAMMTO010000001.1, from coordinate 709,272 downwards.
CTGGTAAAAACCAGTAATTATAATGAGTGGAGTACAAACACAATGTCTAACATCACGAAAAAAAGTTTGATTGCAGCGGGAATACTCACTGCGCTCATCGCCGCCAGCGCCGCGACTGCGGCAGACGTGCCCGCCGGCGTTCAGTTAGCCGACAAGCAAACGTTGGTACGTAATAACGGATCAGAAGTGCAGTCTCTCGACCCGCATAAAATTGAAGGCGTGCCGGAATCGAACGTCAGCCGTGATCTCTTTGAAGGCTTATTAATTAGTGATGTCGAGGGGCATCCTTCACCGGGCGTCGCGGAAAAATGGGAGAATAAAGATTTTAAAGTCTGGACATTCCATCTACGTGAAAATGCGAAATGGTCAGATGGTACGCCTGTCACCGCCCATGATTTCGTTTATAGCTGGCAACGCCTGGCCGATCCTAATACGGCATCGCCGTACGCCAGCTATCTGCAATACGGTCATATCGCTAATATCGATGACATTATCGCCGGTAAAAAACCCGCCACCGATCTGGGGGTAAAAGCGCTTGATGATCACACCTTTGAAGTGACCTTAAGTGAGCCGGTGCCTTATTTCTACAAATTGTTGGTCCATCCTTCAGTGTCTCCTGTACCGAAATCAGCGGTCGAAAAATTTGGCGATAAATGGACGCAACCGGCCAATATTGTCACTAACGGCGCTTATAAGTTAAAAAACTGGGTGGTGAACGAACGTATCGTGCTGGAGCGTAACCCGCAATACTGGGATAACGCCAAAACCGTCATCAATCAGGTAACTTATTTGCCTATCTCTTCGGAGGTGACGGATGTCAACCGCTACCGCAGCGGCGAGATCGATATGACTTATAACAATATGCCGATCGAATTATTCCAGAAACTGAAAAAAGAGATCCCGAATGAAGTTCGCGTAGACCCTTATTTGTGTACCTATTATTACGAAATTAATAATCAAAAAGCGCCATTTAACGATGTCCGCGTGCGTACAGCGCTGAAACTGGCGTTAGATCGCGACATTATTGTTAATAAGGTTAAAAATCAGGGCGATTTACCCGCTTATAGCTACACGCCGCCGTATACCGATGGCGCAAAACTGGTAGAGCCTGAGTGGTTCAAATGGCCCCAGCAAAAGCGTAATGAAGAAGCGAAGAAATTGTTGGCTGAAGCCGGCTTTACGGCGGATAAGCCCTTAACATTCGACCTGCTGTATAACACCTCCGATCTGCATAAAAAACTGGCCATTGCCGTGGCGTCTATCTGGAAGAAAAATCTGGGTGTCAATGTGAATCTGGAGAATCAGGAATGGAAGACCTTCCTGGACACCCGTCATCAGGGCACCTTTGATGTCGCCAGAGCCGGGTGGTGCGCAGATTATAATGAACCGACCTCGTTCCTGAATACCATGTTGTCCGACAGTTCAAATAACACCGCGCATTATAAGAGCCCGGCGTTTGATAAGCTGATTGCCGACACGCTGAAAGTGGCGGACGATACGCAGCGCAGCGAACTCTACGCTAAAGCGGAGCAGCAGTTAGATAAAGACTCGGCTATTGTGCCGGTGTATTACTACGTTAACGCGCGCCTGGTGAAACCCTGGGTGGGCGGGTATACCGGTAAAGACCCGCTGGATAATATTTATGTGAAAAACTTATATATTATCAAACATTAATGGCAAGACATGGGACAACTGCGGTTGTCCCATGGTGTCTTTTTTCATCGCACTATAACGTTCCCTGGCGGATCTGTTTGTCACGTCCGGGAAGTAAAGGCACAGGCCAGAAGGTACGGGCAATGTTGAAATTTATTTTACGCCGCTGTCTGGAAGCGATTCCGACGCTGTTTATTCTTATTACCATCTCTTTCTTTATGATGCGCCTCGCGCCGGGGAGTCCTTTTACCGGCGAGCGCGCATTGCCGCCGGAAGTGCTGGCCAATATTGAAGCAAAATATCATCTGAACGATCCTATCATGACGCAGTACTTCAGCTACCTGAAGCAGCTGGCGCATGGCGATTTTGGACCATCGTTTAAATACAAAGATTACACGGTCAACGATCTGGTTGCCGCCAGCTTCCCCGTTTCGGCGAAACTTGGCGCCGCCGCTTTTTTACTGGCGGTCATTATTGGTGTCAGCGCTGGCGTGATTGCCGCGCTAAAGCAAAATACGCGATGGGATTATACGGTGATGGGATTTGCCATGACCGGCGTCGTTATCCCCAGTTTTGTGGTAGCGCCGCTACTGGTGATGGTCTTTGCGATAACCTTGCAATGGCTGCCTGGCGGCGGCTGGAACGGCGGGGCGTTAAAATTTATGATCCTGCCGATGGTCGCGCTTTCACTGGCCTATATTGCCAGCATCGCTCGTATTACGCGCGGCTCAATGATTGAAGTTCTGCATTCGAACTTTATTCGTACCGCGCGGGCAAAAGGATTACCGATGCGCAGAATCATCTTCCGCCATGCGTTAAAACCTGCGCTGCTGCCGGTTTTATCCTATATGGGGCCAGCCTTTGTCGGCATTATTACCGGCTCAATGGTGATTGAAACTATTTATGGCTTACCGGGCATTGGGCAGCTTTTCGTTAATGGCGCGCTCAACCGCGATTACTCGCTGGTGTTAAGTTTGACCATTTTAGTCGGGGCTCTGACCATATTGTTTAACGCCATTGTCGATGTGCTCTATGCCGTTATCGACCCGAAAATTCGCTATTGATACTGGAGCTCGCGATGATGTTAAGTAAGAAAAACAGCGAGACGCTGGAAAATTTCAGTGAAAAGCTGGAGGTGGAAGGTCGCAGCCTTTGGCAAGATGCCCGTCGGCGCTTTATGCATAACCGTGCGGCGGTGGCCAGTCTTATTGTCCTGTTTCTGATAGCCTTATTCGTGACAGTGGCTCCTATGCTGTCGCAATTTACCTATTTCGATACCGACTGGGGCATGATGTCCAGCGCGCCGGATATGGCGTCCGGTCACTATTTCGGCACTGACTCTTCCGGGCGCGATCTGTTGGTGCGCGTTGCCATCGGCGGGCGTATCTCATTGATGGTCGGGATTGCCGCCGCGCTGGTGGCGGTCATTGTTGGAACGCTGTATGGCTCGCTGTCCGGCTATCTGGGCGGCAAAATTGATTCTGTGATGATGCGGTTGTTGGAGATCCTCAACTCGTTCCCGTTTATGTTCTTTGTGATTTTGCTGGTGACGTTTTTTGGGCAGAACATTCTGTTGATTTTCGTCGCCATCGGCATGGTCTCCTGGCTTGATATGGCGCGTATCGTGCGTGGCCAAACCCTAAGTCTTAAACGTAAAGAGTTCATCGAAGCCGCGCAGGTGGGTGGTGTGTCGACCGCCAGCATTGTGATCCGCCATATTGTGCCTAACGTCCTGGGCGTAGTGGTAGTGTATGCATCGTTGCTGGTGCCCAGCATGATTCTGTTTGAGTCTTTCCTCAGTTTCCTGGGGCTTGGGACGCAGGAACCGTTAAGCAGTTGGGGAGCGTTGTTGAGCGATGGCGCAAATTCAATGGAAGTCTCACCGTGGCTGCTGCTGTTTCCGGCTGGCTTTCTCGTGGTGACGTTATTCTGTTTTAACTTTATTGGCGATGGCCTGCGTGATGCCCTCGACCCGAAAGATCGTTAAGGAGTACAGCCATGAGCTTATCAGAAACCGCAACTCAGGCGCCGCAATCGGCGAATGTACTGCTGGAGGTAAACGATCTTCGTGTTACGTTCGCTACGCCTGATGGTGATGTGACGGCGGTCAACGATCTGAACTTTACGCTTCGCGCTGGAGAAACGTTAGGTATTGTTGGCGAGTCTGGATCGGGGAAATCGCAAACGGCGTTCGCATTAATGGGACTGCTGGCGACGAATGGTCGAATCGGCGGTTCCGCGACCTTTAACGGACGTGAAATTCTTAATCTACCTGAGCGCGAACTGAATACGCTGCGCGCAGAACAGATTTCGATGATTTTTCAGGACCCGATGACCTCGCTAAATCCTTATATGCGCGTTGGGGAGCAGTTAATGGAAGTCCTGATGCTGCATAAAGGGATGAGCAAAGCGGAAGCTTTTGAAGAGTCCGTCAGAATGCTGGATGCCGTAAAAATGCCGGAAGCGCGCAAACGGATGAAAATGTATCCGCACGAATTTTCCGGCGGAATGCGTCAACGTGTGATGATTGCGATGGCGCTGTTGTGCAGGCCGAAACTGCTTATTGCCGATGAGCCTACCACCGCGCTTGATGTTACCGTACAGGCGCAGATTATGACCTTGCTTAATGAGCTAAAGCGCGAATTTAATACCGCCATTATCATGATTACCCACGATCTGGGTGTGGTCGCGGGTATTTGCGATAAGGTCCTGGTAATGTATGCCGGGCGTACCATGGAATACGGTAAGGCGCGCGATGTCTTTTATCAGCCCGTTCATCCGTATTCGATAGGCCTGCTTAATGCGGTGCCGCGTCTGGATAGCGAGGGGGCGGAAATGCTGACGATTCCGGGCAATCCTCCCAATTTATTGCGTTTGCCTAAAGGGTGTCCGTTCCAGCCGCGTTGTCCTCATGCGATGGAGATCTGCAATAATGCGCCGCCACTTGAAGCGTTCAGTCCTGGTCGCTTGCGCGCCTGTTTTAAACCGGTGGAGGAACTGCTATGAATGCTGTGATTGAACAACGTAAAGTTCTCCTCGAAATCGCCGATCTGAAAGTACATTTTGATATCAAAGAAGGGAAGCAGTGGTTCTGGCAACCGCCGAAAACCCTGAAAGCGGTGGACGGCGTTACGCTACGACTGTATGAAGGCGAAACGCTGGGCGTGGTGGGGGAATCCGGCTGCGGCAAGTCGACGTTTGCGCGCGCCATTATTGGTCTGGTGAAGGCGACAGACGGTAAAGTCGCCTGGCTGGGAAAAGATCTGCTGGGCATGAAAGCGGATGAGTGGCGCGAGGTGCGCAGCGATATCCAGATGATTTTCCAGGACCCGCTGGCGTCACTCAACCCGCGAATGACGATTGGCGAAATTATCGCTGAACCGCTGCGCACTTATCATCCTAAACTTTCGCGCCAGGACGTGCGTGACCGTGTGAAAGCCATGATGCTGAAAGTGGGGCTGCTGCCGAATCTCATCAACCGTTATCCCCATGAGTTTTCCGGGGGGCAGTGCCAGCGCATCGGTATCGCCCGGGCGTTGATCCTGGAACCTAAGCTCATTATTTGCGATGAGCCGGTGTCGGCGCTGGACGTTTCTATTCAGGCGCAGGTGGTGAATTTGCTCCAGCAGTTACAGCGAGAGATGGGGCTGTCGTTGATTTTTATTGCGCACGATCTGGCGGTCGTAAAGCACATATCCGATCGTGTCCTGGTGATGTATCTCGGTCATGCGGTAGAATTGGGCACCTATGATGAGGTGTACCATAACCCACTGCATCCTTATACCAAAGCGCTGATGTCGGCGGTACCGATTCCCGATCCCGATCTGGAGCGAAATAAGAAGATACAATTGCTGGAGGGCGAATTACCTTCGCCCATTAACCCACCTTCCGGCTGCGTGTTCCGTACACGCTGTCCGCTAGCCGGGCCAGAATGCGCGCTAACGCGACCGGTGCTGGAAGGGAGTTTTCGCCATGCCGTTTCCTGCCTTAAAGTAGACCCGTTATAATCGCAAGGGCTGACAATTCGTCAGCCCTTCTTGTAGGTGAGGTTACCGTGTCACTTTCTTTGTCGTCGGTTCGCCGTCGTCTTTATCATAATCTGTTCGATTTGACTACGCGCTCAGGTCGCCGTTTTGAAGGGTTATGCGCGCTGTTTGCGCTGCTTAGTGTACTGGTCATTTTTGTTGAATCAGGCGTAGGAACGGAATATCACCTGACATTTGATGAATGGCATATTTTTGTCTGGCTGGAGCTCTGCGTTACCCTGATATTTACCGGTGAATACTTGCTCAGACTGTTTAGCTGGCCCGAACCGGCAAAATACGTTTTTAGTTTCTGGGGATTTATTGATCTGGTGACGATTTTGCCGCTGTACGTCATGTGGCTGTGGCCGGAAATTAGCCTGAACTATATGTTTGCCTGGCGTGCTATGCGAGCGATTCGCGTGCTGCGTATTCTTAAACTGCTACGCTTTATGCCATCTCTGCGCGTATTCTGGAGCGCCATTATTAGCGCGCGTCATCAGCTTATTCTGTTCTATTCATTTATTGCGATCGTGATGATTATTTTCGGTGCCCTGATGTATCTTATTGAAGGACCGAAATATGGCTTCACGACGCTTAATGCCTCGGTGTATTGGGCGATAGTGACAGTCACAACCGTGGGGTACGGTGATATTACGCCGCATACGCCGCTGGGACGTATTGTCGCGTCGGTGCTTATTTTGATTGGTTATTCGGTGATTGCGATTCCTACAGGACTGATTACCACGCACATGAGCAGCGCGTTTCAAAAACGTCACTGGCAGCGAAAATGTCCGCAGTGCCAGCAAAGCCAGCATGAACATAGCGCGCAATATTGTAACCGATGCGGCAGTAAGCTACCGGATTAAACAGGCTTGCCGGAGGGCGCAATCAAACGCCATCCGGCCTGAACCGCTTATTCGCGCCAGAGAATATGGCACAGCTTGTGGTCCTTTTCCCGGCACAGCAGAACGCGGGCGAAAATGTCGTTAATTTCGCCGTCTTCGGTATCCGCCAGGCCAATCACCACCTCGGCAAAAAAGTCTGGATTCAGGTCAAAATCGACGTGCTCTTGCCAGTCTTCAGCGGGATCAAACAACTCCGCGCCGCCGCGCTCCTCGAATTGCAAATTGAACAGAATGATATCAGCCGGATCAAGATTATCCGCCGCCAGCTCAAGAAAAATATCGTAAGCCTGCTCAAGCGTTTCGTCTTCAGTCAGGCGATTGTTCAGATCCATTTCCATAGTGACTACCTGTTTACTCATGTTGGTCACGTTTTACAGCAATGGACTAAAGAAGTAAAACAATCGCTCGGTAATACGCTGCCATAACGGACGTTTTACCCACAAACGCGCATCTAACAGGCGGGAGCGCGAAATATAATCGTCCTGTACCGCAGCCAGATCGGCGCCGAAACCCGTATCATCAATGACCAGCGTAATCTCGAAATTAAGCCACAGGCTACGCATGTCGAGATTCACGGTACCGACCAGGCTCAGTTCGCCATCGACCAGTACGCTTTTGGTATGCAACAGCCCGCCTTCGAACTGATAGATTTTCACGCCCGCCGCCAGTAACTCGCTGAAAAAGGCGCGACTGGCCCAGCCGACGAGCAGTGAATCATTTTTACGGGGCAGGATAATACTGACATCCACGCCGCGCTGCGCAGCGGTACAAATGGCGTGCAGCAGATCGTCGCTGGGGACGAAATATGGCGTGGTCATAATTAAATATTCGCGCGCAGCATAGGTGGCGGTTAATAGTGCCTGGTGAATGAGATCCTCCGGAAAACCAGGACCGGAAGCAATGGTATGAATGGTATGCCCGCTGGCCTGCTCAAACGGCATAATATTCACATCCGGCGGGGGAGGCAGAATGCGTTTACCCGTCTCAATTTCCCAATCGCAGGAGTAAACAATCCCCATTGCTGTCGCCACGGGGCCCTCCATCCGCGCCATTAAATCGACCCATTGCCCAACGCCGGCATCCTGTTTGAAAAAACGCGGGTCCACCATATTCATACTGCCGGTATAGGCGATGTAATTGTCAATCATCACCATTTTACGGTGCTGGCGAAGATCCATACGGCGTAAAAAGACGCGCATCAGATTCACCTTCAGCGCCTCTACGACTTCAATGCCAGCGTTACGCATCATGGCCGCCCAGGGGCTGCGGAAGAAAGCGACGCTACCCGCGGAATCCAGCATAAGCCGGCAGTGGATGCCGCGGCGGGCGGCGGCCATTAACGATTCAGCGACCTGATCCGCCATGCCGCCTGGCTGCCAGATGTAAAATACCATTTCGATATTATGCCGCGCCAGTTGGATATCGCGAATAAGCGCCTGCATGACATCATCGGAGTCGGTAAGCAATTGCAACTGGTTGCCTTTGACGCCCGCAATCCCCTGACGTCGTTCGCACAGCTTAAACAAGGACGATGCGACGCTACTGTTTTCTTGCGCGAAAATGTGTTTGCAGGCTTTGAGGTCATTCAACCATTTGGCGGTAGACGGCCACATGGCGCGGGCACGCTCGGCGCGACGTTTGCCTAAATGCAATTCGCCCACGGACAAATAGGCGATGATCCCGACCAGCGGAAGGATATAGATGATTAATAACCAGGCCATTGCGGAGGGAACTGCGCGCCGTTTCATTAGAATACGTAATGTGACGCCGGCAATGAGAACCCAGTATCCCAAAATGACCAGCCAACTCACCACGGTGTAGAAGGTTGTCATAACTTTAAAAATCCTTTAGAAAGCGTGTTGTTAAGAGTTTACGCGTCAGGATTCACATGGCAAATAAAAACACGGGAAAAGCGCTGGTCTGCATCCGGCGAGGGGGTATAATGGCGCTTCTGTTACAGTGAGAGTCGTAAACATGAAGCGTAGTAGAACGGAAGTGGGGCGCTGGCGAATGCTACGTCAGGCGAGCCGCCGTAAAGCGCGTTGGCTTGAAGGGCAATCACGCCGTAATATGCGTATCCATACCATCAGGAAATGCATCTTTAATCGTCAGCGTAATTCATTACTCTTTGCGATTCACGGTGTGTGAGCCAGAAAGGGCACCGTATGCGGTGCCCAACAGGCCATCCTTTTCAAAAGATCTTCTTATATGGTTTGACCGAAACCTGCGCATAGACGCCCGCTGCGACGTAGGGGTCCGCATCAGCCCAGGATTGCGCCGCTTCTAAAGATTCAAATTCAGCAATCACCGTTGACCCGGTAAATCCGGCTACCCCAGGATCGTTACTGTCCACTGCGGGCATCGGCCCGGCAGTTAATAATCGCCCTTCATCATGCAGAAGTTGCAGGCGCGCCAGATGCGCGGGCCGTACCGAGAGGCGTTTTTCAAGCGAGTTGGCATTATCCTGAGCGTAAATAACATACAGCACGGGTAGAGCTCCTTAATCGGTAAAAGTTGCTGATTACGTTATTGGAAAGGGCATTTAACTGCAATGTAAAGATACCGACTTTGTTAAACATGCACATTTTGTGTGGTGTTTTTGTGCGATATCATCTTTTAAATGCCGCTATCGGCAATGCCTTATTGAATATGATTGCTATTTGCATTTAAAATTCAGCTCTGGTTTTTCAACTGAAACGATTATGACTTCAATGACCCTTGATTTACCTCGTCGCTTTCCCTGGCCGACACTCCTTTCCGTAGGCATTCATGGTGCTGTAGTGGCAGGTTTGCTCTATACCTCGGTACATCAGGTTATTGAATTGCCTGCGCCAGCGCAGCCTATCACGGTGACAATGGTTTCACCCGCTGACCTGGAGCCGCCCCAGGCGGTTCAGCCGCCGCCGGAGCCAGTGGTTGAACCCGAACCGGAGCCAGAGCCGATCCCTGAACCGCCTAAAGAAGCGCCCGTGGTGATTGAGAAAACCAAACCTAAGCCAAAACCCAAGCCAAAACCGAAACCGGAACCGGTGAAAAAGGTTGAAGAGCAGCCGAAGCGCGAAGTCAAACCGGCTGCGCCGCGTCCTGCCTCACCGTTTGAAAATAGCGCCCCGGCGCGGCCAACAAGCAGCACCGCGTCGGCGACCAGCAAGCCGGCGGTGAGCGTGCCCACTGGGCCTCGCGCTCTGAGCCGTAACCAGCCGCAGTATCCGGCGCGAGCACAGGCGTTACGTATTGAAGGCCGCGTAAAGGTGAAGTTTGACGTGACCTCTGCTGGGCGAGTGGAAAATGTACAGATTCTGTCCGCGCAGCCAGCCAATATGTTTGAGCGTGAAGTTAAGAATGCGATGCGCAAATGGCGCTATGAAGCAGGCAAGCCGGGTTCCGGGCTGGTGGTCAATATTATCTTCCGTCTGAACGGTACGGCACAGATTGAGTAATCTCTGGCGCCGCCAGTAGGAATATTACCATCACCTGCTGGCGGCGTAAGCGGGTATACTTAACCCTGAACCGGGAGCGGGCGAGGTTTACCGTCCGGATCGACGGCAACATAAATAAACAGCGCCTCGGTGGCCTTGTAGCGCTGTCCAATCGGTTCTGACGCGACTTTTTTCACCCAGACTTCAATATTTATGCTAATAGACGTCGTACCGCGTTTAACGCAGCGCGCGTAGCAGCATACGACATCGCCAACCGCGACGGGGCGCAGAAATGTCATTCCTTCCACGCGTACGGTTACAACCCGACCGTGCGCGATCTCTTTGGCCAGTATCGCGCCGCCAATATCCATTTGCGACATCAGCCAGCCGCCAAAAATATCGCCGTTCGCATTGGTATCGGCAGGCATGGCCAATGTACGTAAAACCAGCTCGCCCTGAGGAGTATTATCCATTGTTGTCATTGTAAAACCGACTATCAGAAAAAATTACAGCCGCGATGCTACTATGAATTTTGTGTGGAGAATAGAGGGAATAAAGGTACTGACGGGAAAGCGCAGGGCGTAAAGGTGGAGAAAATATCGCCAGGCGTTCGCAGTCTGGCGATGATAAGTCACGGGAGGGTTATGATTTATCTTCCTGTGGCAGATGCCGGTAGATATAGACGCCGCTCAGCAGGGTAAAAATGAGCGTCAGCGCCGTGAGTCCGAAGACCTTAAAGTTAACCCAGATATTTTGCGGCAACCAGAAGGCGATATAAATGTTAGCCAGACCGCACGCAATAAAAAACAGCGCCCACGCCAGGTTCAGCTTTGACCAGACCTGCTGCGGCAACGCCAGTTCTTTACCTAACATACGTTGGATTAACGGTTTTTTCATCACCCACTGGCTTATTAACAGCGCGCCAGCGAACAGCGCATAAATAACCGTCACCTTCCATTTAATAAATTCATCGTTATGGAAGAAGAGCGTCAGACCGCCGAAGACGGCAACCAGAACAAAGGTAATCAGCGCCATCTTCTCTATTTTCCGATAGCGCACCCAGCTATAAATCAGCACGATTGCCGTCGCGACAATCAGTGCGGAGGTCGCCGCATAGATGTCATAAAGTTTATAAAACGCAAAAAAGACAACCAGCGGTAAAAAATCCAGAAACTGCTTCATTCTTCGATTCCATCATCAACGAGCGTCGAATGCGCCGCGTAACGGCGCATTGCGGATTATTGGCGAATCAACATATACAGGCGGAATAAGTAGATAAGCAATACTGCGGAAATCAGATTGCTCAACGTATTCGCCAGTACAGCGCCTACATTTGGGGTCAGTACAGCGAAGCTGGGCGCGAACAGCAATAGCAATGTTTTAGCCAGCAACCAGCCTATCACCGCAGGCGCGACCAGTCTCATGTTAGCCCAGGCTAAACGCATACTGCTGCGCATTGCGGCAAACACGCCCATTTTCTCTTCAACCAACATCACTGGCGCAAGCGCCAGCACAATGGCCATAATAATCCCCGGAACGACAATCAGCATTATACCGATTTGCACTAACAGGGTAGTCAGAAAAATGAGAATAAACAGTTTAGGCAATGCAGGGGCGCTGGCGCCGATAGCGCGCAGCGCGCTAACCCGATGTCCCGCTGAAACTAACTGAATCATCAGGATGATACCGCCGGCCAGAATAGCGTTGCCGATAAGCCCGGAAAACGTCGAGGCGGCAGAGGCGCGCAACAGGATCTGCTGCTGCTCCGGCGTCATATTTTGCACCAGCTCAAACAGGCCAGCGCTGCCTGCCAGATGTTCTCCTTCACTGAGTTGCGCGATTTGCGCATCGCTGGGTGAAAAGGCATGACCTAAGACCACCGTGATAAATGCGCACAGCAACGAAACCAGCAAGATAGTAATAAATTGATTTCGGAAAAAATTTCCGGCGTCACGGTAAACGGACTTCGCCGTGATAGACATGCACTCTCCTTGAGTTTTGCAGGTGTTAATTTGCGGGCAATTGTACCCTGGATAACTCTACAGTGGCAGCATCAGCAGTTGTATGGAAAAGCATATCTTTGTAAAGCGGCGGTAATCCGTATCGCGCGCGGGCGCGATTGCACGCCTCATTCACTTCGCCTCCTTCGCCCGATATCGAAAATTCGCGACAGGTTGAAGGGCGGTTTTCATAAATAGCGCAACTGACGTTTTCACCCGGCGTGCCAATTAGCGCTTTACAGTGCGGCTGTTTTTGGTTGGTGCCGGCCATACAACGTAAAAAAGGGGTAACGGGCTCGGTTAATGATGCCGGAACGCGTCCGCTGGCATCGTCGCCTTCAGCCCAATAAAAGGAGACACGAAAATAGGCACAACAGGCACCGCATGTCATGCATGGGTTAAGAACGCTCATGATTCACCTGCAAAAAACTCACGTATCAATAGATTACAACGGAAATTAATCTGTCCCGCAGTGTTCGCGAATCTTAACGCCACGCGCCATTGCGGGACATTGATTACCTTAGCCAGCCTTTATCGCCAGGGCAACAGAGCAGACAAATATTTGCATAGCGTGAATATGTCAAAATTGATCTGAATTCCTATAACCAGGATTTTCAATACAAGTTCTAAATTAATCTGGATCAATAAATGTTAAATTATAAGAACAAATGTGATCTGTGTTAGATCACTTATTACTTCATTGTGGGTATATTCATCACGCTTTTATAACCATAACGATGGAGCGGGTATGAAAAAATTTACAGTGGCGGCACTGGCGTTAACAACTCTTCTCTCAGGCAGCGCGTTCGCGCACGAAGCCGGAGAATTCTTTATGCGTGCAGGTCCGGCAACCGTCAGACCTACAGAAGGGGCGGGTGGTACGCTGGGGCATTTAAACGGGTTTGATGTGAGTAATAACACGCAACTCGGCCTGACATTCACTTACATGGCGACGGACAATATCGGGGTTGAATTGCTGGCGGCCACGCCGTTCCGCCATAAGGTGGGTACGGGCGCGACGGGCGATATCGCCACGGTCCACCTGTTACCGCCAACGTTAATGGCGCAGTGGTACTTCGGCGATTCCAGCAGCAAAGTGCGTCCTTATGTCGGCGTAGGGGTGAACTACACCACCTTCTTCGATAACGGCTTTAACGATAATGGTAAAAATGCCGGGCTGTCCGATCTGAGCTTTAAGGATTCCTGGGGCGCGGCAGGGCAAGTTGGGGTAGATTACCTGATTAACCGCGACTGGTTAATTGGCGCCTCTGTCTGGTACATGGATATTGATACTACCGCCAATTATAAAATGGGCGGCGTTCAGCATCATGACAGCGTGCGTCTGGACCCATGGGTATTTATGTTCTCGGCAGGCTATCGTTTCTAATCGCGTGATGTTGTGACGAAAAAAGACCCCGCCAGGCGGGGTCAAAAAAGGACATGACACACGGATTTTACTTGTCGGAACTCACTTGTCTTCTTTCGGTTCGCCGCAGCCTAGTTCTGCGCCAGTGAGAGGATCAACGGTGGGGTCCGATTTCGTTCTTTCTGCCATCGCTTTGAGCAGCGCCAGCTGCTCGCGCGGCAATTTCACTGTCGCCAGGCCATCGCCGCCATCAACAGCAGGCATCGGTTCTGCGACATAGTTGAAGTTCTCATCGCTATTCCAGCTACCTCGCGGATCGTCGCCTTGCGACATGTTGTAGTACACGTCGGTATACTGTTCTACTGGCGGTAATTTACCCGGCGGGAAGTTGTTACGAATCGAATACAGCGCCTTTTCAAAAGAGAGCTGGTGCGCGACTTCACGGGTCATTAAGAAACTGAGCGTGTCTTTTACGCCAGGATCGTCGGTCAGATTAATCAGGCGTTCATAAATGATCTTCGCTCGCGCCTCTGCCGCGATGTTTGAGCGTAGATCGGCTGTGACTTCGCCGATAGTATCAATATAAGCCGCGGTCCACGGTACGCCGCCGGAGTTTGTCAACGCAGGGCCGCCGCCATACAGCAGAGAGGTGATATGGCTGTCATTACCATTCTGCGTCAGCGAGCGATAAAGTTCCGCTTCGCTTTCGGTGCCTTCCGCCAGCTCGCCTTTAGCGCCTTTATTAAGCATTCCTACCAGTGAGCCGATAATTTCCAGATGACTCAGCTCCTCGGTGGCGATGTCCATTAACATCTCTCTACGACCGGCATCATCATCGCTTAAACCTTGCGTGAAGTAGCGGCAGGCGGCCGCCAGTTCGCCCTGCGGGCCGCCAAACTGTTCCAGCAGCAGGTTAGCTAATCCAGGATTAGGTTCGCTCACTCGCACTGTATATTGAAGTTGTTTTACGTGTCGAAACATATTGCCTCCTGCTTATTATTTATTTTTTGGCTTCAACGCCATCTGCTTCAGATCGCAGTAAAAATTGTTCCGTTGTCTGCGGAATATGTTTGATAAGCCAGTCAGCCATTTGCATTTCTTCTTTCAGAATGGCTTCAATCGTCGGAATTGAGGCAGTGTCGCCAGCTTTTTTTGCCGCCGCCAGCAGGGAGGTATAACAAGCAATTTCGAACTGCTCGAAAACATAACCGCTAATTGAGCCTTTGACAATTTCATCGGAAGGGAACATGCCACCGATAGATTGCCCCATTGCTGCCATTTTACTCATGGAGTCTTTCAACACCGAACGAGAAATGCCATTACGGTCCAATACTTCTTCGAGCATGGTAATTTGATGTTTGGTTTCACTAATATGTTGTTCAATTCTGGCTTTTATATCCGGATAATTTTCAATACGGCTGGCCATAGATTCAAGCATCGATTCTGCCTGTTTTTCCATGGCATGGGCGTCACGAAGCCAGTCATGATAATGTTCAGTATAATTCATTTTAAATTCCTCAATGCGTGATAATCTGCTCCGATAATAAAATCGGAATCATGCAAGCTGATAATTAAAAATATTATTTCGATTTGCGTTCAGCACTTTTATTAACATTGCTGACTGCTAAATCGGTAAGTTTTAAATCAGTTTGTTTTTCCTCGTCGAGGGTTTCTTTGAGCAGTTTTAATGCTTTGCTATAGCCGAGCTGCTCGGCCAGGGTGGCAAGCGTGCCGTAGCTGGCGATTTCGTAATGCTCGACTTTTTGCGCCGCGGCGATAAGCGCTGCATCGCGTACTTCGTTTTTCTCCGTACTTTCGATGACTTCATTGGCTTCTTCAATCAGCCCTTCCATAGCGACGCATTTCATTCTTTTCAGTTTAATGCCAGATTCAGATTCGACGATCTGATCAATACGTTCAATCTGACCCTGGGTTTCTTCAAGATGAGATTGAAAGGCCTGGCTTAATTTTTCATTGGACGTGGCTCTGGCTAGTTTAGAAAGAGCCTTGGTTAATTGTTTTTCTGCACTATAGGTATCTGAAAGTAGATGGATAAAAAGGTCTTCAACGGTTTTAATATTCATAAATCTAATTCTCCTGGGCAAAATACTGCGAGCCAGAAGACTCGCAGATTGCTTGATAAAAGCATGTGTTATATTTACATTACAGTAAATCAGGAATTATCGGATTTACGTCCGCCGTGACTATTCTGACCACCTTTTTTACCGGCTTCAGAAGCTCGTTGCGGATCGTTTTTGAAATTCCCGCCGCTATGCTGACCGCCTTTGCGGCCCGCTTCAGATGCTTTTTCACGATTCTCGGCGAAATTTCCTGAACCACCACGATGTTCGGCCATATTATTTCTCCTGTCTCGTTGCTTGCTGAAAAAATCGGTTTTAACCGTGTCGACACCCTATTAAAATTAGTTGGTTAAACCGATTAGTCAAATTGACGGAAATAGTTGTGATTTACCGCGTAAATAACACACAAAAAATGGTTTAGAGATAATATATTCTATATTTTCTTTTAGAATAAGCGATTTAACAGAAAATGCTTTGCATTGTTATTAATAACAAGTGTCACTATCTGCGGCAATAGAAACGTTAATGCATTGCTTGTTGACATTTCTTTACATAAAGGTGGGGGAAATTGACGTGAAAACGCTAAATTTTTCGGCGTGATTAGGAGTTTTCTTAACAAAAATTGACTTCAGACTTTTTGAAAGCTGGACAGGGAATAACACCAAAAAGATTGATGATGTACGCCTGAATCGTGATTCTGGTTCGGCGCAACCTCTCATTAAGCCGCCAGCGTTATGCTGACGGCTTAACCCGTTATGCGCGGCTGGCGGCTTTCATCGCTGAGACAAAGGACCTGAGCTCCGCCAACATCTGTTCGGGAGACGTGTGGTTTTTCTCGATAATGTTGACAATGGCTGAGCCGGAGATAGCGCCAGCCGCCCCGGCACGCACGGCCGCAGACACCTGTTCCGGCGAGGAGATACCGAAGCCCTGTAACGCAGGCGCGGCGTGGTACTCTTTAAGCTTCTCAATGAGATGATGCAACGGCAATGCGCCACGGTTTTCCGCGCCGGTGACGCCCGAACGCGAAAGCAGGTAGGTGTAACCGCGGCCGTAAGATGCGACCTGGCGCAGAAGATCGTTATCCGCATTTGGCGGGCAGATGAAGATCGGCGCGATATTATGCCGTAACGCCGCCTGGCGGAAGGGGGCCGATTCTTCAACCGGGACATCTGCGACCAGCACGGAATCTACGCCAACCTGTTCACAACGGGCATAGAACGCATCTATGCCGTTATTGAACACCAGATTCGCGTACATTAGCAGGCCAATCGGAATGGTCGGGTGTTTTTCACGAATCAGCGCCAGCATTTCAAAACACTGAGCCGGCGTGACGCCAGCGGCGAAGGCGCGTAAGTTCGCATTCTGGATAGTAGGGCCATCGGCCAGCGGATCGGAGAAGGGAACCCCCAGTTCCAGAGCGTCGGCGCCAGCGTCAATCAGTGTGTCGATAATTTTCAGTGACTGTTCAATGCCAGGGTCGCCCAGGGTCACGAAGGGGACAAAAGCGCCTTCCCGGCGATCGTTGAGCTGTGCAAATAAATTTTCGTAGCGTTCCATCAGATTTCCCCTCGCGCTTTCAGGATATCGTGTACGGTAAAGATGTCTTTATCTCCGCGGCCAGAGAGATTAACCACCAGCAGTTGCTCTTTTTCCGGCTGCTCGCGCATCATTTTCAGAGCGTGCGCCAACGCGTGGGAGGATTCCAGCGCCGGGATAATTCCCTCATGGCGGCACAACGTTTTGAAGGCTTCCAGCGCCTCATCATCGGTAATGGAGACATAATCCGCGCGTCCGATGCTGTTCAGGTACGCATGTTGCGGCCCAACGGACGGGAAATCGAGCCCGGCGGAAATGGAATAGGACTCTTCAATTTGCCCGTCCGCTGTTTGCATCATCGGCGCTTTCATCCCGAAATAGATGCCAACGCGACCATGTTTAAGCGGCGCGCCATGCTCGCCGGTTTCAATACCGTGACCGCCAGGTTCAACGCCTATTAGCCCGACGCTGGTATCATTAATAAAATCCGCAAACATCCCGATAGCGTTTGAGCCGCCACCGACGCAAGCGATAACGGCATCTGGCAGACGGCCCTCTTTGCCGAGGATTTGCGCTTTCGTCTCTTCGCCAATCATGCGTTGGAACTCGCGAACGATGGTGGGATAGGGATGCGGTCCTGCCGCCGTGCCGAGCATATAGTGCGCGGTTTCGTAACTACCGGACCAGTCGCGCAGCGCCTCGTTACAGGCATCTTTTAGCGTAGCGGAGCCGCTATGAACCGGGATGACCTCAGCGCCCATCAGACGCATACGGAAGACGTTCGGCGACTGGCGCTCAACGTCTTTGGCGCCCATATAGATACGGCATTTCAGACCCAGCAGGGCGCTGGCGAGCGCAGAGGCGACGCCGTGCTGACCGGCGCCGGTTTCAGCGATAATCTCGCTTTTCCCCATCCGTTTGGCCAGCAGCGCCTGACCCAGTACCTGATTGGTTTTGTGCGCGCCGCCGTGCAGTAAATCTTCGCGCTTTAAATACAACGTGGTACGCGTACCGGCGGTAATGTTCTGGCATTTCGTCAGCGCAGTGGGGCGTCCCGCGTAGTTTTTTAGCAGATCGGCGAATTGCGCCTGAAATTCAGGATCTTTTTGCGCGCTGACGAAGGCCTCTTCAAGCTGGTTCAGCGCAGGCATCAGGATCTGCGGCACATACATGCCGCCGAATTCACCAAAGTAGGGGTTGAGAAGTGTTGTCATGTTTTTTCCTTAATATGCGCGCAGTGTCTGAAAAACCGAGGCCAGAAGACGAGCATCTTTGATGCCCGGCTGTGACTCCACACCTGAATTAAAATCGAGACCGGCACAGCCGACTTGCGCCGCCTGGACGCAGTTATCGGCCGCCAGCCCGCCCGCCAGTAACACATTATCCAGCGGTTGCCCCTGTAGCAGTGACCAGTCGAAGCGCTGCCCGCTGCCGCCTTGCCCATTGTCGAAAATGTATTTATCGACATGGTGGTAATCGCGTGCGGGAAGGGCATCGCTAACGCTCAGCGCCTTCCAGATTTGCACCTGTTTGGGCAACGCCTCGCGCAGCGCGTTGACATACGCCTGGTCTTCGCTGCCATGTAGCTGTACGGCAGAAAGCGGCAGGACGGCAGCTTTCTGGCAAACATCGGCGATATCAGCGTCCTGGAAAACGCCGACATACTGCAATGGCGCGGCGCTTATCACTTCTCGCGCCTGCTCAACGCTCACCGCGCGCGGAGATGAGGGTACAAAAATCAACCCGCCATATATTGCGCCAGCGTCACAGGCAGCTTTAGCGTCCTGGGCGCGGGTCAGGCCGCAGACTTTATTCTCGCCAAGCAGCACGCGACGGACGGCGGCGTTAAGATCGTCATGCGCCATTAACGCGGAGCCAATTAAAAAACCGTTGGCGAAGTGGCTCAGTTCGCGTACCTGACCATAGGTGTTAATCCCGGACTCGCTGATGACAGTCACGCCGTGGCCCAGTTTTGGCGCCAGCTGGCGGGTGCGATTCAAATCAATCGACAGATCGCGCAGATCGCGATTGTTGATACCTACCACTTTTGCGCCTAACGCTATCGCGCGCTCCCGTTCTTCGTCATTACTGACCTCCGTGAGCACGCCCATTTTCAGACTGTGCGCGACGGCGGAGAGTTGGCGATACTGTTCGTCATCCAGAACCGAGAGCATCAGTAAACAGGCATCGGCCTGATAGTAACGGGCAAGGTAGATCTGATAGGGATCGATAATAAAATCCTTACACAGAATCGGCTGCGGCGCGCTTTGGCTAACGACCGGCAGAAAATCGAAGCTCCCCTGAAAATATTTTTCGTCGGTGAGCACCGAGATTGCCGAGGCGTAATGTTGATAAATACTGGCAATACGCGCCGGATCGAAATCATCGCGAATCACGCCTTTTGATGGCGATGCTTTCTTACACTCCAGAATAAAGGCGGTACGCGCGCCCTGGAGCGCATCATAAAAATGGCGTGTACTTGGCTGGATCTCATTTTGAAAACTGGCCAGCGGCTGTTGCTGTTTGCGGGCTTCTACCCAAATCGCCTTGTCTGCGACGATTTTCGCTAAAACGGTTTGCATTATTTACCCTCTTGCCGCCAGTGCGGTGACTCTGTCATATGCGGTGCCGTTGCGCAGAACATCAAGCACGGCTTGCGCGTTGGCTTTGAGATCTTCCTGACCATGCAGACGCATCAGCATCGCCACATTGGCGGCGACGGCGGCCTCATGCGCGGCATCGCCTTTACCTTGTAATAACCGCGTCAGAATGTCACGGTTTTCTTCCGGCGTGCCGCCAGCCAACTGATCCTGATGGTAAGGCGTCAGGCCAAAATCCTCCGCCGTAAGTTGATAGCTTTTAATTTCGCCGTCATGCAGCTCCGCGACAATCGTCGGCGCATGGAGCGAAACCTCATCCATGCCGCCGCTATGTACTACCGCCGCGCGCTGATAGCCCAGTACCCTTAAGGTTTCCGCAATCGGCAGCACCAGTTCCGGACTATAGACGCCAATCAATGCCAGCGGCGGATGCGCCGGGTTGATCAGCGGGCCGAGTACGTTGAACAGGGTTCGCGTTTTTAACTGTTGGCGAACCGGCATCGCGTGACGGAATCCGGTGTGATATTTCGGCGCGAACAGGAAACAGACGCCCAGTTCATCTAACGCCTGACGTGATTTATCGGCGTTCATATCCAGATTAATACCGAATGCCGCCAGCAGATCGGATGACCCCGATTTGCTGGACACGCTGCGGTTGCCGTGTTTCGCCACTTTCAGTCCACAGGCCGCCGCGACAAAGGCGCTGGCGGTAGAGATATTGATACTGTTACTGCCATCGCCGCCGGTACCAACGATATCCGCAAACAGATACTCCGGGCGCGGGAACGGGGCGGCATTTTCCAGCAACGCAGTGGCGGCGCCGGCAATTTCATTGGGATGCTCGCCGCGAATTTTCATGCTCACCAGCGCAGCAGCGAGCTGTTCAGGCTTAAGTTCGCCGCGGACGACCGCCGAAAACAACTGATGGCTCTCTTGTTGCGTCAGAGTTTGCGCCTGATAGAGTTTCTCCAGAATCGGCTGTAGGGTGTTGGTCGGTTCCAGCTTTTGCTGCGCCCAGGCTAATGTTTGCTCCAGCAGACGCGCGCCCTGTGTCGTCAGGATGGACTCAGGATGAAATTGAAAACCGCAAACGCGATCCGCATCATGACGTACCGCCATCACCATGCCGTTGAAATGGGCGTTAATGGTCAGCCCGGCAGGAACATTACTGCCGACCAGCGAATGATAACGCGCGACCGGTAGCGGATTCGCCAGCCCGGCGAACATCGCCTGACCGTCATGCTCAATGCTGGAGGCTTTGCCATGCAGGATTTCTCCCGCCTGACCGACATAACCGCCGTAAGCTTCGACAATCGCCTGATGCCCCAGACAAATGCCGACGATCGGTAACTTGCCGCGTAGTCGGGTCAGCAGCTCCGGCATACAGCCTGCCTCGCTGGGAACGCCCGGACCGGGGGAGAGCATTAGCACCGGATTTTTCATTGTCGCCAGGCGATCGATAAGCGTCTGTGCCGGAATATGGTTACGGTAAATCACCACGTTATGACCGTTGGTCCGTAGCTGATCTGCCAGGTTCCATGTAAACGAGTCGATGTTATCGAGCAGCAGAATATCAGCCATCAGAAGGTCTCCTGTGCATGATGCGCGGTGGCGATAGCACGCAATACGGCGCGCGCTTTATTACGGGTTTCATCGGCTTCAGACTGCGGAACAGAGTCCAGCACGATTCCGGCGCCCGCCTGTACGGTGGCGATACCGTTCTCCACCAGCGCGGAGCGGATAACAATACAGGTGTCCAGATCGCCGTGGGCGGTGAAGTAACCGACAGCGCCGCCATAGCTGCCGCGGCGCTGTCCTTCCGCATCGGCAATCAACTGCATGGCGCGTACTTTCGGCGCGCCGCTCAGGGTGCCCATGTTCATGCAGGCGCGATAGGCGTGCAGCGCGTCGAGATCGTGACGCAGTTCGCCCACCACCCGGGAAACCAGATGCATCACGTACGAATAGCGGTCAACTTTTGTCAGATCGGCAACGTAGCGACTGCCCGGCGTACAGATGCGCGCCAGGTCATTGCGCGCCAGATCGACCAGCATCAGATGTTCGGAAAGCTCTTTATGGTCGGTACGCATGTCCAGCTCAATACGGCTGTCGAGATCTCTGTCCAGCGTACCATCGGCGCGGCGACCGCGTGGACGGGTACCCGCGATGGGGTAAATTTCAATCTGACGGCTGGTGGCGTCATATTTCAGCGAGCTTTCCGGCGACGCGCCGAAAAGCGTGAAATCATCATCCTGCATAAAGAACATATACGGGCTGGGGTTGCTCTTTTTCAGCACGTAGTAGGCAGCCAACGGCGACGGGCAGGGCAATGAAAAGCGGCGCGACGGCACCACCTGAAATATCTCCCCCGCGCGGATGGCTTTTTGCAACTGGCGTACCACCGCGCCGAACGCGTCATCGCTCTGATTACATTCGCAGCGCATGTCCGGCACCGGCGTCACTGGCAACGGCGGCGCAGGCTGGGTTAACTGTTGGCTAAGGTACGCCAGGCGGGCGTTCAGGCGCTGTTTTTCCCGGTCGCTGGCGGTGAACAGACTGGCCTGAATACGGGTGCTTTTTTTCTGATGGTCTATCACCATCAGCGTTTCCGCTAAATAAAAGCAGTAGTCCGGGCAGTTATTGCCAGCCTCAAGGTGTGGCAGCGCTTCAAAGCCAGCGACCAGGTCGTAGGCAAACAGACCGCCGAAAAACATAGCCTCCCGCTCTTGCGTCGGTATGTTCACCACTCCCTGTAACAGGCGGAACGCATCAAATACCGACAGAGAGCATAAACGGGCGTCTTCATCTAATAATGGGCTGACGGGCGGAAAGCGTAGAATGCGACCGGCAGGCAGGACTTCGTTCTCCACGCCAGCGGGGAGGGCGGTATCCAGTAGCGGTAATAACGAGGCGCCATTATCAGATAACGCCTGAATAGTGACAGTGTCACCTAGAGCGGTAATGCGCAGCGCACTATCTACCAGCAGCAGGCTTTTTAAATCGTCTTTACTGTCGATATCTGCGGACTCCAGCAGCAGCGTGGCCGGGCGATCGCCGCAGACCTGGTGAAAAAGCGCCGTTGGGTTTTCCCGGTAGGCGGCATCGCAGGTCAACAGTTCGAGCGTGGGTTTTAGTGTTTGCATGGTTATTCTCATTATTTTGTTCAAAAAAAAGCCCGCTTAACAGGCGGGCCGGGTATCGTTTGGCTGATTACAGCTGTTCATACACCGCCCGCTATCAGGAAGTGCGCCACCAACCGTGTAATGCAAATGTCGCTGCCATTTTAGATACCCTCTTCATGTGAACTTTTGTACTAGTTAACTAGTTCGATGGGATAATGTCAACACCTATTTCAGTATATTTGCCGGAACCGTTATGATGTACATGACATACCTTTATCTCTATGGGAGCCGCCTTGAGCGACACGAATTACGCAGTGATTTACGATCTGCACAGTCATACCACGGCGTCCGATGGACTGTTGACGCCAGAAACATTAGTACACCGTGCGGTAGAGATGCGAGTCGGCACGCTGGCGATTACCGATCATGACACCACAGCCGCGATTCCTGCGGCAAGAGAAGAAATTTCACGTTCCGGGCTGGCCCTGAATCTTATTCCCGGCGTGGAGATTTCAACGGTCTGGGAGAATCATGAGATTCACATTGTGGGTCTGAATATTGATATTGCGCACCCGGCAATGCGCGATTTTCTGGCGCAGCAGACACAGCGGCGTCAGGCACGCGGTCGGCTCATTGCGGAGCGTCTGGAAAAAGCCCATATTCCCGGCGCGTGGGAAGGGGCATTGAGACTGGCCAATGGCGGCGCGGTGACGCGCGGCCACTTCGCCCGCTTTCTGGTGGAGTGCGGCAAAGCCGCGACCATGGCGGAGGTTTTTAAAAAATATCTCGCGCGTGGGAAAACCGGTTACGTTCCGCCGCAGTGGTGTACAATAGAACAAGCTATTGATGTCATTCATCATTCTGGCGGTAAGGCGGTGTTGGCCCATCCGGGACGCTACGACCTTAGCGCTAAGTGGCTGAAAAGATTAGTGGCGCATTTTGCCGACCATCACGGCGACGCGATGGAAGTGGCGCAGTGCCAACAATCGCCCAATGAACGCACCCAACTGGCGACGCTTGCGCGTCAGCATCATTTATGGGCATCGCTTGGATCTGATTTCCATCAGCCCTGCCCGTGGATTGAGTTGGGGCGTAAACTCTGGCTGCCCGCTGGCGTTGAAGGCGTATGGCAGACATGGGAACAGCCGCAAATATCACAGTGAGGGAAGTATGAGCCAGTTTTTTTATATCCATCCGGATAACCCACAGCAACGGCTGATTAATCAGGCCGTCGACATTGTGCGTAAAGGCGGTGTTATTGTTTATCCAACCGATTCCGGCTATGCCCTGGGTTGTAAAATTGAAGACAAAGGCGCAATGGAGCGCATTTGCCGCATTCGTCATCTGCCGGACGGCCACAACTTCACGCTGATGTGCCGCGATTTGTCCGAGTTGTCGACCTACTCCTACGTCGACAACGTGGCGTTTCGTCTGATGAAAAACAATACGCCGGGTAACTACACCTTTATCCTGAAGGGGACAAAAGAGGTGCCGCGCCGTCTGTTGCAGGAAAAGCGTAAAACTATCGGCCTGCGCGTACCGTCAAACCCGATTGCGCTGGCGTTGTTGGATACGCTGGGCGAACCAATGCTCTCGACGTCGTTGATGCTGCCTGGCAGCGATTTTACCGAGTCGGACCCGGAGGAGATTAAAGATCGGCTGGAGAAGCAGGTGGATCTGATCATCCACGGCGGTTACCTCGGTCAACAGCCTACCACGGTAATCGATTTGACCAATGACTCCCCGGTGGTGCTGCGCGAAGGCGTCGGCGACGTTACACCTTTCTTATAAGGGCGTAAGTCTGTATACTACGCGGCCTTAAAATGGCGCGGCAACGCGCCGTTCATTCTCCTGTTCGACGCCTGTGAAGGCGACACCTGAAGGAAGCTCTATGAGCGAAAAGTTACAAAAAGTGCTGGCGCGCGCTGGCCACGGCTCTCGCCGTGAAATCGAATCCATTATTGAAGCGGGACGTGTCAGCGTTGACGGTAAAATCGCCACGCTTGGCGATCGTGTTGAAGTCACTCCCGGTTTGAAAATCCGTATCGACGGTCACCTGATTTCGGTGAAAGAGTCGGCGGAACAAATTTGCCGCGTTCTGGCCTATTACAAACCAGAAGGTGAACTGTGTACCCGCAATGACCCTGAAGGGCGGCCAACCGTTTTTGATCGCTTACCGAAACTGCGCGGCGCGCGGTGGATTGCGGTAGGACGTCTGGATGTCAACACCTGCGGGCTATTGTTATTTACCACCGACGGTGAACTGGCGAACCGCCTGATGCACCCTAGTCGTGAAGTTGAACGTGAATATGCCGTGCGCGTGTTCGGTCAGGTGGATGAATCGAAACTGCGTGATTTAAGCCGTGGCGTACAGTTGGAAGATGGTCCGGCGGCATTTAAGACCATTAAATTCAGCGGCGGCGAAGGCATTAACCAGTGGTATAACGTGACGCTGACGGAAGGACGCAACCGCGAAGTTCGCCGACTGTGGGAAGCGGTAGGCGTTCAGGTCAGCCGTTTGATCCGCGTTCGTTACGGCGATATCCCGCTGCCGAAAGGCCTGCCGCGCGGCGGCTGGACTGAGCTCGACCTCGCGCAAACGAACTATCTGCGTGGTCTGGTAGAGCTCCCGCCGGAAACCTCGTCGAAGGTTGCCGTCGAAAAAGACCGTCGTCGTATGAAAGCGAACCAGATCCGTCGGGCGGTAAAACGCCACAGCCAGATAGCTGGCGGACGCCGCTCCGGTGGGCGTAATAACAACGGGTAATCTCTACCGCGGTCTATAGGCTGAGAATCATCAGACAAGAGGGTTTGTGCCGGATGGCGGCGCAAACGCCTTAATCCGGCCTACGGTTAATAATCAATTCCCATCTGGGCTTTTACGCCCGCGTCGAAAGCATGTTTAACCGGACGCAGTTCGCTGACGGTATCCGCAAGATCAAGAATATCCCGGTGACAGCCGCGACCTGTAATAATCACCGTCTGGTGACCAGGGCGCGCGTTTAGCGCGCTTATGACCTCTTCCAGCGGCAAATAGTCATACGCCACCATATAGGTCAGCTCATCCAGTACCACCATATCAAGCCGCGGATCGGCCAGCATCCGTTTACCATGCTGCCAAACGGCCATACATGCTGCAGTGTCTGCCTCGCGATTTTGCGTCTCCCAGGTAAATCCCGTTGCCATCACCTGAAATTCGACGCCATGCGGTTCCAGCAGATTACGCTCGCCGTTGGGCCAGGTGCCCTTAATAAATTGCACCACACCTACGTTTTTACCGTGTCCTACGGCGCGGGCGGCAGTCCCGAAAGCCGCCGTGGTTTTGCCCTTACCATTGCCAGTAAACACGATAATAATACCGCGCTCTTCCTGTGCCTGGGCGACACGGGCGTCAACCCGATCTTTTACCTTCTGCTGGCGCTGCTGATAACGTTCATCACTCATTGGGCGATTCCTGGTTTACGGCCCGGTTGGGCGTCAAAGGTCATACCGGTTTTACGGCGACTGTCGTCGCCCATAAGCCACAGGTAAAGCGGCATAATATCGGCAGGCGTTTTTAATTTCTGTGGATCTTCCGTCGGAAAGGCGCTGGCGCGCATACTGGTGCGCGTGCCGCCCGGGTTAATGCAGTTAACACGCAGAGAACGGTTCTGGTATTCGTCCGCCAGCACCTGCATCATTCCTTCAGTAGCAAACTTCGAGGTGGCATAGGCGCCCCAGTTGGCGCGTCCCTGACGGCCAACGCTTGATGACGTAAAGACCAGCGAGCCGGCATCGGACTTCAGCAATAACGGTAACAGCGCCTGGGTGAGCATAAAGGTGGCGTTAACGTTTACCTGCATGACATCCTGCCAGATCTGCGGATCTTGTTCGCTCATTGGACCGATTTCCCCCAGTAGCCCGGCATTGTGCAGGACGCCATCCAGGCGGGGATAGTGCGCGGCGATGCGGTCGGCCACTTGCCGGCACTCTTCAGCGGTGCAGGTCAGCAGATCGAGCGTAAACCACTGTGGTTGAACATGTTGCTCGTCAGCAATGTGCTGCGCGACCCGACGCAGTTTCTCTTCGTTACGTCCCAGCAGAATCACCGTTGCGCCGTAACGCGCATACGTGAGCGCGGCTTCCCGCCCAATGCCATCGCTGGCGCCAGTGACCAGAATAATGCGGTTTTGCAATAGATCTTGTTTCGGTTGGTAATGCATGGCTACTCCTCAACGGCGTGGTACACCGTCCTGCCAGGTTGTCTTATCTTCGCGTTAACTTTTCGGGTTTATGCCTGAAAGCGCCTTTTTTTTCAATCAGACAGGGGCGATAACGCCGTAAAATGAACGTCTTGTCATACTTTTTCTTCCTCAACAGGCATACGGATGAAGAGAGACTGGCTTCGATGCCTGTTGTACACTGAGCGCAAGTCGCGTTATTTAATCAAGGTGGGAGTCGTGGAATTGTTGTCTGAATATGGCTTATTTTTGGCAAAAATCGTCACCGTTGTGGTGGCCATTGCCGTCATTGTGTTGCTGATCGTGAATGCTACGCAACGCAAACGTCAGCGCGGCGAGCTGCGCGTGACCAATTTGAGCGAGCAGTATCAGGAGATGAAGGATGACCTTGCTGCGGCGTTGATGGATGGCCATCAGCAAAAACTGTGGCATAAAGCGCAGAAAAAAAAGCATAAGCAGGAGGCGAAAGCCGCCAAAGCGAAAGCGAAGCTGGGGGACATTGCGACATCGGACAAACCGCGCGTATGGGTGATAGATTTCAAAGGCAGTATGGACGCTCACGAAGTTAATGCGTTACGCGAAGAGGTCACGGCGGTGCTGGCAGTGGCGAAACCCGGCGATCGGGCGGTTGTGCGTCTGGAAAGCCCCGGCGGCGTTGTGCATGGCTATGGCCTGGCGGCATCGCAATTGCAGCGCCTGCGCGATAAAAATATTCCGCTGACCGTGACGGTGGATAAAGTCGCGGCAAGCGGAGGCTACATGATGGCCTGCGTGGCGGAAAAAATTATTGCGGCGCCGTTCGCTATTGTGGGGTCAATTGGTGTTGTCGCGCAAATTCCGAACTTTAACCGCTTTCTCAAAAGTAAAGACATTGATATTGAACTGCATACCGCAGGGCAGTACAAACGTACCCTGACATTGTTAGGCGAGAATACGGAAGAAGGGCGGCAGAAGTTTCGTGAAGATCTCAACGAAACCCACCATCTGTTCAAAGAGTTTGTGCAACGGATGCGTCCGGCTCTGGACATTGAACAGGTCGCCACGGGCGAACACTGGTACGGTCAGCAGGCGCTGGAGAAGGGGCTGGTTGATGAGATTAACACCAGCGATGAGGTTATTCTCGGCCTGATGGAAGGGCGCGAGGTGCTGAATGTGCGCTATATGCAGCGTAAAAAACTGATCGATCGTGTTACCGGCAGCGCGGCGGAAAGCGCGGATCGGCTGCTGCTGCGCTGGTGGCAGCGTGGACAAAAGCCGTTGATGTAAACCGCTATTGCCGGATGGCATTCAGTGCCATCCGGCATGGATTAATCAACCAGGTGATACTTCTCAGACAGCACATGCGCCAGGTGTTTAAACATGTTAAACACCGCGGTGCTTTTAGGGGTCGGTAACCCTTGCTCGTCTAAAAAGTAATCGCCGCTGAAAACCAGCACGCCATTTCTCTGCGTTACGCCGGTGGCGACAATACCTGCCATCGTGTCTTCATGTTCCCGAATAATTTTGTTGGCTTCAAGCAACAGTGTTTCGCGATCGATAGGTTGCGTCTCTTTATGCATTTTTTACTCCTTAAACAAGGAGATTAGTCTACGCTGAGCACTTCTGATGGGCAAATATTCTCACAGGAAATTGATGGATTTGTCATGTTGCGTTCACTGGCAAGATTTGTTTTTGCATGCTAATAAAGTTGCGTATCGAATTTTATCAGGTACAGTGTGACGCTTTCGTCAATCTGGCAACAGAATTGCTTGACATTCGACCAAAATTCCGTCGTGCTATAGCGCGTGTGTGCAAAAAAGCCTGTTAACTCAGTCACCTGAGGGTTACATTTCGTACACAAAGCCAGTACAAGGGGTTGATATCCGCAGACGCAGAGACCATATATCGTTGTCTCGTCGCCAGTGGAAGGTGAATCAACATGCGACGCATTCCTGGAAGAATCAACTTAGGTAAAGGTGAATATGGGTAAAGCTCTTGTCATCGTTGAGTCCCCGGCAAAAGCCAAAACGATCAACAAGTATCTGGGTAATGACTACGTGGTGAAATCCAGCGTGGGTCATATCCGTGATTTGCCGACCAGTGGCTCAGCAGCTAAAAAGAGCGCCGACTCTACCTCCACCAAAACGGCTAAAAAGCCCAAAAAGGATGAACGTGGCGCTCTCGTCAACCGTATGGGGGTTGATCCGTGGCACAACTGGGATGCGCACTATGAAGTGCTGCCCGGTAAAGAGAAGGTCGTCTCTGAACTGAAACAGTTGGCGGAAAAAGCCGACCACATCTATCTCGCAACC
Organism: Salmonella sp. NW38; assembly: GCF_051807745.1. Classification (NCBI taxonomy): domain Bacteria; kingdom Pseudomonadati; phylum Pseudomonadota; class Gammaproteobacteria; order Enterobacterales; family Enterobacteriaceae; genus Salmonella; species Salmonella sp. NW38. The sequence continues at coordinate 680,051 of NZ_JAMMTO010000001.1, read as the reverse complement.
GACCTTGACCGCGAAGGGGAAGCCATTGCATGGCACCTGCGGGAAGTGATCGGCGGCGATGACGCGCGCTACAGTCGCGTAGTCTTTAACGAAATAACCAAAAATGCCATTCGCCAGGCGTTTGAACAGCCGGGCGAGCTGAATATTAACAGGGTCAACGCCCAGCAAGCGCGCCGCTTTATGGATCGCGTGGTAGGCTATATGGTCTCGCCGCTGCTGTGGAAAAAGATCGCCCGTGGTTTGTCGGCAGGTCGCGTTCAGTCTGTCGCGGTCCGTCTGGTCGTTGAGCGCGAGCGCGAGATTAAAGCGTTTGTTCCGGAAGAGTTCTGGGAAATTGACGCTAATACGACGACGCCGTCTGGCGAGGCGCTACCGCTACAGGTCACGCATCAGAACGACAAGCCATTCCGGCCGGTAAATCGCGAGCAGACGCTTGCCGCCGTCAGCTTGTTGGAAAAAGCGCGCTATAGCGTACTGGAGCGTGAAGACAAACCGACCAGCAGCAAACCTGGCGCGCCGTTTATCACCTCCACGCTACAACAGGCGGCCAGCACCCGGCTGGGCTTTGGCGTGAAGAAAACCATGATGATGGCGCAGCGTCTGTATGAGGCGGGCTACATCACCTATATGCGTACCGACTCCACCAACCTGAGTCAGGATGCGGTCAACATGGTGCGCGGCTATATTGGCGATAATTTCGGCAAGAAATACCTGCCGGATAACCCGAACCAGTACGCCAGCAAAGAAAACTCTCAGGAAGCGCACGAAGCGATCCGTCCTTCCGACGTTGCTGTCATGGCGGAGTCGCTGAAAGACATGGAGGCTGACGCGCAGAAGTTGTATCAGCTAATTTGGCGTCAGTTTGTCGCCTGTCAGATGACGCCAGCACAATATGACTCCACTACGCTTACCGTTGGCGCTGGCGAATTCCGTCTGAAAGCGCGTGGGCGTATTTTGCGCTTTGACGGCTGGACAAAAGTGATGCCGGCGCTGCGTAAAGGCGATGAAGATCGCACATTGCCTGCCGTGAATAAGGGCGATGCGCTGACGCTAGTTGAATTGACGCCTGCTCAGCACTTTACTAAACCGCCAGCCCGGTTTAGCGAGGCTTCTCTGGTTAAAGAGCTTGAGAAGCGCGGTATTGGTCGTCCGTCTACCTATGCGTCGATTATCTCGACCATTCAGGATCGCGGCTATGTTCGCGTTGAAAACCGTCGCTTCTATGCGGAAAAAATGGGTGAAATCGTCACCGATCGGCTGGAAGAAAACTTCCGCGAATTGATGAACTACGATTTTACCGCGCAGATGGAAGATAGTCTGGATCAGGTTGCAAATCACCAGGCCGAGTGGAAAGCGGTGCTGGATAACTTCTTCAGCGATTTTACTCAGCAGCTCGATAAAGCCGAGAAAGATCCGGAAGAAGGGGGGATGCGTCCTAACCAGATGGTGCTGACCAGCATCGACTGTCCAACCTGTGGCCGTAAAATGGGAATTCGTACTGCCAGTACGGGGGTTTTCCTTGGATGTTCAGGTTATGCGCTTTCGCCGAAAGAGCGTTGTAAAACGACCATTAACCTGGTGCCGGAAAATGAAGTTCTGAACGTGCTGGAAGGCGACGACGCCGAAACCAACGCCCTGCGCGCCAAGCGTCGCTGTCAGAAGTGTGGTACGGCGATGGACAGCTATCTGATCGATCCGAAGCGTAAATTGCATGTGTGTGGTAATAACCCAACCTGTGACGGCTACGAGATTGAAGAAGGCGAGTTCCGCATCAAAGGGTATGACGGTCCGATCGTTGAGTGTGAGAAATGTGGTTCCGAAATGCACCTGAAAATGGGGCGTTTTGGTAAGTACATGGCCTGTACTAACGACGAATGTAAAAATACCCGTAAGATCTTGCGTAACGGCGAAGTTGCGCCGCCGAAGGAAGATCCTGTTCCATTGCCGGAACTGCCGTGTGAAAAATCGGACGCGTACTTTGTGCTGCGCGATGGTGCCGCAGGGATATTCCTGGCGGCCAATACGTTCCCGAAATCACGCGAAACGCGCGCGCCATTAGTCGAGGAGCTATACCGGTTCCGCGATCGCCTGCCGGAAAAACTGCGTTATCTGGCGGATGCGCCGCAGCAGGATCCGGAAGGCAATAAAACCGTTGTTCGCTTTAGCCGCAAAACAAAACAGCAGTACGTTGCGGCGGAAAAAGACGGGAAGGCGACGGGATGGTCAGCGTTCTTCGTCGACGGCAAGTGGGTTGAAGGCAAGAAATAACCCCTGCCTGTCGTCACTATAGTCAAGCGGGCCGCGTAAGCGGCCCTTTTTTATATACCCTTCATATTTAAAGTGGCTTATGTGTTGGCTACGGATTACTCGGCCCATCCATGGGCCTCGTCCTGACGGGCCGTCGCACGCGACGTTCAAATCTGCTCCCGGCAGATTTGTCGCTCATCCCAGTCACCTTATGCTCCTGGGGACTCACTCTCTTGCCGCCTTTAAGCACTCGAATTATTTTGGGTATAGCGGCCTTATTATTTTATCGCGCTGGCTATACAGTTCAGATATAAATGATATAGTGGTTATAGTTAACACCTTTTTTATTATTAAATCGTATTAGCAGCCCGATTAAGTCTGCAGATAAACGATGGCCTGATGGCGCTAATCTGGATGATGTATTATGAAATTGCAGCAGCTTCGTTACATTGTTGAAGTGGTTAATCATAACCTTAACGTCTCCTCTACCGCTGAGGGGTTGTATACTTCCCAGCCGGGGATCAGCAAGCAGGTTAGGATGCTGGAAGATGAGCTTGGCATCCAGATTTTCGCCCGCAGCGGTAAGCATCTGACTCAGGTGACGCCCGCAGGACAGGAGATTATTCGTATTGCGCGTGAGGTGCTTTCCAAAGTCGATGCCATTAAGTCGGTCGCCGGCGAGCACACCTGGCCGGATAAAGGCTCGCTCTATATTGCCACTACCCATACTCAGGCGCGTTACGCATTGCCAGGCGTGATTAAAGGCTTCATCGAGCGTTACCCGCGCGTTTCGCTGCATATGCACCAGGGGTCGCCAACGCAGATTGCGGAAGCGGTATCGAAAGGGAACGCCGATTTCGCGATTGCCACGGAAGCGCTGCATTTATATGACGATCTGGTGATGTTGCCATGCTATCACTGGAACCGTTCGATAGTGGTGACGCCGGATCATCCATTGGCGGCAACGTCTTCCGTAACGATTGAAGCGCTGGCGAAGTATCCGCTGGTGACGTATACCTTCGGCTTTACCGGGCGTTCCGAACTGGATACCGCTTTTAATCGCGCAGGGTTAACGCCGCGGATCGTCTTTACAGCAACCGATGCGGATGTGATTAAAACGTATGTCAGGTTGGGGCTGGGCGTTGGCGTCATTGCCAGCATGGCGGTCGATCCGCTTGCCGATCCTGATTTAGTGCGGATTGACGCGCACGATATTTTTAGCCACAGCACCACAAAAATTGGTTTTCGCCGTAGTACTTTTTTACGCAGCTATATGTACGATTTTATCCAGCGTTTTGCGCCGCATCTGACGCGTGATGTGGTGGATACGGCGGTGGCGTTGCGTTCTAATGAAGAAATTGAAGCGATGTTTCAGGATATAAAGCTGCCTGAAAAGTAATAGCACCGTCGGTTTGTGTCGTAGTGGCATGGCAGACAAAGCCGCTTTTTGCAATATCCCTCAAAGTATTACGGGTAATGATCAGCAAAATAGTGTTGAATTACCCGTCCCGCCAGTTTCTTTTTCCAAATAGTTATCTTGAGTCAAAAGATTGATTTATTCACTGGCAACGATTCGTAAATTGACTGGATTTTTGACTAAAGTTTATTTAGGATTTGTCTCATCTGATGATTAATTGTACCGATTGTTTGGTGCTGAAATGATAAGTGATACCGATAGCATGAGGTTAGTAATGCCTTCTGAAAACCAGGAACCGCGCCGCGACCCTGAGCTCAAACGTAAAGCATGGCTGGCGGTTTTTGTGGGTTCTGCGTTGTTCTGGGTAGTGGTAGCGCTTGTTATCTGGCATTGGTGGGGCTAAGTGAGCATTACGTCGGAACGCGAGCGCGTGGTCGCGCCCCCGATTCAATCTTGTGACGATGATAACACCCCGGATACGACCGTTTTCCGGTCTGTTCCGCAACACTGGACGCTCACACCGCAGCAGCGGGCATTTATTGATGCTTTTGCTGACGAGGTGTCACAAAAATAATATTCGTCTTTTTATTGGCGTTACTGTTTTATTAACGCTGTCTTATTACACCGCAGCAACCGTGTGCTGAGCGCTTCTCAGTATTGATTAAACACAGTTGGTGTCGCCTATGTTAACGTCAAATATAAAGTATTGGTCATGGACTGGCGCGTTTATATTATCGCTACTGTTCTGGGCCGAGTTAATCTGGATTGCCGTCTAATCTCGTCAAAGCCCGATAATGCGTTATTTATCGGGCTTTTTCATCTTCGTTCCTCGCCTGTTAGGTTTCTCCTCTTTTAGCAATTTGGGTTGTTATCAAAACGTTACATTTTGTTTGTGTTATCTTTAATACAACCCTGTGGAGAATCAGGGTAACGCAACCCTGTCATTTAAGGAGGAGCTATGTCGTCAACCCTACGAGAAGCCAGTAAGGATACATTGCAGGCCAAAGATAAAACGTATCATTACTACAGTCTGCCGCTGGCTGCCAAATCCCTGGGCGATATCGCCCGTTTGCCCAAATCACTTAAAGTGTTACTGGAAAACCTGTTGCGCTGGCAGGACGGCGAATCTGTGACTGATGAAGATATTCAGGCGCTGGCCGGTTGGCTTAAAAATGCCCATGCCGATCGTGAAATTGCCTGGCGGCCCGCCCGTGTCCTGATGCAGGACTTTACCGGCGTGCCTGCCGTTGTCGACCTGGCGGCGATGCGTGAAGCCGTTAAACGCCTCGGCGGCGATACGTCGAAAGTGAACCCGTTATCGCCGGTTGATCTGGTTATTGACCACTCTGTGACGGTCGATCATTTCGGCGATGACGATGCGTTTGAAGAAAACGTGCGGCTGGAAATGGAACGTAACCATGAGCGTTATATGTTCCTGAAATGGGGAAAGCAGGCATTCAGCCGTTTCAGCGTGGTGCCGCCCGGAACCGGCATTTGCCATCAGGTTAACCTGGAATACCTGGGTAAAGCCGTCTGGAGCGAATTACAGGACGGGGAGTGGATTGCTTACCCGGACTCGCTGGTGGGGACTGACTCCCATACGACCATGATTAATGGTCTGGGCGTATTGGGGTGGGGCGTGGGCGGTATCGAAGCGGAAGCGGCGATGCTTGGTCAGCCCGTGTCGATGCTTATCCCGGATGTCGTCGGCTTTAAGTTAACCGGTAAACTTCGGGAGGGGATCACCGCTACTGACCTGGTGCTAACCGTCACGCAAATGCTGCGTAAGCATGGCGTCGTGGGTAAATTTGTTGAATTTTATGGTGATGGTCTGGATTCGCTGCCGTTGGCGGATCGCGCGACTATCGCTAATATGTCGCCGGAATATGGCGCCACCTGTGGTTTCTTCCCCATTGACGCCATCACCCTGGAATATATGCGATTAAGCGGACGTAGCGACGATCTGGTCGAGCTGGTTGAAACCTACGCGAAGGCGCAGGGAATGTGGCGTAATCCCGGTGACGAACCGGTATTTACCAGTACGCTGGAACTGGATATGGGCGATGTCGAGGCCAGCCTGGCCGGGCCGAAACGCCCGCAGGATCGCGTGGCGTTAGGCGATGTGCCGAAAGCCTTTGCCGCCAGCGCCGAGCTGGAGCTGAATACCGCGCAAAGAGATCGCCAGCCGGTTGACTATACGATGAACGGACAGCCATATCAGCTTCCGGATGGCGCTGTCGTCATTGCCGCCATCACCTCCTGTACGAATACCTCGAATCCCAGCGTGCTGATGGCGGCGGGATTACTGGCGAAAAAGGCAGTAACGCTGGGGTTGAAGCGTCAACCGTGGGTCAAGGCTTCTCTGGCGCCGGGGTCAAAAGTGGTATCTGACTATCTGGCGCAGGCCAAACTTACGCCTTATCTGGATGAGCTCGGTTTTAACCTGGTCGGTTATGGCTGTACGACCTGTATCGGGAACTCCGGTCCGTTGCCGGAGCCTATTGAGACCGCGATTAAAAAAGGCGATCTGACGGTAGGGGCCGTGCTTTCCGGTAACCGAAATTTTGAAGGGCGTATCCATCCGCTGGTGAAAACGAACTGGCTGGCGTCGCCGCCGCTGGTGGTCGCGTATGCGCTGGCCGGAAACATGAATATTAACCTCGCGACAGACCCGCTGGGGTACGATCGTAAAGGCGATCCGGTATACCTGAAGGATATCTGGCCTTCGGCGCAGGAAATTGCCCGCGCCGTTGAACTGGTATCATCGGATATGTTCCGTAAAGAGTATGCGGAAGTGTTTGAGGGCACGGAAGAATGGAAATCGATTCAGGTTGAATCGTCCGATACCTACGGCTGGCAGTCGGATTCAACCTATATTCGCCTGTCGCCTTTCTTTGATGAAATGCAGGCCCAGCCTGCGCCCGTCAAAGATATCCACGGCGCGCGTATCCTGGCGATGCTGGGTGATTCGGTGACGACCGACCATATTTCCCCGGCCGGCAGTATCAAGCCGGACAGTCCCGCCGGACGCTATCTGCAAAACCACGGCGTTGAGCGGAAGGATTTTAACTCCTATGGATCACGGCGCGGCAACCATGAAGTGATGATGCGCGGTACGTTCGCCAATATTCGTATTCGCAACGAAATGCTGCCCGGCGTCGAAGGTGGGATGACGCGGCATTTGCCGGGTACGGAAGCGATGTCGATTTATGATGCCGCGATGCTCTACCAGCAGGAAAAAACGCCGCTGGCGGTGATTGCCGGGAAAGAGTATGGGTCGGGATCGAGCCGTGACTGGGCGGCAAAAGGTCCGCGGCTGTTAGGTATTCGCGTGGTGATCGCCGAGTCGTTCGAACGTATCCACCGCTCAAACCTGATTGGGATGGGGATCCTGCCGCTGGAGTTTCCACAGGGCGTAACGCGTAAAACGCTGGGACTGACCGGGGAAGAGGTGATTGATATCGCGGATCTGCAAAACCTGCGCCCTGGCGCGACCATTCCGGTGACGTTAACGAGATCGGACGGCAGCAAAGAAACGGTACCTTGTCGCTGTCGCATTGATACCGCCACCGAGCTGACTTACTACCAGAATGACGGCATATTGCACTATGTCATTAGAAATATGCTGAACTAAAGCCGTTTATCGGGCCTGCCGTAAACAGGCAGGCCCGCGCTTTAATACCGGTGGCTTACTTGTTTAGCAGGTGACCCATTTTGGCCGCTTTAGTATCGAGATAATGCTCATTATTTGGATTACGACCCACAATGAGCGGAACGCGTTCCACGATATTAATTCCCGCCTCGGTCAGTATTTCGACTTTCTTCGGATTATTGGTCAGCAGGCGAACTTCATCCACGCCCAGTAATTTGAACATATCCGCGCACAGGGTGAAATCACGCTCATCGGCGGCAAAGCCGAGCTGATGATTGGCCTCCACCGTGTCATAGCCTTGATCCTGTAATGCATAAGCGCGAATTTTATTAAGCAGGCCAATATTGCGGCCTTCCTGACGGTGGTATATCAGAATTCCGCGTCCTTCTTCCGCAATATGCGTCAGCGCGGCTTCCAGTTGAAAACCACAATCACAGCGCAGACTAAAAAGCGCGTCCCCGGTAAGACATTCGGAATGAACGCGAGCCAGTACCGGCGTTTTACCTGAAATATCGCCAAAAACCAGCGCGGCATGGTCGTGTCCGGTTGCCAGTTCTTCAAATCCCACCATCAGAAAGTCACCCAATGGGGTTGGCAGTTTGGCTTCTGCCACACGTTTAAGCTGCATGTATTTCTCCAGATTATGCTGACGCCTGCGGTGTCGTCGCCTGTTGGCTTGTATCCCGCTATTTTGCCATAAGGCGGCGGACATCACCTAATCACTACCACGTAATTGCTCAGGAATGGCACAAATTTGTCAATTTTCCAGTCCGGCGAGAATTTTCAGTTATGATTGTGATACTTACTTATAAAAGGAGCATCCATGCTTTCAATTGCGAGGCGCACCGCGGCAGGAGCCGCCCTGTTGCTTATCATGCCGCTTGCCGTATGGGTATCAGGCTGGCAGTGGCAGCCAGGACATCAGGTCTGGTGGCTAAAAACGCTATTCTGGATAACGGAAACCGTGACCAAACCCTGGGGCGTTATCACGCATGTGATTCTTTGTGGATGGTTCTTATGGTGCCTGCGATTTCGCCTGCGCGCCGCCATTATGCTGTTTGCGATTCTCGGTGGGGCGATTATCGTCGGGCAGGGCGTGAAGTCATGGGTAAAGGAGCGCGTACAGGAGCCGCGGCCATTTGTGGTCTGGCTTGAAAAAACGCACCATATTCCCGTCGATGAGTTCTACACTTTAAAGCGTACAGAACGCGGACATTTAGTGAAAGAGCAGTTGGCCGGGCAACAGAACATCCCCGTTTTCCTGCGTCAGCACTGGCAAAAAGAGACGGGTTTTGCGTTTCCCTCCGGACACACCATGTTTGCAGCGAGCTGGGCGCTTTTGGCCGTGGGTCTGTTATGGCCGCGCAGACGGACTTTCACCATCGCGTTTTTGTTAGTCTGGGCGACCGGCGTAATGGGCAGCCGTTTACTTCTGGGAATGCACTGGCCGCGAGATTTAGTGGTCGCCACGCTCATCTCCTGGCTATTAGTTACCCTGGCGACCTGGCTGGCGCAGCGAATTTGCGGGCCGCTTATGCCGCCTCGTGAAGAAGCGCAAGAAATTGCTGAACGCGAGCAGGAAAGCTGACAACGGTTGATTTTCTGACTATTGCCCTTAAATCATCTGATGGCGGGCGCATTTCCATTTCGCGCGAGGCGGGAAAATGGTAATTTAGAAGGCTGGATGCGGTAAGTTGGACACGATTTATTCGCGCAAACCACATAACGGGAAGTAATGTGAAATATTTACTCATTTTCTTACTGGTATTGGCGATTTTTGTTATTTCGGTGACGCTGGGCGCGCAGAATGATCAACAGGTGACGTTTAACTACCTGCTGGCGCAAGGGGAGTATCGTATCTCCACGTTGCTTGCTGTGCTGTTCGCCGTCGGTTTTGCGATTGGCTGGCTGATTTGCGGCCTGTTCTGGCTGCGGGTCCGCGTTTCCCTTGCCCGCGCTGAACGTAAAATTAAACGACTGGAAAACAAGCTCTCGCCAGCAACCGACGTTGCGGTCCCTGCCGATTCGTCGGTTGTAAAGGAATAATCATTTATGTTGGAGTTGTTATTTCTGTTGTTGCCTGTAGCCGCTGCCTATGGGTGGTATATGGGTCGCAGAAGTGCGCAACAAACAAAACAGGATGAAGCTAACCGCCTGTCGCGCGATTATGTCGCAGGGGTTAACTTCCTGCTGAGTAACCAACAAGATAAAGCGGTGGATCTGTTCCTCGATATGCTTAAAGAGGATACTGGCACCGTTGAGGCTCATCTCACTCTCGGTAATCTGTTTCGCTCTCGCGGCGAAGTCGATCGCGCCATTCGTATTCATCAAACGCTCATGGAAAGCGCTTCATTGACCTATGAACAGCGTTTACTGGCTGTTCAGCAACTGGGGCGCGACTATATGGCCGCCGGTTTATATGACCGCGCAGAAGATATGTTTAACCAACTTACCGACGAAACGGAATTTCGCGTAGGCGCGTTACAGCAGCTCTTGCAAATCTATCAGCTAACCAGCGACTGGCAAAAGGCGATCGAAGTCGCAGAACGGCTGGTGAAACTGGGCAAAGATAAACAGCGTATCGAAATCGCCCACTTTTACTGTGAGTTAGCGTTACAGCAGATGGGCAACGACGACATGGATCGCGCGATGGCGTTGCTGAAAAAAGGTGCCGCCGCAGATAAAAATAGCGCCCGGGTGTCTATCATGATGGGGCGCGTTTATATGGCGAGAGGGGATTACGCCAAAGCGGTCGAAAGCCTGCAACGTGTGATCGTTCAGGATAAAGAGTTGGTCAGCGAAACGCTGGAGATGCTGCAAACCTGTTATCAACAGCTCGGTAAAAATGCCGAGTGGGCGGAGTTTTTACGTCGCGCCGTTGAGGAGAATACTGGTGCTGGCGCTGAGTTAATGCTTGCCGATATTCTGGAAGCGCGTGAAGGTAGTGACGCAGCTCAAGTCTATATCACACGTCAGCTACAGCGACATCCTACCATGCGGGTGTTCCATAAGCTGATGGATTACCATCTCAACGAGGCGGAAGAAGGGCGAGCGAAAGAAAGCCTGATGGTACTGCGTGATATGGTTGGCGAGCAGGTGCGCAGTAAACCGCGGTATCGTTGTCAGAAATGCGGTTTTACCGCCTATACCTTGTACTGGCACTGTCCGTCCTGCCGGGCATGGTCGACCATTAAACCTATTCGCGGACTTGATGGGCAGTAGTATATAAAAAAAGCTTCACTTTAGTTACAACATACTTAATGATGTAAAACTAGAAACGACGCTGGCATCGGCAGGCAGGGCTTATCAGGTTGTCAATCGAACCTGTTAATTTCCCTGCGCCGCAGGTAGAATGCACGCCGTTTATCCAATTTGCGCCACTTCCGGTGCCCATCATCAAGAAGGTCTGGTCATGACGTTTACTGCTTCATCTTCTTCCTGCGCTATTACTGAATCGCCTGTCGTTGTGGCGTTGGATTACCATGAACGCGATAAAGCCCTGGCGTTTGTCGATAAAATCGATCCTCGCGATTGTCGCTTAAAAGTGGGCAAAGAGATGTTCACGCTGTTTGGTCCACAGCTCGTTCGGGATCTCCAGCAACGTGGGTTTGATGTCTTTCTTGATCTAAAATTTCATGATATTCCTAACACCACGGCCCGGGCAGTCGCCGCAGCGGCAGACCTGGGCGTCTGGATGGTAAACGTTCACGCGTCTGGCGGGGCGAGAATGATGGCCGCAGCGCGCGACGCGCTGGCGCCATTCGGTAAAGATGCGCCGTTGCTCATTGCCGTGACCGTGTTGACCAGTATGGAAACCAGCGATCTGCGCGATCTGGGCGTGACGTTGTCACCGGCGGAACATGCGGAGCGGCTGGCGCGCCTGACGCAGCAATGCGGGCTGGATGGCGTGGTCTGTTCCGCTCAGGAAGCGGTCAGATTTAAACAGGTCTTTGGCGCTGCATTTAAGCTGGTGACGCCGGGCATTCGGCCCGCAGGCAGCGAGGCAGGCGATCAGCGACGCATTATGACGCCCGAACAGGCATTATCCGCCGGCGTCGACTATATGGTGATTGGCCGCCCGGTTACGCAATCGGTAGATCCGGCGCAAACGCTGAAGGATATTAACGCGTCACTGAAACGGGAGGCATAATGAGCGATTCCAATAGTCGTCTGGTTTATTCAACACAGACGGGGCGCATTGAAGAACCTAAAACGGCGCCGGTTCGTCCCAAAGGGGATGGTGTCGTTCGCATTCAGCGTCAAACCAGTGGCCGTAAAGGTAAAGGCGTATGTTTGATTACCGGTATCGAGATGCATGATGCGGAATTAACCAAACTGGCGGCTGAACTGAAGAAAAAATGCGGCTGCGGCGGGGCAGTAAAAGAAGGAATTATTGAAATTCAGGGTGATAAACGCGACTTGATAAAATCATTGCTGGAAGCTAAAGGAATGAAAGTAAAATTAGCTGGCGGCTAATGAAAACGCCACGGTTGTAAATTACCGTGGCGTGAAAGTCAACTTTGTCTATTTTTGTAATCCAGACCTGAAAAGAATAAACGTATTATTTTGAGCCGTTCAATATTTAAACGTCTGGATTATTTTCCAACCTGGTGACCAATCACGCCGCCGACCGCCGCGCCGCCCAGGGTGCCTAATGTACTGCCGTCCGTTAACACTGCGCCGCCTAACGCCCCCGCACCTGCGCCAATAGCCGTGTTGCGATCGCGCTTGGACCAGTTTGAGCAGGCGCTCAGAGACATTGCTACGGTGATTGCCAGCACAGCAGCGGCCATTTTTTTGCTCGTCATAAACATAATACTCTCTCCTGAATTAACGATTCACGGAATTAAGCTCACTATAACTATAGTTAAAATAAAACCTGTTAAGAGATTTTCCGTAAAACCTGATTGCGCAGGGGTATATCACGCAGGTGATAGTCACTTCCTGTTATTTCGCTAATATTAATTTTACGATGTTACGCTCGTTACAACAGGTAAATAGTCTTAATTGGGATGTCAGAAAAGTCTTAGAGAGAGGATGATTTGCCATAGGGCAAACCATCAGGAAATATTTTAAACGGATGAGCCAATAACATTGACTAGCAGCCCCGCATGTTCTAACTGCATTTGATCGCTGGCGGAAATTTTGGAATCCGTAATGACACGATGGAAGCGAGAGAGCGGGCCCAGGGGATAGGGATGCACACAGCCAAATTTGGAGCTGTCGGTGAGGACAATCGCTTCTGAGCCTTTTTCCAGAACAGCGTTAACCACATCCGATCGCATCATGTCGCGTCCGGTAAAACCGGTATCAGCCTGCCAGCCATCAATACCGATAAATGCTTTGCTGAAATGCACTTGATGGATAAACTGTCGCGTCAACGGCCCTACCATGCTTTCACTTTTTTTCTGATAGATTCCACCAAGGAGAATGACTTCGCAAGGGGTCTCTTTGAGCAGGTGCGCGATATAACTGCTCACGGTGATGATCGTGACATCTTTTTGTTCCGCCAGCGTCCGGGCCAATAGCGCATTGCTGCTGCCATTTTCAATAAAAACGGATTCCCCTGGACTGACCAGCGAGGCGGCGAACTCCGCCAGTCGGCGTTTTAGCGTGTAGTTCGTCATCATGCGAGTCTCTACGTCATCGCTCTCAAGCGAAACGGCGAAACCGTGCGCACGGCGTAAATAGCTCTGCTTTTCCAGGGTATTCAGATCCTGACGAATCGTGACTTCAGATACGCCGGTAATTTTCGCCAGTTCAGCAACGCTCATCTGGCCTTTATCAACCACCATTTGCAAAATTGATTGTTGTCGGGAGTTCATAGTATTAATTTTATTCGTTAAGAGGAGTCAACAGACAGTCAGAGAGCCGGGAAGGGCTAACGGCCATCCCGGACAAATAATCGCTATCAGATTTCCCAGGGCGACCCGGGAGCCTGGGATGGCGAGATACCGTCTTTAACCTGATCTAACAGCTCTGCTCTCAATATTTCAAGGTTATTGATGGCCGAGTGGTAATCGCCAGCAACAAGGATATCCAGCACGGTATCAATGCGTGCGGCAATTCGTTGTGCTTCGATATCAGACATGTTTGTCATCCTTAATGTCAGAAAAGGTTTCAATTCATGATGCAGAAATTAATCTGAAAAGAGAAGGGAAAAATAGGGCTATGCCTGTCTGCACAGGCTGTTCTCCCTATTATCGTCGCCATTAACGCATTTTTTTCGTCTGATAACGTTTGTACCAGCGTTCAAAAGAAACGGCGGGCATAGGTTTGGCGAATAAAAAGCCCTGTCGTTCATTGACGCCGTTTTTTGTCAGGAAGGCATCTTCTTTAGCATTTTCTACACCTTCGGCAATCACTTGTAAATTTAGCGCCTGAGCCACCGCGACAATCGCCCTAACCAGAGATTGCGACAGCGGTTGCTTATGGATATCTCTGACGAAAGCCTGATCCAGTTTAACGGCATCAATAGGGAACCGGGCGAGTTGAGAAAGCGAAGAATACCCGGTGCCAAAATCATCCAGATGAATCTGGGCGCCGAGCTGACTAAATTGCTGGATAACCGATAGCGCCAGCGTGTCGTTTTCGATCAGGCAGCTTTCCGTTAGCTCGACATCGATCGGGCAATACTCAAAATTCAGATCGTACAAAGCCTGTTTAAGCGCAGTAAAAAGCGTCTGGTCGGCCAGTTGTCGCGCCGAAAAGTTAACGGCTACGCGCAAGTTAATCCCTTTATCGCGCCATTTCGCAATCTGGCGAACCACATCCAGAATCACCCAGCGGCCCAGCGGGACGATGAGTCCTGACTCTTCGGCGTATGAGATGAACTCCAGCGGCGGAATTAATCCGCGTTCCGGCGATTGCCAGCGTACCAGCGCTTCCAGGCTACGTACTTCGCCGCGCCAGGTAATTTTGGGCTGATAGTGAATAAGTAACTGGTCGTTTTCCAGCGCTTTTCGCAGGTTTGTATCCAGCCAGTGATAGTCAAATACGCGCTGATTCATTTCCGGCGAAAAAACGCAGAACTGACCGCGGCCGCCTTCTTTGGCGTTATACATTGCGGTGTCGGCAGTGCGAATGAGACTTTCGCTGTCCTGTCCGTGCCGGGGGGCCAACGAAATGCCAATGGCGCATCCCGTGTAAACTTCAATGAGTCCAATACGAAACGGTTGCCGCAGACGGGTAAGAATTCGTGAGGCTACTGCTTCCAGCGCGGCCTGAGACGTATGGGCAGCGAGGACAATGAATTCATCTCCCCCCAGTCTGGCCAGCAATTGATCTTCCTCCAGACAACTCAACAGCGCCAGCGAAACGGCCTGTAGGAGCTGATCGCCAAACATATGCCCATAGGCGTCATTAATTTTCTTGAAATTATCCAGATCGAGATAAACGATACCCACCTGCGACTCCCCAGCCGAGGCAATAGCATGATTAATAAATTCATGAATAGCATTGCGATTGGGCAGGCCGGTGACGGTGTCTGTATTCGCCAGTATGCGTAAACGCTCCTGAGCCCGCCTTTCTTCGGTGATATCCGTGCCTGCGCAGATCAGGAAAATTTCGTTTTTTCCGCTGCCGTTATGGACGAATTTATTACGAAATAAGAACAGGCGTTGGCCTTTACGGGTCTTTATCCAGCGTTCGATTTCATAGGCATTGCCATTGCGAAAAAAATTCTCAATGTAGTGCCGGGAGGCAACCGCCTCCCGGCGACTCATAAATAATTTAAAGACGCTTTGACCAATTACATCTCGCTCTTTTAAGCCCGTGTACTCTTCGCATGACTGATTAAATCGACAGATTTTTCCCTGACTATCCAGTATCGCAATGACTGAGTTGGCTTCTGATACGATTTGCTCGGCAAAAGAGAGCTCCTGCGCCTGCGTTGGCGCGACGGCAGGCGTATCAGGCCAGGTTGCCAGGCTGCCAGCCCATTCACGGTTATTAATCTTACGGCCTACCAGGTGTACTACGGTAACCTGTTTTTCTATCAACAACGTTATCAGCAGACTGGACGTAATCGCCGTTATTTCCCGGATACGCCCGGCTTGCTCCGGCGATAGCTCGACCGTTTTTTCTGTATCCGTTTCACCTGTCGGGGAGAGATACAGCACGTTGCGGTTATCAGCCAGACGCCAGTGAGAGTGAAGGGGACTTAGCGCCGTTTGTTCCTGAATCTGTTTCATCATGCATACCATCCCATTTAAGCGCCAGGTGCCCGAAAAGAAAGGTTAGCCATGTTATAAATAAGGGTAATTATGGCTGAACGTATTGTTTTATCTATGTATTCATATGTAATCCAGATTCTGGAAAAAGCATAGTCGCCAGCTAAAAATAACAAGAAATGGGGTGCTTGAATAAGATTAAACGCAGAGCATGACGGAAGGGAGAAGAAGAAAAGAAACGGCCTTTGCCTTCTCAGCAAAGGCCGTTGAGCGAGCTAAGCGTGGTTACGCTGCCGGTCGGGCAATAATGCTGCGGGTTTCCATGCGAACTTCCGCAATAGTGACATCAATGACATCCGTCACTTTATAAACCGTCTCACCTTTAATCTGTACCGTACCGTTTTCCTGGCTGCATACCAGTTCATCGCGAACGGCGTGCAGGAACGGGGCAGGGATAAAGGCGATAGCGCCGTTATCGACCAGTCGCACACGCATACCACCGCGGCTGACGTCAATAATTTCTGCCGCGAAACGGGTATTTGTCCCCGCCTTATCGTTAAGGAAGCGTGCATATAACCAGTCGCCGACATCGCGCTCCGCCATACGGTTCAGGCGACGGCGTTCCGCCATTTGCTGGGTGATATCTTCCTGCGGACGCGCAATAGCTTCCCCCTTGATGACCGCTTTCAGCAGGCGATGGTTAATCATATCGCCATACTTACGGATGGGAGAAGTCCAGGTGGCGTAAGCCTCAAGACCAAGACCGAAATGCGGCCCCGGCTCGGTGCTGATTTCCGCAAAAGACTGGAAGCGACGAATGCGGCTGTCAAGGAAACCGGAGGGTTGCGCATCCAGTTCGCGACGCAGTTTACAGAAGCCTTCCAGCGTCAGCACCTCTTCGGCATCGACATGCAGACCATGCGTTTTAAGCAGTGCGGCCAGCGCGTCGGCATTCGCGGGATCGAAGCCCGTATGTACGTTGTAAATACCGAAACCGAGCTTATCGCGCAGTACGCGCGCGGCGCAAAGGTTAGCGGCGATCATCGACTCTTCTACGATACGGTTAGCGATACGGCGCGGTTCCGCCACAATATCCAATACTTCGCCTTTTTCGCCAAGCACAAAGCGGTAATCCGGGCGGTCTTTAAAGACTAACGCATGATGATGACGCCACTCACTGCGGCTTAAACAAATACGGTGCAACAGACGAATTTGCTGGGCAATGCCTTCGTTATCCGGCTGCCAGGTGCCATTATTTTCCAGCCAGTCGGAGACATTGTCGTACGCCAGCTTGGCCTTCGATTCGATCGTGGCCGCAAAAAAGGCGATATCATCGTCAATGGTGCCGTCTGCGGCGATTATCATGCGACAGGCGAGCGCCGGACGCACTTCGTTGGCGCGCAGTGAGCACAGATCGTCAGACAGCTCACGCGGCAGCATAGGAATATTGAAGCCCGGCAGGTAGTTGGTGAAGGCGCGAATTTTCGCGGCGTTATCCAGCTTACTGCCTTCGGCAATCCAGGCGGTAGGATCGGCGATAGCCACCGTAAGCTGGAGTCTGCCGTCCGCTAATTCCTCAGCATAAAGCGCGTCATCCATATCTTCAGTGCTGGCGCTATCGATAGTGACGAAATTCAGCGCGGTAAGATCCTGGCGCTCCAGCCCTTCGTCCAGCATCTCCGTCGCTACGCCGTTCGGCGCTTCTTTTTCCAGGTTGTGGCGGGCAAGCGTAACCCACCAGGGAACAAAGTGATCGTCGGCAAAGGTGATGTACTGCGTTAAATCGGCGTAAAACGAACGGTCGCCTTTAAGCGGATGGCGGCGCATTTCGGCAACCGCCCAGTCACCTTCTTTGAACTCATGCTGAACGCCGCGCGCGGCGCGGCAGGGAATCGCGTCTTTCAGCAACGGATGATCCGGCACGATGGACAGGCGGTCATTTTTACCCTGAACTTTTCCCACAAAGCGCGTCAGGAACGGTTCGATCAGTTCTTCCGGCTCGGCAGACTCCCGTTCTTTTTCCGTGTGGATGACCGCGACGATACGATCGCCATGCATCACTTTTTTCATCTGCGGCGGAGGAATGAAATAGCTTTTTTGCGCGTCAACCTCAAGGAAACCAAAGCCTTTTTCCGTGGCTTTTACGACCCCTTCAGCGCGCGGCGTCTGGGAATGCAGTTGCTGTTTAAGCTGCGCTAGCAGCGGGTTGTCCTGAAACATATTCGTCTATTTTCGTAGCCAAAAGAGCGGCTGACAGTTTTACGCGATTCTGCCTGGCGCAGCAAGCGCTCTTTCAGTAATGGATGAGTTAATAGGTTTCGCCCAACGCGATTTTTAAACGATTTAACCATCCGCACACGCCGCACCAGCCTAACATATTAATGGCCTGCTCCGATGAAACTCCCCTGGTGAGTAGCGGGAAAAAATGCGCGGCGCTAAAGCGATCGGGCGCTCTGGTGAGCCATTGTATCGCCTGTGTCAGCGCAGGCTCAAGCTCCCAACGAGCGATGTCGTCGTCTTCCTGGCGTAACGTGATGACAGCGCGACGCCACGCGCCAGGTTGGGTTGCCTGTTCGTTAAAGCAGGCGGCGCTGCCGTTGATACGTGATGTGAGGAGCGTGATAAGTGGAAGTAAAGAAGGGGGTGACGCGGTGTGTAATGTGCTGGTCAGTATGCGCTCGAGTAACGCGAATGAAGACGGATCGCGGATGAGTACCGGCGCCATTATTTGGCATTGTGAAGACGAATATTGCCGCCGAACTTTGGTATGGGCTGGAGAATATTCTACCAGACTGGCGGCGGGCCGCCATGTCGTCTGGGGGTTTTGAAACCGCGCGGCCCTGGCAAAGCGCTGCATCTCCTGGCCGGGCAGTTCGCGCACGGGCAGACGACAAAACGCCTGAAATATCGCCGCTACCCGCGCCTGAAAACCGATAAACCCAATGATCTGATTGATGAGTACGGTATCCCGGGCGGTTAATCCCACCTCTGCAAGCTGTTCACGGGCCCGCGTATTGATAACGGAGGGGGAGCCGGCAAGCTGACGAGCGTATTGCGTAATTTGCGCCAGCCGTTGATTGCTCTCTCTTGAGGCGTCAGGGCCAGGTAGCGGCGCCAGACGTGCGGCATAATGGCGGCACAAACGCTGAACCCCAAATACCTGAGCGGCGGTCAGCGCGGTGCTCATACGTTCATAGGCGCTAAACGTATGAAGCCGGTCGTTGAGAACCGTGCGGGGAAATAAGACATCCGCCAACTGGCGAGCGGGCTTTAACCATGACTCAAAAGGCGTCAACGCGGTTTCTGATACCGTTAAATCCAGTAAAAAACGATCGTTAACATACGCGGCTTCCGGCATCAGCGAAAGCGGGGTTTGTGACGACATAGTGGATTGTGTTTCATGATACCAGTGGCTTTTACCCGCTTTTCGGCATTGTTCCATAGGGTTTCCCGAGGATGAAATGGCGATCGATAATGATTCGGCGTCGGATCGTTTATGCTGGATTATCCTGGCGTATGCGGGAAAGGGATGAAAGATTGTTAGGTGATAACAAATATCAGAACGCTATATAACGAGATGAGCGGTGAGTGAGGGGAATGGGGCGGCACAGCCGTGCCGCCCGCTAATAAACTTAATGCGCTTATTTGAGTTCCAGTTCATTCATTGCCGCAATGCTGAACCCGCCGTCAACATGAACGACTTCGCCAGAAATGCCTGCCGAGAGATCGGAGCACAGAAACGCCGCTGAGTTACCCACATCTTCAATGGTCACGGTGCGACGAATTGGCGTAACGGCTTCACAATGCGCCAGCATTTTACGGAAGTCTTTAATACCGGACGCCGCCAGCGTGCGGATTGGACCCGCAGAGATGGCGTTGACGCGAACCCCTTCCGGTCCCATAGCATTTGCCATATAACGCACGTTAGCTTCCAGAGAGGCTTTCGCCAGACCCATGACATTGTAGTTCGGGATGGCGCGCTCCGCTCCCAGATAAGACAAGGTCAACAGCGCAGAACCCGGATTCAGCATGGTGCGGCAGGCTTTCGCCATGGCAACAAAGCTGTAAGAGCTAATATCGTGAGCGATTTTAAAGCCTTCGCGGGTAACCGCATTAACATAATCGCCGTCCAGCTGATCGCCAGGCGCGAAACCAATTGAGTGTACGAAACCGTCAAATTTCGGCCAAACGTTACCCAGCTCTGCAAACATAGCGTCAATACTGGCATCTTCAGCGACATCACACGGTAAAACGATGCTGGAACCCAGCTGGGCAGCAAATTCTTCTACGCGGCCTTTCAGTTTGTCGTTCTGGTAGGTGAACGCCAGTTCAGCTCCTTCGCGGTGCATCGCCTGTGCGATACCGTAGGCGATGGACAGTTTACTGGCCACGCCAGTGACCAGAATGCGCTTACCGGAAAGAAAACCCATAGCTTTAATCCTTATAGTCATTGCTTATTTTTTGCTTTTACGAACAATGGTTAACAGCAACTTTTCAACATTATTCGAAACTAGTCTGAAATTATATCCCACTCCTGGCCCCGTGTGTCACGCTATTTTTCCGCCGCTATCTCCGGCAGGTGACGTTCTAAAACCACACGGTAACGAAGTCCCTGAGGATTTTGAGCACTCCCCAGGGCCAAGCTAGAAGGCCCTACGGTGCAGTATACCAGCTGGTGTAAGGTTCGCCTCATCCAACCAGAGACACCGGGACGGATAGCAAGTACGCATAGCGATGCACCTTCCACCAGACAAATAAAGGTT
Source organism: Salmonella sp. NW38 (assembly GCF_051807745.1). Lineage (NCBI taxonomy): Bacteria > Pseudomonadati > Pseudomonadota > Gammaproteobacteria > Enterobacterales > Enterobacteriaceae > Salmonella > Salmonella sp. NW38. The sequence goes on along the minus strand of NZ_JAMMTO010000001.1, from coordinate 659,801 downwards.
CTGTAGGAAGCCTGAATATTCATCCGAATGGTTTTCCTCACCTATTAACGATGTTATGGACATGTAACTTTAACCAGCAAATGCTTAACAAAAATAATTTCTTTTTTAGGTGCTGAAGGTTTTCTCTATTTATTGATGCAGAGTAATACTGAATATGAAAAATTTTGGAAATCAGGTGATTACAGTAGTTACAAATCGGGTTTTTATATGTTTGCATGTGTATTATAATAAATTTTCAGAGGATGAGACATATGCCGTTTACATTTCAGATCGGAAATCATAGTTGCCAGATATCAGAAAGGTATTTAAGAGATATCATCGATAATAAAAAAGAGCATGTTTTTTCAACGTATGAGAAATTCATAGATTTTTTCAGGAATATATTTACCAGGCGAAGTTTAATTTCTGATTATAAAGAGATATATGATCTACTGTGCCAAAAAAACGAGCGTCCCGATATTTCGAAGCCTTTCTCGCTACGACCATTTTCGAGGCGAGATGAAGACTGTACACGATGGCGCCCCCTTCTTGGATATATTAAACTTATTGATGCCTCCAGACCTGAAACAATGGATAAATACACTGTAGAGGTATTAGCACATCAAGAAAATATGTTACTACTACAGATGTTTTACGATGGAGTATTAGTGACCGAGACGGAGTGTTCTGAACATTGCGTCGATTTTTTAAAAGAAACGATGTTTAATTATAATAATGGGGAAATTACGCTTGCCGCTTTAGATAATGATAACCAGCCGCCGAGCGAAGCAGGTAGTAATGGAGTCTATGAGGCTTTTGAGCAACGTTTGATAGACTTCCTGACCACGCCCGCCATGGCGTCTGGTGATGAGAGCGGCGATACTGATCAGACGGATGCATCACAACCAGCGGCAATAGAGGCGTTTATTAACTCGTCGGAGTTTAAAAAAAATATCCGCATGCATGATATTGAAAAAAATAAAATAGGTAGCGGAAGTTATGGGACAGTCTATCTGTTAAATGATGAGTTTGTTGTTAAGATTCCAATTAATGAGCGGGGAATAAAAGTGGATGTTAACTCTCCGGAACATCGTAATTGTCATCCTGATCGTGTCAGTAAGTATTTGAACATGGCCAATGGCGACAAGGATTTTTCTCGTTCGGCCATCATGAATATTAATGGTAAAGACGTTACGGTTTTAGTTTCAAAATATATTCAAGGTCAGGAGTTCGATATTGAAGATGAAGATAACTATCGAATGGCGGAGGCGCTTCTTGAATCCCGGGGGGTTTATATGCATGATATAGATAACTTAGGTAATATTCTGGTTAAAGAGGGGGTACTTTTCTTTGTGGATGGCGATCAAATCGTGCTGTCACAAGAATCCCGGCAACAGCGAAGCGTTTCTCTTGCAACAAGGCAACTGGAAGAGCAAATTAAGGCCCGTTACCTGATAAAATTAAAGCAGGCCGAGACCGAAGGAAATACTGAAGATATTGAATATTATAAGTCACTTATTACAGAGCTTGATGAGTTAATCGGAGAGGAAGAACAGACACCTGCGTCAGGAAGACGTTTTAAACTAGCCGCGCCGGAGGAAGGGACTCTTGTGGCTAAAGTATTAAAGGATGAATTAAAAAAATAGCATTTAGTTCCGTTCTTTTCTGCGAATCGCCGGGGTTCATTCGCTACAGATTTGCCGATCAATTATTGAGAGTTGCTATTCGTTTAAAGGTCGTTCAGGGGATCTGGACAGCCTGCAGCGGAGATGCAACTCGCAAGTACGGTTGGTGATGCCGCGCCGCCATAGTGGATGAAATGCCTCGCGATGGTGCAACAACATTAACTCGCCTTGATTTTTCCCCTCTACCTGGCAAGAAGACCCCGGCTTTACGGATGGTCTCATGCCGTCGTATTAGCGTTGTTCGGCGTAGTATGTAAATTTCCTTATAGCAATAGAAGAACATTCTCAAAACATAAAATTAGCAAGTTATCATGAAGTTAACATATATTGTTTTTTTCGATCATTTTTTATATATTGATCGTTTTTATTGATTGATTTGCGTTAAAAGCGCATTATCAGGGAGTTAAGATCAAGTGGAGTGGTCACATGCGCTATTTTTTTATGGCAGAGCCGATAAGGGCAATGGAGGGGGATTTACTGGGTGTCGAAATCACTACCCATTTTGCATCGTCGCCCGCTCGTCCGCTACACCCTGAGTTTGTTATCTCGTCATGGGACAATTCGCAGAAGCGCCGTTTTCTGCTTGATCTGTTGCGGACAATCGCGGCCAAACATGGCTGGTTTCTACGCCACGGCCTGTTCTGTATCGTAAATATCGATCGGGGTATGGCGCAGCTTGTCCTTCAGGACAAAGATATTCGCGCATTACTACACGCCATGCTATTTGTGGAGCTGCAGGTCGCTGAACATTTTTCATGTCAAGATAACGTCTTAGTCGATCCTTTAATACACGCGCTTCATAAACAACCTAATCCATTATGGCTGGGCGACCTGGGCGTAGGGAACGCAACCGCTGCGCCATTAGTTTGCGGGTGTTTTAGCGGCGTAAAACTTGATCGCAGCTTTTTTGTCTCACAAATTGAAAAAATGACGTTTCCGCTGCTTGTCAAACATATCCGGCGTTATTGTGACAAGATCGTGGTGGGTGGCCAGGAAAACACACGCTATTTGCCAGTGTTAAAAACGGCAGGCATTTGGGCAACCCAGGGCACGTTATTTGCTTCCGTTGCGTTAGAAGAGGTTGAAACATTGCTGTTGGGCAGTCGCATGAACACCCTCAGAGAATCGAACTGAGGGTATTTGTTTCGCTTAGCGATCCTTTCGCCATGCGTCAGCGGTCAGCGCCTCGCCAAAATGGCCTGCGATTAAACGACGGGTAAGCTCATGTAGCGGAGAGGCGAGCACATCGGCGGTGCTGCCGCGTTCAACCACTTCCCCCTGATGCATCACTAATACCTGATCGCTAATATGTTTCATCATGCCGATATGCTGCGTGACATAGATATAGGAGATGCCTTGTTTTTCCTGCAATTCAAGCATCAGATTGATGAGCTGCGAGCGCATGGACATATCAAGCGAAGCCAGCGCTTCGTCCGCGATAATGACTTTAGGGCGTAAAATCAGCGCGCGGGCCAGGCCCAGACGCTGTTTCTGCCCCGGCGCCAGCATATGCGGGTAGTAGCTCACATGATCGGGCAATAGCCCCACCATACGCATCGTCTCGACAATCTGTTTGCGCCGCTGTTCCGGCTCCAGATCGGTATTAAGGCGCAGGGGGAAGTCAAGGATCTGCGAAATACGTTGACGTGGATTCAGTGACGTTGAGGGGTCCTGAAAAATCATTCGAATACGTTGGCTTCGAAACGAATAGTCGCCGTAATGCAGGGGATGATCGTCAATAAGAAGCTCGCCGCTGGTGGGTTCAATCATGCCGGCCAGCATCTTTGCCAGCGTGGATTTGCCGGAACCGTTTTCGCCAATAATGGCCAGAGTCTGACGCTCACGAAGCGTAAAGCTTAATGGTTTCACGGCGTCGACGGTCTGGCGGCGAAACCATCCTGTCCGGTAGCGAAAGGTTTTACTCAGGTTGCGCACTTCAAGCAGAGTTTCCACCATATCACTCTCTCTCCATATTCAGCGGAAAATGACAGGCATAGAGATGATTTTTCGCGCCGGTTAAGCGTGGCGTGATAATGCATTCTCGTTGCGCGTAAGGGCAGCGCGGCCCCAGACGACAACCTATCGGTAACTGCTCCAGTAGCGGGATCGCGCCCGGCAGCGTATTCAGACGGCTTTTATGCGGCATCGCACTGCCAAAATCCGGAATCGCGCGGATAAGCGCCTGCGTATAAGGATGATGTGGCGTCGTCACCAGATCTTTACTTGGCGCGGTTTCTACCGTCTGGCCGCAGTATAAAACGTTGATTTTGTCAGCCCACTGACTCAGCATTTGCAGGTCGTGGCTAATCAACAGAATGGTGGTATTACTGTTTTGATTCAGTCGGGTCAGCAGGCGAAAAATTTGCGCCTGCGTCGTTGGTTCCATTGAGTTGGTGGGTTCATCAGCGATCAGGAGTCGCGGTTGATTCGCCAGCGCGATAGCGATCATGACTTTCTGACACTCGCCATCGGTCAGTTCATAGGGAAAACTGCGCATCGCGTCTTTATGATCTTTAATTCCCACCCGGTGCAGTAATTCAATAGCACGCCGTTTACGCCAGCCTAAACGCTGCCACCAGCGGCCTTTATAGGTCCAGGCGGGAATATTTTGCATTAGCTGGCGGCCGACGCGTTCGGAAGGATCAAGGCACGACTGCGGCTCCTGGAAGATCATCGACACATTATGCCCGACCAGCTTACGCCGTTCACGAGAGGAGAGGCGCAGCAGATCGATATCATCAAAACGCATACGGTCGGCAGTGACTCGCCAGTTGTCTTTCGCGACGCCGCAAATAGCTTTAGCAATCAAGCTCTTTCCGGAACCCGATTCACCTACCAGGCCGCGAATTTCGCCTTCGCTTAATGTCATACTGACGCGATCGACCGCTTTTACCCAACCTTCGCTGGTTTTAAATTCAATGGTGAGATTGCGGATATCCAGTAACGGCATTATTCCACCCCCGCAATAATCGCACGACGAATCCCATCTCCGAGCAGGTTTACCAGTAAAACACTGAGCGTTATCGCCGCGCCGGGTAGCATAACGGTCCACGGCGCGACATAGATTAGCTCCAGCGCATCTCCCAACATGGCGCCCCATTCAGGAGAGGGAAGCTGCGCGCCGAGATCTAAAAATCCCAGCGCGGCGATGTCCAGAATCGCCATCGACAGCGCCCGGGTAATTTCGGTGACCAGACCGGCGGTAATATTCGGTAAAATGGCGAACCACAGAATATTCAGCGTTGTCGCGCCATCCAGACGGGCGGCAATGACGTACTCTTTTTCCAGTTCATCATGCACCATGCTATAGACGGAACGTACCATTCGCGGCAACAGGGCCAGCCAGACGGCAAACATCGCGTGTGACAGATGTGGGCCGGCAAATGCCACGACGATAATCGCCAGCAAGAGCGAAGGGATGGAAAGCAGCGTGTCCAGAATATGGTTCAGTACGGCAGAGCGTAAACCGTGCGTCGCGCCTGCCACTACGCCGAGGACTAATCCACATAGCGTAGCCGCCAGCGTTACGATAAACGCGCCGCCGACTGTGGGCGCCGCGCCGCTTAACAGGCGGCTCAGCACATCGCGCCCCAGATCGTCAGTCCCCAGAAAAAAGGAGACTTCACCATAGCGTGACCAGGAGGGCGGCAGTAGCTGATAGCCCAAAAATTGCTGATCGATACCATAGGGCGCGATCCAGCCGCCAAAAATACACAACAACGCCAGACCGGCGCATCCATACAGGCCCACCATCGCAGGCGCGTCGCTATAAAATTTACGCCAAGCAGTGCGCAGGGCGCCTGGCGGGCGCTTTTCGCTGTAGACGCTATCGTAAGGCATATTTACTCGTTTTATTTTTGTTTACCATGCTTTATGTCTTTTGAAATTTTTAAACATTATCAATTCGTTATCGAGCGTTGGTGTTTTAATTTTGTGTACTTTGAGGTTATCAATTTATGCAAAATGTGTACACTAATGTGTATATCCTCTCATGGAGTGTACACATTGCTTGCCGATACAAAATTAAGAAAGGCTCCTGGCAAAAAAAGAGACCAAATCAAGGTCATCTCAGACGCTCATGGTCTCAATGTCAGGCTCTCTACATCCGGCAGTATAACATTCTTTTACCGATACAGATGGAACGGGAACGCTGCTCAACTGACGATTGGCGATTATCCAACCATATCACTATCTCATGCCAGGGAACGCCGTCAGTACTTTAGATCATGGTTAACTGAGGGACTCGATCCTCGTCACCAGATGGTACTGGAGAAGAAGAAAAAAACAGAAGCGTTAACCGTAAAAGAACATACGACTACTGGGAGAAGTTTTAGCACTGTACGGAATTTGGGCCAGGGTCATTAAGACCGACAATGGCGGCTGGCGCCAGTTTGGAGTATGGCGCGATCAGGATGTTGCGGTATTTGTAGAAGCGGCGCGCGGCGGCATCCGGGGAATAGTCCGGCTTAAAGTATCTGGCGGAGTTTGTGTTCAGTTGCGGCATTAGTCTCTGGGAGGTTCACAATAAGACAGATCGGAATACGCCGGCATGAGGTGTTGCGTCTTAAACCGCTGCAGCGGGTCAGCAGGGGGAATTATATTTATTAGCTCAGATGTGAGCTGACAGTTACCGATTATTTATACAGTAACTGTCAGTTTACAATATCGTAAAAACATTAACAAAAATATAATTTTGATGATAACCCCTTTATCTACCCAAAAGTAATAGAGCTGAGTTTATGATTTAATCTATAGGACTTTCCAGCGTTACTCTTACGGACTTTCTTTTTACAGTGATAGTTGGCGGGATCGTCGTGCTTCTAAGATGTGTAAATGGGATTTCACCAGCATAAAATACACCAGCACCATGATAACCAGAAACTTTGACATCTGTGTAGCCTCGACTCCAGATCTCATTAGCAACCCTCTCTATAAAAGTATCACGTTCTCCAAACACCATTCGTTCAAAGAAACCAGCATTTCTATTCGCTTTATCTATGTCCTCCTTTTTAAAACTATTAGGCTCTCTTTTATCTGCGGAATAACAACTACTAATCCTTATATCCTTTATAACCTCTAAAACTTTATTAGCAACCAGAATATCAACCAGTTGTTTTGCAGAAAAAACAGAGTCGCCACTGGCTAGAACATTAGTGCCTGCTGCACCATGACCGGTAATATAGACCTTTTTAAACGCGCTTAATGTGATCTCATCTAGTATGAGGTTTTCTTGCTGCTGTGCAACAATACCTACAACTGCTCCGCAATTTACATCATTAGTGTATTGTTGCAGATCAATGTGACCCGAAAGAGTTTTATAATGAGTGCTGATTGTTTTTTCAAACTCGGACGCTGCGTCTTTACTTATAAAAACACCAGGATATAAGTGCTTCCCAGAAAAAACTCTGGATATTTGTTGTTCCAGCATATGCAGGCAAGCCGATTTGTTGAAGCCTTTCTCTCCCGTTACTAACAAGAAACCACTTTTTTGCTCAACCTGTGAAATATTATAAGCAATATTAGCTACCCTAATAATATCTTTGGCTAGGTTAGTTGCGCCATTTTCGATAGTGGCAGTGCCGGGGGCTGCCCCTCTAATATTGAGGATCGCGGCAGAAATAGGTTTCATCATATTCACCTCTCATGTAGTGAAATGGTTATTATGTGATATTTACTTTTTAATATTTATTTGTTATCACTTACCTGCTGTCCAGTCAATATTAATACATGATTACGCCTATTTTTACATTAATTTTACTGGTGCGGGATTGTATGATCTTGTTATTACTCAACGTAAGCCTCTGTTTATATATAATAAAATTGGAGAAATCTGTTGACTGTATTTTATTTACATTAATATCGATATGCTATGAATTATTACGCATGCATAATCTAACGTTATTAGATGCTATATCCGTAACCGGGTCTGAGGTGAGCATGGCTAAATTACCGCGCCGTAAATGCAAAGTTTGCCGGGAATGGTTTTCTCCTGCTTACAGCAACGTTGTCTGGTGCTGTCCTGAATATGGCGCTATCTACGCGGTGGAACTGCGTGCCAGGCGTATCAGGGATAAACACCAGGCGGATAAAGCCGAACGGTTGCATGCTTAGAGAGCGTCAGGCAGTGTTGTATACACTCAGCAGGAAGATGTTCCGCAAACATCTGCGCTGAAGGCGGTGGCATAAGGGGATGGTCGCTGAAATCGAGCAGGTCATTGAGAAGTGGCATAACAAAACGGCTCCCTGTAGGGGAAGCCGTTATAGTGCCGCAGTTTAAGGATAGGCATTGTGTGATTACGGGGATTTTCGTGCCCGTAAACCAGGGAGGTTTGTTTTTCTAATTTTATCCAGCGAGACGTAAAGTATGACTGAGCTATGGTTAGCACTCGGTTTAACACATTAGGTGGTTTGCCTGATAGTTTCTGTGGGAGGGGGTATGATAAAAAAGTAATATTATTTTTAGTGTTTTTCTGATTATGCAAGTGCCGTTGATTTTGTATATCGTGTTGACTCGAGACCTTCAGATGTGATTTTTCGGGATGGTTTTGCTTCGCACGGTAATAACAGGAATCTTCAGCAACATATAAGAGATGACTCCTGTGCATCCGGTAGTCGAGACAGTACTATATTGCGACTATCTCAGATATTAATGAGTCTTATAATATAGCACGATTATATTACTCCAGAGCAACATTTAGCGGCAGGTTGTACAGATACAGAATCCGTGCAGACAATAGTTTCTACAGCCTTCCGCCGTCTGTTGCTTATATTGAGTTATGTGGTATCCAGTTTGGTCATTTTGAGCGAGTGATGATGCGGTTACAAAGTGAGTATGTATCTGTAAATTCTATCCCAATTGAAAATATACATGAGGCAGTTGAGCTTGTTTACGAGAGAAATACAAGTATGGTAAATATTGTTGGAGTGGATTATGAAAAAGAAATTAAAGGTTCTGACTCTTGCTCTTGCGTCATTATCCAGTGTTTGTTATGCAGCTATGGCTGATTATGATACGTATGTGAGTAATGTTCAGATTAAAAACCTGTCTTATGGTGTGTATACGTCAGGGGATAAGGAAACTCAGTTTTTTTGTATCGAACTGAAGCGCGGGAGTGAGGCTATTAGTGTCAATGCCGTGTGTAAAGTGGATGTGTACGGGAATCATAAACAGGGGTTTGATAACATGCTAAATATAGCAAAGTATTATTATACAACAGGGGGGGATGTAAGGATATATTATAAAGAGAATGTTTGGCGCGACCCCGATTTCAAAAGTGCATTCTCTTCCAGGGAATTAATTGCGATAACTACTTGTAGCTCATCAAGTTATTGTATGGGGCCTATGTTGACAAATTAAATGTTGCTGGGTATTAAACGCTCTAAAGAACAGGCTTAATCTTGTTGGTGAGACGATTATGTCTGAACCTTTATCAGGTTCCTGTATGGCTGTAGCGATCTGTGGGGCAACGATATTCAGACTGTTTACTGGAGCGGATTTTGGGATTGTATTTTGAGCATTTGCGGGAACGTTGTTCGTGGCAACAATGCCGCAGATACTGTCACCCCAAAGCACTCCTTCAAGCTTCTGACAATTGTGAGTGGTTTGTTTGATGGAGTGCCTCTTAAGATTAGAACTCTCACCATAAAGGCTGCGCATTTACGTGGCCTTTTTCGTATTCAGCCTCACGGGAAACACTCACTACGCGCTTTGTTGGATAAATCCAGCCCGTGAAGCCTGCTCCTTTTAGTCAGGACGTTATCAGAAGGGGACACACTGGTTGTATGGAAGCTTGATCGCCTGGGTCACAGTATGCGTCATCTGGTCGTTCTGGTAGAAGAATTGCGCGAACGCGGCGTTAATTTCCACAGCCTGACCGACAGCAGCATAGACACGTCGACGCCAATGGGGCGATTCTTCTTTCATGTCATGGGCACACTCGATGAAATGGAACGTGAATTGATTGTGGAAAGAACCCGCGCTGGACTGGAAGCGACAAGGGAGAGGGGATGTAATGGTGGCCGACGACCGAAACTAACATTGGAACAATAGGCGCAGGCCGGGCGTTTGATTGGGGCTGGCGTACCGCGACAGCAGGTAGCGATACGTAGTGAAACCCGGAGGCGCTGATACAGAAGATAAATCTCCGGCAATCATCATCGAAGCATGGACTGCCGGAGAAAGTAGAAAACAAAGTGTATATATTTGTGTACTAAAAAACGAACTTATCACAAAAATAAAAGCATAACTTTTTGATTTAATGATATTTTTATTGTTTCTTATCGTAAGGCATACCATTCCTTATGTTTCAGAGGGTTAGCCATAGCACCCAAAATATCGGAAATCACATTGACCACAATAACCAGCGACCCAATGACCATCACGCCAGCGGAAATAGCGGCATAGTCCTGCTGACGAATGGCGTGAATTAACCATCGTCCCAGCCCTGGCCAGCTGAAAACCATTTCGGTAATCATCGCCAGCGTTAACATGGTTGAAAACTGCAGGCCAAGACGGGGAATGACCGGCGGCAGCGCATTATGCAACACGTGACGGCGTAAAATCGTAAAGCGCGACAAGCCGCGCGTGGCCGCCGCTTTAACGTAGTTCTGATCGTAGACCTCAATAGTGCTGATTCGCATCAGGCGGATCACTTCTGTGGTCGGCGCGACGGAAAGCGTGAGCACCGGTAAAACCATATGTCGTATGGCGCTCATCACCATTTCATCGCGCCACGGCGAATCTGAAATCCAGGCGTCAATGATGGCGAAACCGGTAACCGGTTTAACTTCATAAAGTAGGTCAAATCGCCCGGATACCGGCAGCCACCCCAGCGTGAGCGAAAAGAACAGTGTGAGCAGAAGCGCCAGCCAGAAAACCGGAATTGAGAAACCTAATAGCGCCAGCGCGCTGATAAAACGATCCGGCCATTTGCTACGCGTCACGCCAGCCAGCATCCCGACCGGGATGCCGACCATCAGCGCAAAACCAAAGGCGAGAATGCACAACTCCATCGTGGCGGGAAACACCTCTTTAAGCTGTTCGGAGATCAGCTGGCCGTTAATGCTGGACACGCCAAAGTCCCAGTGCAGCAGACCGTTGAACCAGAAAACCCAGGCATTCCATAATGATGCGCCTTGTAGCGGCGCGTGCGGCGTAAAATAGCTCAGGCTAAAGCCGATAAAGGTAAGGAAGAATAGCGTCACCAGCAACAGCAATAACCGACGCAGGGTGAAGATAATCATGGTTTTTTCACCTCTTCGTGTTTTTCGCGGGAGACGCCGGCAAAAGACGCATTGCCGAACGGGCTTAACACCAGCCCTTTAATATCGTAGCGGTAAGCCTGCAGGCGTAGTGATGATGCCAGCGGCAGTATCGGCAGCTCTTTCTCCAGGATATTCTGCGCTTCCTCATACGCTTCTATGCGCGAAGCCAACTGCTGCGACGACAGTGCTTTACGCAGCACGCTGTCAAATTCAGGGTTACACCAGTGGGCGAAATTGGTTTGCGAATTGATGGCTGCACAGCTTAACAGCGGTCTGAAAAAGCTATCCGGATCGTTGCTGTCCGTGGCCCAGCCGGATAAGGTCAGATCGTGATTCATATCCATCAGGCGCGCCTCCTGGAAACGACCTTCAACCGGCACAATGACCACTTTTACGCCAACCTGCGCCATATCCGCCTGAATAAGCTCCGCCGTTTTTAGCGGACTTGGGTTCCAGGCCTGAGAACTGGTCGGCACCCAGAGATGCAGCGTAAGATTCTCAATGCCCAGCGCTTTTAGCTGTTCGCGCGATTTTTCCGGATTGTACTCCGTAATTTTGGCATCGTTATCGTAAGCCCATGAGGCTCTCGGTAAAATGGAGGCTGCGGTTTCTGCCGTGCCGTAATAAATCGACTGCATCAGGCGCTGGTTGTTGATCGATAAGGCCAGCGCATGGCGCACTGCGGGATTATTCAACGGCGGCTTATCGGTGTTAAAGGCCAGATAGGCGATATTCATCCCCGGACGCAACGTCAGGCGCAAACGCGGATCGTCGCGTAAAATAGTTAGCTGGCTGGCGGCGGGCCAGGCCAGAACATCGCATTCACCGGTCAGTAATTTCGATAAACGCCCGGTACCGCCGGAGCCTAAATCCACTACTACTTGCGGCATCAGCGGTTTGCCGCGCCAAAAACCATCGTGGCGCTGGAGACGAATAAACTGCCCGGCACGGTACTCCGAAAGCTGGAAAGGCCCGGTGCCGACCGGTTGGCGGTCTAGCAGTTCCTGACGATCTTTTCGGCTAAGCTGCGCGGCGTACTCAGCGGACATGACGGAAGCGTAGTGTGTAGCCAGATGCCATAAAAAGGAGGCGTCTGGCTGCGTCAGGCGAAACTCAACGGTGTTATTGTCCAGCTTACGCACGCTTTTTACATTGTCGGCGAACTGTAGGCTATCAAAGTAGGGGAAGCTACTGCCGTTGATGTTATGCCACGGATGCCGACGATCAAAAATCCGCTGAAAGGTAAAGACAACATCATCAGCATTGAGTTTTCGGGTCGGCGTAAACCAGGCGGTTTTTTGAAAGGAAACGTCGCGGCGCAGGTGAAAACGGTACGTTGCCCCGTTATCCAGCACTTCCCAGCTTTCTGCCAGCTCTGGGACTAAACGATAAGTATAGGGATCGACATCCAACAGGCGATCATATAACTGGGCGGCCAGGGTATCGACGATGAGGCCGCTGCTCGCTTTTTGCGGATTAAAGGTGTTGACCTGCCCGCTAACACAATACACAAAGCCGCTATCGCGAATATCTGCACTCGCAGTTTGTTCGGGCGCAGCCGCAGCCGTAGCCTGACTACTCAGTAGACCCGCTATCACGATCAGAGACGATAAAACCAGGCGCATAATAGTTAAGTTTTTGAAGTTCAATTTGCAAAGTGTATCGCACTTCGGCCCGCCACGTAAAAATGTCGGTGGATAACTGGCGTAAATGTCGTCAATTAGCCGGAGAAATAGCTAAAGCTGATGCTTTTTAAGCAAGGCGCGAAACTGGTGGTAGGTGAGCGCCAGCAAATCGGCGGCTCGTTTCTGGTTAAATTTCGCCTGCTGTAAGCTACGTTGCAGCAGCGCTTTTTCCTGTTGCAGTTGAAACTCCCGCAACTTGAGCGGCAGGTCGGGCGTGGCGGTTGCCGATGGCAGGGCGGGCGCGGGCGGTTCGGCGGGATGGCGTTGAAAAGGATCGATAACAATTTCATCCAAAGGATGTTCACTACTGCCGTGGCGATACACTGAACGTTCGACTACGTTTTTCAGCTCGCGGACATTACCCGGCCAGGCGTAATGCAACAACGTTTCTTTTGCCCGATCGGTAAAACCGGGAAATAAGGGCAGACGTAGTTCACGACACATCTGAATAGCAAAATGCTCGGCCATCAGCATGATATCGCTCTGGCGTTCGCGCAGCGGCGGCAGTTGTACAACATCAAAAGCCAGCCTGTCGAGCAGATCGGCACGAAATGTTCCTTCCTTTACCATGGCGGGTAAATCGGCATTGGTGGCGCATACTAATCGCACATTAACCTGTAACGGCTGGCTGCCGCCGACGCGCTCTAGCTCGCCATATTCAATCACCCGCAGCAGCTTTTCCTGTACCAGCATCGGCGCTGTCGCCAGTTCATCCAAAAACAGCGTGCCGCCATCGGCGCGTTCAAAGCGACCGGGATGACGTTTTTGCGCCCCGGTAAAAGCGCCCGCTTCATGACCAAACAGTTCGGAGTCCAGCAGATTTTCGTTAAGCGCCGCGCAGTTAAGCGAGATAAGCGGCCCCTGCCAGCGTGAAGAGAGATAGTGCAGGCGATTGGCGATAAGTTCTTTACCCGTACCGCGTTCGCCAATAATCAGCACTGGCTTATCCAGCGGCGCGAGCCGGGAGACTTGTTCCAGTACTTCAAGAAAACGGTTTGCCTCGCCGAGCAGGTTATCTTTAAATTCAGTCATGATGAAAATCGCCACTTGTTAGTGCTTTTCACCACTTTATCCTTTTTTGCTGGCGAGGTAAAACGAAAAAATTTCTTTATTATCAGCGACATGAAAAGTTGGCACGCAAATTGTATTAATCATGTAGCAGGGCATCGCCCGTTATCAGAACATTATGTGAGGATTGAATTATGGGTATTTTTTCTCGTTTTGCCGACATCGTGAACGCCAATATCAATGCGTTGTTGGAAAAAGCGGAAGATCCGCAGAAGCTGGTGCGCCTGATGATTCAGGAGATGGAAGATACGCTGGTGGAGGTTCGCTCGAACTCCGCGCGTGCTTTAGCGGAAAAGAAACAGTTATCCCGTCGTATTGAACAGGCTACGGCTCAGCAGACCGAGTGGCAGGAAAAAGCGGAACTGGCTCTGCGCAAAGATAAAGACGATCTGGCGCGCGCCGCATTGATTGAAAAACAAAAGCTGACCGATTTAATTGCTACGCTTGAACAGGAAGTCACGCTGGTGGATGACACGCTGGCGCGCATGAAGAAAGAGATTGGCGAGCTGGAAAACAAACTCAGCGAAACACGCGCTCGCCAGCAGGCGCTGATGCTGCGTCATCAGGCGGCGAGTTCTTCCCGTGATGTCCGTCGTCAGCTTGACAGCGGCAAACTGGATGAAGCCATGGCGCGGTTTGAATCCTTTGAACGTCGTATCGATCAAATGGAAGCGGAAGCGGAAAGCCATCGTTTTGGTAAGCAGCAATCGCTGGACCAACAGTTTGCCAACCTGAAAGCCGATGATGAAATCAGCGAGCAGCTGGCGCAGTTGAAAGCCAAAATGAAGCAAGATAATCAATAATGACAATGGCGGCGCCGGTACGCGCCGTCGCTCATCAGCTTTAGGTGTAAGGAGAACGCATGAGCGCGCTATTTCTGGCCATCCCGTTAACCATTTTTGTGTTGTTTGTGTTACCGATTTGGCTGTGGCTGCATTACAGCAACCGCGCCGGTCGGGGAGAACTGTCGCAAAGCGAGCAGCAACGCTTACTGCAACTCACAGACGATGCGCAACGTATGCGCGAGCGCATTCAGGCGCTGGAAGACATTCTTGATGCAGAGCATCCGAACTGGAGAGAGCGCTAATGGGTGGAATCAATCTGAATAAAAAACTATGGCGTATGCCGCAAAAGGGCATGTTGCGTGGCGTTTGCGCTGGGATCGCCGACTACCTTGATGTACCGGTAAAACTGGTGCGTATTCTGGTCGTGCTGTCGATTTTCTTTGGGCTGGCGTTTTTTACCGTAGTGGCCTATATCGTTCTGTCTTTTGTACTGGACCCTATGCCGGATAATCTGGCCGCAGGCAAACCGCAGCCGACCAGCGGCGAACTGCTGGATACCGTAGACAGAGAGCTTGCCGCAGGCGAAAAGCGTTTGCGAGAAATGGAACGCTACGTCACGTCAGATACGTTCACACTGCGTAGTCGTTTCCGTCAACTTTAAGTGTTATATCGGGAAGGTGAAGATGAATACTCGCTGGCAACGCGCCGGGCAGAAGGTAAAGCCCGGCTTCAAAATAGCAGGTAAGCTGGTTCTGTTGACCGCGTTACGCTACGGGCCTGCCGGCGTGGCGGGATGGGCGGTAAAATCCGTCGCCCGTCGTCCGCTAAAAATGTTGCTGGCGTTTGCGCTGGAGCCAGTACTTCGTAAGGCGGCGAATAAAATTTCGCAGCGTTACAAATAGCGAGTCTGGTCATAATATTTCGTTAAGCTCTGGCGTATAGTGTGTGCGAAATACATTACGTGTCAGGACGGAAGTATGTTGAAAAAAGGAATATTTGCGTTAGCGTTATTCGTAGCCATGCCGCTTTATGCCGCAGAATACTGGATAGATGTCCGCATTCCGGAACAATATCAGCGTGAGCATATTCAGGGCGCGATTAATATCCCATTGAAGGAGATTAAATCTCATATCGAAACGGTAGTTCCAGACAGGAACGATACGGTAAAGTTATATTGCAACTCCGGACGACAGTCGGGCATGGCAAAACAAATGTTGCTTGATATGGGGTATACGCACGCGATGAATATGGGCGGCATCAGTCGTCTTGATATGCCGAAAGTAAAAAAATAGATAATCTATTGCTCAATACTCATACTAACCGCGGCGCTTAATGCGCCGTTGTTGATCTCTCCGGGTAGTTGATAATAACGTTTTTGCACATATCTATAACGCAGGCTCGTTATTATTTTTTCTTCTCTTCAGGCTCAACAGGATGTCAATGAAGCGACTTAAAACTGAACTCAACGCGCTGGTCAATCGTGGGGTAGACAGGCATTTGCGACTTGCCGTAACCGGGTTGAGCCGCAGCGGCAAAACGGCGTTTATCACGGCGATGGTTAACCAGTTGCTTAATGTCCACGCGGGCGCGCGCTTACCGTTGCTCAGCGCGGTACGCGAAGAACGCCTGCTTGGCGTAAAGCGCGTGCCTCAACGTGATTTTGGTATTCCCCGTTTTACCTACGACGAGGGGATACTTCAGCTTTATGGCAATCCTCCCGCCTGGCCCACACCGACGCGCGGCGTCAGTGAGATTCGGCTGGCGTTGCGCTATCGCTCAAACGACTCGCTGCTGCGCCATTTTAAAGATACCTCGACATTGTATCTGGAGATTGTGGACTATCCAGGGGAATGGTTACTCGATCTGCCCATGCTGGCTCAGGATTATTTAAGCTGGTCCCGTCAGATGAACGGCTTGTTACAAGGACAACGCGCTGAGTGGGCCGCAAAATGGCGGCAACTTTGCGACGGACTCGATCCGCTGGCGCCCGCCGATGAAAACCGGCTGGCGGAGATTGCCGCCGCCTGGACGGATTATTTGCATCAGTGTAAATCGCAGGGATTGCACTTTATTCAGCCTGGACGGTTTGTTTTGCCGGGCGATATGGCGGGCGCGCCAGCGTTGCAGTTTTTCCCGTGGCCGGATGTGGACGCCTTCGGCGAGTCAAAACTGGCGCAGGCGGATAAGCAGACCAACGCTGGAATGCTGCGCGAACGCTTTAACTACTATTGCGAAAAAGTGGTCAAGGGGTTCTACAAAAATCATTTTCTACGCTTTGATCGCCAGATTGTGCTGGTCGACTGTCTGCAACCGCTTAATAGCGGGCCGCAGGCGTTTAATGATATGCGTCTCGCTTTAACGCAGCTGATGCAAAGTTTTCACTATGGTCAGCGAACTCTGTTTCGCCGCCTGTTTTCGCCGGTGATTGACAAATTGCTGTTCGCCGCGACGAAAGCCGACCATGTCACCCTCGACCAACATGCCAATATGGTGGCCTTGCTCCAGCAACTTATTCAGGATGCCTGGCAAAATGCCGCGTTTGAAGGCATTAGTATGGATTGCCTGGGGCTGGCGTCGGTACAGGCGACCACCAGCGGCGTGATTGAGGTCAACGGTGAAAAAATCCCGGCTTTACGTGGAAACCGTTTGAGTGACGGCGCGCCGTTAACCGTGTACCCCGGCGAAGTGCCTTCGCGTTTGCCGGGGCAAGCGTTTTGGGATAGTCAGGGTTTTCAGTTCGAAGCCTTTCGTCCGCAGGTGATGGATGTTGATAAACCGTTACCGCATATTCGTCTGGACGCTGCGCTGGAGTTTTTAATAGGAGATAAGCTGCGATGAGCGAACCGTTAAAACCGCGTATTGATTTTGCAGAACCGCTAAAGGAGGAACCTACGTCGGCCTTCAAAGCGCAGCAAACTTTCAGCGAAGCGGAGTCGCGTACATTTGCGCCTGCAGCTATCGATGAGCGCCCGGAAGACGAAGGCGTGGCAGAAGCGGCGGTCGATGCCGCGCTGCGTCCCAAACGCAGCCTGTGGCGTAAAATGGTGATGGGAGGGCTGGCGCTGTTTGGCGCGAGCGTGGTCGGGCAAGGCGTACAGTGGACAATGAATGCCTGGCAAACTCAGGACTGGGTCGCTTTAGGCGGCTGTGCCGCAGGCGCGCTGATCGTTGGCGCTGGCGCGGGATCGGTGGTCACGGAGTGGCGGCGATTATGGCGCTTGCGCCAGCGGGCGCATGAGCGGGATGAAGCGCGTGAGCTGTTACATAGCCATAGCGTCGGGAAAGGTCGCGCATTTTGCGAAAAACTGGCGCAGCAGGCGGGGATTGATCAATCACATCCGGCATTACAACGTTGGTATGCCGCTATTCACGAAACGCAAAACGACAGGGAAATCGTCGGTTTGTATGCGCATCTGGTACAGCCGGTACTTGACGCGCAGGCGCGACGTGAGATTAGCCGTTTCGCCGCGGAATCGACTCTGATGATCGCCGTCAGCCCGTTAGCGTTGGTGGATATGGCATTTATTGCCTGGCGTAATTTACGCCTGATTAACCGTATCGCAACGCTGTATGGCATTGAACTTGGTTATTACAGCCGCCTTCGTCTGTTCCGTCTGGTGTTGCTGAATATCGCGTTCGCGGGAGCCAGTGAGCTGGTGCGTGAAGTCGGTATGGACTGGATGTCTCAGGATCTGGCCGCACGCCTGTCCACGCGCGCGGCACAGGGGATTGGCGCAGGTCTCCTTACCGCTCGACTGGGAATAAAAGCGATGGAGCTATGTCGACCATTGCCGTGGATCGATAACGATAAACCACGTCTCGGTGATTTTCGTCGTCAGCTTATCGGTCAGCTAAAAGAGACGTTACAAAAGAGTAAGTCGTCGCCTGAGAAATGACCTTCCACAGGGCGCTGACTGCCTGGCTTTACGCCGCAGCGCCCGTTTTTCCGTCATGCTGTCAATATTTGTTGACAGAATCCTTCCTGCCAGCCGAATAGTGGCTTATCATCTATTTAATGGTTCATTATTCAGGTGAAGGTTCCCATGCGTCTGGAAGTCTTTTGTGAAGACCGACTTGGTCTGACCCGCGAATTACTTGATTTACTGGTGTTACGTAGCATTGATTTACGCGGAATCGAGATTGATCCCATTGGGCGAATTTATCTTAATTTTGCTGAGCTGGAATTCACCGACTTCAGCAGCCTGATGGCCGAAATCCGCCGTATTTCCGGCGTAACGGATGTCCGTACCGTTCCCTGGATGCCGTCCGAACGTGAACATCTGGCCCTGAGCGCGCTGCTTGAGGCGTTGCCGGAGCCGGTGCTCTCATTGGATATGAAAAGTAAAGTGGAGATGGCGAACCCGGCGAGTTGTCAGCTTTTTGCCCAGAGCCAGGAGCGAATGCGGCACCATACCGCCGCACAATTAATCAACGGCTTCAATTTTCAGCGCTGGCTGGACGGTAACCCGCAAAGCTCCCATAACGAACATGTCGTGATCAACGGGCAAAACTTCCTGATGGAGATTACGCCGGTACATTTACAAAACGAAAATGACGAATACGTGTTGACCGGGGCGGTCGTGATGTTGCGTTCCACGATTCGTATGGGGCAGCAGCTACAGAATTTGTCCACGCAGGATCTGAGCGCGTTTAGTCAGATTATTGCCGTGAGCGCAAAGATGAAGCACGTTGTTGAGCAGGCGCGCAAACTGGCGATGCTCAGTGCGCCGCTGCTGATTACCGGCGATACGGGAACCGGCAAAGATCTTTTCGCCTATGCCTGTCACCAGGCAAGCCCTCGTTCAGCGAAGCCGTATCTGGCGCTCAACTGCGCTTCAATCCCGGAAGATGCGGTAGAAAGCGAACTATTTGGCCATGCGCCGGAAGGTAAAAAAGGCTTTTTTGAACAGGCGAATGGCGGTTCGGTGCTGCTGGATGAAATTGGCGAAATGTCGCCGCGTATGCAGGCGAAGCTGCTACGTTTTCTCAATGATGGTACGTTCCGTCGCGTCGGCGAAGATCACGAAATTCATGTTGATGTCCGCGTTATCTGCGCCACGCAGAAAAATCTGGTGGAGCTGGTGCAAAAAGGACTGTTCCGCGAAGATCTCTATTATCGACTTAACGTTCTGACGCTTAATTTGCCGCCGTTGCGCGATTGTCCGCAGGATATTATGCCGTTGACCGAACTGTTCGTGGCGCGTTTTGCCGACGAACAGGGCGTTCCGCGACCGAAACTGTCTGCCGATCTGAGTACGGTCCTCACTCGTTACGGCTGGCCGGGTAACGTTCGCCAGCTTAAAAATGCGATTTACCGGGCGCTGACGCAACTGGAAGGGTATGAGCTGCGTCCGCAGGATATCCTGCTGCCTGACTACGATGCCGCGACGGTGGCAGTCGGCGAAGATGCGATGGAAGGTTCGCTGGATGACATTACCAGTCGTTTTGAACGTTCTGTCCTGACCCAGCTTTATCGTAGCTATCCGAGTACGCGTAAACTGGCGAAACGGTTGGGGGTATCGCACACCGCGATTGCCAATAAGCTGCGTGAATATGGTCTGAGCCAGAAGAAGGGTGAAGAGTAGAAAAAAAGAAGGCCTCTGGATAGAGGCCTTCTTGTGACAAAAGAGCACCGCCTGTAGCGCTGACAAACGTAGCGCCAGCAGTCGCTGGCTTATGCCTTCAGGACATTAAGCGCGGCGTCGTAATCCGGCTCGTGGGTGATTTCATCCACCAACTGGCTGAAAATAACGTTGTCGTTTTCGTCAAGCACGATGACTGCGCGCGCCGCCAAACCTTTCAGCGGGCCGTCAACGATTTCGACGCCGTAGTTTTTCAGAAACTCGTTATTACGCAGAGTGGAAAGCGTAATAACGTTGCTCAGGCCTTCCGCGCCGCAAAAACGCGACTGTGCAAAAGGCAGGTCAGCAGAAACGCACAATACGACGGTATTCTCCACTTCTGTGGCCAGTTGATTAAACTTACGAACTGATGCGGCGCATACGCCAGTATCAATGCTTGGGAAAATATTCAGCACTTTGCGTTTGCCTGCATATTGGCTGAGGGAAACGTCAGACAAATCTTTTGCGACAAGAGTAAAAGCCTGTGCTTTGCTACCAGCCTGCGGAATAACGTTGGCAACGGTGACCGGGTTACCCTGGAAATGTACAGTCTGTGACATAATTATGTTCCTATTTACTTATAGTTAACGTCGAAATCCAGTTTAAGTCATTATTCATTAACACGGCAAATACTATTTGTAGCAAGCCGCGTCCGGCGCTATCAGAGGGGAAGAGATGAGATCTGTTAAGGTATATGAGGAAACCTGGCCGTTGCATACGCCTTTCGTTATTGCGCGTGGTAGCCGAAGCGAAGCGCATGTTGTCGTTGTCGAACTGGAAGAAGAGGGCGTAAAAGGCATCGGGGAATGTACGCCATATCCACGTTATGGTGAAAGTGATGCCTCGGTCATGGCGCAAATCATGAGTATTGTGCCTCAGTTGGAAAACGGGCTGACTCGCGAAGCATTGCAGAAACTGTTGCCGGCAGGCGCGGCGCGCAACGCGGTGGATAGCGCCTTATGGGATTTGCAGGCCCGCCAGCGGCAGCAAAGCCTTGCCGGGCTGCTCGGCGTGACGCTGTCCCCGGTTTTTACTACCGCGCAAACGGTAGTGATAGGCACGCCGGAACAGATGGCAGCCAGTGCGGCGGCACTATGGGAAAAAGGGGCGACGTTGCTGAAAATCAAACTCGATGCTCGTCTGATTAGCGAACGTATGGTGGCGATCCGCGCGGCGGTGCCGGAGGCGACGCTCATTGTGGACGCCAATGAATCGTGGCGTCCGGAGGGGCTGGCGGCGCGTTGTCAGTTACTGGCGGATCTGAATGTCGCGATGCTGGAGCAGCCGCTGCCCGCGCAGGATGACGCCGCCCTGGAAAATTTTATTCATCCGTTGCCCATCTGTGCAGATGAGAGCTGCCATACTCGCAGTAGTCTGAAAGCCCTGACGGGGCGCTACGATATGATTAACATTAAGCTGGATAAAACCGGCGGTCTGACCGAGGCGCTGGCGCTGGCAACGGAGGCGCGGGAGCAAGGATTCGGCCTGATGCTGGGCTGTATGCTCTGTACATCAAGAGCGATTAGCGCCGCGCTGCCGCTTATGCCGCAGGTGAGCTTCGCCGATCTTGATGGCCCAACATGGCTGGCGGTTGATGTTGAGCCCGCGCTACGCTTTACGACGGGTCAACTCCATCTTTAGGATGCCAGCGGAGCAGATTCGACATAGCCAGCAGGTATTTTTCGCTGGCTTCATCGGCAGAAACAGGGGGAAACTCGGCGGTAATGCAGTGCAGGTTGAGGTCGGCGCACCAGCTGCCAAACGAACCGGGCGTTTCGTAACCAACGCTGGTCACCAGCGGCAACGCAAACGCATCGGCCAGCCACTCGCCTAGCTCGCTGCGACGTGGATCTTCAATGCAGGCTAGCGGATCGTGAAAAGAGACGACCCAGGCGGGTTGGAGTCGATGTATTAACTGGCAAAGCGCCTGGGTTTCCGGTTCTGAGCCGGGATGGTCGCCGGTTAGCAGCACGACATCACGCTCTTGCGCGCGGCTATTCCAGCGATAAACTGTTTCACCCGCTTTCCAGTTGGCGGCGGGAAAGTTACGGTTTAAATCAATGCCATTTGCATTTGCCCTTAATCCCAGTTGACAGCCATCAGGATTAACGGCAAGTACGACATGATGACGGCGAAGGGAAGGATTTAAGGTGCGTAACGCACAGGAGAGCGTCACCACGGATGAGGTTTCATCCCCGTGGGTGCCAGCCAGTATCAGGCCGCTTTCGCGATCGGCGGCAGGCGCCGGAAACCAGATTAGCGGTGCGCCTAGTAGCGAACGTCCATAATGTTCAGTGCCTGGCGGAAATGCGCCGCGCTCGGCACGGGGGCGGGTGACAGTCATACATGTTTCCCGAAGCTGAGACCAGTAGGGTAATCATCGTAGTGTTGTGTAAAACCCGCCGATTATCAAATGGTTTCTATTTACCCTCTTGTATGGCGCGATATCAACTTTCTGGCGGAAGATAATTGCATTTCTTTCTGCTGAAACAAATAATTACGTTGTTATTTAACTCATCTTTGAGGAACTTCTATGAGGCATTCTGTTTCAGTAACCTGTTGTGCGCTGTTGGTTAGCAGCTTTTCCCTGGCATATGCTGCGGATGTTCCCGGTGGAACGGTACTGGCAGAGAAACAAGAACTGGTGCGTCATATCAAAGATGAGCCCGCTTCGTTAGATCCAGCGAAAGCCGTTGGGCTGCCTGAAATTCAGGTGATCCGCGATCTATTTGAAGGGCTGGTTAACCAGAACGAAAAGGGTGAAATTATCCCTGGCGTCGCCAGCCAGTGGAAGAGCAATGATAATCGTATCTGGACGTTTACGTTGCGGGATAATGCGCAATGGGCCGATGGAACGCCGGTGACCGCCCAGGATTTTGTCTATAGCTGGCAACGTCTCGTTGATCCCAAAACGCTTTCCCCCTTCGCCTGGTTTGCCGCTCTGGCTGGCATCACTAATGCGCAAGCCATTATCGACAGTAAAGCCACGCCGGATCAGCTTGGCGTCAGTGCCGTGGACGCGCACACTTTGCGTATTCAGCTTGACAAGCCGTTGCCCTGGTTTGCCAGTCTGACCGCCAGTTTTGCCTTTTATCCGGTCCAAAAAGCGAATGTTGAAAGCGGTAAAGACTGGATGAAGCCGGGAAAACTGATCGGCAATGGCGCGTATGTGCTTAAAGAGCGCGTGGTAAATGAAAAACTGGTGGTCGTGCCTAATACGCATTACTGGGATAACGCGAAAACGGTACTGCAAAAAGTGACATTTTTACCCATTAACCAAGAGTCGGCTGCGACGAAACGTTATCTTGCCGGTGATATTGATATCACCGAATCTTTCCCTAAAAATCTGTACCAGAAATTATTGAAGGATATTCCAGGGCAAGTTTATACGCCGCCGCAATTAGGGACTTATTATTATGCGTTTAATACGCAGAAAGGGCCGACGGCGGATTCCCGCGTTCGTCTGGCGCTAAGTATGACCATTGATCGCCGTTTGATGGCGGAAAAAGTCTTAGGTACCGGTGAAAAACCGGCCTGGCATTTTACACCGGATGTCACGGCAGGATTTAAGCCCGATCCTTCACCGTTTGAACAAATGAGCCAGGAAGAACTTAATGCCCAGGCGAAAACATTGCTGCGTGCAGCAGGCTACGGATCGCAGAAGCCGCTTAAATTAACCCTGCTTTACAATACCTCAGAAAACCATCAGAAAATCGCGATTGCGGTGGCGTCAATGTGGAAGAAAAATCTGGGGGTGGATGTGAAATTGCAAAACCAGGAGTGGAAAACGTATATCGACAGCCGGAATACCGGTAATTTTGATGTTATTCGCGCCTCCTGGGTGGGGGATTACAACGAACCGTCGGCTTTCTTATCCTTATTAACGTCCACGCATACGGGGAATATTTCACGCTTTACTAATCCGACTTATGACAAAATCCTGACGCAAGCGACGATGGAAAATACCGCCGAAGCGCGTAACGCGGATTACAATGCAGCGGAGAAAATTTTAACGGATCAAGCGCCTATAGCGCCTATTTATCAGTATACCAATGGCCGGTTAATTAAACCGTGGGTAAAGGGATACCCCATTACTAACCCGGAAGATGTGGCCTATAGCCGTACAATGTATATTGTGAAGCACTGATGCGTACTGGTTACCTTTTGATGAAAGGTAACCACGCCCGCCGCCTGATGCCGCCGTTCTCATTGGTGTGTTTTCAGCCAGGCGGCAATATCCTGTGTCGGCAGATGATGTTGTGCATTCCAGGTGTCGCTCATCGGCCACCACATACCGTCACCACGCGCGAAGGCGACGCGATAGCGCAGCATTGGGTCATGCGGATGTAAACGGAGCTGCTCCTGTAAGTCAGGTAGCGTCAATACGCCTCGGGTAAAAGTTTGCTGCGTCACGCGTTCGACCGTTTCCGCCAGTTTTGCATAAGAGGTCGTTTCCCCCGCGACAAAGACGACTTCGTTAGTGATACGCGGCTGATGCAGATAAATTTCAGTGGTCAGGCGACCAATATCCGCAGGCGACGTGACGGTGACCTGCATTTCCCATCCGCCGAGGGCATTGATGGTTTTTTGGGCTAAGTTGACCACACCAAAGGCCGGTTCGAAGAGAAAAGAGGTAAATATACCGGTTGAAACAATCACCCACTCTGTGACGTTTTGCTCGCGCAAAAGCGTCCTGACGTCATACTGTTCGTCCCACACCGGCTGGCCACTGCCTTTGCCGACCACATCGTAATTCACGCCAAACTGCCAGGGGAAATAGCGCTTAACGCCCGCCTCCAGTACCGCGCGGGTGATTTTTATCTGGGTACCCGCACCGGCGACAAACCCCATACAATTGATGATCGTATCAAAACCGCGGAATTGATCTTTTAACGCTGCAACCGAACTGCCCGCGATGTCGACCGGGATAAACCGCGCACCGGCATCCGCCAGTTGTTGATGAATGCTGGAACGTCGTTTGCTCTGTTTATCCCTGGATTGCCCTGACACAATAACGCTAACGGAACCATTACGCTGTGTGACCGCCGGAACCAACGACGCCAGCACTGACGCCCCCAGTTGTCCCGCGCCCAGCACCAATACTTTTTCACCCACCTGATTATTGGATTGTTTCATTTGCACCTCTCTGTGTTGGTTCACCTGTAGATTAAAGATTACGTCAGGGTTCTGCGTTCGATAAGACGCCGAAGACGGGTTAGACTGTTCTGATAAATGGGATAATTGGCGGGGGGAAAATGGACAAGCTGGAAGCGATGCAGGTCTATGTTTGCGTAGTGGATACCCATAGTTTTATCAGAGCCGCCGAAGTGCTGGGCGTGCCGCGCTCAACGGTATCGCGGGTGGTTAAAGAACTGGAATCCTGGCTTAAGATTCAGCTTTTGCAACGTACAACCCGCAAACTTAGCGTGACCGCAGAGGGGCGGCGTTACTACGAAGAGTGCAAAAGAGTACTGGCAGATATCGCGGCCATGGAGTCGTCATTTCCCGGCCGGGCGGCACAACCCAAAGGGCGTTTTAAAGTAGGGATGCCGCAATCTCTCGCCCGGCATTGCATTATTCCCACGCTCCCGGCCTTTTTGCGCCAGTATCCGGAGCTGGAGCTGATACTTTGTTCCAGCGATAGCGTGGAGGATATTATCCTGCAAGGGTATGACTGCGTGATTCGGGCCGGCAGGATCGATGATTCCACCACGCTGGTTGCCCGTCCACTTGCCAGCTTTAACTGGGTGATAGCAGCATCGCCCACTTACATTGAGCGTTACGGTAGCCCTGAAAATTTAGATGATCTGCAAAAACACCATGCGGTCGGCTACCTGAACCACCGCACTGGGCGTACCACCGACTGGTTTTTTACGCGTGAGGGGAAGGATTACGCGATGCGGGTGCAGGAGACGCTGGTTGTCGATGATACGGACGCTTATATTCAGGCCGGAATACAGGGGCTGGGGTTAATTCGCGTCGCCAGCTATCTGGTTGCGCCGTATCTGCACAGTGGGGCGCTGGTGACCTGCATGGACAACCATTCTTATGATTTGCCGCTTGCGCTGGTCTATCCGCAAAACAGGTTTCTGCCGCCTACGGTACGCGCTTTTTATGACTGGTGCAAAACGGCGCTGAGCCAGCCGGAGTCTCTTCGCTAAAAAATATTATTCCGGATATCGCATTGCCTGTTTAGAAAACTTTTTCACAGACGGTCAAAATGACGGTACTGGTTTTGACGCATAAGTAAAAGGCATTATCAAACAGGTGCTACACGGCGAGGATATAGCAAGCACTGAACGTTTGGATGCAATAAAAAATCTGTACAACTGTTATTAATGAACTTTTTGTATAAAAATAATCGGATTTAACAATACTCATTGTACCTGTCTTTTGCTCTTATCATGGCGTCTTTACAACGAAAGGGTGCTTTAGCGTGGAATATTCAATATTAAGTAACAACCTTAAAATGCCTATGGTGGGTTTTGGCGTTTTTAAGGTAACCGACAAAGAAGAATGTCAGCAGTCAGTGTTAAGCGCTATTCGCAGTGGTTATCGTCTTATCGATACCGCTGCGGTATACGGCAATGAAGATGCCGTTGGTGACGCTGTTCGTGAAGCCATCGCGACAGGCCTGTGTACCCGTGAGGAGTTATTTATTACTTCTAAACTGTGGGTGCAAGATATGGCTAACTACGATCTGGCCAAAGCAGGTATTGAAGCGTCGCTGAAAAAATCCGGGTTAGATTATTTTGATCTCTATTTATTGCATCAGGCAATGGGCGATTATTTTAGTGCGTGGCGCGCGCTGGAAGACGCTTATGAAGCCGGTAAACTAAAAGCCATTGGCGTGTCCAACTTCTATGCGCATGTGTTAGCCAACTTCTGTGAAACCGTCAGAATTACGCCAATGGTAAACCAGGTCGAATTGCATCCATACTTTGCACAACCCGCCGCGCTGGAAACCATGAAGCATTATAACGTTCAGCCTGAAGCGTGGGCGCCGTTAGGCGGCGGGAGACATAAACCGTATGAAAATGTCATGCTTCAAAGGATTGCCGATGCCCATCAAAAAACCATCGCGCAAGTTGTCCTGCGTTGGAACGTGCAGCGTGGCGTCACGGTTATTCCTAAATCCACTCGACAGGAACGTATTGAAGAGAACTTTGCCATCTGGGATTTCTCACTAACGGATAACGAAATGGCTCAAATCAACGCCCTTGATTTAGGCTACGTTGGCGAAGCGGTGAAGCATTTTAATCCTGAATTTGTTCGCGGTTGTCTTGGCGTTAAAATCCACGATTGATCCCGGCGCTTGCAGATGTTTTCTCGCATGAACAGCTTCTAACACGGTTGCCGGAGCGTAGACGGCAACCGTGTGATATTCGCCTGGCCGTCAGGCGCCGAAGGCACCATCGATGGTGTGCATCGCGCCGGTGACGAAAGAGGCTTCCGGACCGGCAAGCCATGCCACCATTCCAGCCACTTCTTCAGGTCTTCCGTGTCGTTTGATCGCCATGAAACTGTGCATCAGCTCTTTCATGGGGCCATCTTCCGGATTGATGTCGGTATCAATGGGGCCTGGCTGCACCACATTTATCGTAATCCCGCGGGGGCCAAAATCACGGGCCAGGCCGCGCGCCAGCCCTTGCAGGGCTGATTTACTGGCGGCGTACGCGGCCATTCCCGGTACGGGCATCCGATCGCCATTCACGGAACCGATAATAATAATGCGTCCACCTTCCGGCATGTTGCGGGCTGCTTCGACTGACGCATGGTAAGGCGCATGGATATTAATGCGGAACAAACGATCTATCGCATCGCTATCTTGTTCCAGCGCATCGCCGAAGAGAGCCACGCCCGCATTGACGACCAGAATATCCAGTGGTCCGTACTCACGCACGAGGCTGATGATGGCATCACGATCGGCGCTATCCGTCTGGATGGCGGTGCTTCCAGTTTCCGCTGCCAGTTTTTCGGCGGCTTCACGCGATCCGGCGTAGCTGAAAACGACCGATGCGCCGTCAGCGCTAAAGCGTCGTACAATAGCCGCGCCGATACCACGACTTCCCCCTAAAACCAGTACAGATTTGTTGCGAAATAGCATCATCAGGATGTCCTTTATGATATTGTAGTAGCCACTACAATATGCGTAATGAAATCATGCCGTCAAGGAGTTATGTAGTAATGACTACAAAACATAGTCGAACGCCGGGTCGTCCTCGCCAGTTCGATCCGGAGCAAGCCATTGAAACCGCTCAACACTTATTTCATTCGCGCGGCTACGACGCGGTGAGCGTAGCGGATCTGACAAAAGCGTTCGGGATCAATCCTCCCAGTTTCTATGCGGCGTTTGGCAGCAAGCTGGGGCTGTATACCCGCGTATTAAAGCGTTACAGGATGACCGACGCGATTCCGCTCGGGGCGCTTCTGCGTCACGATCGCCCGACCGCGAAGTGCCTTATTGATGTGCTGATGGAAGCGGCAAGACGTTACGTTGCCGATCCTGATGCCACCGGATGTCTGGTTCTGGAGGGCGCTCATTGTAACGATAAACCGGCACGAGAGGCCGCCTGCGAGTTTTACATCGCTGCTGAAAACCTGATTCGCACTTATGTCGCCATGCGGTATCCGCAAGAGGCTGACCGGACGACGGACTTTATGGGGACGTTAATGGCGGGACTTTCCGCCAAGGCGCGAGCGGGGTATGGCCTGGAGCGTCTTCAGGAGAGCGTGCTTCTGGCTGGGGATGTGCTGGAGCGATTACTGCCGGATTAACGCAGCGCATCAAAAAACCTGAGCCAGTCAGATACGGACAAACAGGGAGCAATAGCCCTAATCATCCATCTTGCCGTTGCGGTATTCGGTAAAGTACATCAAAAATAGAGGTGCCAGGGAAACGAGAAATGCAAAAATGTAGTCTTATTACGGTACTTAGCTTATCAGTGTTGATGCTAGCCGGATGTACAACGACCTATACCATGACGACCCGGACGGGAGAGATTATTGAAACGCAGGGTAAGCCGGAGGTTGACACCGCAACCGGAATGACGAAATACGCTGATGTTTATGGTTATCATCGCGTTATTAAAACCAGTGAAATAGTGCAGACGACAGAAGGCGCATCGAAGCTGGACTGGTAATGCGCTAAAGCAGTTGGGAGGCCGTGTCCAGTATGGGTACCGGACAGTTTCTGGGCCTGAATTGAATAGAGTGCCTGTATAGCCGAATTCCGGGTCTCAGCTTGATTTGTGTCGTCAGTTATTTGGTTGTTCCCTGTATATTGAAGGTAAACAGTACTCATGGCTAACGGTCTGTTTTGGATTGTTAACTATCCCGGATTCTGCGCGTTTTATTTAGTCACAACCGTGGTTAAGAATATTTTGGGTCAGACTTACACGCCGGGTATTAAGATAATCCGTCGCATAGAGAGCTTGATCGGCATCATTCGGTTCAAGAAGAAACGGCGTGACTTTAGGTATGAGATCAGCAAACAGGTTATATTGATCCACAGAAGCAAAATGCCGGGTAGCGCTGGCCCAGGGCATTCGCATCAGCTCTGCGTAAGAAGGGGATAGTTGAACAGGCAAATCAAATTCTTTCAGATTAGCAAGCATCTCCTTACTCATATAAAATGTGACCCTGTTTCGCGAAAAGGTGTTAAGCACTGCCTTCAGTCGTTTAACTTTTGCTTCTTTACTCATGCTATTATCAAAAAAACGTGGTGAAAGCATAATAGCAATCGATGCGTTTGATGA
The DNA here is from genome assembly GCF_051807745.1 of Salmonella sp. NW38. Classification (NCBI taxonomy): domain Bacteria; kingdom Pseudomonadati; phylum Pseudomonadota; class Gammaproteobacteria; order Enterobacterales; family Enterobacteriaceae; genus Salmonella; species Salmonella sp. NW38. Next base: position 629,956 of record NZ_JAMMTO010000001.1, on the reverse strand, counting down.
AATAACATTATGTAGTGGTTTCAGGGCTACAACAATCTGATCGTTTGTGAAGATACGCTGCGTACCAGAGGAGGTAGTATAGTTTCCACCCAGCCAGATCACATAATCCGTTGTTTTGAGGGGAAGCGCTTTTTCCGGTATATTACCCCTGTCAGGTGCCACTGTTTCAATTGCTAGTGAGTCTTGTCCCCAGACATTATTTACTTTAGAACTCAAAAAATTATATTCTGAAATGTTCCTTAGTTTTAGTAGAGTTATCTGTGAGCGGGTAAAAAAGAGATTGAATCTCACTTTGTTCTGCAATTGCCGAAGTAATCTGAGCGCGTTCTGATCGATCAGATGACTATAAAGACCAACAGTTTTTCCGGAAAGTATTGCTGAGGCATTGTTCGCAAGAAGCATTTCTTTTATAGCTCCTTGCCCAATAATCAGTACGCAACTGTATTTTTCTGGTCTGATTTTATCTATGGGGATATCGGTAAGATTGACCAGGTCAGGAGTGCCATGCCGCCAATTATCATGAATGACTGTGGCTCCGGAGGCGTCTCCTCCGGCTCCCCTGGTGATAATAAGAGGAGGGGGGGTACTGGCATGTGCGATATACGAAAAACAAGCTACCATTGCTAGCGCTGTGTTTCTGATGGTTGTATACATATCGTCTGCCCTGATTTCGAAAATATGAATAATGTCTCCTCTTATAATGTACATCAAAAAGAGAACATTTTAATTAAACGTTATCTCAACGAGATAAAAGGTTAGCACAGGAAAGTATAGAGAGAATGTAATCATACCAACATTATAGATGTGGGAGCATGAAGGCCCCGCAAGCCGCCCGGCCAGCATACTCCCATTAATAGTTAAAGTATGGACTTTGCTTTTACCGTAAACTGTAGCCAATATTACCTGATCACTACACCGTACAGTACTGTCAGAAACCTGGCTCCGGTGTTGCGTGACAACAAGTTATTTTCTCAATCCTTTCAAAATGTTAACTTATTTAATAGTCACTTATTTTATCAGAATCAATACTGAGAGTTTTATTACCGCTCTGAAAAGAGAAGGCTTTTCAGATGAAATACGTGGATGGTACGAAGTCATTACAGTACAGGGATATAATAATAAAGATCGACAATGGATTCATTATTCTGTTGCTTTTGGACGGATGCCAAATGGAAGTATTCAATATCTTCTCCTTCTCTCCTGATAAGATTCAGTTTTGGCAATATACACATATATATTGTATTGGAAAATTGTTGATATTTTTCCTTATGACCAACGAAATGGAATTTTGCATATTTACCACATTTTATTACCCTCGACATGGGCATTTTGCCTCCATCGACGGAATTATGTTCCATACCAAAAAAACTGCTTACGGCGATGACCTGGTCATTGGTATTATCCGGCTTAAAAGACGAGAGACAATACACATTTTCGCCCCACGTTCTGAGCGTCTCATGAATGATTTTCCATTTTATAGGCGACGCTTTTTTAGGAAGGTCATTTGTTGCGATCTGATGAGATGTTTGAAATCCGAAAATTTCTTTTGACGTAAGCTGACAAATTTCGAACTGATAATGCTCATCACAGTCAAGCCAGTAGGGAGGCCGTAGGTTTCTGAGATCCCAGAAATCAGCCTTGCGATAGTTATTGGGATTGACACCAAATGTTTTTTTGAACTCTCGACTATAGGACTGCACTGAATCAAACCCCATTCTGAACGCGATATCTGTGACCGACTGAGAGGTCAGCTTTAGCAGAGTGGCGCTTCTGCTCAACTTGCGTTGTCTGATATATTTTCCGATAGAGACTCCACACTTTTCTTTAAAAAAATCCTGCAAACTCCTTCGCGAATAACCTGTTATAACAACCAGCTTTTCAATATCAATCCTCTCTTCAATATTTTTTTCTATTTGCTCTAATACTGAGATTATTATGGCTTTTTTCATCATCATTCCTCTTTATTGAAGCCGAAAATATAAACATTTAAGGTATTTGACATACTGTGTTATTAAACTAGTGGGGTTGTTAGCTTTTCTGGCAAAACAAGAAATATTTAAATTGCTTGACGTTTTTGAATAAACTTTACACTTGGAGATCGGTTTTTGCCAGTAAAGCTAAGTAATTAGCATGGCGAAGGGCATAATTTCACAGGGGGTTAAAATGATTGAATAACCCTGAATTTTTAGCTCGTGAGATTATAAATCTCGTAATTATTTCTAATGATTTAATAAAAGGGAATTGTTTTGTACTTCAAAAAATCTTTATTAGCGTTAGCGATTTGTGCATCCGTGGTCTCAGTAGAGGCGGTGGCGAATACCAGAGCCAATGATATGGCTTCTTCTGCTACACCTGCTTCTGTTGGTCACCGTCCTGTGGCAACTACTAATGCAAAAAAGATAGAAGTGTCTGGGGAACTGACGACCGGTTCAACCCTCCAGATAGCGGATGTTTTTATTAGGGATGAGGATGGGGATCCCTTATCGCTGGATAAAATGAATAATGCCGACGATATTAAATGGTACCTGGTGGATAATGAGGCTGCCGATCCTTCTGGAACCCCGGCGGCAACCGGGACGGCTTTTACCATTCCTGCTGATGCAGGCGGTAAAAAAATTAAAATCGTTTACCGGATTAAGACGGCAACGGGGACGCCGGATAGTGCATTCTTGCCTGCCACTGTCTTATTAACTTCTTCATCTTCTGGCGTGGGCGGCGACTCCGCCGCAGACGGTACAATTTCTAATAAGCTACGTTCTGTCACTATCAATGTGGTGAATGAAAGTGGTAAACCGACTGATGAACTCAACGGTACCAATGACGCCAACACTCCAGTGGTGGGCGGCACCCTTGAAGCGGTACTGGAATGTGCCGCCACAGCGGCGGCTGAGTGTGAGGTCAGTAATTATAACTTTACCTGGCAGATGGCGGATGCCGGGACACCAGATAAGTTCACCGATCTGAATAATACTAACGCTGAAAAACATAAATATATTATTAAGGGAACTGAGCAGAATAAACTGTTCCGTGTCCACGTTACGCCTAAAACGACGAAAGCCACGCCGGAGAATAAACGCGCTATCCGTCGCTGATGGTTATCGCTAAATAAACCTCTTATTTAAATACTCCCTCTGCCAGGCAGGGGGATATAGCAGGAGACAATAAAGTGGTTTTTTCTAAAAAACCCATTACTAAATATATAACCTGGGCCATTGTTACCAGTCAGATTCCACTCCCGGTCATTGCTGATAGCGATAATGAAATTCAGTCGTGGATTGCGGGGACGGCATCGTCTATTTCTCCGCATCTGCAGGAGGGGACGCTGGAGGATTATGCCAAAGGAAAAATAAAGGCATTACCAGGGCAAGCCGCTAATCATTTGGTGAACGAGGGGATGAAGAGCGCTTTTCCGGAGATTATTTTCCGTGGTGGCGTCAATCTTGAAGACGGCGCGAAATATCGTTCATCAGAGTTCGATATGTTTATTCCCGTCCAGGAAACGACATCGTCTTTACTCTTTGGCCAGCTTGGCTTTCGCGACCACGACAGCAGCCGTTTCGATGGCCGCACCTATGTTAACGTTGGTGTGGGTTACCGCCAGGAGGTCAATGGATGGCTGCTCGGCGTCAATACGTTTCTGGATGCCGACATCCGTTATTCCCACTTGCGTGGCGGCATTGGCGGGGAAGTCTATAAAGACAGTCTGGCCTTTTCCGGCAACTATTATTTCCCTCTCACCGGCTGGAAAACGTCAGCAGTTCATGAATTACATGATGAGCGTCCGGCATATGGCTTTGATCTGCGAACAAAAGGCACGCTCCCCGATTTTCCCTGGTTCAGTGGCGAGCTGACATATGAACAGTATTACGGGGATAAAGTTGATCTATTGGGTAACGGTACATTAAGCCGGAATCCCCGCGCCGCAGGTGCGGCTCTGGTCTGGAATCCTGTCCCCTTGCTTGAGGTCAGAGCAGGATATCGGGACGCCGGTAATGGCGGATCGCAGGCTGAGGGCGGTCTGAGAGTCAACTATTCCTTCGGTACGCCGTTACATGAACAGCTTGATTACCGCAACGTTGGGGCGCCGTCAAATACGACTAATCGGCGTGCCTTTGTCGATCGTAATTACGATATCGTCATGGCGTATCGGGAGCAGGCCAGTAAAATCCGCATTACGGCAATGCCAGTGTCAGGCCTGTCCGGGACGCTCGTGACATTAATGGCGACGGTAGATAGCCGTTACCCGATTGAGAAAGTTGAGTGGTCGGGTGATGCGGAGCTTCTCGCCGGGCTCCAGCTTCAGGGGAGTCTGGGCAGCGGCCTTATCCTTCCACAACTTCCGCTGACGGCGACCGACGGTCAGGAGTATAGCCTTTATTTAACGGTGACTGACAGCCGGGGTACTCGCGTGACCTCCGAGCGTATCACGGTAAGGGTGACACAGGATGAGACCAGTTTCCGTTCCTGGATAAATGTTATCAATGACGATGTTCAGGTTGAGGATGGCAACTTTGTTGTCAGTACGCCGCTTCCCGCCGGAGAAGAGGGGAAGGTTATTGAGTGGCACTACGTGCGCGAGCGCTCTGAAGAGGAGTGGGCGTCGCTCAAACCACGTAATATTAAGTATCAATCAGATACGCCGGGTCTGGCATTTAAAGCGCTCGGTGGTACAGAGCGTGACGGCCATTGGGTTGAACGGGTTCTGGTGACCCATATCGGCGATGATGCCCGCTCGCTCAAATTACATATTGAAGCAAGCGGACCAGACGATAAACATCCGGTGAAGGGTACCGTACTACTACAAGCGCAGTCAGACAGTATTGCGCAGAAGGTCACTTCTGTGGAGGTGCTTTTTACGCCGGGTACTGAAGAAGCCAACGGAAGCGTCACTGCGCCAGTCGTCGGAACAGAAATGCGAGCCAGAACGCTTTGTATAAATAACACGGACTGTACTGATGCGTTTAATTATCAGTGGGAAATCTCGGATGAAATGAAATCCTGGCAATCCGTACCGGGGGCGACAAAAGCCACCTGGCTTATCCCTTATAGCCTTAACGGGGAATCGCTACAGAATAAATATATTCGCGTCAGAATTATTTCTGATAAAGAAAATGCTAAGAGTTCTACCGCAGCATCTGATGCGAATTAATGTTTTAAAAAGGATCAACAGTGCGTATGTCGAAACATAATCTTATTATCTATAGCCTGCTTCTGGCGGCTGCGCCGATAAGCGTCTTGGCGGATTCGTCGACAACGTCCGCGGCAACCGTCGGGATGTTTTCTCCTCCTACGGCGCCGAGCGTTGGGCACAGGCCTAGTTCGCCGTTGAGTGATTATGGGTTGGAATTGAATGGGGATTATGGATATTTTGAATCATATATACCTATACCAGGCATGCTTTTAAAAGCAAGAATGGTTGGGAGAGTCAGTGATCTTGATTCTGAAAAATATCAAGCTAATGAAACGGCTACCACAGTATGTACGTATTATCGCGTTGAGAAAGATGACTCACAGCATGAGCTTCTACGTGAAAAGCCGTGTAAATATGAAATTGTTATCAGCGAGGATAATGTAGGTTCGAAGATAAGAATTGAGCATTATAACGAAACAGATATGGTCTCAGCACCAGGATATACGCCTGTGCCGATGGTTTCTGAACTCCATTCTATTGAAACAAAACGTATAGTTAAATTGAGTAAAGATTTATCTGTCATTAGTGCAGATAAATCTTTACTGATGCCAGGAGAGAGTGCTGTTGTGAAAATTATTGTTAAAGATATAAATAATAACCCCATATCTAATCTCAATCTCCAGTGTGGGCATTTTTCAATAGGAAGTTGGAATAGTCGATGCGATATCAAAGCCGGGGGTAATCCCGGAGAGTATCTTCAGACGGTAACTTATAATGGAGGTTCAAATGGAGAGTTGAAATTGACATATAAATATTTTGGGGAATTGATTAAAGATAAATTTACTATCTCCGGGACAATAAAAAAGTAGAGTAAAAACAGCAATGAATAATGGGTTGGCTTTTATTTCACTGCTCTTATTATGGATGTTGACTTGGTTCTTTAGTAGATTGCTAAATAATTATTATGGCTAAAATAATACAAACGTTAAAAGGAGAACTTTTTATGACACCAGCAACAACACAAGATTATATCTCATTGGGTCAGGAACACGCTGTCACCTTTGGCAAAACGCAGCTGACCCTCAAACCCGGTATACTGGCTGAAGGCAAACCATTACCCTGCACAAAGGGGCTGGTGAGCCATAATTTATTACCGGGTTACTGTATCCCGGGGATAAAAAAGCGGATTATTGTCGTCCCGTCACTGGATACGCCGGTTTGTGAATGGCAGGTAAAAGACTATAGTGACCGCCTTAAATCAGCGGGTAGCCACTCAAACCGGGCGGTATATGTGCTGAGTATGGATACGCCATTTGCTCAGGCCCGTTTTATTCGGGAACATGATATTCATCCCGGCATAACCTTTGTTTCTGACTACGCTTGCCGCCAGTTTTTGGATAATTCCGGGCTGAAAATTAATGAGCTCAGTATTTTTGCCAGAGCGTTGATAGAGTGCGATGAAAACAATGTGGTTACGCGTGTTATTGTACCACGAGATATCACTCATCTTCCTGTTTACTAATCACTTATATCAGCACCGTCCCTGCACAGAGAACCGAATAACCGGCAATGCAGGGGCGCAGACATCCTCCTGTAGTGCCCCCACATTTAACACATATACTATTGCATCACGCATAAGGAACTGAAAATGATGCCAGCGGATGGGGCAGGTTAACGTTATGGCACCCCTGAATTTCTGCAATAATCGTCTGGTAACCGGAAAGCCACTTATGACTTTGTGATTTGGCCTGCTGGTGCTGTAAATTATTTATCAATAGCTCCATTGATTCGCGGGTCTGCCAGTAATAATTATTAACCATTCTTCCGCTGGCGGCATCGGTATAGCTTTCCATCCCAATATAGCCATCAATAGACTGCGTATAGCGCTCAATCCAGCCATCCAGTTGATAAAACTCTTCGTCGTACTCTTTTTTTTCGAAAATAAAACTTGTCAGAAACAGCGACATGGTATTTCTCCTGTTACGCAATATCAATCAGACACCCATCAACGTGGATTCAAAACGTAAACCTGGCATCATTTTTTCAAGGCCGTCAGTCAGCATGTTTCCTGCCGCGTACAATTCATCAACCGGCATTTCCGGCAAGCTTTCAAGGATAAACCACATCGCTTTATCTGAAGCGCTTAGTCGGGTACGTACTCCCTGACGCCAGTTCCAGCGCCGACAGGTGACGCCTCTGTCATCGCGCCAGATAACTTCGCCCGGTTCTGGCGACTCGGTGACGGGTTGTCCTTCTTTCAGGGTATCAAATGTTTCACTTCCGTCTGCGAAAACCAGCCGCGGCGATCCACAATAAGCCGCGCTATTTTCGCCGCCTACCGGTACGGCATAGCGCAGGCTCACCGCGTTATAAAGATCAACGACCGGATCCAGCGCCGCCATTGTTCCATCCTTCAACACGCGTTTTCGTAGCGCTTCAGCCGAGCAGGGGGTGCGCTTTGGTTTTGCGCCGAATGCTTTAAACACCGCATTCCAGGCGTCTATATGCGCCTGTGCCCACGTCGGTTGGCCGTTAATTACGGCCTGACAGGCCTCTTTTAGCGCGATTTCTCCGACCTGCGCATCGCGAACCGGAGCGGCAATAACATTAATACTTAATGCACGAAAGCCGGGAGCGATACGGGCCAGTTCCGGGCTGATTGACGGTAACATAGAAGACATCGCATAATCCTGTAATGACTATTTTCTTCTATGATATCGACCAATGACCAAAAAAGTCAACTTATCGACCACGGCGGGCGCCGACGTCAGCACGATAAATGAAGCTGTTTCCCAACGTATCAAACAATTTCGTAGCCAAAAAAAGATGTCGCTGGATGAGCTTGCGCGGCGTTCCGGCGTCAGTAAAGGAATGCTGGTGGAAATTGAAGGCTGTAAAGCCAATCCAAGCATTGCGCTATTATGTAAGATCGCGGCGGCAATGGGAGTGTCCGTGGCGGATTTTGTCAACGTCGCCAGCGAGCCGATGGTCCATCTTATCGACCGGGATGCTATTCCGGTGTTGTGGCGCGGCGAGAAAGGCGGCAGCGCAAAACTGATGGCGGGAACCAGCGGGCCGGATATGCTGGAACTCTGGCAATGGATAATGCATCCTGGTGAACAGTTTGAATCGGCAGGGCATCCGGCAGACACCTGTGAATTACTGTTTGTTAATCAGGGAACACTGACATTAACAGTCAACGGTAGACGCTTTATTATTCGGGAGGGCTGCTCCGCTGTAGCCAGAACCGACATGCCTCATGCCTACGTTAACGACACTAATGAGGTGCTTGAATTTACCATGACGGTGAATGAAAAGAGCCGTTGATCACCGTGAGGAAGGCGCTAACAACCCGTCATCCGGACAGAGAAGCCTCGGTGCCCGATAAGCGTTATCGGGCACCGGCTATCTTTTATTTTGTCGCAGGCGCGGTCTCCGGGTCATCGATATAGAGCGTCTGGCTTGGGAAGGCGAAGTCAGCGCCGTTTTCCTGGACAATCGCAATAATTTTCAGGTAAACATCCTGCTGTACGGCAAGCCATTCCTGCCATACTGTTGTTTTGGTAAAGCAATACACCATAATATTCAGCGAAGAGTCGGCGAATTCATTAAAATAGACCAACAGCGTCTGTTTCTGATCGATATCTCTGTGCGCCTGCAACATGTTTCTGATAGCGTCAACAATGAGGCCAATTTTGTCGGCATCTTCGTAACGTAATCCAATAACCGTTTTTATTCGACGGTTGGTCATCCGTCCCGGATTCTCAACGCTAATGGATGAAAAGACGGAATTAGGCACGTACAACGGGCGGTGGTCGAATGTGTTAATTCGCGTAATTCGCCAGCCGATTTCGGCGACCGTACCTTCGATATTTCTGTCAGGAGAACGAATCCAGTCTCCGATACTGAAGGGGCGATCGAAATAGAGCATAATACCGGAGAAAAAATTGCTCAGGACATCTTTGCCCGCCATACCAACAGCGATACCGCCGATACCGCCAAAGGTCAGCAGACCGGACAGACTCATGCCAAAATGTTCGCCATACAATAAGACAATCGCGACAATAATGGTTATTTTTATGACCCGTGCCAGAATACGGGTACTGGTGACATCTCTACCTTTATTGACCTGTGCTTTTTCAAATTGGTTAATAATCAGGAAAAGTTTTATCGTCAGAATAAGCGCAATGAGCGAGGTGCAGATAAAATCAATGACCCCGGAAGAGATAAAACGCAAATTATAATCTTCAATAGCATTATTCAGGATGCTCCCGATGGTCCCAATAATAATCGCGTAAATAAAAAACTGTGCCGCATGAAACGTGAATCCTTTCTTCCACTGTACGTTACGGCTGAGCCAAAATCTCACGACCAGCAACGCCATGCCGCAACTGAAAAGTATCGCCAGATTAAATGCGTTTTTGAGAAAAAATTCAGTGAACATTATTGTTTTCCGCTCCTTCCTACGATAACAGCTCAGAATGACCTGATTAACAGGTATTTTACCCAGGATAAACGCGTAGATCATCGATAAGTAAAAAGAAGAAATAGTGCTATTAGCTTTAATCTCAGCGGTTTACTTTTTATGTAAATACAATGTCACGTTTTATGGAGCAGACATCGCGTGATTGTCATGGTATTGTTGCTATCAGGTAACAAAGTCATCTGTAAAGGACAATACTATGATCATGATGAAGCTGAAATCGGCGAAGGGGAAAAAATTTCTGTTATGCCTGCTGGCAGTGTTTATCGTTGCGGCATCGGTGGTAACGCGCGCGACTATCGGCGGTGTGATTGAGCAATATCATATTCCACTGTCCGAGTGGACAAGCTCTATGTATGCCATTCAGTCGGCAATGATTTTCGTTTACAGTCTGGTGTTCACTATTCTGCTGGCGATTCCTTTGGGGATCTATTTCCTCGGCGGAGATGAGCAACAGGAATAGGGTATTGGCCGGATGGCAGTGCCATCCGGCAGGACAGAAGAGGGATTAATCGTCCTCGTCGTCCAGTTCAACCGGTGTTTGATACTCATCAGGCTTAATGACTAACAGGTCGCAGCGCAGATGGTCAATGACCTGTTCGGCCGTGTTCCCCAGAAACGCGGCTGAGAGTCCGGTACGTCCAACGGTGCCAAGCACAACGATCCCCGCCTGGAGATGTTCGGCAAGGTCCGGGATAACTTCTTCCGGCAAACCTTTTTCTACATGCGTAACTTTTTCATCGATGCTGAATTTCTGGCGCAGCGCTTTCATCGCCAGTAAATGCTGGCCTCTGATGGCGTCGTTATACACGCTGGGATCAAATTCCGGCAGCTCAATGGCAATATTGATTGGCGTAACGGGGTAGGCGCCGACCAGGTGTACTTCGGTATGATTAACCTGCTCCGCCAATTGTAAGGTCTCTTTTACCAGCTTTTCGTTGAGAGCATTGTGATAGGGCTCTTCGCTTGCCAGGTTCACGGCGACCAGGGCTTTGCCGCCCTCTGGCCACGGCTGATCTTTGACCATCCACACGGGGCTTGGGCATTTACGCAGCAAATGCCAGTCGGTAGGGGTAAAAATGACCGCTTCCAGTCGATCGTGCTGATGCGCCATTTTCAACACCAGATCGTGACTGCCGGCGATAACCTCCTGGATGATGGCCTCAAAGGGACGATTGTGCCAGACCACTTTAATTTCAATGGGGACACCGGCTTCAAGATAATATTTCGCCTGCTCACGTATCCAGGCTGTGCGTTGACTTATTACGCCCTGACGCATTGCGGTGCGTTCGTCAGGAGAAAGCAGGGTGGTCATCTCATACGAGAAATCGTAAATAGGCAGGAAAGCTTTAATTTTGCCGCCAATCCGTTGATGCAAATAAACTGCTCGCCGTAATGCGGGTTGGTCGTCCTGATTGGGATCGATGACCACCAGCATATTTTGATACATAGCCATACAGGGTCTCCTTACAACTGTCATCGCAGTTTGTAACTAAAGAGTAACTCAAATATGGTGAATGAAACAGAGGAAGCGCTTCTGCCAGATCAATAAATGAGAAAAATTTAACGATATGGCAGAAGATAACATCAATGGTTTAGCTGACGTTTAAGCGACGTTGCGGGTATGACCGGCGAGGGCCGCCAGCGCATCGCTGTTTTCAATAGTAATATACTTACCTTTCACCGCCAGCATACCGCTTTTCTGGAAACGCCCCAGCAGACGGCTAATGGTTTCGACTGTTAAGCCCAGATAGTTGCCGATATCGCCACGGGTCATCGTCAGGCGGAATTCACGCGGTGAAAAACCACGCTGCGCAAAGCGGCGGGACAGGTTGTAAATAAACGCAGCCAGACGTTCTTCGGCGTTTTTCTTCGACAATAACAGGATCATATCCTGATCGCCTTTAATTTCACCGCTCATCAGACGCATCATTTGCTGACGCAGGTTAGGCATTTTGCCGGACAGGTCATCCAGTGTCTCAAAGGGTATTTCACATACCATTGAGGTTTCCAGCGCCTGTGCAAAGCTCGGATGATGACCGCTGCCAATGGCGTCAAAACCCACCAGGTCGCCTGCTAAATGGAATCCAGTAATCTGCTCATCGCCTTGCTCGGTAATGGTGTAGCTCTTAATCGTTCCGGAGCGGATAGCATAGAGCGATTTCAATTCATCACCTGCTTTAAACAGAGTTTGCCCTTTCTGAATGGGCTTTTTGCGCTCGATGATATTATCAAGCTGATCAAGCTCATGCTCGTTAAGTGTGAACGGGATGCAAAGCTGGCTGATACTGCAATCCTGGCAATGGATAGCACAACCGCCAGACTGAATGCGCCGTATAATTCGCTTTTCCGGGATCATAGGTCTGCTCAAGCCGTAATTGATATTTGTCAATTTTAACATCTTTTTGGTGAGCGCGTAAGTCTGAGCTATCCCGGAGAAGGAATAATTCAAGTATAAGTTTGATGAATACTTTTATCTATTTGAAAATACGTAATTTATTTGTTGTTGCTTTACATAAAAGTGTGACCGATAAGGCACTTTTTGCCTGTATATTCATAATAAAAGATAGCCTTCATGGCGTAATAGCCACTCTTTTCGCTGCACGCCACCGGCGTATCCGGTCAGAGTGCCGTTACGCCCGATGACGCGATGGCAGGGAACAACAATACTGATGGGGTTAGCGCCATTCGCAGCACCGACTGCGCGTGCGGCGCCCGGTCGTCCCAGTTGCGCCGCCAACTGACCATAGTGCATCACCTGCCCGCAGGGGATAGCGCGCAACGCCTGCCATACTTCCCGTTGAAAAGGTGTGCCCCCCGTTGCGGTTTCCAGGGTATCAATTACGGCGAGATTGCCTGCAAAATAATCTGCAAGCTTATCGCTGAGTCCACCGGGGTTAGTCGCAGAAAGGCGTTCATAGCCTTCGTGACGGTAGTGGATATTTAGCAGTTGCTCCATACGATCGCGGTACTGTTCCCACTCAATGGCCCGCAGTCGAAACTGCTCATCGCAAACCACCCATAACGGTCCTAATGGCGTGGCTATCTTCTCTTCAAGTAATCTCAGCATCCGTTCTCTCACATCGTCTTAATCTAACGTAAGAGACAAGATATCATGCCAGGAATACCCGCAACCATACTCCTTAAAAGATAGTCAGGGATAACACATTTAGCGACAGTAATATCGTTGGCGGAGAAAAAGAGAGCCGGGCGAGGCGGTTAATTGCCTGACATTGTCATTGTTATTGGAAATAACTGTAAACCGTTGTCGCTATAACAGGGCACGGTTATGATAACGGCAGTCGCAAAAACGCTGGAGGATGAACCATGAACCTTGACGATAAAGCGCTGTTTCTTGACGCCATGGAGGATGTCCAGCCGCTGAAACGCCATACTGATGTACACTGGCAGCCAACGCGCAATCTTAAAACGCCCCAGCGTATCGACACGCTTCAGCTTGATAATTTCCTGACGACGGGCTTTCTGGATATTCTGCCGCTGAATGAACCGCTGGAATTTCGTCGGGAAGGATTGCAGCAGGGGGTCATCGACAAGTTACGCAGTGGGAAATACCCTCAGCAGGCCAGCCTCAATTTGTTACGCCAGCCGGTCGAAACGTGCCGAAAGATGCTGTTTCGTTTTATCCTGGAGGCGCAGAAAGAGGGGTTGCGTAATGTCCTGATCATTCATGGTAAAGGGCGAGAGGCGAAGTCACATGCTAATATCGTCCGAAGCTATGTGGCCCGCTGGTTGACAGAGTTTGAGGATGTACAGGCTTATTGTTCGGCGCTACCGCACCATGGCGGTGTCGGGGCATGTTATGTCGCGTTACGTAAAACAGTGCAGGCTAAACAGGATAACTGGGAGCGCCATGCGAAGCGTAGTCGGTAAATCGTTGCCGCTGGCGAACAGGACCGCCAGCGCAAGCTCGCGCGAACCCGATTTTATGCCTGATATAACGCCTCATCCAAATGCTCAGGATTCTGCAAGAGAACGGGCGATAACGCTGTCCGCGGTAATAACACGCAGAAACAGTCATTCGCTTATTTAAGCGTCTATTAAAATATACTGGCTTTCGACTTAACTATTAAGCAGAAAATGGTGATAAGTACATCACTTGTCAATATGGATGGATGAATATCCTGGCATAGCGAATATAGGTAATTTTATCTGTTGCACTAAGGGAAATGGCGATGGTCTGGTATTGAATATGGAGAATGTCAAAGAAACGAATGGCAATAGATATCTGAAATGCTATAAAAATAAAACCTGTCTCCTATCCTGGTTGTAGGCCGTCAAAAATGTTGAGAAATATCAGCGTCAGGACATGCATTATTCTATTTATGGTATGTACGTTTCTTTTGGTGGATACTTTACAAATAGCTTTTCTGCACGATCTCCCTATTTTAATTACGTGTAATATCATTTATCTGATCTCGGCATTACTGCTTTGGTGGTATATGACCTGCTATCTGGTAGTGCCGATTAATACCGTGAAGAAAAGTATTGAAGAGGTCGCAGCAGGAAACTTGTCTATTCATATCTCCGAATTTGGCAATAATTGCGCCGGACGACTCATCCCCGGGATTAATAGCCTGTCGGAGAATATTTCCGCGCTGGTACGTGAAATCAGATCCTCTTCGCAAACGGCAATGACCCTTTCCGAACAACTGGCGGCGCGCAGTCTGTCGCTATCCGTAAAGACGGAACAGCAGTCGGCCTCGCTAATTCAAACTGCCGCCAGTATGGATGAAATGGCGGCGAGTACCAAAAACAATGCGGATAATACCCGAATGACGAGCATACAGGCGGATTGTGCAACCCAATGCGCCCGTAAAGGCGGTGAATTAATGGTGCGGGTTACAGAAAATATGCGTTCTATTACCGACTGTGCCTCGCAGATGACGGAGATTATTTCATTGATTGACGGTATCGCATTCCAGACTAATATTCTGGCGCTTAACGCGGCGGTAGAGGCTGCGCGGGCGGGCGATCATGGAAAAGGTTTCTCCGTGGTGGCCGGGGAAGTGCGTAATCTGGCGCATCGTAGCGCCGAGGCGGCAAAAAGCATCAAGGCGCTGATCGACGTTACGCATGACAATGTGCGGCAGGGGGCCGCCATAGTGCAGGAGGCTGAAAAAAATATGCAGGAGATTGTTGGCGGCTCCGGGCAATTAAACGTGCTGATGAATGAAATTTCCACCACCACGCGGGAGCAGGAAAAGGGCATTAACCAGATAACCCTGGCGTTGAGCGATCTGGAAAGCGCAACCCATAGCAATGTCTTAATGGTTGAAGCGCTATCTGCTTCTTCGGATGTTTTAAAGGCGCAGGTGATCGAGTTACAGACTAAAACCGACAAATTTCGTTTAAGCCAGCCGGGTTACAGTGAACATGCGCTGACGCGCTCTCATGTATCATCTCTTTCGACCATCACCAGGCGCGGCCAGGCCTGATAATACATGTTTGGTAAGCGCCTGTTGCTAAGGCGCTTTTTCCGCACGTTCCCGTCATTCTTTTTGCGCAATGAGAAAATGAGAGATTGCTTAACCTTTCCCGAAAGCTAGACTAACGGCATGAGAGTTGTAACGTGGAGGCGCTGTGGAAGCCATTAAGGGATCGGATGTGAACGTGCCGGATGCCGTTTTCGCATGGCTACTGGATGGTCGTGGTGGAGTAAAACCGCTCGAAGATAATGATGTGATCGATAGTCAGCATCCCTGTTGGCTACATCTTAATTATACCCACCCGGACAGCGCCCGCTGGTTGGCTTCAACGCCTTTACTCCCCAATAACGTGCGTGATGCGCTGGCTGGTGAAAGCTCGCGCCCGCGCGTAAGTCGTTTGGGGGAAGGGACGCTCATTACGCTGCGCTGTATTAATGGCAGTACTGACGAACGCCCGGATCAATTAGTGGCAATGCGTTTATATATGGACGAGCGATTCATTGTGTCTACCCGTCAGCGAAAGGTTCTGGCGCTGGACGATGTGGTCAGTGATTTGCAGGAGGGCACCGGGCCCGTAGATTGCGGCGGCTGGTTAGTGGATGTGTGCGATGCGTTAACCGATCACGCCAGTGAATTTATTGAAGAGCTACACGATAAAATTATCGATCTGGAAGATAATCTTCTCGACCAGCAAATCCCACCGCGCGGTTTCCTCGCATTGCTACGTAAACAGCTAATTGTTATGCGCCGCTATATGGCGCCGCAGCGCGACGTCTATGCCCGGCTTGCGAGTGAACGGCTGCCGTGGATGAGCGACGATCACCGGCGCAGAATGCAGGATATCGCCGACAGGCTGGGAAGGGGGTTGGATGAAATTGACGCTTGTATCGCGCGTACTGGCATCATGGCGGATGAAATTGCCCAGGTGATGCAGGAGTCTCTGGCGCGCAGAACTTATACCATGTCGCTTATGGCGATGGTTTTTCTGCCCAGCACCTTTTTAACAGGGTTATTTGGCGTTAACCTGGGCGGTATTCCTGGCGGCGGATGGCGGTTCGGCTTTTCTCTGTTTTGTATTCTGTTAGTTGTCCTGATCGGTGGTGTTACTTTATGGTTGCATCGCAGTAAATGGTTGTAACAAAAGCGCTTTTCAGACCATTTCGTATGAAAAAACGCCGAGAAATTTGAGCGAAGTCAATAAACCATCTACCTATTCGGGGCAATATCTCTCTCGCAGGTGAATGCAACGTCAAGCGATGGGCGTTGCGCTCCATATTGTCTTACTTCCTTTTTTGAATTACTGCATAGCACAATTGATTCGTACGACGCCGACTTAGATTAGTCGGCTTTTTTTTGCCTGTAGAATATCTGCGTCTACCCTTTAAGAGTCTGAATGACATTCTGGAGGGTAATATGAGCTGTCTTTTGACCTTACTATATCTACACTCGTCCTTGTCGGACCCGATTCCCACTGACCCTGTTCCCATTCCTGAGCCGCTTCCCCGTCCTCAGCCGATGCCCGACCCGCCGCCGGACGAAGAACCGATTAAAATGTCGCATCAAACGCCCGGATCTGCGAGGATACGCGCCTGCTGACTATGAGTCGTTACCGCGAGAGTAAATTGTGACCGCTTTTTCAACCCTGAATGTTTTGCCCGCCGCCCAGCTCAATAACCTTACTGAGCTGGGCTATCTTGAGATGACGCCTGTTCAGGCCGCAGCATTACCCGTCATTCTGGCGGGAAATGATGTGCGTGTGCAGGCCAGGACCGGTAGCGGCAAAACGGCGGCGTTTGGTCTTGGACTCTTGCATCGAATTGATGTCACTCTGTTCCAGACACAGGCGTTAGTGCTTTGTCCGACGCGGGAGCTGGCGGATCAGGTTGCCGGAGAGTTACGTCGCCTGGCCCGTTTTCTGCCAAATACCAAAATTCTGACCTTGTGTGGCGGGCAACCCTTTGGCGCACAGCGCGACTCGCTTCAGCACGCTCCTCATATCATTGTCGCGACGCCGGGGCGCCTGCTGGATCATTTACAAAAAGAAACCGTATCGCTGGATGCGCTGCATATTCTGGTAATGGATGAAGCTGACCGAATGCTGGACATGGGATTCAGTGACGCCATTGATGAGGTGATCCGCTTTGCGCCTGAGACGCGCCAGACGTTATTGTTTTCAGCAACCTGGCCTGACGCCATTTCGGCGATTAGCGGTCGTGTACAGCAGCAGCCAATACGTATTGAAATCGATACGGTAGATGCGCTACCGGCTATCGAACAACAGTTCTTCGAAACGTCTGCGCATGAAAAAATTTCGCTGCTACAAACGTTGCTTAGCCAGCATCAGCCAGCGTCCTGCGTGGTGTTTTGCAATACCAAAAAAGATTGTCAGGCTGTTTGTAATGCGCTTAATGCGGTAGGACAAAGCGCGTTGGCGCTCCACGGCGATCTGGAACAACGCGACCGCGACCAGACGTTGGTGCGTTTTGCAAATGGCAGCGCGCGCATTCTGGTTGCCACCGACGTTGCCGCGCGAGGATTAGACATTAAATCGCTCGAACTGGTGGTTAACTATGAACTGGCCTGGGACCCGGAGGTGCATGTCCATCGTATTGGCCGTACGGCGCGCGCGG
Source organism: Salmonella sp. NW38 (assembly GCF_051807745.1). Lineage (NCBI taxonomy): Bacteria > Pseudomonadati > Pseudomonadota > Gammaproteobacteria > Enterobacterales > Enterobacteriaceae > Salmonella > Salmonella sp. NW38. The sequence continues at coordinate 612,265 of NZ_JAMMTO010000001.1, read as the reverse complement.
GAAGCAGCGGTCTGGCGATCAGTTTCTGCGCGCCGGAAGAGGCGCAGCGGGCAAATATTCTTTCAGAAATGCTGCAACTCAAGCTGAACTGGCTGAATGCGCCCGCCCGGCAGCCGTTACTCCCTCTGGCCGCAGAGATGGCTACCCTATGCATTGACGGCGGCAAAAAAGCGAAAATGCGTCCGGGAGATATTTTAGGCGCGCTGACCGGCGATATTGGATTAGACGGGGCGGATATCGGCAAAATTAACGTGCATCCCATGCACGTTTACGTCGCCGTACGTCAAGCAGTAGCGCAAAAAGCCTGGAAGCAGTTGCAAAACGGGAAGATCAAAGGCAAGTCATGCCGGGTACGGCTATTAAAATGATCGATAGTATGGCGTCTCAGCGGAGTGCTGAGACGCCTGCAGATTATTTCACTTCGATAACATCAAGCCGCAACGCCTCTAAGGAGGTGTCATCTTCTTCCGGCTGCCAGCCAGCGGGCTGCAAGGGAATCTCTTCACGATCGAACGCTAAATCGCCGCCGTCGACGACCTCGGAACCGTGAGTGATCCCTTTGAAATCGAACAGGTTAGTGTCACAAAGGTGAGACGGCACGACATTCTGCATGGCGCTAAACATCGTCTCGATCCGTCCAGGATAGCGTTTATCCCAGTCGCGTAGCATGTCGGCAATCACCTGGCGTTGCAGGTTGGGTTGCGAACCGCACAGATTACAAGGAATGATAGGAAAGGCTTTGGCCTCAGCAAAACGGATAATATCTTTCTCGCGGCAGTAAGCCAGCGGGCGGATCACGATATGTTTGCCGTCATCGCTCATCAGCTTCGGCGGCATCCCTTTCATTTTTCCGCCATAGAACATATTCAGAAACAGGGTTTGCAGAATATCGTCGCGATGATGGCCCAGGGCGATTTTGGTCGCGCCCAGTTCAGTCGCAGTACGATACAGGATACCCCGCCGCAAACGCGAGCACAGCGAGCAGGTGGTTTTTCCTTCCGGAATCTTTTCTTTCACAATGCCATAGGTGTTTTCTTCGACGATTTTATATTCTACGCCCAGCTGCTCAAGGTAGGCTGGCAGGATATGCTCCGGGAAACCTGGCTGCTTTTGATCGAGGTTGACGGCGACCAGTGAAAAATTGATCGGGGCGCTTTGCTGCAAATTACGTAAAATTTCCAGCATCGTATAGCTATCTTTGCCGCCAGAAAGGCAAACCATAATGCGATCGCCTTCTTCAATCATATTAAAATCGGCAATCGCTTCGCCAACGTTACGGCGCAGGCGCTTTTGCAACTTGTTGAGGTTGTATTGCTCTTTTTTTGTATTCTTTTGAATTTCTTGCATTATTTCAGTTCTCTGGTACTAAATGGGGCAAATTGGGGGCAAACTTTGCAACTACGATAACCGCGCATTCAACATCGCTACCTGTTCGTCGTTCATGTCATCAATCCACATACCGTAAATTTCATACACCATCTGCGCAGTTTCATGCCCCATTTGGCCGGCTATAAATGCCGGGTTCGCTCCTGCCGTCAACAGCCAGCAGGCAAAAGTATGTCGCGTATGGTACGGATTACGGCGACGAATGCCAGCACGTTTTAATAGAGATAGTACCTTCGGATATTGTCAACTGTATACATCATGCAGCCAGGTCCGTTAAGAAGTGACGGGCTCAACTGAAATTCAGGCGCTGCTGCGTCCTGATGATGGTACGTTTCAAGTGGTTCCGTGGGGTGAACCGGGACAGGTGTAAAATGATATTCGGCACACCCTTTTTGCTCTTTTATTGGTGATATAAAATACGGTATCAGTATTTTATTATCTACTAAGATAGTGCAGAGTGTTTAATTATCGTTGGGTAAGATCAGTTTACCGTATACTATTTAAAATTTTCTTGCCTATTCTGGTGGTCGTATTGAATTAAAAATAGCCTGTTTCATATGTACAGTTCAGACAAATTATTTGCGATGAGAATTGCTACCTGATATCTACATCTTATGATGTATACCATAATTCTGGCTGGAGAACGTAATGCGTATAACAGTAAGTGATATATCAACCAGAGAATCACAGCAGACGGTACAGATACAAGCTATCAGAAGTTGGGATACCATACCGTACCTTTCAATGTTGGATGGACTTTATCAGGACGATATCTTTCATGAGCAAATATCTAATTTACCAGAAGAATATATTAAGCTGGATGAGATGGCCAAAGATGAAGAAAAGAACAGCTTAAATATTTATGAATTCTTCTTTGAGCCAACACATGAAATTATATGTGAAGAAATCCAATCAACATTGGATTTTTATTATTCAAATAGCGCAACCTTCCGTAGGCTGGTTAATTATAAAGTAGAGCGCAGTATCAATGACGATGTAAATACCAATAAATGCGAGGTAAAGATATCTCTAAATTACAGTTACGAAAATATTGATGGGGGGCGAGGATGTTTATCGCTTCCATTTGATCAAAACGGCTATCCAATCCCCCCTGACTTTCACAACTGTGTAAATGGAATCACATCAAAAAAATTGTTGTTAGATCTATTTCTAAAACATATTTTGCACGATCATTTAAATGCAAGCGGTGAAGTTGCAAACGTTTACGCCAATGTTATTTATAAAGAGATTGATCCCGCTGCAATTGCATATACATCGTCGTGTTTTTCTCAGGTAACGATGAGTGGTGAACATGAGCTATTTAATGTAGATAGCGTAACTGTTCCACCTAAAAGCACTGAGCAAATTATATTTGAGGGAAAGGAAATTCAAAAGCAAATTTTCTTATCTTCTCATAGCCGCAATCATCTTCAGCCAGTAACCATTCATAAAATGGACAGGAGTATTAAAAACATTGCAGTAACTGGTTTGTTATTATCATCAAGATTAGCAGTAACATCTGGTGATTATAGGATAAAAAATGGTAATTCAGAGGGTGAGAATGATTTTTTACCCGTTAAAGAATTACAGAGATATGAAAGGGCTCTCCCGGAGGATCATCCTGCCCCAAATACGGAGCCTCATCCGCTGGGTAAGGTGTTAGATGGTCTATTTGATCACTATACATCTGTTGCAGGAGGACACCTTGTCGCAGTACTCAAACTACTTGGAAAAGAACAAGAGGCAAATAGTTATAAAAGAGGCTATCATGAATTACTTGCATTTTCTCAAACTGGGCAGTGGACGCATGATGGAAGAGCTATTGCTGCTGAATATATGTTTAAAGGTCTTTTAGTTCATTTAAGTGATAAACTCATTATTCTCGGTGAGGGAAGTTTCGTTTCTTTTTTATCTTTTGTAAGAGAAAACATCCAACACCAATATAAAATATATGAGCTAATAGCGCGTGATATGCTGGTTCATCCTTTGCATTTCAGCACTGAGTCTGCACCACCCATGATAGACAGGCCTTTATGGACAATGGAAAGCCATTATACGAAAGTCCTGTATGAAAAGTTTCCTGACATTTCTGGTTCAAGCTTTGAGGTTTTCTATGGTAAGGAAGCTATTATTACAGCGTTAGAAATAGTATCTTTCGATAGACAAGAAAGAGGAAAGAGCGCTTTTAATAAAAAAAGGATGAGTCATCTTTATAAGCTAGTTCAATTAGTGATACACCATTTATCCAGCAATGGTGGTGCTAGAGTATTGCTTAGCCCTGAAGGCATAAAAAATAATTTTATTATTATGCGCCATATTATTTTTTGGTGTGCAAAGATAACGGGGCCAATTAACGATAAAAAAATAAACGCAATAGCAAGAAAAATTGTGGTTAATAATAAATTTTCCAACGGTGTTAAATCAATACTTCCCAAAAGCAACGATCCTTTAATTTCGTTAATGAAAGCCGCGATCAATAAGCAGCTAAACTGGGCGGAGAAATATTATCGAGCAGAGACTCATATGAAGGAACATATGCAGGAGTGTGACATTTTAGGACTAATGGACACCAACAAAATGGTGCGAGAGGCCGTTATTGGGCTTATTCACGAGATCAGTGATATTGCGCAAAGCAGCTGGCTGACATTAGAAGAACAACATGAGAGACAGGCTCAGGCTCTCGAATCGTTCAAGGAGAAGCTTTCCTCCATGAATGGCGGGCAAGAATTCGTTTATGCATTTAATAAGATTATTCAGGAGGGGTTGGGAGGATTAATTGAGCTGAGTTTTGATCTTGATGATACTATACATCATCGCACAACTTCCTCATTAAGTCCGGCTGCAAGGGCAGGACTTCACCTCTTAGGAACGGTCTGGAATATTGTAATGGGTCTTGTCCCTGGTTTTAACGCTCTGGCTGGTACCAGCAGTATTCTTAACCGGGCTGTTGTGGAAAACTCTGCGGATGTATGCGGTTACGTACAGGATATTGTACGTATTGGTATGGAGGCTGTTCCTGTTGCTGGAGCGAAGTTCACAGAAAGAGCGGCAAATGCAAAGTATACGGGCCTCCGATTTGTTGAAGATAAAATACAAAGAGGTGTAGTACGAGCGCCGATTCAAAAGGGGAGTAATTATAAAACTATAGAGTCAATAGAAAATACAGATTTTATTTATCAAAAGAGTAGTCAGAAAGTTCTTGAGTTAGGTCCAGCGGGAAACGATGGGCTCTATCGCGCTACAGGTTTTGATAAACAAACGTATGGTTATTACAAACCGTCAGGAGAAGGCTTTTACAGAAAACAAGCTTCATATCCACCGCTGTCATCGGAAGCGCCTAATACGATAAAATATGGCGACAGAGAGCTCGTTTTAACTAAAGAACCCGGTTCAGAAACGTATCGGGCAACCTATTCGGATAGCGGAAAAGATTCAGCCATGATATTTTACCGATCTTCTGATGGAAGATTTTATCAGGCGTCTGGGCTGAAAGGTGGGGGGCTTATTCGCCATATTGATAAGCCTTATTCAGAGTTAAGAGAAGGAGACGCGGGTTATGATGAAGAACTTCTGGATATTACGGATGATTCCCCCCTACTGGAAGACATACTGTCCTCCCTGTCAGAAGATTTATACCCTACATCAGAAGAAAATGTACAAGGTATTTATAAGAAATACCAGAGTGGGGATGCTGCAGCAGGGGAGACCGAAGTGGTATTATGCCGAGGTACAATAGGTCCGCAGGCTGAAAATATTGTTAGTTTTAAAACAGCAGACGGTATTGAGGGGGGCGATGTAGAGGTATTGCCTGTCTCTGCTGAAATAGCCAAAGAGCAGGTTCGAAGTGGAAGAATCGTACCTGAATATACCACCGATCTTAGTGTTGCAGACAGGTTCAGCAGGGAACATTATCTTATTATCGTTAGGGTAAAAGTCAAATATCTTACACGAGGTAGCGTCAGTGAAAGCGGCTGGGTTATGCCAAAAAAAACACCAGTGGACCCTGTTGGTATAATTGACAGGACATATGGTAAAGCAGAAAATACGGGGCAGGCAAACGCTTCTAAGTAATCATAAATCCTGAACAAGTTTATTGTTTTTATCTCTTGTGTATGAAAGATTGCTTTTATACTTTAAATAATTCGACTTGCAGGAAGGCGGCAAGTGAGCGGATCCCCAGGAGCTTACTCAAGTAAGTGACTGGGGTAAGGGAACGCAGCCGCAGCACATGCAACCTGAAGTATGTTATGGCGAGATACGCAACGGGTCAAAAGCGTCTTTATTCTGTCATCCGTATTAATTAAGATGTCACCACGACCCGAAAAATATCGGAACGAAGAGATGTATGACTAAAGAAGCTGTAATCTTTCTATTTATCGCCATCGTGGTAGAAGTTATCGCCACGATCTCATTAAAATTATCGGATAGTTTTACGCGTCTGGTACCGAGCCTCGTTACCATCATCGGATATTGTATCGCGTTCTGGTGCCTTACCATCCCAATGCGAACCATCCCTGCTGGTATCATTTATGCCATTTGGTCTGGGGTAGGGATTGTTCTTATTGGATTGATAGGATGGTTGTTTCTTGGCCAAAAACTGGATGTGCCGGCTATTATTGGCATGTTGCTTATCATCTGCGGCGTAATCGTAATCAATCTGTTTTCAAAAAGCGTCAGTCACTAGGCGATGATGATGGTTGATTTGAGCCCGCACTCTCTTATGCGGGCTCGGGTATTTAGCGCACCACCAGTACGGAGCATTCCGCATGACGCACAACGGCTGCGGCGTTGGAACCCAACAGATAGGTAGTAATATCCGGACGATGCGAGGCGATAATCACCATATCGGCCGGTAATTTTTTTGCCATTTCCAGAATCTTATCTTTAGGAGAGCCTTCTGCAACGTGCGCCTGCACGCGGTCCGCGGGAAGGTTGAATTTCTTGATAATCGCTTCCAGTTGAGATTTGGCTTCGGCTTTCAAATCGTCCATTGCGGGGAGCTCTGCTGAATAAGCCAGTCCCAGTGAAGCGTAATAGGGCAAAGACGGGATTACAGTCAAAAAGTGCACTTTAGCGTCGTCAATCTTTGCTTCGGCTTCAACATGTGAAATCACGCGTTGAGTTAATTCTGAATCTGAAATATCGATGGGTACAAGAATCGTTCTGTTCATAAAACCTCCTGTTTAAGTATCCACTGAAATTCTACTCCCTAAAGGCACTTTATGTACAATGACATACGTCACATTTTAGGTGCTGCTCCACGATACTCTGCGGGGACTACCAACAGGGGAGGACGGCGTAATATTAAGCGCATTCCCCGTAAATAATCAGCGAGTTGACGTTAAAACGTTATTTCTGCCTTGTCAGGAAAGACCTAAAAAGAGATGTTACCGTTTAATTCAATAATTAATGAAATAATTCGCAGTGAAATAGATATAATTTATACGAATGCTTTTGGGAGTATTATACGAAATAAAAATTATACAATATCATTCGGTTACGATATTCTACGCCTGTTATATGCCTTTATTGTCACATATTCATTTTGTCGCTGGGCCATTGCGTTAACCTTTGCTTTCCAGCGTATAAATTGACAAGCCCGAACGAATGTTCGGGCTTTTTTTGTTTCCAGGCTAATCCTTAGAATATTTTTTAATCTGCGCCGGATTTTTCCGCTTTTCCTGCCAGCAAGGCAAGAAAGTCATAGCGTTTTTGCAAATCCAATGCGGCATCTCGCCATAATTGTTCAGCTACTTCAGGCTGTTGCGCATTCAGGCGACGGAAACGCTGTTCATTAAGCAACGTTTCCGCCAGGGCATCAGACGGTGGCCGAGAGTCCAGCGCCAGCGGCGGTTTGCCTTCATCCGCACGGCGGGGATCAAAGCGGTATAACGGCCAGAAACCGGTCGCCGTTAACTGGCGCATCTGGTCATGGCTTAGCGCCAGATCGTAACCATGTTCCTCACAGGGGCTATAGGCAATGATCAGCGACGGTCCTGGCCAGGCTTCGGCCTCCTGGATGGCTTTCACCGTCTGGTTTAACTGCGCGCCCAGCGAAATTTGCGCGACATAAACATGACCATACATCATCATGCTGACGCCAAGATCTTTACGGGCTTTACGCTTGCCATGTTCGCCAAATTTAGTGACGGCGCCAAGCGGCGTCGCCTTCGACGCCTGGCCGCCAGTATTGGAGTAACACTGCGTATCCAGAACCAGAATATTGACATTCTCCGTCAGGCTTAGCACATGGTCTAAACCGCCAAAGCCGATGTCGTATGCCCAACCATCGCCGCCAATCAGCCAGATTGATTTTTCTACCAGCGCATCAGCATCCTTTAACAGTTCCTCTGCGCCCGCAACCGATTTCAGATGTTGGCGTAATGCGGCGACCTGCTCACGCCGAACGTCAGGCGTTGCTTCGGTATGCAGAGCATCGTTTAATTCCGCCGGAATGCGATCGGCGAATTGCGCCAGTAAACGCATGACGCGCGCCCGGTGCTGATCCACGCTCAGACGGAAACCGAGACCAAATTCCGCGTTATCTTCAAATAACGAATTCGCCCATGCCGGGCCGCGTCCGTTGGCATCGGTGGTATAAGGCGTTGAGGGCAAATTACCGCCGTAAATAGAGGAACACCCTGTGGCGTTAGCGATTAACATTCTGTCGCCATATAACTGAGTCAGCAGTTTTATATACGGCGTTTCACCGCAGCCGGAACAGGCGCCGGAATATTCAAACAGCGGCGTAATGAGCTGCGATGTGCGGATATCAATCCGTTCCAGTTTGCTGCGATCGATTTCCGGTAAGTCGAGGAAAAAGTCATAATTCACTTTCTCTTCTTCCACATGCTCAAGGCGCGACATCATGTTAATCGCCTTGATCTGTGGATTTTGCCGATCTTTAGCCGGGCAGACCTCTACGCATAAATTACAGCCAGTACAGTCTTCCGGCGCGACCTGCAGCACATATTTCTGGCCGCGCATATCGCGGGACTTCACGTCCAGCGAATGCAGACTGGCTGGCGCGTTCTCCATCGCCTGCGGGGAAACGACTTTCGCACGAATCGCCGAGTGAGGGCAGGCGGCGACGCAGTGATTACATTGTGTACACAGCTCCTCTTTCCAGACAGGAATCTCTTCGGCGATATTGCGTTTTTCCCAGCGGGTGGTGCCCATCGGCCATGTTCCGTCCGGCGGCAGGGCGGAAACAGGCAGTGCGTCGCCGAGGCCCGCCAACATGGCAGCGGTAACGGTTTTCACGAAATCCGGCGCGGCGTCGGAGACAACCGGCGGGCGATGCGCGCTGTGCGGATTAACCGCCTGCAACGGCACTTCCGCCAGCGATTCCTGCGCCAGAGCCAATGCCTGCCAGTTACGCTCAACCAGATCCTGACCTTTGCTGCTATAGCTTTTGGCAATCGCGCCCTGCAGCTCAACCAGGGCGCTATCGCCCGGAAGAATATGCGTCAGGTGGAAGAAAGCCATTTGCATGACGGTATTGATGCGGGCGCCAAGTCCACATTCGCGGGCGATTTTCGCCGCGTTAACCACGTAAAAACGCGCCTTTTTCTGATTCAACACCGCCTGAACTTCTTGCGGCAGACGCGACCAGACCTCGTCGGCGCTGTACGGCGTATTAAGCAGAAAGATACCGCCGGGCTTTAGACGCTCCGCCATCTGATATTTATCGATAAACTGTAATTGATGGCAGCCGACAAAATCCGCCTGAGCAATTAAGTAAGCGGAACGAATGGGTTTTTCGCTGACGCGCAGGTGCGATACCGTGAGCCCACCAGCTTTTTTAGAGTCATAAACGAAATAACCTTGCGCATACCACGGTGTAGAATTACCGATAATTTTAATATTATTTTTCGTGGCGGATACGCTGCCGTCGCTTCCCAGACCGTAAAATAACGCTTCAAGTTTAGCGCTGCCGGGCAGGGTATTTTCCGGTAATGGCAGCGAGAGGTTAGTAACGTCATCATAAATGCCCACCGTAAACCGTGGCTTGGGTTTCGCATGGCTGAGTTCATTAAAGACCGCCAGTACACACGCCGGGCCGAACTCTTTGGATGATAGCCCATAACGGCCGCCAATGGTGCGCGGCAACGTTTCGCGCTCGCCATTATTAAAGGCCTCCGCCAGTGCGGTCATCACGTCCAGATAAAGCGGCTCGGCTTGGGCGCCAGGCTCTTTGGTGCGATCGAGCACGGCGATAGCGCGAACGGTTTCCGGTAATGCCTGTAACAAATGTTTGGCGGAGAAGGGACGGAACAGACGGACTTTCAGAACGCCAACCTTTTCTCCGCGTATCAGTAGCTCGTCCACGACCTCTTCGCAGGTGCCGAGGGCGGAGCCCATCATAATGATGACGCGTTCAGCCTGGGGATGGCCATAATATTCAAATGGCTGGTAGTGGCGGCCCGTAGCGTCGCCAAATGCCCTCATCGCCTCTTCAACATGATCATAAACGGCGTTGTACCACGGGTTGGTCGCTTCGCGAGACTGGAAGTAGGTGTCCGGATTCGCTGAAGTTCCACGAATCACCGGATGTTCCGGATTCAGCGCGCGGGCGCGGTGAGCGTCGATCTCCGCCTGCGGCATCAGGTTCAGAATGGTTTCATCCGTTAGCGGTATAATTTTGTTGATTTCATGCGATGTACGGAAGCCATCAAAAAAATGAATAAACGGAACGCGGCTTTTCAGCGTAGCCCTGTGTGCGATCAGCGCAAAATCCTGCGCTTCCTGAACGCTGGCGGCGCATAACATCGCGCAGCCTGTCTGGCGGACCGCCATCACATCGGAATGGTCGCCAAAAATAGAAAGCGCGTGTGTGGCGACGGTGCGCGCGGCAACGTGCAGTACAAACGGCGTGAGCTGCCCCGCCAGTTTATACAGCGTTGGAATCATCAGCAGCAGCCCCTGCGATGATGTAAATGACGTAGAAAGCGAACCGGTTTGTAACGCACCGTGAACGGCGGCGATCGCTCCGCCTTCCGACTGCATCTCTACCACACGCGGCGTATCGCCCCAGACATTTTTAAGCCCATTACCGGCCCAGGCATCCGCTTGTTCAGCCATTGTTGAACTGGGCGTAATCGGGTAAATGGCGATAACCTCGCTGGTACGGAACGCCACCGACGCTACCGCGCCATTACCGTCAATTGTTTGCATATGACACCCTTACATTGCGCAAAAAAGAGGGACACGCATAATCGTGAGCGCATCCTGTAGTTATCCTTTTATTTTAGCAAAGCCCTTCAAGCCCCATTTTCGCTTTTGTGTCCCTGGCGGGAGGAGAATGGCGATTTCTTGCCGAAAAGACGTAAAAAATTGCCAATAAATGTTAATGAAGCGCATAAATGCGCGCTTTGCCTCTCGACGCGTCAGTTTCTGCTGCCTATTATTTAGGGCGGTGTCGTTTGGATGAATAAACAGAGGGGAGAGAAATGCGCGCAGCGTTTTGGGTGGGATGTGCCGCGTTATTATTGTCGGCTTGCAGTAGCGAACCTGTTCAGCAGGCAACCGCGGCGCATGTTTCGCCAGGGATGAAAGCGGCGATGTCCAGCGCCGGCGAAGCGAATTGCGCTATGATTGGCGGTTCGCTTTCAGCGGCCCGGCAGCTTGATGGTTCAGTAATTGGTATGTGCGCGCTACCCAACGGCAAACGTTGTAGCGAACAGTCGCTTGCCGCCGGAAGCTGCGGGAGTTATTAAGCGCGGCGTTTCGCCTGACGCGTATAACTTTTCACTTAATGGCTTAGTGCGCTAAATCCGCCAGTTTATACATTAGCGTTGTTTCTGCCGTCGCCAGCGTTAATTGGTTCGCGGTTAAATCGACCTGTGCGCCTTTGCTGAAGAGCTCGCTGAGGGTACCGTCCAGCGCATTAAGCTGCGGATCGGCGCACATCATTCGGGTCATCGCTAAATTTTTCACTTTTAATTCGCCGTCCGACAGTTTTCCTTCGCCGGTGAATTGATTGCACATTTTGCCGGATACCGTCATGTCCTCGCCAAAGCTGAGCTCCGGGCCGGTGACCGTTTTACCGTTTACGCTTTCCAGAACAAAGCGGTGGTGCTCCAGTTGCTCGCGTTTGACGGACACTTTTCCACTGCTCACACACCCCGTCATTATGATGCTCAGGGCGACCAGCGTGACGATTTTCTTCATTGATATTCTCTGTAATCTGATAGTTAACACTGACTATAGTAATAATATGACCGGATAGATCTTCAGGGGTTATCCGAAAATGCTCCCCTGAGCGCAGGGGAGCGACAGGATTAGAACAGCGCGTTCGGGCAGGCTTCGCCCTTCTCAAGCTGGCTTAAGTTTTGTAGCGTGGTTTCAGAGATGCTGATCAGCGCTTCTGCGGTCAGGAATGCCTGGTGCCCCGTAAACAGTACGTTATGGCAGGCCGACAGACGGCGGAAAACATCATCCTGGATAACATCGTTTGACTTATCTTCAAAGAACAGGTCGCGTTCGTTTTCATACACATCCATCCCCAGCGAGCCGATTTTCTGATTCTTCAGAGCTTCGATAGCCGCCTGGGAATCAATCAGCGCGCCACGACTGGTATTAATGACCATAACGCCATTTTTCATTTGATCGAATGCCGCATGGTTCAGTAAATGGTAGTTTTCCGGCGTGAGCGGGCAGTGCAGGGAAATGACATCCGATTCGGCAAACAACGTTTGCAGATCCACATACTCGACGCCGAGGTCAAGCGCGGCGGTGCTGGGATAGGGATCAAACGCCAGTAAACGCATTCCGAAGCCTTTCAGGATACGCAGCGCGGCGACGCCGATTTTACCGGTACCAATGACGCCAGCGGTTTTTCCGTGCATGGTAAAGCCGGTCAGCCCCTCAAGGGAAAAGTTAGCGTCGCGGGTGCGTTGATAAGCGCGGTGAATACGGCGGTTCAATGTCATCATCATGCCAATCGCATGTTCAGCGACGGCTTCCGGAGAATAAGCCGGTACGCGCACCACCTGCAAACCGAGTTCTTTAGCGGCATCCAGGTCGACATTATTAAATCCGGCGCAACGCAGCGCGATGTATTTCACGCCGTGTTTTTTCAGCTCTTCCAGTACCGGTCGGCTCCCGTCGTCATTCACGAAGATACAAACTGCTTCACATCCATTGGCGGTTTTCGCCGTTTTCTCGGTTAGCAGAAAATCAAAAAACTCCAGTTCAAAACCGAACGCTTCGTTCACTTGCTGTAGATATTTCTTGTCATACTGTTTGGTACTATAGACGGCGAGTTTCATATGACCTTCTCCAGTGATGTTAGAATCACACAAATATACTTAAAATTATCTTACAAAAAATCAAAAATAATTGATAGTCATACATATAATGAATAATTTTAGGTTATCATTCTCCACAACGCCTCAAATAGCCGGAGGGCGCCCCTGCAACATGAACTATTAGGCTATGTACGGGCAATCATGCCAAAATAAAGAGATAGCCGACTGAATTTTTCGTTAAATCAGGAAATTAATGGCCCATGAAGGGTAAATATAAAGCCGCCCTTGCGCTACTGTTACTGCTGATTCTTGTCCCTCTGACGCTACTGATGACCCTCGGGCTGTGGGTTCCCACTCTGGCGGGAATTTGGCTACCCGTCGGTACCCGTATCGCTCTGGAACAAAGTCCACGCTTGACACGTCATGGGTTAGTGATTCCCGATCTTCGCTATCTGGTCAATGATTGTTCGTTAGCGCATATTACCCAGGCGGAACTGACGCATCCCAGCCGTTGGTTGCTGAATATTAAAAGCCTTAAACTGGATGCCGCGTGCCTGGCGAAACTGCCCGCTTCGGAAGCTTCTCCCGCCGCGCCGCGTACGCTGGCGCAGTGGCAGTCAATGCTGCCCAATACCTGGATTAACATTGATAATGTCATTCTCGCGCCCTGGCCGGAATGGCAGGGCAAGCTGGCGATCTCCATGACGCCGCTCATTCAGCAGATACGTTATCAGGGCGAAAAAGTAAAATTTCAAGGGCAGTTACGCGGTCAGGCATTGACGGTGAGCCAACTGGAGATCGCCGCGCTGGCCAACCAGCCTCCCGTTAGCCTGGCGGGGGAGTTTATGTTGCCGCTGGTACCGGATGGCCTGCCGGTCAGCGGTCATGCGGCAGCGACCTTGCGTCTGCCGCAGGAGCCGTCGCTGGTGGATGCGGAACTGGAGTGGCGTGATAACGCCGGACAGCTCATCGTGATGGCGCGAGGTAATCCTGACCCGATTCTCGATCTCCCCTGGGCGGTAACGCGTCAGCGGCTTACCATCAGCGATGGCCGCTGGAACTGGCCATATCAGGGATTCCCCTTGAGCGGACGTCTGGCTTTTAATATCGATAACTGGCAAGCCGGGCCGGATAATGCACGAGTCAGCGGACGCCTGAATATTCTGACCCAGGGCGATGCCGGTAAAGCGAACGCTGTACTGACTATCGGCCCGGGAAAACTCAGCATGGACAGCAGTGAGATGCCTCTACAGCTTACCGGCGAGGCTAAACAGAAGGATTTAATCTTTTATGCCGTATTGCCCGCTATGTTCCGCGGCAGTCTGGCCGATCCGCAGCTCACCTTTGCACCTGGCGCATTGCTACGCTCGCGCGGACGGGTGATTGATGCGTTAGATATTGATGAAATTCGTTGGCCGCTGGCGGGCGTTAAGGTGACGCCGCGCGGCGTTGATGGTCGATTACAGGCTATTTTACGGGCGCACGAAAATGAGATGGGCGATTTCGTTCTTCATCTTGATGGCCTGGCGAATGATTTTCTCCCTGATGCTGGTCGCTGGCGTTGGCGCTATTGGGGGCAAGGAAGCTTTACACCAATGCGCGCCCGCTGGGATATTGCCGGACAGGGCGAATGGCATGATAACACCATCAGGTTGACCAGTTTGTCCACCGGCTTTGATCAGTTGCACTATGGCGCAATGACCGTCACATCGCCAAGACTGGCGCTGAATAAACCTATTGTCTGGGTTCGCGACGCCACAACGCCGTCGCTACAGGGCGCGCTGTCTCTGGAGGCGGGAAAAACCGTATTTACCAGCGGGAGCGTGCTGCCGCCTTCTACCATTAATTTTAGCGTTGAAGGGCGCGAGCCAACCCTGTTCCAGTTTAAAGGCGACCTTCGGGCGGGGGCGATAGGGCCGGTACGGCTGAATGGGCGCTGGGATGGCGAACGCCTTCGCGGACAGGCCTGGTGGCCGAAGCAGTCGCTTATCGTTTTCCAGCCGTTGCTTCCACCAGACTGGAAAATGACGCTGCGCGAAGGCTCACTGTATGCGCAGGTGGCTTTTTCCGCCGCACAGGGGCAGGGGTTTGAAGCAGGTGGACACGGCGTGTTAAAAGGCGGTAGCGCCTGGATGCCGGATAACAAAATCAACGGCGTCGATTTCATTCTGCCATTTCGCTTCCACAACGGCGCGTGGCAATTGGGGACGCGCGGGCCCGTCTCGCTGCGTATTGCCGGGATAGTCAACCAGGTCACGGCGAAAAATATCACCGCTGATTTACAGGGCGGTTATCCCTGGAGCGAGTCGAATCCATTACTGCTAAGCGATGTCAGCGTAGACGTGCTGGGCGGTCAAATCATTATGAAACAGTTGCGAATGCCGCAGCACGACCCGGCGCTTTTGCGGGTGCAAAATATTTCATCCAGCGAATTGATTAGCGCCATAAATCCAAAGCAATTCGCCATGTCTGGTCCGGTTAGCGGCGCGCTGCCGCTGTGGCTGAACAATGAAAAATGGATAATCAAAGATGGCTGGCTTACGAATCCCGGGCCAATGACGTTGCGCATCGATAAAGATACTGCGGATGCGGTGGTGAAGGATAATGTCACGGCAGGCTCGGCGATCAACTGGTTACGTTATATGGAGATTACGCATTCGTGGACGAAAATTAACGTTGATAACCTGGGCGTACTAACGATGCAGGCGGCCATTACCGGCAAAAGCCGGGTAGATGGTAAAACCGCGATCGTTAACTTGAACTATACCCATGAAGAAAATGTGTTTACGCTGTGGCGCAGTTTGCGTTTTGGCGACAATTTACAGGCATGGCTTGAACAAAATACAGCGTTGCCGCAACCTCCTTGCCGGAAAGACAAGGACTGTGAGGATAAATAATGAAAATGAGTATTGCCATGCTGTCAGCGCTTGCGTCATTTATCGTGGTGGGCTGCACGCCACGTATTGAAGTCGCCGCGCCGGAACAGCCGATTACCATCAACATGAATGTAAAGATCGAGCATGAAATACATATCAAAGTCGATAAAGATGTTGAAGAACTCCTGAAATCACGCAGCGATCTATTCTGAGGCCATAATGAAAAAGTATTTAATGCTATGGGTGCTGACGCTGAGCTTGCTCACACCTTCTGTGTGGGCCTTAACCCTGGACGAAGCGCGCACGCAGGGCCGGGTTGGGGAAACGCTGAATGGCTATCTGGTGGCCTTAAAGAATGATGCCGAAACCCAGAAACTGGTGCTTGATATTAATCATGCCCGTCGCGCCAGTTATCAGCAGTTAGCGGATAGCAATCATCTTCCCGTGGATGAGGTGGCGAAGATGGCAGGGCAAAAACTGGTTGAGCGCGCCAGGCCGGGAGAATATGTCCAGGGAATTAATGGCAAATGGATGCGTAAATAACCGCTTTTCGACAATTTTTTTACCGCAAAATGCATTTTTATATTGGTAATTTCTGAATATGAAGGTCGTATTTATATTAGGCGAACCGGAAACGCCATTTCTATACTGTTGACTGGTATCACTATTCGCGAGAGTAACCAGGTATGACGTCTGAAAAATTATCTGCTGCCTGCCATTGTGGCAGCGTCGTGTTTACCGTTCAACTTAGCGATGGCTTTCATACCGCCAGGCGCTGCAACTGTTCGTTTTGCCGGATGCGCGGAGCGGTGGCAGTGTCTGCGCCGCTATCGGGTATTAAAGTGCTAAAAGGGCAGGATAAGCTTACCGAATATCGCTTCAATACGGGCAAGGCGGTGCATTTTTTCTGTTCGGTATGCGGGATATATACTTTTCATCAACGTCGATCCAATCCCGATCAATATGGGGTCAATGTGGCGTGCATCGAAAATGTGTCGCCTTTTGATTTCGCCTGCGTTGAAGTCAATGATGGGGTAACGCATCCCAGCGATGGCGGCAGTAGCGGCGTGGTAGGATATTTGCGCTACGAACCTAAGAAGTCACCTCCCGTCGAAACGGGAGGCAAAAATATTTAAGCGGCCACGACGCTGTCAATCGCGGCTTTTGCGTCGGCCTGGGCTTTAGCCGCCACTTCCGGCCCGTAGGCGATGCCTTCGGCAAAGACAAAATTCACGTCGGTAATACCGATAAAACCAAGGAACACTTTCAGGTAAGGCGCAATCAAATCCGTCGGGGTGTCTTTATGGATACCGCCGCGGCTGGAGAGAACCACCGCGCGTTTACCGGTTACCAGACCTTCCGGGCCTTTTTCGGTATAGCGGAAAGTGATACCGGCGCGGGCAATCAGATCAAAGTAGTTTTTCAGCTGCGTCGAGATATTGAAATTGTACATCGGCGCCGCAATAACGATGACGTCGTGGGCTTTCAGTTCAGCAATGAGTTCATCAGACAGCGCCAGAGCGTCCTGCTGACGTGGCGTTAAAGGCGCATCGCCCGGACGCATCGCGCCCACCAGCTCGCCATCCAGCACCGGAACAGGGTTGGCCGCCAGATCGCGGACAGTAATTTCATCTGCGACGTGTTTTTCGCGCCATTGTTCAATAAAATAGTCAGTCAACTGACCAGACTGAGAGTACCCTGCCAGAATACTGGATTTAAGAACTAATACCTTGCTCATGGGTGTTTCCTTTTATGTGTTTGAAGGGGCGGGCCCCGTTGCTTGTTGACACTTTATTCACAAATATGTCGCAGGGATAGCGCAATATATCGAACCCTTTGTTCGAAATTATTGAACAATACAAAAAAAGCCCCAATGTGGTACTCTATACCTATCATTTAAAACGATTTTAAACAGGCAGAATGCTGCCCAAGAGCTTTATGACTGAACAATCTACGTTGACGCTTCAGGTGTTACAGCAGCGGCTGGATGCACTGATGCTGCGCGACAAACAGCGCTTTGCGCGCCGCCTGCATGGCGTAAAGAAAGTAAAAAATCCTGATGCGCAACAGGCCATTTTCCAGACGATGGCGAAAGAAATTGAACAGGCTGCGGCGCAGGTCGCCCTCCGCGAAGCGGCGCGCCCCTCAATCACTTATCCGCAAAATTTGCCTGTTAGCCAGAAGAAACAGGACATTCTGGAAGCGATCCGCGATCATCAGGTGGTGATCGTGGCAGGGGAAACCGGTTCCGGTAAAACCACCCAGTTGCCGAAAATTTGTATGGAACTGGGACGCGGAATTAAAGGACTTATTGGTCATACTCAGCCGCGTCGCCTGGCGGCGCGCACCGTCGCTAACCGCATTGCCGAAGAGTTGCAAACGGAGCCTGGCGGCTGCATCGGCTATAAAGTTCGTTTCAGCGATCATGTCAGTAGCAACACCATGGTCAAACTGATGACGGACGGTATCCTGCTGGCGGAAATCCAGCAGGACAGGCTATTGATGCAGTATGACACCATCATTATTGATGAAGCGCATGAACGCAGTCTGAATATTGACTTCTTGCTCGGCTATCTGAAAGAGCTTCTGCCGCGTCGCCCCGATCTGAAAGTGATTATTACCTCTGCGACCATCGACCCGGAACGCTTCTCGCGCCACTTTAATAACGCGCCGATTATCGAAGTCTCTGGCCGAACGTATCCCGTAGAAGTTCGTTATCGCCCCATCGTGGAAGAGGCTGACGACACTGAACGCGATCAGCTACAGGCAATTTTTGACGCTGTTGATGAACTGGGGCGTGAAAGTCCCGGCGATATCCTGATTTTTATGAGCGGAGAGCGGGAAATCCGCGATACCGCCGACGCCCTGAACAAGCTGAACTTACGGCATACCGAAGTGTTGCCGCTGTATGCACGCTTGTCGAACAGCGAACAGAACCGCGTTTTCCAGTCGCACAGCGGACGCCGTATCGTGCTGGCGACTAACGTGGCGGAAACCTCGCTGACGGTGCCGGGTATCAAGTATGTGATCGATCCTGGCACTGCGCGCATCAGCCGCTACAGCTACCGCACTAAAGTGCAGCGCCTGCCGATTGAACCGATCTCACAGGCTTCCGCCAACCAGCGTAAAGGGCGTTGCGGACGCGTATCGGAAGGGATCTGCATTCGTCTGTATTCGGAAGATGACTTTTTGTCACGTCCGGAATTTACCGACCCGGAAATTCTACGTACCAACCTGGCGTCGGTTATTTTGCAGATGACCGCCCTGGGGCTGGGTGACATCGCTGCCTTCCCGTTTGTCGAAGCGCCGGATAAGCGCAATATTCAGGATGGCGTGCGTTTGTTGGAAGAGCTGGGGGCGATTACCGCCGACGAACAGCAAACGGCATATAAGCTGACGCCGCTGGGCCGACAATTATCCCAGTTGCCGGTCGACCCGCGCCTGGCCCGTATGGTTCTGGAAGCGCAAAAGCATGGCTGTGTGCGCGAAGCGATGATCATTACTTCCGCACTCTCTATTCAGGATCCGCGCGAGCGCCCAGTGGATAAGCAGCAGGCTTCCGATGAGAAACACCGGCGCTTTCATGATAAGGAGTCCGATTTTCTGGCGTTTGTTAACCTGTGGAATTACCTCGGCGAGCAACAAAAGGCCCTGTCGTCGAATCAATTCCGCCGTCTGTGTCGCACCGACTATCTGAACTATTTACGCGTGCGTGAGTGGCAGGATATCTATACCCAACTGCGTCAGGTGGTCAAAGAACTGGGGATTCCGGTAAACAGTGAACCCGCAGAGTACCGGGAAATTCACGTTGCGTTGTTAACGGGGCTGTTGTCGCATATCGGGATGAAAGATGCCGATAAACAAGAGTACACCGGCGCGCGTAACGCCCGATTCTCTATTTTCCCCGGATCCGGTTTATTCAAAAAACCGCCGAAATGGACAATGGTCGCAGAACTGGTGGAGACCAGCCGCCTGTGGGGGCGCATCGCTGCCCGCATTGAGCCAGAATGGGTGGAACCGGTAGCCCAGCACCTGATTAAACGTTCATATAGCGAACCGCACTGGGAGCGGGCGCAAGGCGCGGTGATGGCGACGGAAAAGGTTACTGTCTACGGTCTGCCGATTGTCGCCGCGCGCAAGGTGAATTACAGCCAGATTGACCCGGCGTTGTGTCGCGAGTTGTTCATCCGCCATGCGCTGGTGGAGGGGGACTGGCAAACCCGTCACGCCTTCTTCCGTGAGAATCTAAAATTGCGTGCGGAAGTCGAGGAACTTGAGCACAAATCTCGCCGCCGCGATATCCTGGTGGATGACGATACCCTGTTTGAGTTTTATGACCAGCGTATTAGCCATGACGTTATTTCCGCCCGCCACTTTGATAGTTGGTGGAAAAAAATCAGCCGCGAGACGCCGGATCTGCTCAACTTTGAAAAAAGTATGCTGATTAAAGAAGGCGCGGAAAAAATCAGCAAACTGGATTACCCGAACTTCTGGCACCAGGGCAATCTCAAGCTGCGTTTGAGCTATCAGTTTGAACCGGGCGCGGATGCTGACGGCGTGACCGTCCATATTCCGTTGCCGCTACTTAACCAGGTTGACGAGAGCGGTTTTGAATGGCAGATCCCAGGGCTGCGCCGTGAATTAGTTATTGCGCTGATTAAATCGTTGCCAAAACCGGTACGTCGCAACTTTGTTCCGGCGCCAAACTATGCTGAAGCGTTTTTAGGTCGCGTAACGCCGCTGGAGCTGCCGCTGCTGGACGCTCTGGAGCGTGAACTGCGCCGGATGACCGGCGTCACGGTCGACCGGGAAGACTGGCATTGGGATCAGGTGCCCGAGCATCTGAAAATCACGTTTCGCGTGGTGAATGACAAAAACAAGAAACTGCAGGAAGGGCGTTCGCTCGCCGAGCTTAAAAATGCGCTGAAAGGCAAAGTGCAGGAGACGCTCTCGGCGGTGGCGGATGACGGCATCGAGCAGAGCGGGCTGCATATCTGGAGTTTCGGCGAGCTGCCGGAAAGCTACGAACAGAAACGCGGTAATTATAAAGTGAAGGCGTGGCCGGCGTTAGTGGATGAGCGTGACAGCGTCGCTATCAAATTGTTTGATAATCCGCTGGAACAACAACAGGCGATGTGGTGCGGTTTACGCCGTCTGCTGTTGCTCAACATTCCTTCACCGATTAAGTATCTGCATGAGAAATTGCCGAATAAAGCCAAGCTGGGGCTGTACTTTAACCCGTACGGCAAAGTACTGGAGTTGATTGATGACTGTATTGCCTGCGGGGTAGATAAACTGATAGATGCCAACGGCGGACCGGTGTGGAGCGAAGCAGGTTTCACCGCGCTGCACGAAAAGGTACGCGCCGAGCTGAATGATACTGTGGTGGATATCGCGAAGCAGGTTGAGCGGATCCTGACGACCGTATTCAATATCAATAAGCGTCTGAAAGGGCGGGTGGATATGAGCATGGCGTTGGGGCTTTCCGATATCAAGGCGCAGATGAGCGGTCTGGTATACCGTGGTTTTGTGACTGGCAACGGCTTTAAACGTCTCGGCGATACGCTGCGTTATCTGCAGGCAATTGAAAAGCGGCTGGAGAAACTGGCTGTCGATCCGCACCGCGATCGGGCGCAAATGCTGAAAGTCGAAAGCGTCCAGCAGGCGTGGCAACAATGGATAAATAAATTGCCTCCAGCGCGTCGCGAAGATGATGATGTTAAAGAGATCCGTTGGATGATTGAAGAACTGCGTGTCAGTTATTTCGCGCAACAGCTCGGTACGCCTTATCCTATTTCCGATAAGCGTATTTTACAGGCCATGGATCAGATTACGGCCTAAAAAGCCAGGCGACGACGTCTTTCAAAGAGATCCGGTACAGGTTCGGAACAAAAAGGAGGAATTATGAATACAACGCCATTTCCGGCGCTCTCTGCGGAAACATTGCTGGCGGTGAATACCGTCGGACAGTGGCTGGCGCAAAATGATTTTTCCGGCGAACAACCTTATTCGTCGGATTGCGTCGTCCTGGCGGGCAATGCGGTGATCCCCACTATCGACGCGGCCTGTCGCATCGCCAAAGCGCAAGGTGTTCCTTTACTGATTAGCGGCGGTATAGGCCATTCGACGCCGTTTTTGTACGCCGTGATTGCCCGGCATCCGCGCTACCACACTATTCGCACAACCGGACGCGCTGAAGCCGCGATCCTCGCGGATATCGCGAACCAGTTCTGGCATATTCCGGCTGAGAAAATTTGGCTGGAAGATCGGTCAACTAATTGCGGCGAAAATGCCCGTTTCTCCTGCGCACTGATCCGTCAGGCGAAAGAAAACATTAACACGGCTATCGTTGTGCAAGACCCCACCATGCAGCGGCGCACTATCGCGGCATTCCGGCGCGTGACAAACGACGACACCGATGCGCCGCGCTGGCTGAGTTTTCCTGGTTTTGTTCCGGTACTGAGCCACCTTAATGGCGGTACACGTTTTGCCAATGTTGAAGAGGGCATCTGGACGGTGGAGCGTTATCTGTCTCTGATTGCCGGCGAGCTGCCACGTTTGCGTGACGATGAAACAGGGTATGGACCGCGTGGTAAAGATTTTATCATTCACGTTGATATCCCACGTGATATTGAAAACGCATGGCAGGTATTGCAGGCAGATACTACGCTGCGCAGTGCGTTAGAACAGAGAGCTTTACGCTAAAAATCGCCCGTTTGCGAGGGTGAACGGGCAAGTGCGACCACCATCTCATAAATTTGATGAATTATTTATAAAAGCTGGTTATGTTGTCGCTTTACGGTTTTCATTCAGGACGCGCTATGGGCAATAAGTATTCCGGCCTGCAAATTGGTATTCACTGGTTAGTCTTTTTTCTGGTTATTGTGGCTTACGCCGCGATGGAGCTACGCGGTTTTGCGCCGCGTAGTTATCGGCCCTGGTTTAATATGACGCATGTTTCATGTGGTATCACTATTTTGCTTTTAATGGTGGCACGCTTGTTTATTCGGCTGAAATATCCCACGCCGCCCATTGTTCCTCGTCCAAAACCGATGATGACCGGAATGGCGCATTTAGGACATCTGGTGATTTACCTGTTATTTATCGTGCTGCCTGTTATTGGTCTGGTCATGATGTATAACCGCGGCAATCCTTGGGTCGCATTTGGCATTACTATGCCCCATGCCGCCGAAGCTAACTTTGAACGCGTAGATATGCTGAAATCCTGGCACGTCACGCTGGCGAATCTGGGCTATTTTGTTATTGGACTTCATGCCATCGCTGCTTTGATGCATCACTATTTCTGGAAAGACAATACGCTGTTACGGATGATGCCGCGTAAGCGTGACTGACCGTCCTGTATGACGTTTGTCGCAGGTGGGGTTAACTGCTTCAGGCAAACAAGGCATCTATCAGAGGGGATGGCGTATTCCATACAGAAAACGCCTGCGTCTAACCAGGACCCGTGACGCAGGCGAAGGAGGACGGGTCTACATCGGAAGCGGGTATTATACTTATTTGTATGACAAATAAAATAAACAATTACTATTCCGTAATCCAATGTTTAATCAACGGGTTAAACCCACATGATCGCGCTGCCGACCGCCCGGAAGTGACTACACTTACAATGAACGTGGCATAGTGGCGGAAAATAGCGCAACGGCGCCATGTTGCTCCAAAGTCACCTTAGCGAAATGTTCGTCCAACACGCTGCGTAACGTATCGGCTGAATCATTGGTATTACTGAATATTCCTTTCTTGTTATAAACAGCCATTAATTTCTTGCCAAAAGCATTGTGAGGAACCTCTTTGCCCAGAATCGTGGCACCAAAAAGTGTGCCGCCGGGTTTAAGCGCCATACTGGCATTTTTAATTGCCTTCGCTTTTGTTGTCATCTCACCAGGTAAGCAGTGCAGAAGATAGTACATCGAAACGGAATCGAAGCGCCCGTGCCAGTCCGCCGGGAACGTGTCGAAAACATCGTGTTGTAGTGTGGCGCGGATTTTCGTATTACCCACTCGGCTGGCGGCTATTTTCAGGCTATCCGGATTTAAATCCATCAGCGAAATGGCATGAGTCGCAGGTGCATGTTTCAGGTAATAACCTGTACCTACGCCAATATCCAGGTGAGTCTCGCCCATGTGATGCAGGAAGAAAGGAAGTAGTCGCGTATCAGTAGGACACTTCCAGGCATATTTGTTTGAGATATTGAGTACCCACCAGTCATATAAGCTAAGCGTGAATGGGTTATAGACTTTTGCGCCTGATTGTTGTGTATGCTTCATTGTTCTCTCACTAAATAATTTCGCGCTGGAATTAAAACAACGAAGCAATCGTTAGGCAAGCATTAATCAGGTGAGTGAGTAATTTAATGCGACGAATAAAGGCGATATTATGAATTAAGCGGCTATCTTAAAGAAGGTAGAGGATAATAATAGCTGATAAATGAATTGGACATTCATATTATTATAAGCTGATAATTAATAATCGTTAATATACACATATTGAGTCCTATGATAATAGCAATGCAATTAAATACATGAGGAACAATATTTATTCATACATATAAAGCGATTATTGCACATTAATTGATATTTTAAATGTTACGATGAGATAGCCATCTTGATTTAATATCACCTACCCGGAGGCGATATGATTGAGGTTTTTGAAGCGTTTGGCTGGACCTTACTTTTAGGCGGTCTGGCAGTGGCAGTACTGTTTATCACTGCACTGGATAAAAAACGGTAATCATTGCATTTGATGCGCCTGTTGAGTCGGTATTACAAATAATTGTGCCTGAAATCTACCACTTCTGAATTTTGCGATATTTTGCCATTCTGACGGCAAGGGGTAATCCTGACTAAAGTTACCGCCGCTTATCAACCAGACACGATGGTGACTTTTTGAAAGCGTTGTCAGAGTATCAATATATGTCTGGTCGGCTTGCGCATAAAACAGTGAACCAAAGCCATAGGCATTCGGTCTGCCTGATGTTCCGTGTGCGTTAGGTGGTGTATAAAGAAACGCACGATAATCTCGTTTATTATAATACACATAACTTAAATAATCGAACATTTTACTGACTACCACGGCATCATTAGGCTGGTGACGGGTATTAATATAGTTTACCAATGGTTTAAACTCGTCTATGTGCTCAGGATTATTATGATATGAACCATAGCCGAATAATAAGGTGAATAAGATAAAACCGAAGCCACAAACCGCTTTTTTTGCGCGGGTAAGTAATACCGCGAGCAGGGGAGGAATGCTCAGCGATGAGAAGAAGAAATAACGATCGATAAATAACGGCATCCACCAGGAAATGATGAAGACCAGCATTACAGGGATGACCAGATTACAAAATAATATCAGCTGATATCTTTCATATTCTCCGTTGCATAAAGATATTCGCCCCACAGTACCGATAAAACTTCCCACAGCCAGCCACAGAATGATCGACGGAAAACCCTGTCCGTTGTTTCCGGTAAAGAAATGCCAGTACATTGCAGGCAGATCACGCCATGTTACGGGGGGAATCCAACCGATATCATTACCGGCTCTCAACTGCGCCAGATGAGTCAGTAAATTAAACAATACGGGCAACCAGGGGAGATAAGCGACAGCAATCGCCAGGTTAGCAAACCACCAGCCAGGAAGTTTAAGGTAGCAGGCCGTTTTATGGCTTTGGCAGGATAATATTGTTACTGCGAGCCAGTGGGCAATAAGTGCAAACAGGGTAAAATAATGGGTGTAAAAACTGAACGTCATAAGTAAAGCATACGCGACAAGATAGCGATTATGGGTAGGTGTTTTTATCCACATCATCAATGCTAACGCGGCAGCGAGCGTTAGCATTCCCATTAACGCGTACATGCGCGTTTCTTGACTGTAATGGACTGCCATCGGCATCAAGGCGGCGAACCATCCCGCCAATAAGGCTGTACGCTCATTTGCCAGCCATCGCGTAAGCGCGATAACCAGCACAACTGTCAGGATCCCAAAGAGTAGACTGAGAGAGCGTACCGCTGCAATGCTATCACCCAATAATATGATCCAGTCATGCAGTAACAGATAATAAAGCGGAGGATGCACGTCAAAAGCGGCATGGAAGAGCAGATTATCTACGCTATGTCGACTAATCAGCACGCTGGACGCTTCGTCACACCAAAGGTAGCGGTCAGTTAAAAACAGCAACCGTATAAGGACGGAGAATATGACAATGAGACAAACATGATATTTATACTTTATTTTTCTTAACCCATCGCCGGGCTGCCATATTGATAGTTGTGGTAGCTCCATAATATCCTCAATGGAGTAAGACTTAGACCAGAATGGACACCTAACGCAATAATGAAGGTTAAAATCTTAACCAACACTAAATAAAAATAACTTTGATAATGTCAGCGATGAATTAATCAGAATAGTGCAGTGCAACTCAGTAATCCTGACCGTAATGGCGAAGCAGTCTATGCTCTAAAAACCGGGTCAAACCGACAATAAAGGTAACGCCAATAAGGTACACTATGGCGGCAAAAAGGTAAGCATGGAAGAATTTAAAGCTGGTTGCAGCAACCTCCTGAATTCGCGCGAAAAACTCAGTATATTGGATAAGAAAAACGATGGTGCTGTCTTTAAGGTTATTAATCACCTGATTCGTTAAGGCTGGAATGGAAGACAGCAATACCTGAGGCAGTATAATCCACAAAAAGACCTGCCGTTTGTTCAACCCCTGAACGACTGCGGCCTCCGTTTCATATTTATTCAATGCGTTATAGGCCGTTGTCATGTACGCGGCATTATATGCGCCGACGTTTAAAGTAAACCCTGTAACCGCCACGGTAAAAGAGGACAGGTGAATGCCAGATTGAGGTAAACCATAATAGATAACAAACAGAATAAGAATGAGTGGCGTACCGATAAAGAAATCCATGTACAGTCGAGTTATGGCTTTTACCACGGGGCGATGGCTCAGGCTCAGAAAGAAAATAATAATTCCCCACAAAAAACCGGTGATGGAAACAATCAGCGCAAGTTTACAGGTTTCTTTAATACCGTCCACAACAAGTGGCAGTTGTTCAGTCAGGTCATTAAAGAAGAGAGACCAGCCAGCGATCATCGTTGTGCCTCGCTAAAAAAACAGTGGATATCTGGATCCGTTTCTCGTAAAGCAAGATCGGTAAAAGCGCCTTCTGCACGAATTTTGCCATGATTAAGAAACGTTACGTTATCGCTTAGTAATCTGGCGAGGCGAATATCATGAGTGACGCATAATATAGTGACGCCATTGTCGTGAAGTTGCTTGATCAACATTCCGACTTCACGAGTCATGAGCGGATCAAGCGCAGACGTCGGCTCATCAAAAATAATGAGTTCTGGGTCGGTGACCATTGTACGGGCCAGGGCGACGCGCTGTTGCTGCCCGCCCGATAATTGCGAAGGGTATTTCGCGCTATGCGAGACCATATCAAGTTTTTGTAGCTCATGTAAGGCTTTCTCCCGGGCTAGTTGTCCCGGCATGCCAAACACTTTACATAGGGCAAGGGTAATATTATCCATGACGTTAAGATGGCGATACAAAGCGTAATTCTGGAAGACACAACCAACTTTTTTTCTGAACTCAAGAATAGTAAATTCCTTGTCATAAATATTTCTCCCGTGAAAATAAATATCACCATAATCAGGCTCTTCTAATCGAAGCAGACAGCGTAAAAGCGTCGTTTTTCCACAACCCGATGGCCCCATGACTACTTTCATGTCTCCCGATTGAATTTTTAGACTAACCGTATCAAGAACCTTTTTTCCTGAATATTCCTTACTTATCTCTTTTAGTTCCAGTAAAGCCATGAGTATCACCTCTATTTTTATGCTTCAACTGATGCGATATTTTTTCTCAAACACTCCGGCCAGAAGAGTAAAAATTTTATAAATAATGAAATATAATACCCCGGCAAGAGTATAGATCTGTAACCCGTTCAGCGTGATGGCTGTCAGTGACATTGCCTGCTTCGTTATTTCAGCGATACCTACAGTATAAGCAAAGGGCGTCGCTTTTAATACAGAAGAAAACTCATTGATAATACCGGGCACAGAAAATCGCAACATCTGTGGCAACTCAATATTTAATATAATCTGTAATTGACGCATTCCTGCTACTTTCGCTACCGTGATTTCGAATGGCTCAACTAATTTAAGCGCCCCTCTGAACACCTCGGCAAGATAACTCCCGCTGATTAAGCCGACGCTGAGGTTCATGGCTACCAGAGGTGAAACATATATGCCAATCGATGGCAATCCAAAATAAACAAGAAAAACAGCAATAAGTATTGGAATTCCCCGAAGAATAAAGACCATTGCGTCGAGTATCTTCTGTAGTGGAAGGGGGGATAGTCGCCGTAATACGGCGACTGTAAGCCCGGTAAAAAACGCTGAGAGAAAACAGGTAAAGGTTACAAGCAGCGTATTACCAATCCCTTCCAATAGGAAATAAAAGATAGCCAGCATATTACCTGATGACATAGCTTACTATTTCATCCAGTTATCGACGATGTCAGATATTTTTTGTGGCCCTTGCTCTTTAAGCCATAAGTTGAAATCATCGCGCACGGGAGAGCCTTTCTTAAAGGCAATGCCAAGCTGATCAACATTCTTGAAAACATAACGGCTTTCTATCGGCATCTTTTTCTTATTTTTGAAGGTAAAATAAACCGGCTCTTCTATAAAAGCCAGATCAAGATTGCCATTTTTTAGATCAGCCATCGTCTCATTATATGTTGGATACAATTTTACTTTACTTAACGAGTAGTATCCTTTGGGCTCCAGATCGTTTTTGATAAGGTCGGAGTAAGCCATTCCTCGAGGGTATCCAATAGAATATTGATTTAATTCATTGAGGTTATTGAGCGTTATTTTATGATTGGCCATACTGACCAGATAAAAAGAGTTGATGTAATAAGGTTCAGAAAAATCAATAACTTTCTTACGTTTATCTGTGATTGAAATTCCCGAAAATGCGACATCTGCCTGACCACTCGCCACTGCGCCAAGCATTCCATCCCAGGCATATTCGGTGATGTTTAGCTTACAATGCCGTGACTGACAGTAAGACGAAAAAAGCTCCAGATCTATCCCCTGCAATTTGCCATCAGCACTTTTAAATAACATAGGGGGAGAGGCCGGTGATACTGCGACATTGAGTGTTTTCCCTTCAACGATGCTATCAGCAAAAGCTGAAGACGACATTATTCCCAACACTATCATCGATAAGCCAATTTTTTTGAATAACATGCTATCTATTTCCTGTAGTAAGGTAATGTGTATTATAAATTAAGCATTAGGGCGTGAACCTGACATTTGCAGGCGTAAAGTACTTAACGTTATGTATTCCATCGCTGTTAACTAATTTAATCAGGAGGTTTGACAGGAATCATCAAAGGGAATGGATTGAATATACCATGAGATATCAACTGGATATGAGTGCAGCGACCCCATGAAAGGTGAAAATGTAAAAATACCATAGACATTAGTATACTGGACATAGTTTATGCTCCATTTACGCATACATATTTACATGATAAGCAGATAAATGCTTCAGTGACGGTGTATTTAATGTCTCTAAGTATCATCTTGCCACTCTATCCAGGGCCAATATAAAGACTTATCTTTGCTTGTCAAATACATTTTCTGAGCTAATTTGATTTGCGTGCTATCTATATTTGCAAGCATATAAATTATTTATCCTATGAACAAACGACAACAAATCAGGAGTTCTGACGATGTTGTTATGTTTATCAAAACGTTAACTTGTTTTAATCGATAATAATCTTAATTCAGAAATATCTTAATATATGCGGTTGTCGAGATAAAATTCTCAAATTAACATCGTACATCTTATGTAATAAATATAAATACGATAAATAAATCCAAAACTGAGACTGCCAACCGGATAACAAACAGCAATAAAGAGGATTCTTCATTAAGTTATCCTGGCAACGGTTAAGGTGGTAACATTTTCGGTGGCTTTACCCATTTTAATCGTGTTCACAATACGTTAATTACCTTATGATTATCATGGTAATTAAAAATGAATCCTTAATGACTCGTTGGCTGAGTGAAAAAAAATTCTACATCACATAGGCGCATGTATCGCGTATAATGGGCTCCGATGCCCCTAATTATTGCTATGACATAATGATATGTATCTTAACCGCTTTTGTTATTTACTCCTGATCTCCGCTGCGGTCGGAAGCATTTTTACATCGCATCCCGTCGCGATGTGGTTCCTGCTCGCCAACGTGCTAACGCTGGCGATCTACGGTATAGACAAAACGGCGGCACGTAAAACCTGGCGCAGAGTGCCGGAATCCACTTTGTTGGTGTTTGGGGTTGTCGGTGGGTGGCCTGGTGCGATTGTTGGTCAACAACTCTTCCGTCATAAAACGCAAAAGCAGCCATTCAAAACATACTTTATCGTCAGTGTGATAGTGAGTATTGTAGTTACGGTGGCGATCTATCGACTCTATCCATTTTTGTCCTACTGAACATAGAGTATGGATCACTTATTGACCAACCGGCAGCAAAGACAACCTCATATTTTCATGCCACCGGCACTATGATATTGAGCGGTGTTTTGCTCAAGGCGTACCGCAGCCGATGGAACATTATTCAGTGGAATAATGATGAGCTATAAAACTTTCTAACATTGTGGCAAAACAATGATGGACTTCCTGGGTTGGATGGACAAAGTCATTGAAGACGTATTGCGGACATATATCCAGCTGAGGGTCTTTAGCCCCGGGAACATGTACATAGCCGTGGTGAGTATAAGGGTTTTCCGTATCATAACCAATATTACTGGCCACCTCCATTATCATCTTAAATGCATCGGCAGTCTCGAAATAGCATATTTTGTGCTGGGGATATTTTTCTTTTAATTCTTCAACATTAGTTTTTAGCAGGGCATTGTGAGCGGTGCTTTCATCCTTAAGTTTTCTTTTTTCATCAGAATGTTTGCCATAGGGCGTCAAAGACAAATCGGGAATCCCCATGACTAAAACATTATTAACTCCACCGGAAATTATTTTTTCAATATCATTAATTTGTTGCTCAACGACCATCATTACATTATCTTTGTGTAGTGTCATATAGTCATTAGCCCCCAATAAAAATATCGCCAGGTCCTGGTGAGAAGGGGTGTAAGATGCGACTTGTCTGTCCGTATTTGATACAAAGTCACCGAGGCAATTAAAGCAGGAATACCTTGCCGATGTACTTCCCCCTTCAGCAAAATTAAGCATCTCTTTACCTAAGAAGTGTGGAGATGATAAAAACTCAGTCCAGGTAAATCCATTAGTAAACCTTCCGCCAAAGTATTGACCATAGGAGGGTAAGATATGATGTGTTTTTTCAAACATACGCCCCATGGAGTCAGATAAACTGTCGCCAAAAAATACCAGTCTGGTAATATCACCTAAAGAAATATTTTTTGGCTTGGGATGTAATCTATTGATTTCTTTGGCAAGACCAAAAGCTTCCGGATGACATTCAACCTCAATAGATAAAATATTTTCACCATTATCATCTTTAATAATCAACTTATCGGCGTGTTCCTGTGATTCTATAATAAACTGTTCTTTACATCCCTGAGACGCTAAGGCTCGAAGTTTGATGTAGGCTCCGCGAACCTGTACCGGTGTTAGATTCAGTTCCTGATAGTGGTAAAGTTTAAAGATACATTCGAGCGCCTCTGCATGGTAAGTGGTGAAGAAATATGCTTTGATTTTCTCCCATAAACTTAATTCCGGAGGGCGTGCGCTTTCTTTTATCACATTAAATCTTTCAGCACTGATAGATGATGTGAAATAACCCTGTCCAACACTCAATGGCATAGTGTCCTCCTTACTAATTAATCACGCTTTAGCAAAACATTAATTAACAAATATTAGCAAGAAAAGTAATCAGGTAAATGGTGTATATAGAATTGCGCTTCTTTAACAGTTTGTCGCCGCCAAAAAAAACACATGCAATATTTATTATTTTTCAACGAAGTAAATATATCATCAACAACGTGAGGTTAATGCCGGGTACATATTATCTGACTGCTATCATTATTGACTGTGCGTCTGGTTAAGGCAAACCTCTAAAAAAAGTAGCCACTCCTGATTTTAGTGTGCTGGCGTGGGTATGAGCTGGCTTGATACTCAGGAAAATTAGGTAAGCTTATCATCAAGCTATTATTTCCAAGGGGGTGGTGTTTTATATGACGTGTTGATTTCTATTTTCATATTAAATATTTCTTAAGTGAGTTAACTATAATGAGTGATGATTCAATTATTAAAAACTCTTCAATGCTTTTGGCCTATTTAGGTGGTCTGGGATGGGGGAGCGCCTATTTTTATGGCTGGGGCGTCTCCGCGTACTATGGTTTCCCGTGGTGGTATGTAGGCGTCGGCCCTGACAACATTGCCCGAAGTCTATTCCATGCGATTAGCCTGATGGCTATATTCATAATAGCGTGGGGAGTGGGTATTCTATTATTTTTTTTAGTAAAGCAAAAAGCACGTATCCACGACCTTAGCTTCTTACGCCTTTTTTTGGCAGCGGTTTTGTTCTTTATTCCAATTGTTATCGAGTTTTCTCTCTTAACAGAATCGTTTTTGTGGGAGCTTTTTTTTATCATTTTACTGGTGGCTTTATGCTTATCGGTGGGGATGCGTTTTTATAGTAAATTGATGCCAGTGATTTGTTTTACGCAACTCAGTTGGGTGCGAAGGCATTGTTTCACTATAGTTATGATTGGTTTTATTATATATTTTTTTATATTTTCTTTTTTTGTTGGGATCTATAAGCCACAATTAAAGAAAGAATACGAAATGATATTGTATGATGGAGGCTGGTACTACGTCCTGGCCAGGTATCATGATAGTTTTATTTTGTCGAAATCCTTTACTAAAAATAACAATAGATTTATTATTTTTAGACCAGAAGATGGACACTCTTATGAAATTACCCTGGTAAAAGTCAGACTTTAATAAAATACTGGTTGGCAAGAGCGTGAAATGACGCCAGAGCTTCCCATGGCAGAGATTAGAGAAAGAACTGAGCGCCCATATCTGTAGGCTGTGGAATAGCAATGCCGGGAAGGACATGGCATGACACTTTATCTGACATTACCATTTGAGTGACAGGTTAGCAGATGTTTCAGGCCAAACCCAAGTTGAACTGGAGCGCTCAGAAGCCGATTACCTACATAACAAATATTGGCCGCAAGCTTATGCTGTGGGCGGAATATACGACCGCTATTATCCAGACTGGCTGTTAACTTATTTATTTTCCCATAGTAACCTATAACAGGCCTCCCTGAGGCATTGGCTAGCATCTGTGCATTGGAAAAACAGGCTCCATTTGCACTATAGCAACTTATAAATTTTATTTCCTCATGAGAGTTGCTAATATGGCGGATTGATTTTGAAAGTGATGATGACTGACTTGCACCGGAACCGTACCGATTTTCATGTTGAACAACAAAAGGAGCACCATGTTTACAAATCGAAATAGGCATGGATTATTACCTGAGATTGATTTCAAATTAACAATAATGATGACGCTTTTGGGTATTAAAAATCTTTCAAATAACGCTCATTTGATTTTTTGTCCACATTGACTAAGCCTGGAAAGACACAGGGTTGAGATATTTTCGCTACCCGTCGGCGGTGTATCGCAGTTGTGATGTTACGTTCTTACAAGACTGACATCTGCATATCATAACCTTTATTCATTACCACCTGGTGAGTAAATAAAAACTATTAAGCAAATATTTACTTCTGGGTAATGGGACTGGATTTACCGGCATTACCTCTGTGCCCCAGTCGGGCAGAACATTGCAGCTTAGAAAGAAAGCTTTGGTGTTTATTGTCTGTGGCCTGAAAAAGTTCCCATGAGCTGAATATGCTGAATGTGAACTGATTCTTGATGGTCTATGCCGGAAATCTATAAGCTATTGATTTTTATATTGTGTGTAATTTTACAATTACATAAACATAAAATTCTGATAGTATACCCCCCTATAGTATATGGAGGTCGAATGCCGCATTCACCTGAAGATAAAAAACGTATCCTTACCCGTGTTCGTCGCATACGCGGGCAGGTCGAAGCGCTGGAGCGGGCGCTTGAGTCTGGCGAACCTTGTCTGGCGATTCTGCAACAGATTGCCGCCGTGCGCGGCGCGTCTAATGGCCTGATGAGTGAAATGGTTGAAATCCATCTGAAAGATGAGCTGGTCAGCGGGGAAACTACGCCAGATCAGCGCGCGGTTCGGATGGCGGAAATCGGCCATCTCCTTCGCGCTTATCTAAAATAACAATTTCCCTCACCGTAACAGGAAGAGATATATGAAATCACGTGCAGCAGTTGCTTTTGGTCCCGGTCAGCCGCTAAAAATTGTCGAGATTGACGTTGCGCCGCCGAAAAAAGGCGAAGTTCTGGTCAAAATCACCCATACCGGCGTTTGCCATACCGATGCTTTTACCCTTTCCGGCGATGATCCGGAAGGCGTATTCCCGGCAGTCCTGGGTCACGAAGGCGGCGGCGTGGTAGTCGAGGTCGGCGAGGGGGTCACCAGCCTGAAACCCGGCGACCATGTTATTCCACTGTATACGGCGGAATGCGGCGAGTGTAAGTTCTGTAAGTCCGGTAAAACTAACCTTTGTCAGGCCGTACGCGCCACTCAGGGAAAAGGGCTGATGCCGGATGGCACTACCCGCTTTTCTTATAACGGCGAACCCGTTTATCACTATATGGGAACCAGCACGTTCAGCGAATATACCGTTTGCGCGGAAATTTCTCTGGCGAAAGTGAACCCGCAGGCGCCGCTGGATAAAGTGTGTCTGTTGGGCTGTGGCGTGACGACTGGTATTGGCGCCGTCCATAACACCGCTAAAGTGAAAGCGGGCGACACCGTTGCCGTTTTTGGTTTAGGCGGTATTGGGCTGGCGGTTATTCAGGGCGCGGTTCAGGCTAAAGCCGGGCGTATTTTAGCTGTCGACACGAATCCGGAAAAATTTACGCTGGCGGGCGAAATGGGGGCTACGGACTTTATTAATCCGAATGATTACGACAAACCGATCCAGGACGTTATTGTTGAGCTTACTGATGGCGGCGTAGATTTCAGTTTTGAATGTATCGGCAACGTTAACGTGATGCGAGCGGCGCTGGAATGTTGTCATAAAGGCTGGGGCGAAAGCATTATTATTGGCGTAGCGGGGGCAGGGCAGGAAATCAAAACCCGTCCCTTCCAGCTAGTGACTGGTCGCGTCTGGCGTGGCTCCGCTTTTGGCGGCGTGAAAGGGCGCACGCAGCTGCCAGGGATGGTCGAAGATGCGATGAACGGTAAAATCCGTTTAGATCCTTTTATTACTCACCGCCTGCCGCTGGAGCAGATTAACGATGCCTTTGAACTGATGCATCAGGGTAAATCCATCCGTACTGTTATCCACTTTAGCGATAACTGATTCATCCGCCAGCGGATTTTCCGCTGGCGCTTTTCTGAATTTTCTGGAATGAATGTTGTGAAAATGTGACGAAGGCGATGCTTTTCGCGATAAGCAAACGTCACGAAGTGCCGATGACTATCTAACGGGCGTGTTTTACGCATAAAACTTACAAGAGAGTCGACGGTCATGGGCAACACATTCTCGATGCAAGCCTCGCATAAACTGGGCTTCCTGCATCATATTCGGCTGGTTCCGCTGTTTTCCTCCATTCTCGGTGGCATCCTTCTTCTTTTTGCTTTGAGCGCCGGGCTGGCAGGCTATTTTCTGTTACAGGCCGATCGCGATCAGCGTGATGTCACGGACGAGATTCAGGTACGGATGGGATTATCCAACAGCGCTAACCACTTACGTACCGCACGTATCAATATGATCCACGCTGGCGCGGCGAGCCGGATTGCTGAAATGGATGAAATGAAAGCCAATATTGCCGCTGCGGAAACGCGGATCAAGCAGTCTCAGGACGGCTTTAACGCTTATATGTCCAGAACGGTGAAAACACCCGCCGATGATGCATTGGATAACGAGTTAAACGCCCGTTACACCGCCTATATCAACGGCCTGCAACCGATGCTGAAATTTGCCAAAAATGGCATGTTCGAAGCGATCATTAATCATGAAAACGAGCAGGCAAAACAACTGGATGCCGCATATAACCATGTCCTGTTGAAAGCGATTGAACTGCGCACCGAGCGGGCGAGACTACTTAGCGAGCAGGCTTACCAACGTACCCGGCTCGGTATGATGTTTATGATTGGCGCATTTACGTTGGCGCTGGTATTGACGTTAATGACCTTCATGGTGCTGCGTCGCACGGTGATACAACCCTTGCAGCAGTCTGCGTCACGTATCGAACGCATTGCGGCGGGCGATCTGACCATGGCTGATGAGCCCACAGGACGCAGTGAAATTGGTCGTCTGAGTCATCATCTTCAGCAGATGCAGCATGCGTTGCAACAAACGGTAGGGGCGGTGCGTCAGGGGGCGGAGGAAATTTATCGAGGCACCAGCGAAATTACCGCCGGTAATACGGATTTATCTTCTCGTACTGAACAGCAGGCTGCCGCCATTGAACAAACCGCGGCCAGTATGGAACAGTTGACGGCAACCGTTAAGCAGAATGCGGATAATGCGCATCACGCCAGCAAACTGGCGGAAGATGCTTCCGGTAAAGCCAGTCGCGGAGGCCAGATGGTTTCCGGGGTCGTACAAACGATGGGGAATATTTCCACCAGCTCGAAAAAAATCTCGGAAATTACCGCCGTCATTAACAGTATCGCTTTCCAGACCAACATACTGGCGCTGAACGCGGCGGTCGAGGCGGCACGTGCCGGGGAACAAGGACGCGGTTTTGCGGTGGTCGCCAGTGAGGTTCGTACCCTCGCCAGTCGCAGCGCGCAGGCGGCAAAAGAGATTGAAGGCTTGATCGGCGCATCGGTCAGCCTGATTGAACAAGGATCTGAAGAGGTTATCGCTGCGGGGAGCACCATGAATGAGATTGTGGATGCCGTCAAACGCGTCACCGATATTATGCTCGATATCGCGGCAGCCTCTGATGAGCAAAGTCGCGGTATTGTTCAGGTCAGTCAGGCGATTTCTGAGATGGACAAGGTTACGCAACAAAACGCGTCGCTGGTCGAAGAGGCGTCCGCGGCGGCAGCTTCGCTTGAAGAACAGGCTGCCCGTTTGACGCAAGCCGTTGATGCGTTTCATTTACAGGATACTGGCGCGACGATGCGATCATCCTTCCTTTAATGAGCGTCGCGCCAGCGGGCTATTTTAGCCGCGGGCGCGTTTAATGCCCGACAGCCGCTATCACAGCGGCATCGATTTACGGATCGCCGCAATCAGCATTTGCGCCCCGGTTGAGAGCGGGATATCAACTCGCGTAAGAATACCTATCGGTTCGCCCGCGCTCTGGGTCGGCACGGGTAATGAGACCAGCGTTGCCTGGCGAAGATCTTCTTTAACCGCGCCAGAGGGGACGAACCAGACGTAATCGTAATCTACGGTAAGTTGTCGTGATAACGATGCGGATAGCGTTTCGATACATCCGGCAGGCATTTTACACCCCTGGCTTTGCAACAGGGCTTCCGCATTCTGGCGCGGTACCGTGCCTTTTGGCGAGACGACTACCGGCCATTCCATAACCCGACTGAGCGTGATCGTCTCCTGTAACAGGGGATGACCGGGGCGTACCACTAATTTAAGCGATTCTAAAAACAGCAGTTCGTAATTTAAACCGCCCATTAATTCCGGGTCTGACATGCGGCCAATACCCAGATCGATCTCGCCTGACTTGAGACCCGCAAGCAACATCGTATTGTTCATGGTCGCGACCTGTAACGAGGTCGATTTTTGCTGTTGATGGAACCGCCCAATAGCCGCCGGGAGTATACCCAGCGCAGCGGTGGGGAGCGCGCCAACACGCACCACATCGGCGCTGGCGTCCTCTTTGCGATTCAGCGCCTGCCCGGCGGTATTCAATGCATCTAATACTTTTACCGCATGAGTCAAAAATTGTTCGCCAGGAACCGTTAATTGCGCGCCCAGTCGCCCGCGTTCGAACAGACGGGTTCCGGTGAGTTGTTCCAGTTCGTTCAGCGTTTTAGAAAGCGCTGGCTGGCTCAGGTTAAGGGTTTCAGCCGCGCGCCCCAGCGTTCCCTGTTGCGCAACGGCGACAAATGTATGAAGGTGGCGCAACCGAATGCGCTGACTAAACAGACCATTTTTTTCCATAAGCGATGTTAAAAACAGAGCCGTGCGGGTGACAAGTAAAGTTGTTTGTTTTTGATAACCTGATAGCAAAATATTATTAACATTTTACCATTTCAAGTTACAACTGTTTTATTTTACTGATGATTCAACTGCCGTTAAGCGTGTTAAGCCGCGATCTGGTCGGGGATACGCTAGCTCATGTCAATCCGTTCTGCATAATGAATTCAGACCGGATCACACTTTATAAATTCTTCTCCCCGGAATGGATGAGGTTTTCTACACTCCAGGTAACATTCACTGGAGGCATGACATTATGGCGAACACCATCACGGCAGATGAGATTCGGGAACACTTTTCGCAGGCAATGTCGGCAATGTACCAGCAGGAAGTTCCGCAGTACGGTACGTTACTGGAACTTGTGGCTGACGTGAATCTGGCGGTGCTGGAAAATAATCCCAAACTGCATGAGCAGCTGGCTAATGCCGATGAACTGGTGCGATTGAACGTGGAACGACATGGCGCCATTCGTGTTGGCACCGCAGAAGAACTTTCTACCTTGCGTCGGATATTCGCCATCATGGGGATGTACCCGGTAAGTTATTACGATCTCTCTCAGGCGGGCGTGCCTGTGCACTCCACGGCATTTCGTCCCATTGACGAGGCTTCGCTCTCGCGTAATCCCTTTCGCATGTTCACTTCGCTATTACGCCTGGAGCTCATTGAAAACGCGGCATTACGCCAGCGGGCGGCGGAAATCTTATCGCAGCGGGATATTTTTACATCGCGCTGCCGACAATTGCTGGATGAGTACGACGAGCAGGGCGGTTTTAGTGCTGCTCAGGCCGAAGAGTTCGTCCGTGAAACGCTGGAGACTTTTCGCTGGCATCGTCAGGCTACCGTTGATGAAGAAACGTACCTCAGCCTGCATCGTGAGCATCGTTTAATTGCCGACGTGGTCTGTTTTCCGGGATGTCACATTAACCATCTGACGCCACGTACTCTGGATATCGACCGGGTACAGGCCATGATGCCGGAGTGCGGCATTACGCCTAAAATTCTTATCGAAGGTCCGCCTCGCCGCGAAGTGCCTATTCTGTTGCGGCAAACCAGTTTCAAAGCCCTGGAAGAGCAGGTGCTCTTCGTTGATGAAAAGCAGGGTACGCACACGGCGCGCTTCGGCGAAATTGAGCAACGTGGCGTCGCGCTGACGCCAAAAGGTCGTCGATTATATGACGAGCTGTTGCACAAGGCGGGAACGGGTAAGGATAACTTTACGCATCAACTCCATTTGCGGGAGGTCTTTAACGCCTTTCCGGATAGCGAATTTCTGCTTCGCCAGCAGGGGCTTGCCTGGTTCCGCTATCGCTTAACGCCATCCGGCGAGGCGCATCGTCAGGCGATCCATCCTGGCGACGATCCGCAGCCGCTTATTGAGCGCGGTTGGGTAATCGCGCAGCCGATTACCTATGAAGATTTTCTTCCGGTCAGCGCAGCCGGCATTTTTCAGTCGAATTTAGGAGATGAAACGCTGGCAAGAAGCCACGGCAATGCCAGCCGCGATGCCTTTGAACAGGCGCTGGGATGTGCAGTACGGGATGAATTTTCGTTATATCAGGAAGCGGAAGAACGCAGTAAACGCCGTTGCGGTCTGCTTTAAAAGCGGTAAGCTTCACAGGCTGTGAGGATACTGTAAAAGGAAGGCGTTATGTTGAATCCCTCCATCCCGCTGGTGGCGACGCGTCACGGTAAAATCGTGGGCGTCGTACAGGAAGAAATCCATATCTGGCGCGGTATACCTTATGCCGCGCCGCCAACAGGGGAGCTACGCTGGCGTGCGCCGCAGCCTGTTACGCCCTGGCAGGATGTGCGCCAGGCGGATTGTTTCTCCTGCGCCAGTTGGCAGGATATTACCTGGTGTCGTGAACTCGGCGGCGGCGATCCGGGAAATTTTTCCGAAGACTGCCTCTATCTGAACGTCTGGGCTCCCGCCGTGCGTCATGAACCGTTGCCGGTCATGGTCTGGCTACACGGCGGCGGTTACACCATTGGCGCGGGGAGTTTGCCGCCCTATGACGGTCAAGCGCTGGCGAAGCGCGGCGCGATCGTGGTGACGGTCAATTATCGGCTTGGCCATCTGGGCTTTTTCGCGCATCCGGCGCTGGAAGGCGAAGGGGCGGAGTGTATTCATAATTTCGCTTTACTCGATCAAATCGCTGCGCTGCGTTGGGTGCAGGACAATATTGCCGCGTTTGGCGGCGATACGCAGAATGTGACGTTATTTGGCGAATCCGCCGGCGCCCGCAGCGTGCTGTCGTTGATGGCTTCGCCGTTGGCGAAGGGGCTTTTTCATAAAGCGATTATTCAGAGTGGTTATACGCTGCCGGATACGCCCCGCGAGGAGGCGCTAAAAAAAGGCGTTGCGCTGGCGGAACATCTTGGCTTAGCCCATGCCACTGCCGAACAGCTACGCGCTTTACCGGCAGAGACGTTTTGGCCGCTGGACGCGCCTTTTAAAATTGCGCCGACGCCGATTTCCGGCGACGTCGTGCTGCCGCATCCGATGCTGGAAACCTTCTTTGCGGCGAAACAGCATCCAATACCGGTGATGATCGGCTCGAATAGCGATGAAGCCAGCGTATTGGCAGTTTTTGGCGTCGATATTGCCGGTCAAATTCAAAAAATGCGCCGTGAGCGGCGTGTTGGTCTGGGGTTAATCCGGCTGCTTTATCCTGGAGTGAAAGGCGACGAAGCACTAGGGCGGCAGGTCTGTCGGGATATGGTATTTACCACGTTGGGTTATGTCGTCATGCAAGCGCAGCAGCGGATCGGCGAACCGTGCTGGCGTTACTGGTTTGATTATGTCGCCGAAGCGGAGCATAACACCTACGCGAATGGCGCCTGTCATGGCAATGAAATACCGTATGTATTCGATACGTTAACGCGGGCTGAGCCCACATGCCATTATGTGAATGAGAATGACCTGGCCTTTGCCTCGCAGGTGGCGGATTACTGGGTGAATTTCGCTCGTCATGCCAGCCGCACGCGCGACGTGCTGCACGGCCCGGTTCGCTGGCCCGCCAGCATTCGGGGGCGAGATCGTCTGTTGCGGATTGGGCTGAACAAACTTGCCGGTTTTAAAGTGGAAAACCGCTTTATGCGTGCGCGTCTGGCGCTGTTTAAACGAGTCATGAAACATCACGTTAGTCTGGAATAAACTTTTCATAACCTGAAGAATGCTGCGTGAGGTTTACATCCGATTCGGTCGGTTCTTATCGACATAAAATATTTACGCTTTTGCACAGTTTCCAGGCGACCAACAATTGGATTATTAATGAATTTTGTCTAGAGTGAGCGGTCAGAAACGGGCACATTCTTGCTGCTGAAAAAACCAGCGCGGGACCATTCACAAGACCAGAAGGACTCATTTTCAGGTATGAATCGTAGACGATTTATTAAAGGTTCAATGGCAATGGCCGCCGTGTGCGGTTCCAGCGGTATTGCTTCCCTCTTTTCTCAGGCGGCGTTTGCCGCGGAATCCGATATTGCGGATGGTAAAATTGTCCGTTTTGATTTTGCTGGTCTGCAATCAATGGCCCAGGCGTTAGCGAAAAAGCCCTGGGGCGGCGCGCCGGGACCCTTGCCGGATACGCTCGCCAATCTGACGCCGCAGGCCTATAACAGCATTCAGTATGACGCGGCGCATTCACTCTGGAACGGTGTTGCCAACCGGCAGCTCGATATTCAGTTTTTCCACGTAGGGATGGGCTTTCGTCGTCGCGTACGCATGTTTTCCGTTGATACGACGACGCATCTTGCTCGCGAGATTCATTTTCGCCCGGAACTGTTTAAATACAACGATGCCGGCGTCGATACGACACAACTGGAAGGGCAGAGCGATCTCGGTTTCGCCGGTTTCCGTGTCTTTAAAGCGCCGGAACTGGCGCGGCGCGATGTCGTCTCCTTCCTGGGCGCCAGTTATTTCCGGGCGGTAGATGATACTTATCAGTATGGCCTGTCGGCTCGCGGGCTGGCGATAGATACCTATACTGACGGTCAGGAAGAGTTCCCTGACTTCACCGCATTCTGGTTTGACACCGCGAAGCCGGGCGATACTACATTTACCGTTTACGCTCTGCTGAACAGCGCCAGCGTGACGGGCGCGTATAAATTTGTGATCCATTGCGAAAAAACGCAGGTGATCATGGATGTAGAAAACCATCTCTACGCCCGTAAAGATATAAAGCAACTTGGCATTGCGCCGATGACCAGTATGTTTAGCTGTGGGAATAATGAACGTCGGGTATGCGACACCATTCACCCGCAAATTCACGACTCCGATCGGCTGGCGATGTGGCGGGGTAACGGCGAGTGGATTTGCCGCCCGCTGAATAATCCGCAGAAATTGCAGTTCAATGCATATATGGACGATAACCCAAAAGGGTTCGGCCTGCTGCAACTCGATCGCGATTTCTCGCATTATCAGGATGTGATGGGCTGGTACAACAAACGTCCGAGCCTGTGGGTGGAGCCACGCAGTAAGTGGGGGAAAGGCGCAGTTAGCCTGATGGAGATCCCAACCACTGGCGAAACTCTGGATAATGTGGTCTGTTTCTGGCAGCCGGAAAAAGCGATCAAAGCCGGGGATACGCTGGCGTTTAATTATCGTTTGTACTGGAGCGCGCAGCCGCCGGTACAATCGCCGCTTGCGCGGGTCATGGCGACCCGTACAGGGATGGGCGGCTTTCCCGAAGGTTGGGCGCCGGGCGAACATTACCCGGATAAATGGGCGCGCCGTTTTGCTATTGATTTTGTCGGCGGCGATCTGAAAGCGGCCGCGCCAAAAGGCATTGAGCCGGTAATTACGCTTTCCAGTGGCGAGGCGAAGCAGATTGAGATCCTCTACGTTGAGCCTTTCGACGGTTATCGTATCCAGTTTGACTGGTATCCGACCTCGGATTCTACGGCACCGGTGGATATGCGTATGTTCCTGCGCTGCCAGGGGGAGGCTATCAGCGAAACCTGGCTGTATCAGTATTTCCCGCCCGCGCCGGATAAGCGCCGTTATGTCGACGATCGTATCATGCGTTAGTCAGTTTGCCTTCTGTACCGCCACAAGGGCGGTACAGGTTGCGGAAATTGCCCTGGCATAAACCCATTCGTGAGCCGCTGTTTTTGTGACACGGCCTTTCCATCGTTCTATTTTTGCAACA
Organism: Salmonella sp. NW38; assembly: GCF_051807745.1. Classification (NCBI taxonomy): domain Bacteria; kingdom Pseudomonadati; phylum Pseudomonadota; class Gammaproteobacteria; order Enterobacterales; family Enterobacteriaceae; genus Salmonella; species Salmonella sp. NW38. The sequence continues at coordinate 569,279 of NZ_JAMMTO010000001.1, read as the reverse complement.
GTCCTTCCTGTTTATCCCTCTCGATCCTGCGGACAGGGAACATTAAGATAGCTTCACCTTATTTAAGATATAAAGTGAATATAATGAAAAAGAGTTTTCTTGGTGCTGTCCTGTCTCTGGGTTTATTAAGTGCTGCTCATGCAGATGTATATAAATTTGATAATATGCATACTAATGCGGTATTTAATATCGATCATTTCCAGACCTCAACCAATCATGGCGGGTTTTATGCTATTAGCGGCGAACTGAAATATCAGCCGGAAAAGCAAGTCGCAGAGATGCGCGTGACGATTCCCGTGAGTGCCTTAAATACCGGGGTGGAGGCGTTTGATAACCATATCCGCAGTAGCGATATTCTGGATGCGGAAAAATATCCAGAAATAGTATTTAAATCGACAAAATGGCATTTTGACGATAATAAACCAGTCTCTATTGACGGTTTGCTAACAATGAAGGGAGTAACTAAGCCCGTCACCTTAACCACCACCAAGTTTGGCTGTTATATGAGCCCGATATTCAAGGCGCAGGTTTGCGGTGGTGATTTTGTCACGCAAATAGATCGCACCCAGTGGGGGGTAGATTATCTGGTCGATATGGGGATGACGAAAGTTGTCGATATAAAAATCCAGGCAGAAGCGGTTAAGCAATAAAGGGAATGATGATGAAAACTAATCACCTCATTCGGGTAGTGGCCTCGCTGGCGATGTTGGCAACGTCAGGCCTGGCTTATGCTGAAGAGTACAAAGCCAGCACGGACGAAAAAGCAATAAAAATGACGAACGTAGCCTCTCTGGAAGCGCGCGTTCAGGCCAGAATGGAGAAAGGGGCATTTGGTTATATTCGCGGTGGAGCCGAAGATGAGAATAACCTTCGCAGCAACACCGAAAGCTTTGACAAAAAATATATTATGCCGCGCGTATTACAGGGCATTGAGTTAAAAGAGATCGATTTATCAACGCAGCTACTGGGTATTCCGCTTAAAACGCCTATAATCCAGGCACCGATGGCAGCGCAGGGCCTGGCCCACGCCTCCGGAGAGTTGGCGACGGCGAAAGGCATGGCGCAGGTCGGTTCGATTTTCTCGTTGAGTACTTATGGCAACAAGACCATCGAAGAGGTGGCTAACGTTTCCGGGAAAAATCCGTTCTTCTTCCAGCTTTATATGAGTAAGAATAATCAATTTAACGAATTTATTCTTGCACAAGCGGTAAAGCATGGCGCTAAAGCGATTATTCTGACCGTAGATTCGCCTGTCGGTGGCTATCGGGAAGAAGATATTAAAAATAACTTCCAGTTCCCGTTGGGCTTTGCAAACCTGGAAATGTTCGCCAGAAAAAATGACGATGGTTCAAAAACCGGCAAAGGGGCAGGGATAAGTGAAATTTACGCGCAGGCTAAACAAGCCTTTACGCCGGAGGATATTGCCTATGTACATCGTATTTCCGGTCTGCCGGTTATCGTAAAAGGCATTCAGTCGCCGGAGGATGCTGAAATTGCTATCCAGGCCGGGGCCGCAGGAATATGGGTTTCTAATCATGGTGGTCGTCAATTAGACAGCGGGCCGTCCTCATTCGATATGCTTCCTGCGATTGCAAAAGTTGTCAACAAGCGAGTGCCTGTTATTTTTGACAGCGGAGTACGCCGTGGTTCGCACGTATTCAAAGCGTTAGCCAGCGGGGCGGATATTGTGGCGGTTGGCCGGCCTGTATTATACGGTCTTAATCTTGGCGGCGCTCAGGGTGTGGCATCAGTGATTGAACAGCTAAACAAAGAGCTGACAATTAACATGATGTTGGGTGGTGCCAGGAATATTGAACAAGTGAAAACGACACGCTTGTTAACTGAAAAAGAGCTGCCCCAGTAATATAAAGGTCGGGTACTATACCCGACCTTTTCCTGTATGATTTCCCTCAACAATGCTTCCGGTAGAAAATGACGCGCTCTGTTTCCTCAAATCCTAACGCCTGGTGAACTTTCTGGGAAATTGTATTTTCCGGCGAGGTATCAGAGGCCATTTCCCGACACCCTTTATTCGTTCCCCATCGTTGCACCGCTGCAATCAATTGTTTCGCTACGCCGCGTTGACGGAACGAGGGGAGAACAAAAATACCTTCAAGGAAAACTACGGGCGAACTGTCACAGCCATTGACATAATCGTGGCGGATTGAGGCATCCGCAAAGCCAATCGCCACCCCGTCTGCCATCGCAATAAATGATGCCAGATGATCGGCTTGCAGAATTTCTTCGCCGTCCGCCAGATGGGCGTCATCCGGGTGACCAGGCCAGAGCTGTTTTCGCAATCCGCGCCAGTGCTCCAGATGGGTTTTGTTCATGTGCCTGATGTCCATTAACACGCTCCTGATGAGGGGTCTGACATGATGAGACGGCATCCCGCCTGCTGATAACGTCGGGCGATAGCAGACGGGAGCGCACTGTCGCTAAGAATGGTAGTAATACAGGACAGCGTCGCCACCGCATGGGGTTCTACAGTATCAAACTTTGAGTGATCGGCCATCAATATGACCTCGCGTGAGCGCTGAATAATGCGCGTTTTAACGCCCACTTCAAACATGGTAGCGTTGGTGATACCCGTTTCAATCGACAGCGCATCGCAGGAGATAAAGGCGCGTTCAACGGCAAAGGCGTTAATCATCTCCAGCGCCAGACTCTCGCCCACCGAAAAGTAACCGGGGCGAATCAGTCCGCCGATAATGTAACTCTCTACGTGTGGGAAGCCACCCAGTTCATTAGCGATTTTGATGTCATTGCAAATGACTTTTACTTTGGCGTCGACCAGACATTTTGCCAGTTCCAGACAGGTGGAGCCGGAGTCGAGAAAAAAGCAGTCTCCATCTTTGATGAACGTGCGGGCGAGGGCGGCGATTTCGCGTTTCGCCTCACTTTGTAACGTTCGCTTAACGTCGAAAACATATTCTTTATCTTCCGTACTGTCGTCGAAGTCAATACAACCATGGCCGCGAACCATACCGGGATAACGGCTGGCGATATAGTGAAAATCCCGGCGCACGGTTGCCTCTGCATAGCCAAAAAGTTCAATAGCTTGTTGTGTTGAGAGGTGCCTGTGTTGCCAAAGGTAATGCAACATCTGTTTGATACGGTCGGGGCGCTGTTGGCTCATCAGCATATGACTCCTTTATAGCGCGGTGAATTGTGACAACGTCACATCATAGTTCGCCGTCGTGAACAACGCCCGGCCAATCACCAGATGCTGTGCGCCTGCGGCGGCAAGCAGCCGTGCGGCGCGAAGTGTAATACCGCCGTCCGCCCAGCATTCCGCAGCAGGGAAATGCTCTCTGCTCTGACTCACTTTTTCACACATCGCGGCGATAAATTGCTGCCCGCGCCCGTCGGGTTCGCTGGTCATGATCATCAGCGCATCCAGTTGCAATGCCAGATAACGATAAGGCAATAGCGGCGTTGCCGGGTTAAGCGCCAGTCCTGCTTTCGCCCCGATAGCGCGAATATCCGCCAGAATCTCCGAGGGGTTTTGCACGCTTTCGGCATGAATGAAAATCCAGCCGGGGCGGATAGCTGCAAGCCAGGGTAGCCAGCGTTGCGGTGATGAGACCATCAGGTGAAATGAGAGCGGATGGCGAGTGTGTTGTGCGACTGCCTGAATGGTTTTCATACCGAAGGTAATATTGTTGATGAAACTGGTATCTTCGATATCCAGATGCAGCGAGCCGAGAGGCGCATCGTGTAAAGCGGTCAACGCCTCGGCATAGCGCAGCGGATCGGCGGAGGCCAGTGAAGGGTGCAGGATCATCGGAACCTCCATCAGCGCAATGCGGTTAATTGCGCGAAAAGCGCGGCGTCATTTGGCGCATCTTGCAGCATCGCGACGCTTTCCGGCGAGTCGAGCCACTGGCTGATGCGTTGAATGGTGCGAATATGTGCTTCGGCATCCGTGGCGCTGGCGCAAAGCAACAGCCAGATGGGATCGCAATCCGCATTGCCGAAAGCGACCGGCGTTGCTAACGTAGTGACGCTGATTTGATTATGGTTGGCGCCTTGCTCTGGTCTGGCATGGGGCAGCGCAATCCCCGGCGCGATAAGATAATATGGCCCCCATTTAAGGGTGTTCTCAATAATACCGTCCAGGTAGCAGGGGGCCGCCGCGCCGAAGGTAATCAGCGGACGAACGGCGATATCCAGCGCGTGTCGCCAGTCGCTGGCATGGCGTTGCGCCTGAACCCACTTAACATCATTAATCATCGATCGTTGACTCCTTGCCGGTTCGGGTTACTCTGGAACCGATCCCCGGCGTGTCTTTTGGCGAAGGCGACGGAGATCGGCAGAAGAGTTATCGCTCTCTGCAGGGGATAAGCGTTTTGCTTATCCCCATTTTATTGTCGGATATGGCGTACTTTCTCCATAAACTTCGCCACGCGCGCCTGGTCGACAAAGTTGGCGAAGACGCCGTCTTTTTTAAACGTGGTTGCCGTTACGCATCCGTCGGCAATGCAGAGCTGCTCCTCAACGTTTTCCAGACACACCCCGGTATTCGCCAGCACGACCGTGTCGGGAACGGTCTCTTTTACCCGCTTCAGTATGGCGCTATCCGTGCGGGCGCCCGCCGTCAGCCCCGAGACGCACAGGGCATCGGGGTTATTGTTAAATACGGTCGATTTCGCAATTGAACAGACATCCCGGTTTCCCAGATACACCGCCGCTTCCGGAACGATGTTAAACAGCGTTTTCACGTGGCCTGCGCCGATGCGATGCTGATGGCGAATGGTTTCGCCGACATTCGTATCCCAGACGCCAAAATCGCTGGCGTAAGCGCCGGTGAAAATTTCGCGGATAAATTTTGCGTCGGTCGCCATCGCTAAATCAAACGAGGCCACAGGGTCCCACAACACGTTTACCCCAAACGGTACGCGGATTTCACTCATTAACTGACCGATGATTCTTGCCATCGCGGTGGTCGTTTCCGGTCTGACTTTCGTTAAATAAGGCAGACTAAATTCGTTGGAGAACATCACTGCATCCACGCCGCCATTTTGTAGCGCCATTAAATCGTCATGGGCGCGGTCAATTACCCAGTTCATGCCTTTCCTGGTATCGAACCCGGGATCGCCCGGCAACGCCCGTAAATGGCACATGGCGATAACGGCTTTTTCTGTTCCTATTACCTCTTTTAGCCAACTCATTCTGGGTTGCTCCTTATTCCGGTAGTTCACGTTTACGTAAGACAAGTATGATGCTGGCGACAATGCCGACCACAATAACCACGCCAATCATGCCCAGCGACATCAATTCAGATATTGACCAGCCAAACATATTTCCCACCGACAGCGCGGTAATTTGCGCGTTTTCAGCGGCGAAGCTAAAGCCGCCTTTGAGCGCCATATCGGTAAAGTACGGTGCGAACTGGGTGGCGATCAGCAGAACGGTAATCATGACAATGATGCCGCTGAGCAGAGTACGAATCAGATCGCCGCGATGAATAACCGTGGCCATGCAGATAAAAAACGGCGCAACCGGTAAATCAGCCAGCGGCAGGACTTTATTGCCCGGCAGTATGCTCGCCAGAATTAACATGATGGGAATTAACAGCAGTCCAACCGCGATGGTGGTCGGGTGGCCTAACGTCACTGCGGTATCCAGACCGATAAAGACTTCGCGCCCTTTAAAGTGTTTCTGGAAGAACTTACGCGCGCCGTCGGAAATGGGCATTAATCCCTCAACGATAAGGCGAATCATGCGCGGAAACAGCACCATAATCGCCGCCACGGTAATCATTAAGGTTGCGCACCCTTTAAAGCCTTCGCCTGCGGCAAGTCCGAAGATCAGCCCGAGAACAACGCCAATGATCACCGGGTCGCCGACCATCCCATACCGTTTTTGGATCTCCTGAGCGTCAATATTGCGTCCTTTCATAAACGGTATTTTTTCGTATATCGCATCCAGCAATACGAACAACGGCACGGAACTGGAGCCATACCCTTGCGGAATAGAAATCCCTTCCAGACCCACAATGTTCTGTACTCGTTTCGCCGTCCAGTCGGCCATTTTCAACGACAAGGCGGCGTGACAAATCGCGCCCAGTACGCCATAAATCAGACTGCCGGTCATCAACTGGACGACCGTTCCGGTAATGGCGTAGTGCCAGTAGTTATAAATATCAACGTTCATGGTTTTGGTCAGACGAGTCACCAACATACCGACGTTGAGCAGAAAGATAACGGGAATGATCATAGCGCCGATGGCCGTCGCATAGCCGACGCCGGACGCGGGCCCGGCGCCGACGTCAAACACATGCAGCGTCAGGCCAAAACGCTCAATCATCACTTTAATCGGCGGACTGAGACTGTCGATCGCCATGACGATCACCAACCCCATGCCGACAAAACCGATGCCGACCGTCACCCCGGCTTTCACCGCCTGCAGCCAGGGAATACGAAAGATTAAGCCGATGATAATCATAATGATGGGCACAAAGACGGTGCCGCCGAGAGACAGGATGTAATCAAACATAATGCCCCCTTTATTGTGTTAACAGCGCCTTGATTTCTTGTTTTAATGCGTCGTCGTTGATGCCTGTCAGCAGGGCGGCGCCGTTGAGCGTCGGGATGCCATAGTCACTGTGCGTACGCATGGACGTTACGATGAGATCCATACCGTTACAGTTCAACGGGATCTCATTCAGACAACATTGCGCCGTGGTTGCCGCAATGCCTTGCTCCGCAAGAAAGTCCTGCAGTTTTTGTGCAATCATGGTTGATGTCGACATGCCGGTACCACATGCCACAAGGATCTTTTTCATCATGGTCGTGCCTCTTGTGTAGCGCCTGTTTCAGGCTCAATGGGAAACTGTTCTGGCGACATATTGGCCAGCGCAGTCAGTAAACGGATACAATCAGTCAGGTCGCGCAGGCTGGCGACTTCGGCTGGCGAGTGGGTATAGCGGCAAGGAATAGAAAGGCTGGCGCAGGGAATACCGTCCAGTTCAACCTGAATGTAGCCGGTTTCGGTGATGACGCCTGGCGCGACTTCTCGCTGTACGGGAATATTATTTTCGTGCGCGGTGGTCTCCAGCATCCGCAGCAAACGCGGCGGCGTAATCAGTCCCGCCAACGTACCGCGTCCGTGATAGTTCAGACAGGTGATGCCGACGCCGTGGTTGACCCGCACATCCGAGTAATCCTGCAGGTCAGGCGTGTCGCAGGATGGGGTGATATCAATACCAATCGCCAGGTCGGGGCGCACGCGTCGTAAAACGGGAATAATGCCGCGAATATTGAACTCTTCCTGTACCGACGCGACCAGGAATACCGCGATATCAAGCGGTGTGGAGGCGAGGGCCTCGGCGACGCCCAGTAGCGCCGTACACCCCAGCCTGTCATCCAGCGCCTTACTGCATACCAGGTCGTTGCCCAGACAGTGCGGCGGGTTGTAAAGGGTTACTGGCGTCCCCACCTGAATACCCATTCGTTCGGCATCCGCTTTATCTTTTGCGCCGATATCAATCCAGAGTTTATCGAGCGCGGGTGGCTGGGTGCGCTCGTCACCCTTCGCGAAGTGATATGCTTTAATACCGATACAGCCCATGATATCGCCTGAACGTCCGGCAAGCGTCACAATCGAACCGGGCATAGTAATTTGCGCCGGGCCGCCCACGCGTTCAAAACGTAAAAAACCGGAGGGTTCGATCTTGCGTACCATAAAACCCACTTCATCCATATGCGCAAAAATCATCAGGCGAAGCGCGTCGGATTTATCGCTGCCATAACGGGCGACGACATTGCCCAAGCGATCCCGCCAGACGTCTTTGGCCTGCTGTTCAAACGCGTGCTGCATAACGTTTGCAATACTGCTTTCATGTCCTGAAATCCCGTTTAGCCGCAGTAAAGAAAAAAGCGTTTCCTGCACAGAAAAGGTCATTGGCGTCTCCGTGGTGATAAAACAATCAGTCGTTGAGCGTTTTATAGGCGGAGAATGGTTGGATAAGTGTGAAATGTGTCACGCGGAAATACGCTAAATAGGGCCAATAAAAAATAATGTGATGGCGATACAATAAAAACGCTCATATCACCTGCGGGTTATCGGTAAACCAGGCTATTTATGTGATCACGACCAACAACGAAGAAGGGCAACGCGATGGTGGAAATTATTCCTGTTAGCACGACGCTGGAACTGCAAGCGGCAGATGAAAGTCATGTTCCGGCGCTGCACCAACTGGTACTCAAAAACAAAACGTGGCTACAACAGTCGCTCGACTGGCCGCAATATGTCACGTCGCAGGAGGAAACGCGTAAGCATGTGCAGGGTAATATACTGTTGCACCAGCGTGGTTACGCCAAAATGTACCTGATTTTCTGCCAGAATGAGATGGCGGGCGTACTCTCATTTAATGCCATCGAACCGGTAAACAAAGCCGCCTATATCGGTTACTGGCTGGATGAGTCCCTCCAGGGACAAGGGATAATGTCGCAATCATTACAGGCGCTGATGACACATTATGCCCGGCGCGGCGATATTCGGCGCTTCGTCATTAAATGCCGCGTTGATAATCAGGCCAGTAATGCGGTCGCACGGCGCAACCATTTTACGCTGGAAGGCTGTATGAAACAGGCCGAGTATCTTAACGGCGACTATCACGACGTTAATATGTATGCCCGCATTATTGATGCGGATTAAAGGGAACCGACTAAGGGGGTACGCGTAATACGATCCTCGCCATTGATCACTTTTGGGCCGCGCAGGTGAATAGTATTGCCGTCAAACGCTATCACCGCCGCCCGTCCGCTAATCTCGACCTGGTGCTCAATCAGAATTTCGCCCTGTATACAGGCATGGCCTTCAATCAGCACGCGGTCGTCCAGTAAAATCGGGCCTCCGCGTACCTCTGCATGTCCGCCTACCAGCACATGATGTTTTAACACACAGTTGCCTTCGATTAACGCATGTTCCGCTACCTGCGAGCTGTAGCGAAGGGTAGGGATAGCATCTTCCTCTGTGCCGGCGATAACCCGCGCATGGCCATAGACTTTGGCGCAGTCACAGATCCAGACATTATTGTCTTTGTTGCCTTCGATGAGCGCGAAATCAAAGACCTCCGCCCGGTGCTCAATAAAAGCGTGTGTGATAGTGGCGTCGCCATAAAGCTGTACCTGATGGACAATCCGCGAATGGCTCAGGGTGGCGCGATCGTAAATTTGTAAAATCTGCGCATGTTCATGCGTTAGTCCCTGAACGGCGAGAATTTCTGACTGGTTTAACACGCGGGCATCGCCATAAATCGCACACTCTCCGCGCACGGAAGAGGACTGAATGGTGACGTTGTCACTTATCCGTGCGCCATCGCTGATATCAGCGCGATCAATCCAGACGTTATCGCCTATTCGCACGTTATTGTAGAGCGTGCACGGCTGCGTGATACGCGCGTTACCCGTAATTTCCGTGCCCGCAAAGGCCATCGCGTTTTCATCATAAATCCAGCAATCCCCCTGTTGTGACAGCACATTATCGGCATCAACCCAGCCGCCGGAGGTTCCGGCTTTAACATCGTTAAAATCCGTTACGGCAATAACTTGTCGTAATAAGACGCTTTTCTTCTCACCGTCTACCTGATAAGTAAAAGCACGAGGTTCTTCACTCAGTCGATATTTGATCATAGGGAAATTCCGTGTGAACGATTAAGATAACCGTAGCAAAGGTACTGGCGAAACAACCAGAAATTCCATAAAATGCATTTCAAATATACTTTATAAATTAAACAAAATGCGTAATCACAAGCAGAGCGATCGCGTGCTCAATCTGCCTGCGGGCTATTTTGGCATCGTCCTTGGCACTATCGGTATGGGATTCGCCTGGCGTTATGCCAGCCAGATATGGGCAATAAGCCACTGGCCCGGCGACATCATGGTGATCCTGGCGATGATTATTTGGGCACTCTTGACCCTGGCGTTCCTTAGCCGTCTGGTGCGCTTTCCCCATAGCGTGATGGCTGAAGTGCGACATCCGGTAATGAGCAGTTTTGTCAGCCTGTTTCCCGCCACCACGATGCTGGTCGCGATCGGCTTCGTTCCCTGGTATCGCCCGTTGGCCGTTGCGCTATTCAGCGTGGGGGTCGTCATACAACTGGCGTATGCCGCATGGCAGACGGCGGGACTTTGGCGCGGAGCGCATCCGGAAGAAGCGACAACCCCGGGGCTTTATCTGCCCACGGTAGCGAATAATTTTATCAGCGCCATGGCCTGTGGAGCGCTCGGTTACAATGATGCCGGACTGGTGTTTTTAGGCGCAGGTGTCTTTTCGTGGTTAAGTCTGGAACCGGTTATTTTGCAGCGACTGCGTAGCTGCGGCGAATTACCGGCGGTGCTGCGTACGTCGTTGGGTATCCAACTGGCGCCCGCGCTGGTCGCCTGTAGCGCCTGGCTGAGCGTCAATGGCGGGGAGGGCGACACGCTGGCGAAAATGCTATTCGGCTACGGTCTGTTACAGCTTTTATTTATGCTGCGATTAATGCCCTGGTATTTATCACAACCGTTTAATGCTTCTTTCTGGAGTTTTTCGTTCGGCGTTTCCGCGCTGGCGACCACGGGGTTACATCTTGGTCACGGTAGTGAATCAGGGCTTTTCCATATTCTGGCCGTCCCGCTGTTTATTTTCACTAACGCTATTATCGCCTTATTGCTGGTTCGTACATTTCTATTGCTGGTGCAGGGGACGTTGCTTATTCGCACTGAGCGCGCTGCACTGTTGAAAACGGAGGAAAAAAATGACCGTTCGTGACGAAAATTACTTTACTGAGAAATATGGATTAACCCGCACGCATTCGGATGTGCTGGCGGCGGCAAAGGTTGTCGCGCCGGGCCGAACGCTGGATTTGGGATGCGGCAATGGCCGCAATAGTCTGTATCTGGCCGCGAACGGTTATGACGTTACCGCATGGGATAAAAATCCGGCCAGTATGGCTAACCTTGAGCGTATTAAAGCGGCAGAAGGGCTGGATAATCTGCAAACCGACATTGTCGATCTGAATACATTGACCTTTGACGGCGAGTACGATTTTATTCTCTCGACGGTGGTTATGATGTTTCTTGAGGCGCAAACCATTCCCGGTTTAATTGCCAATATGCAACGCTGCACAAAACCCGGCGGGTATAATTTGATTGTTGCGGCAATGGATACGCCGGACTTTCCCTGTACGGTGGGATTCCCGTTCGCTTTTAAAGAAGGCGAATTACGCCGCTATTACGAAGGATGGGACATGCTGAAATACAACGAAGATGTCGGCGAGCTTCACCGCACGGACGAAAACGGCAACCGTATCAAACTGCGCTTTGCTACGATGCTGGCGAGAAAACCGGCCTGACCGATGCAAGTTCTGTAAGTCTCGCTGCGTTCGGCATTTTTTTGTCGGGCGCCGCGTTCAAATTGTGCTGTCGTTACCATTTTTAGTGCATCCAGAATGATTTCGTTTTGCTATTATTTCCTTTGCATCATTGCGAAGACTAAAGGGATCGTTTCATGCGTACTCATACTTTATTTAAAGTTGCAGTGCTTACTGGCTTGCTGGCGTTATCCGGCTGTGCGTCCAAAGTCACACAGCCGGATAAGTATTCTGGATTCTTAAAAAATTATTCGGACCTGCAGGAAACTACCTCCGCCACGGGAAAACCGGTGTTGCGCTGGGTAGATCCACATTTCAATGACTCTAACTATGACAACATTGTTTACAATCCGATAACGTACTATCCCGTCCCCAAGCCAACGACCCAGGTCGGGCAGCAAGTTCTTGATAAACTGCTGGCTTATACGAACAGTAAAGTAAAATCAGCAATTGAACAGCGCAAACCGCTGGTCACGACGCCAGGGCCGCGCAGTTTGATTTTCCGCGGGGCGATTACGGGCGTGGATACCAGCAAAGAAGGGCTACAATTCTATGAGGTAATCCCTGTAGCGCTGATTGTGGCAGGCACGCAAATGGCGACGGGCCACCGAACCATGGATACCCACCTTTATTTTGAGGGTGAGCTGATAGATGCCGCGACCAACAAGCCGGTCGTCAAGGTAGTGCGCCAGGGTGAAGGTCAAGACCTGAGTAATTCCAGTACGCCAATGGCGTTTGAGACGTTGAAACAGGTCGTGGATGATATGGCGACGGATACCTCTATGTTTGACGTTAACAAAAAATAGTTCTGCGGCGCCATCGCAAGATGGCGCAAACCCCGGCAGATTAGCGGTCGCCATCAGCCAGACAACGATGGGCGCGCGTTCTCGTTAATACAGCGTAGCCTATCCCGCCAGCGATCAACCCCCAGAATGCCGATCCGATGCCCATCAGCGTTAGCCCGCTGGCGGTGACGAGAAATGCGATAACTGCCGCGTCACGCTCATTTTCGTGAGTAAGCGCCTGATACAGGCTACCGCTAATCGTACTTAACAGTGCCAGACCAGCCAGCATTTGCACCCAGCTAACCGGCAGGGCGACCATCAGCGCGGTTATCGAACCGCCAAACCACCCGGCAAGTAAATAAAAAACGCCTGCGGCGGCGGCCGCTAACCAGCGACGCGTTGGATCGGGGTGCGCGTCCGGGCTTTGACAAATGGCGGCTGTAATGGCGGCAATGCAGATAGAATAAACGCCAAATGGCGAAAGCAGCAGCGCCAGCAATCCGGTAAAAATCATTAACGGAGAGACAGGAAGCTGATAGCCAGACGCCTTCATTGTGGCGACGCCGGGGGCGTTTTGCGATGCCATCGTCACCAGAAAGAGCGGTACCGCGACGCTCAGGCTTTGCGCGAATGAAAAGTGGGGGGGAACGAAGGTGGGCCACACCGGCGCGAAATGAATACCGCTCATCGCCACCTTACCCTGGATGAGCGCCACCGTTATTCCCATCACCATGGCAGCAATAACGGCATAGCGGGGCGCGAATACTTTAAAGAGTAGCCACGCCAATAGCATACCGCCGCACATGACAAACTCTCCGTTGAGCGTCCCGAACGCCTGCAGGCCGAAGCGTAGCAGTATTCCCGCCAGCATTGCGGCGGCAAGAGAATGGGGGATTATCCGCATCAAACGCGCAAACAATCCCGTGACGCCGCACAGCACAATCAGGGCATTGGCGACAATGAATATGCCCACCGCGTCTGGCAACGATAATCCCTGAAGCCCTGTTACCAACAGAGCGGCGCCAGGCGTTGACCAGGCGGTTAAAACCGGCGCACGATACCACAAGGTTAACGTTAGTGTGCTTATGCCCATGGCTATACCGAGGGCGGTCATCCAGCCGGCGATCTCTGCGGGTGTTGCGCCAGCGGCGAGCGCCGCCTGCCAGATAATGGCGGCGGAACTTGCATAGCCGACCAGAACGGCGACCAGACCAGATAATACAGTAGGTAACGGCAGTGATAACAGACGCATGATCGCCTCTTGTGCGTTATAACGGTCAGTCAATGTAGCATTGTGCGTTATAGCGTACAAGTGATACGCTATGGTCTTACTGGGGGGAAAAATGGATAACCTGACACACTATCTGGCGACCACGTTAAGAACGTTACGCCATCAGCGAGGCTGGAGTTTATCGCGTCTGGCGGAGATCTCCGGCGTCTCAAAAGCCATGTTAGGGCAGATAGAGCGTAATGAATCCAGCCCGACAGTCGCAACGCTGTGGAAAATTGCGACGGGCCTGAACGTTCCATTCTCAATGTTTATTTCGCCTCCGCAGGCCGAATTTCCGCCAACCTTCGATCCCCAGCAGCAAGCGATGGTAATCACACCGCTGTTTCCGTGGGACCCTGAACTCTGTTTTGACTATTTTTCTCTATTGCTGGCGCCTGGCGCGGTCAGCGAATCAGCGCCGCATAAAGCCGGCGTTATCGAACATGTGGTGGTGATTCAGGGTCGGCTGGACATGTGTACTGGTGGGGTATGGCAAACCATAGACGCCGGTAAAGGTTTGCGTTTTGCCGGCGATACGGCGCATACCTATCGCAACAGCAGTGACCAGACGGTTCATTTTCACTCGCTGATCCATTACCCGCGTGATTAAGCGGGAAAACTATTTCGTTAGTTTGCGCTTCTGACTACAATAGCCGCCATTTCGCTGCTATTGGATAAGAAAGACTGTATGCGCCAGCAACCTCACTATCTCGAATTGTTAAGTCCGGCCCGTGACGCCGCAATTGCTCGCGAAGCGATTTTGCATGGCGCAGATGCCGTCTACATCGGCGGACCCGGTTTTGGCGCACGTCATAACGCCAGTAACAGTCTGCGCGATATCGCCGATCTGGTCCCGTTTGCTCACCGTTACGGCGCCAGGATTTTTGTCACGCTGAATACTATCCTGCATGATGATGAGCTGGAGCCCGCGCAGCGGTTAATCACCGATTTGTACAACACCGGGGTGGATGCGCTGATTGTGCAGGATATGGGCATTCTGGAACTGGATATCCCGCCGATTGAGCTTCACGCCAGTACACAGTGTGATATTCGCAGCGTGGAAAAAGCGAAGTTTCTTGCCGATGTCGGTTTTTCACAGATTGTACTGGCGCGCGAGCTTAATTTGAGTCAGATAGCGGCTATTCATCAGGCTACTGACGCCACGATTGAGTTCTTCATTCATGGCGCGCTGTGTGTCGCTTATTCTGGGCAGTGTTATATCTCTCATGCGCAAACCGGGCGCAGCGCCAATCGGGGCGACTGTTCGCAAGCCTGTCGCTTACCGTATACGTTAAAAGACGATCAGGGGCGGGTGGTCTCTTACGAAAAACATTTGCTATCGATGAAAGATAACGACCAAACGGCTAACCTCGGCGCGTTGATCGATGCAGGCGTACGTTCCTTCAAGATTGAAGGGCGCTATAAAGACATGAGCTATGTCAAAAACATCACCGCGCATTATCGTCAGATGCTGGACGCGATTATCGAGCAACGTGGCGATCTGGCGCGTGCGTCGGTTGGTCGGACCGAACACTTTTTTGTTCCCTCCACGGAGAAAACCTTCCATCGCGGCAGCACCGACTATTTTGTTAACGCGCGTAAAGGTGATATTGGCGCATTTGATTCACCAAAATTTATTGGCTTGCCGGTAGGTGAGGTGCTGAATGTGGCGAAGGATTATCTCGACGTAGAAGCTACGGAGCCGTTGGCGAATGGCGATGGTCTGAACGTGTTGATTAAGCGTGAAGTGGTAGGTTTTCGCGCCAATACGGTGGAGAAAACCGGTCATAACCGCTACCGCGTTTGGCCAAATGATATGCCTGCCGACCTGCATAAAGTCCGTCCGCATCATCCGTTGAATCGTAATCTGGAGCATAACTGGCAGCAAGCGCTGACAAAAACCTCCAGTGAGCGCCGTGTGGCGGTTGATATCATGCTGGGCGGCTGGCAGGAACAGCTTATTCTGACGCTGACCAGTGAAGACGGTGTCTGCATCACGCATACGCTTGACGGGGTATTTGAGGAAGCCAACAACTCTGAAAAAGCGTTGAATAACCTAAAAGCCGGACTGGCGAAGCTGGGACAGACGCCTTACTACGCGCGTGATATGCAGGTGACATTACCGGCGGCGTTGTTCGTGCCAAATAGCCTGCTCAATCAGTTCCGTCGGGAGGCGATTGATATGCTTGACGCGGCGCGGCTGGCCCATTATCAACGAGGTCGTCGGAAACCCGTGGCGCAGCCTGCGCCGGTCTACCCGCAAACGCATCTCAGCTTTCTCGCTAATGTCTACAACCACAAAGCGCGGGAATTTTATCACCGTTACGGCGTACAATTGATTGATGCGGCCTATGAGGCGCATCAGGAGAAGGGCGAGGTACCGGTCATGATCACCAAACACTGCCTGCGTTTTGCGTTCAACCTTTGTCCAAAGCAGGCGAAAGGAAATATTAAGAGCTGGAAAGCCACGCCGATGCAGTTGGTGCATGGCGATGAGGTACTGACGCTAAAATTCGACTGCCGCCCTTGCGAAATGCATGTCATTGGCAAAATTAAAAACCACATCTTAAAAATGCCCCAGCCCGGCAGCGTTGTCGCTTCAGTGAGCCCTGAAGCGCTGATGAAAACGCTGCCGAAGCGCAGGGGCGTTTAATTAACGAAAATAGCTTTCTGGTTTGCGCGATTTCTGCCAGTTGTGGTGCTCGCGCAAGCCTTCCGCGGATTCTTCCGCTGCCGCCCGTAATTCATCGCTGTCGGCTTCGTGTCTAAGCTGGTGCCCTCCCGTCGCAAACCATACGAATGCGTGGTCTTGCTGTTTCGCCAGTAACTGGCCTGAAAACAGCGCACAGGTCAGTAAAACTACTGATAACGTTTTTGTAAGCATCATGCCACCTTCCAGTTACGTCGTGAGGCTATGATGCCAATAATTTCTTTGAGTTATTATTCAACACTTCAAATTAGCGAAAACAGTTTGTCAATAAGTGCGATAAGTTGTATGAGAAAATATACTTAATACTCAGTATCTCAATTATAAAAATAATGAGCCAATTCGCTCCATAGTAAATCCATTATTCCATGGAAGTATATATTTAAAGTTATTGTATTAGATGGTTTTGGTATTGCCAGGGGATTGTAAGCCATACTATTTATGGTGTGGTCAACTCTGGTGATGAGCCTCATTTTTTGTTGTTTCAACGAGTGAAGATAAATCTTCAGAAAAAAGGCTGTTATGAACTTGTAACGCTACATATTCAACAAGGTCGTTTAAACATAGCAGGCCATGAGAGGAACTTTCCTCAAGCATATTCATTAATATCTCATTCTTAAACAAACATGAATAAACTAGTTGAGTAACTGAGCTTTGTGTATGATTTGCATGAAATGTTGCATTCTTTAAGTTAGTATTCTCAATAACCTTTGCGGCTATTTTGTTTTTAATAGCGTCGTCAATAGGTGGTACACCTGCCTGGGCGATGCCCAGATTAATCCTGGAGGAGATGGCGGCTTTTCTTTCCTGTTCCTTCCAGTCACATAAATTACCCTTTTCTGCCATGTCGATAAGCGTCTCTTTTATATTTTTTAGGTCAACGGAAAATGTTATACCGCCGGATAGCGAGAGTAGTAACCGCTCAGGGAACAAGCAACATAGTGGTTCACAAACATAAGTGCTAGCTTTTATATTAATATCAGAATATCTTTTCAGGTGGGCAGACTGAGTATCAACACAGAGCACTGTTCTATTCATTATCTCATAATAGTAGTGATCCTGACGTATCACAATGCATAACGGAATATCTTCGTCATCTTTAATGCAGAGATTTGTATATTGATACTCAGCATCTTTATAGTGCTGAAAATGGAAATTTCCTCTGCATGATGGTGATGATAATTCATATAACTTGCAAAATAAATCAAATAAACGTTGCGCATCAGGCGGAGAGGCAACATCACATAATTCATTTATATATTGATCGGCAGCGGATCTTCGCGTGCTACAGAAAAAATCTTTAATCTTTTCCCATAGTAACGTAAAGAAGGAGCGTTGAGAGATGGCACTTTGAGAAAACATCTCACTCTTTAAAAACCCTCTCCCGATAGTAATTGGCATAATTTAGACCACAAGTGAGTATATAATACTTCATTACTGGAATAGGTGGTATTCAAAATATTATCCCATGTTGCCCATCGGTTTGCCTATCGGTGAAACACCTGATTTTTGCTTTATCCTGAACGTTCAAATTGACCCGTAGTTTTAGTCATGCCCACGCCTCCTGGACATGAAGTATGTCAGGTAAAACGAATGAAACTAAAACGGTTTTCTTAATTTTCACATCATCATGTACCATAAGTAATGATTAATTACACGCTATATTATTTTTAGATAAAGTAAATTGTTGCTCAACCGTGTAGAAATTTTCTTATAAGAAGTTAAACTGAAAGTATTATTAGGCTAACAACAATGAGATATTTAGCGGTAGGGCAGAAGGCCAATACTGATAGCACTTATGATATAAATGCCTTACTCTTTAGTTTCTGTCTTAATTATATTTGTTGTAACGATTAGCTGACGGATTTATTTCCAGTTGGGCGATAAAATTATAAAAACCTGCGAGGAGGCTCAAAATGAAGAAATCAGATGGTGAAATTCACGAAAAGACAGCATCCTGGGGCATTTTGCAGTCAGAATGGCTAAGAAAATGTGGACGGCTATTATTGCTGTTACTTTACCGTTTCGTTATCGGATGGGCTTTTTTTCAGTTACTTGCCATGATCGTGGCAGGGATATTTTTGTTAGGCGTCTTATTATTTCATCCCATAATATTTGTACAGACTATCGCAATCACTGAGAAGTTAAATCATGCTTCGCTTGATTTATGGCATATCCTTAAGTTATGCCTGTGGCATTACGGTATCATCGCAGGGTTTATTTTTATGGCGGAGTGTACGTTAAGTAAAAGTATACGGCAGGTTCAGCGCTTGTCCAAAAAGTTTGGGGCTCAGGATTTTTCTTCACGCCCGTGATCCGCCGCTGCAACCTGCTTTCTTACTGAATAATGGCTATGAGCAGCAGACCGAATTATCTCGGTTCGAGGGGGATTCTATGTGTTTGAACAACTGCGGTGAATCGTAATTTCAGATGCATTATCGCCGACAATCGACGCGTTCCTCACTAATTGCCTTCCTGACTATATAGTGGTCTTATCTTTGGCGAAACAATGTTATTTAGTTATGGAAGGCGACAACAACTGTACTACTGATTATCAAATAACCTTTCTGGTCAGGTAGACTCGCCTTTGTGAAAACACATCGTTATCTGTGCTCCTGGGACTCATTCCCTTGCCGCCTTTAAGCAACTCGAATTATTTTGGGTATAGAACAGGCGGCGTAATGGTCATATAAGCAAAATATAACCTCTCCGTTTGTGATAAGGCACAGATTACAGGGGGGAATGATGTTTATTTTAACCATCTGTTTAAGCGCTGTCCGCTAATCTTTACCTGCTCAAATACATAATCACCCCTGTGACTCTCGCGAGGTGTAACATATGGTAAAATGCGTATCTTCTTTCCTCCTGTTCAGCCTGTTGTCCGTTCAGGCAATGTCAGCTGAAAACCATATTGATCTCCACCAGCCAAAAGACTTTGTCGATATTACTACGGTCGCCCCCGACGTACAGGTAGACATGCGATACTTCACTTCCCATAACTTTGTTGGTCGCCCCATTAAAGGCTATAACGCGCCTGTTTGCCTGTTAACACGACCAGCCGCGAACGCAGTGAAGCAGGTCGCCGATCGTTTACGCCCCTTCGGACTTACCTTAAAAATATATGATTGCTATCGTCCGCAAAGCGCAGTGAATGACTTTATCGCGTGGGCCAAAGATCCTTCTCAAAACCAAATGAAAAACGAATTTTATCCGCTGGTAGAGAAAAAGCGTCTGTTTGAGGAAGGTTATCTTGCCGCCAGATCCGGCCACAGTCGGGGAAGTACGCTTGATCTAACGATTGTTCCACTCGACAGTAAAATACCGATATACCATCCCGGACGACCACTGGTGAATTGTACTGCGTCCGCGGCACAACGCTCGCCAGATAATAGTCTGGATTTTGGTACCGGCTTTGACTGTTTTAGTCCGTTATCCCATCCCGATAATGCCATGCTTACCGCTCAGCAACGCGCAAATAGGTTGTTATTACAAACATTGATGCGTGATGCGGGCTTTACGCCACTGGATACTGAATGGTGGCACTTCTCCCTTACTCATGAACCATACCCGAACACCTGGTTTGACTTTCCCGTTAAGCAGAGACCCTGAAACGGCGTTTTGTTGCGAAATCTAATCATTACGCCTGTTGGAAAGCACCATAACAGTTAGCAAATCGTTGTTAATTTTAACAACTGATATACACTGCGGTTGCCACCTGCAAGCAGCGCTCAATGAGAACGAATAATGAAAAAATATCAACGTCTGGCGGAGCAAATTAGAGAACAAATCGCCTCTGGCGTTTGGCAGCCCGGCGATCGATTACCCTCGCTGAGGGAGCAGGTCGCCAGTAGCGGCATGAGTTTTATGACTGTCGGTCATGCGTACCAGTTGCTGGAAAGTCAGGGACGGATTATCGCCCGTCCGCAATCCGGTTATTATGTCGCGCCGCATCCGGTTTGTCGGTCAGTCGCGACGGCAGCGCACGTTATTCGGGATGAAGCCGTAGATATCAATACCTATATTTTTGAGATGCTGCAGGCCAGCCGTGATACCTCAGTGGTGCCTTTTGCTTCAGCGTTTCCCGATCCGCGTCTGTTTCCCTTGCCGCAATTGAACCGATCTCTGGCGCAGGTCAGTAAAACCGCGACGGCAATGAGCGTCATCGAAAATTTGCCGCCAGGTAATGCAGAATTGCGCTATGCAATAGCACGCCGTTACGCGCAGCAGGGGATTACCGTTTCTCCTGACGAGATTGTCATTACCGCCGGCGCGCTGGAAGCGTTGAATCTTAGTTTACAGGCGGTGACGGCACCGGGAGACTGGGTGGTGGTGGAGAACCCCTGTTTCTACGGTGCGCTACAGGCCCTGGAGCGATTGCGCCTGAAAGCGTTGTCGATACCCACCGATGTTAAAGAAGGTATCGATCTTATGGCGCTGGAACAAGCGTTACAGGAATATCCGGTGAAAGCGTGCTGGTTAATGACCAACAGCCAGAATCCGTTAGGGTTCACGCTGAGCGCTGAGAAAAAAGCGCGGCTGGTTGCGTTACTCACGCACCATAACGTGATGCTAATTGAAGATGATGTTTATAGCGAACTCTACTTTGGCCGCGAGAAACCTCTGCCCGCCAAAGCATGGGATCGCGACGATACCGTGTTGCATTGTTCGTCTTTTTCCAAATGTCTGGTTCCCGGTTTTCGCATTGGCTGGGTTGCGGGAGGAAGCCATGCCAGACAAATTCAGCGTTTGCAGTTAATGAGCACATTATCCACCAGTTCCCCCATGCAATTGGCGTTAGTGGATTATCTCTCGACACGTCGATATGACGCGCATCTGCGCCGATTGCGAAGGCAGCTTGCCGAACGTAAACAGCAAGCCTGGCAAACCCTTTTGCGCCATCTCCCGGCGGAAGTAAAAATTCACCATAACGATAGCGGTTATTTTCTTTGGCTGGAGCTACCTGAGCAGCTTGATGCCGGTGAACTTAGCGCCAAAGCGCTTGAACACCTTATCAGTATCGCGCCGGGGAAAATGTTTTCAACGTCCGGCGCCTGGACGCGTTTCTTTCGTTTTAACACCGCATGGCATTGGGGAGAACGGGAAGAACAGGCCGTAAAACAGCTTGGCAGCCTGATTCGCGAGATGCTGCGCGCTAAAAGCCTTGTGTGAGGTGGAATGCGTGTCAGCTCACAACCTGACTAAATTTCCCGAGTGTGCCGGGTGAGCATCTGGCGCGCCGTCTATTTTTAGGAAAGCGGCGGCCCGTTCGCCGGAAATCGATTAATGACGATATGGGAAAATGCTATGCAATATCAATTACTGATTAATGGCGTGCTGGTGGACGGCGAGGGAGAAAGGCAGTCTGTTTATAACCCGGCGACAGGCGAGGTCATACTTGAGATTGCGGAAGCGTCGCCCGCGCAGGTTGACGCCGCAGTGCTGGCCGCCGATAGCGCGTTTGCCGAATGGGGGCAGACCACACCCAAAGCACGGGCGGAATGTCTGTTAAAACTGGCGGACAGCATCGAGCAAAACGCCCTTGAGTTCGCCCGGCTTGAATCGCAAAACTGCGGTAAGCCTTTGCACTGCGTAATTAATGATGAAATTCCGGCAATCGTGGATGTTTTTCGCTTTTTTGCCGGCGCGGCCCGTTGTTTGAGTGGGCTGGCGGCGGGCGAATATCTGGAAGGACATACGTCGATGATCCGCCGGGATCCGATTGGCGTGGTTGCCTCTATCGCGCCGTGGAATTATCCGCTCATGATGGCGGCCTGGAAGCTGGCGCCAGCGCTGGCGGCAGGTAACTGCGTGGTGATTAAGCCTTCTGAAATCACGCCGCTGACGGCGCTTAAACTTGCCGCGCTGGCGAAGGATATCTTTCCGCCGGGGGTGCTCAATGTCCTGTTCGGACGAGGGCAGACTGTTGGCGATGTATTGACCGGCCATGAAAAAGTACGCATGGTCTCTTTAACCGGTTCTATCGCGACCGGGGAGCATATTCTGCGCCATACTGCGCCAGCGATAAAACGTACGCATATGGAACTCGGTGGTAAAGCCCCGGTGATTGTTTTTGATGACGCCGATCTGGATGCGGTGGCGCAGGGCGTCCGGACTTTTGGTTTCTATAATGCCGGACAGGATTGTACTGCGGCGTGCCGTATATATGCGCAGCGCGGTATCTATGATGCGCTGGTCGAAAAGCTAGGGAACGCGGTGAGCAGCCTGAAAATGGGCGCGCCGGAGGATAAGTCGACAGAGCTGGGGCCGTTAAGTTCGCTGGCGCACCTGAAGCGCGTCACAGCGGCTGTAGAGGAGGCGAAGGCCCTCAGCCATATCCGTGTGATTACTGGCGGAAGTCAAACGGAAGGTAAAGGTTACTATTTCGCTCCGACGTTGCTGGCAGACGCAAAACAGGAAGATGCCATCGTGCAACGCGAGGTCTTCGGCCCGGTGGTCAGTATAACCGTCTTTGATGATGAAGATCAGGTTCTGAGGTGGGCCAACGATTCTCGCTATGGTCTGGCATCCTCCGTCTGGACTCAGGACGTCGGGCGGGCGCACCGGCTTAGCGCCAGATTGCAGTATGGCTGTACCTGGATTAATACCCATTTCATGTTGGTTAGCGAGATGCCGCATGGAGGGCAAAAACAGTCGGGATACGGCAAAGATATGTCATTGTATGGTCTGGAAGACTACACTCTTGTCCGCCACATCATGGTTAAGCATTAAGGATCATTTACTGTTCAGAAAAATCATGAAAAAATAGGCGGGTGTTGGCGGAGAGGGGGACCTCCCCGCCAACATGCGCAGCAAGTACTCAAAGGTTGAACACCTCAAGCAAACCAGCCGAATCTCAACGAGATCAGACCCAAAAGTCCTGCAGCAGCAAAGACATTAATCAGCACGACGGTTTTACTGGAAACATTCATTTTCGCCACCTTTCATCATAACCCCTATGGGTATAGTACGGGTTGGCGAGATCCGCAATAATACGTAAACAGGATATTCTGTGAGCGGAGCCGTGCATTGAGAACGTTTTGCTGTTAAGGCTGACAAACCTTGATGTGTGTCAAATAAAAAGAGCATATTGCGCGCGTTTTTTCCTCTGGTTGGCGCGGATGCCTGATATGACCCTCTTTCAAAAGATATTAATTTTTTACGCCGTCATGGCGGTGATATCATTCCTGATCACCTGGTTTTTGACTCATGACAAAAAACGAATTCGTTTCCTGAGCGCCTTTTTGGTTGGCGCGACATGGCCGATAAGTTTCCCCGTCGCGTTGCTGTTTTCGCTTTTCTGACCTCAAGCCCGATACAGGTTACCGGGCATGGTTTTTCCGCCAGGTCAGGCTATCAGGGCAATTAATTGCTCTCTGTCTACGTCGGTAACGTCCTGCGGATGCCGATATCCTGCGTTCTCATTGGCCAGGGTATACAGCGCAACAAGCCAGTCATAGACATAGCGGCTGGCGGCGTGAACGGGCTGTTCGTCAAGCTTTGTTAGACGCAACATTGTCGAACGCGACGTTGCGGCGAAAATGGCTGCGCCTTTCTGAACGCGGCTGGCCGGGCGTTGGGCCTCCTCGATATTTGTGTAGCCGAGCCAGGCGATGAAGTTACCAATGATGGCATGAAGCTGCGCGCCGCTCACCTCCTCGCGCTGCATGGTTTTCTGTAACTGCTGAGGTAAACCGAGGCGATAGCTGGCGGTAATTAAAATCTCCGCCACGGCGTTGAGCATCTGCGGTTCCAGACCCAGACGCTGCGCATTATCCCGGCAGTGGGCCCACTGGCGCAGATGATTGATCCACATTTTGTGCGCCTGGTAGCCTGTTTCATGACCTTCTGACGCTGAAGCGCGCGTTGGTTCGTCGGCAAAGAGATCGATCGCGTCATTAAATAAACCGCTGACCTGTTCTTCTCGCGACTGTCGGGTGCGCAGCAACGCTTCGAAGTTCTGTACCGGCGGTAACAGCCCGGCCAGCAGGTCGCCATGTCTGGCGGCCTGGGCCTGAAGACGCCGGATCACGGTTTCAACCGGTAGCTGCGCGTCATCAAACATCGGTAACAGATCGCGCACGCGGCCTCGCAGTTGTTCGCGTAACGCCTGTAAGCGCGCCTGTCGCTGTGGTGCCGATGTCGCCTGCGATAACCATTCCACCAAACGCTGCATACTGTGTTTATCCAGCGCCTGCAGCGTTCCCCAATGCACGCCAGGTTTACCCATCAACTGCTGGACGGCTTCATCCAGATTTTGCTGGGTGGCAAAACGGGCATCCTGTGGAGTAATAGCCCAGACGACGCCGGGTAACGCTGATTCATGCTGCGGCTGCGTGGCGTTAACCCACTCCAGTAAGTGACGGGCGGCGGCGGATGTTTGCGAGCGAGATGCCAGAGCATTGCAAATTACCAGAACATCGGGCTGTACCTGTTGACGGTAATGGGCCAGCATCCAGCCTAATTTCGCCCGCCATAACGGATGAGGATGACTGTCTGGCGCGACCGGAATATCCAGTAAATCAACATTATCCAGTACGCTGTTTTCAACGGTTAGCACCAGTTCGCGGGTAAGCAGCGCCAGAGAATCAAGCGAAAGGCTGACCGCATTGAGCAGTCGGCCTTCCTTAACCGGATGCACCACCACATCGCTTTGCGTATCGCTGGCGGTTAGCGCCATTTGCGTCAGGAAGTTTTCCGCCGGTAAGCCAAAATGATCGACCAGCAGGCTGAGCGGCGCCGCCAGTTCCCCGGCATGGCTGGTTTGTTGCAACATATGCGCCAGCGCCAGCCATTGCTGGGTGATCTCCGGTTGCTCTCCCCACAGTAATGCCCAGGCGTGCGCCCGTGTCGTGAGATCCAGCGCAGGCAAGAGCGAGGCAAAGTGTTGCCATGTCGCATCATCAATATGTTGTCTGGCGGACGGAAGACAAGAGCGCCAGAAACTCGCGATGGTCGCGACCTCTTCAGCGGTAACGCCGGGGACGGGCTGCGGTTGGCGAAGCGATTGCCATTTCTCCAGGCGTGATGTGATAATGGATTTTTCGACCTGGCGACAAATGTGGGACGAGCTGGTCCAGGCAATAAAGATCTGCACCAGTTCGGCTTCACTGATCAAGCGCAGGCGCAACGGCCAGCTGTTCTCGTTTGAAAAAATGTCGCGCGTAAAGCGAATAGCCATATTCGCTGGCGCATGGCCCGGATTGATGTGGCTGAAATAATCATAGTCACGGTCCGGCGTGATAATTTCCAGCTTGCCATTCTCGTTACCGCATAGCGTCGTTAACAGATGCGCTTTTGCGGATTGCGCATACCCGTACAGACCAACGCAGCCATGTGATGCGCAGGCGGCGTTGAGCGCTGACTCATCCGCCGCGGCAAGCGTAAGTTGCGCCAGCAGAGCGTCGGCTTCGTCATCCAGTCGCGTTGCGTAACGGCGCGTGTTGTTAACCCACTCGATAACAGCCTGGGTGGCGTTTAACGGTTTTGTCATTTCAGGTATACACTCCCGCTATCTATCCAGTAGTGGCTGCCGCTGTGGCGACGGTCAGCCAGCGTATTCAATTTTAATGTCAGCGCATCGGCGGCGACCGGCGTTCCGTCCTGGAGCCAGGCATCACTTAATATGAACGATTCCGGGGCGCTATCTTTGCTACTGCCGCGTAATTTCAGTCGCACATTCAGTACGCCGTCGCCTGCGATGGTTTTCGCCAGTTCGGCGGAATTAATGCTCAGGCAATAGAGTGGGGTCGCAGGCCAGCGACTGTTCGCCAGTTGACGAAAGCCCAACGTTACGTTGCCACGTAGCGGAAAATGCAGGCGAGCGTCCAGCGTTGCGCCGGGTTTATCCAAATCGATCTCGTGATACCAGATATTTTCATCGCGAAGCGTATTAACGGTATTATCCAGTACGCCGAGATAACGCACAGTCGAATACGCGCCGATATCAGCCGCTTTAAAATTGAAACGCGGCAGACGTAAGTCCAGCGCCAGGCTGCATAACATCGCGCCTACCGCGGCAGTGGATTTTGGATTGCCGATACGCCCTTGCTGACTGAAGGGATACCATTCATGTACCTGATACTTATCCATCCACACAATGCGATTAACCGGCACCGGTTGTAAGTGCCGGATGAGCGCCTGTACGCCGGGTAAACAGGTCGGTCTCCCCGTCACCAGCAAGATATCGCAGTGATAGTGGGAGATCGCTTCGCAGACCGCATGAAGCGGCGTTGTCAGCGTAAACTGACCGGCCAGCAGAGCCTCCTGAAGCTGGCTAAACTGGATTTGCAACGGCACATTGAATATATCAAATGTCGGCGAACCAGACGGTAAGGCATGATCGATCGCCTGCTGGATATAGTTCATCACGTTGCTCGTTGGGCGGCGGATCAGCAGATCGCCAAATGTCGCATGTAAACCGGCAAACGGATCGTTAATGTCGCTTTGCTCCCAGGCGGAAAGTACCGCATGGCCCAGCGGCATAAATAATTGCAGCGCCGTTTGCTGGCGCAAAATGGCCTGAGTATCAATTCGTCCCGAATCGCCAAATAAGGTCGCCAGCAGGGCGGCGGCATCCGTAACGCCTGCTCGTTGCAACGCCGTTTGCAGGGAAGGGAGTACGCAACGCTGAATGATATCCAATAGCAGATCGTCCCCGGCGACTTTAAAACCTTCGCGAAACAGGAGATGAGGCGTAATTTTTACATTGGCCCCCACGCCGTCATCTAACTGATAGTGAACAATCGCCATATCCGTCGTGCCACCGCCGATATCAATCGATGCCACGCGCAACGCGCGTCCGGGGACGACGCCGGGTTCAGGCTGGCGATCCGGTCTGGCGAGTGCATTAAAAAAGGATTCGGTACGCCCGGCGTAATGCGAAATGGCTTCGTTATAAAGCCATACCAGTTGGCCACAACTTGCTTCGTCCCATTCCATCTGTATTTCTGGTACCGGCACCACGCTTTTTTCACGCTGCTTAGGCGTGGTGAAATCCTCATCCTGCGGATGCCAGCCCATGGCTTTCCAGACCAGCGCCAGCGCTTCAAACATTCGCTGGCGGAAAATTTCTCGCTCCTGTTTCGGCATAGCGGAAGGCAGCGTTAAAATCAGGGTGCGTAGCTGGCGCGGCGCGGCGGGAAAGCCGAGTCGCAGCCGGGTGGCGACGCTGTTAATTTGCCCCAGCGCCTGAGCCAGAATTTCGCACAACATATGCGTCATCAAGGTGCTACGGCTGTATTGCGGCGAAAAAACCGGTAGCCTTTCTTCATGCGGCAGGCGGAATAACGGCTGTCCGTCGTCGTTCATCAGATTCATCAGCGGAAACGCGGTGGCAAGCGGTTCGCGCTGCGTTTTACCGTGGATCTGACTAAAACGCCAGTCCTGCAAGGCGGGGGTTTCATCCCACAGGTAGCGGCGCGGGCTGGAGATGCCGCTGCTGCCTTCGGTGCCCACACGCTGCATAGCAAGGGCGCGAGCCTCGTCGCCCACACGCACAATGGAAGGCCAGACAAAGGCGTCGTCTCGTCCGCTTTCGACAGAAAAGTGTTGCTTGCCAAAGCGCGATTCCGAGAATTCCACCCGGCTGGTAAATAAAGGATCGTTCAGATACTGCGGCTCGCTTAAAGAACGCACCTGAAGCTCTGCCGTCTGGCGTAACCCGTCATTCGCATCGCCATGATCCTCGATCAAGACGCCGCAGGTATGCGTATTGCCGACATCCAGAATCAGATCGACCGGGATTGCGGGCGTGCTTAACGTATGTGTCACAAACTTTACTTCCGGCACCGTAAGCTGTTCGCCTAACAGCGTCAGTAAATTCAACCAGTGCGCCTGATACTCAAAGCTACGCAGCGCTTGTTGTATGGCCTGTTCCGAACGGTTTTCCACCTGTGAGGCATACTGAAGAAACGACTCGCGCAGCCAGCCGTCAATCCATGTCTGGTCAAGAAAATCGGCAACTTCTTCATCGCGCCAGGCGAGCGCAAAACGTGTGCCATTGAGCAGATCGTTTTCGCAAGGCGCCAACGCCGCAGGCATATTTTTGGCCAGTTGACTGTCGAAGGCGAGGGTGATGCGGTGTGTGTTTCCGGCGCTATCTGGCTCGCTGAGTTTACGTACCTGAATGCGCGCCCAGTTATCCGGCCCGTCAATAAAGGTACGCGGCGGATTAAAACGCAGGAACGGCAGGGGAAGCCAGATCCCGTCGAGTACATCCAGAGAATAGTGCAGCGTCTGAGTGCTTTCCGGTTTCACGACTTCGGGTTGGCCGCCAGCACGTCCTGGCAACGTGTAGCGCCCGCTGGTCAGATCAAAATCGAGGCGCAGTAGCGGGCCGTTTGCCGTTTTGCGCACAAAACGTCCGTAGTGGGCCGACTCTTGCGGCGTTAAGCCAAAATCAAGAAACTGGACGCCGCTGTTTGCAATGAGCGTGACGCTCTGTTTGTAATCACACAGATTGACCAACATAAAATCAGGCACCTATCTTTTTAAACGTCAACGGAATTGCCGCGTGGTCGCCATAACGGGCGGTACAGGTTGCGACGTCATTGACGCCTGCTTTACAGGTAATTTCCGGCATCGGATAACGTGAACCGTCGGTGCAGCGCGCATTGCCGCGACTTTTAATCATCAGCTCGCCCGTTTGATGCAGACCAGAGAAAATTTCCGCCCGACAAACCACGTTATCGCCATGTACTACGCGCGCGATACCTTTGTTATTTTGGATCTGATAACGCAGAGAGGGCGGCTTGCCGGTAATCGGATCTTTGACATCCACGCTGACCCGCCAGCTACCGTTTAAAAAGCGCGTGGTTCCAAGCTTCATCTGCGTACTGTCCATCACCAGTGCGTCTTTGGGGATAGCGGCAATAATAACAGGCGCTTCCGGCAACGGCGCCGCTTTGGGGGCGGGCGTCACCTCAGCGCGATGCAGCGGCAAATGCGCGGTGAGTTCAGGCAATGGGGTAACGTCAGTTTTCGCGGTAGCGACAGGCGCGGCGCGAACAGGAGAGGCCCCGTCAACGGATGAAGATGGCCAGAAAAAAGGCGTGGCGACGGCGGCGATAACCACGGCAGCGACAGGTAAGCTCCACAGCGGTAGACGGCGAGCTCTTTTCGCCTCAGCAACCGGGATGGGTGTGGCCGGCTTCGGCTCGCTAACGATAACGGGCGGCGCAACAGGTTCCTCCGGCATTTTCGGCGGCTCAATGACAGACGTTAACAAGGGTTCATCCGCCTGACTAAACGCCGCCTCTACCAGCGGCTTTTCTTCGGGCTCCGGCTCCGGCTCGACCAGAGGGATGTCGGGGATTGCCTCGGTTATCCGCAGGCAGTCCAGCACATCATCGCGTGTATTTTCGTTGAGATTAACGAATCCCCAGAAGGTGATAACCGGTTTGCCGTTAACCAGGAAAACATGATTTTCGCCGGGAAATTGCGTCGCTTTCTCAAGTAGCGATCCAAATAGCTGAAGCGCTGTTTTACCGGATTGCAGACTTTTGCGACTGAGTGCAGCCGCGCTTTCAAAAGTGCTGGCTAAATAACGTAAAGCCCGAGAACGTGTCTCTTCGTCAGCCGCTTTCCACGCTATCGCCTGACCTTCAATCGGCGAATACCAGTCAACCCGATCGCCATTATCGTTAAGTTGCGGAATCGCCAGACAGTCAACCATCGCCTGCTGTTTACGCAGACGAAGCGTTTCGCGAATTTGCAATGCTGATTCAAATACGGCCTGACCGCCGCCGCCCACGGCCTGATAATCATCCAGATTGCCGCTGCGCAAGAGAGATTTTGCCACGTTGTTATCCCTTAGACTTCTTCACGCGTCTACTTTACGGGGTCTATACGCAAGCAAACGGCGGAAGAAAGGCAAAAAGGCGCGAATTCTCGGTCTATTAAGCCCCGTGTTTTCACTTGACGTAAGTTAAATCAGGAGGGCGGCGGCGAATTACCGCATCGGGCGACAATAACGCGTATAATAGGCGAATCATGCTGTTACAGAATAAAGAGTAGGAGAGCTTATGTCGCACCTGGAGGAAGTGAGCGCCCGCGTGGATGCCGCTATCGCGGAGAGCGTAATTGCCCATATGAATGAATTGCTGATTGCCTTGAGCGATGACGCTGAATTACGTCGCGAAGATCGTTATGTGCAGCAGCAGCGTTTGCGCACGGCTATCGCGCATCACGGCAGGCAATATCAAGAAGATCGGGACGCGCGCCGCGAACAGCTCACCAAAGGCGGCACGATCCTGTAACCCATTAAAACTGGCGCTTCGCAATCAGCCATGCGCCAATGACCAGCAACAGCGCGCCGAACGCCGGCCCGACCATTGCGCGTAACGTGACGCCGTGGCTACGCGCGATATCCAGCGCCAGTCCGCCGATTAACTGGCTGGCGACCAGTACCGCGATAGTCGTCGCGGCGCCAACGTTCTGATACCCGCTAATGCTGGCAAATACAAAAAATGACCCCAGCAGACCGGGGATCAATGTCCACCAGCGCACGCTGGCGACCAGCTCGCCGAAGCCCGCAGCGCCTTGCTTAAACCACAATATCGTCACAAATAAAACGATCCCTACCAGCGAGTTCAACAGCATAGCGATCAGAATCGTCGATGATGTCTGCGTAATACGCACCATAATACTGTTTTGTACCACCAGCCCGACGCCGGCGGCGATCAAAAAGATAAGCGTCAGCGACTGGTTCATCAGCAGGCGTCCGGCGCGGCGTGTTCATCAAGCTGGAGCTGCATAAACGTAAGATCTAACCAACGGCCAAATTTTACGCCGACCTGCGGCATTTGCGCGGTGACGGTAAATCCCAGCGAATGATGCAGGCGTATTGAGGCGGCATTCTGTGACTCAATACCGGCCACCATCACATGCTTGCCGCAGCGTCGGGCTTCGTCGATCAGTCTGCTGAGCAGTTTTCGCCCCAGTCCTTTCCCCTGGTGCGCCGGATGAACATAAACCGAGTGCTCGACGGTATAGCGAAAACCGTCAAAACTGCGCCAGTCGCCAAATGATGCATAGCCAGTCACTACGCCATTTTCTTCGCTTACCAGCACCGGATAGCCCAGTAATTGACGGGCCTCATACCAGGCAAGGCGATTATCCGTATCGACCGTCCGATCGTTCCAGATGGCCGCAGTATGTAATACCGCATGGTTATAGATTTCGGTAATCGCGGCGCAGTCTGCTTTATCGGCAAAGCGAATCGTCATAGGGAACCCCAGGGAATGTTTACGATAGTGTTAGAAATACTATTGAAGGCGGCATAAATCAACGAATTAGCACAAGAATTTATGTTTAGCGAGGAGGGGGGAAAGTCGTTCATAAAAGCGCACAGCCTGATATCTGAGAGTGTTTAACTCCCTCAGAAAGCTAATGTTCGACTATTATTGATGGATTATGCCAGGCATGAGGAGAATAGAATGAAGCAACAGACCAACCGAAATCGTCGTTGGGTTTTGGCCTCGCGTCCCCACGGCGCGCCGCAGATGGATAACTTCCGCCTCGAAGAAGATGACGTCGCGACGCCCGGTGAAGGGCAGGTGCTATTGCGTACCGTTTTTTTATCACTCGACCCTTATATGCGTGGCCGCATGAGCGATGAACCCTCTTATGCGCCGCCTGTTGAACCTGGCTGCGTTATGGTTGGCGGTACGGTTAGTCGCGTTGTCGCGTCAAACCATCCTGATTACCGACCAGACGAATGGGTGTTGAGTTACAATGGTTGGCAGGATTATGACATTTCAGATGGCGAAGGGTTGGTAAAGCTGGGTGATAATCCGCAACATCCTTCCTGGTCGCTGGGTATTTTAGGAATGCCGGGGTTTACCGCCTATATGGGGTTACTGGATATCGGCCAGCCGAAAGAGGGCGAAACGCTGGTTGTCGCCGCCGCCACCGGCCCAGTAGGCGCAACGGTTGGGCAAATTGGCAAGCTGAAGGGCTGCCGGGTCGTGGGTATTGCTGGCGGCGCGGAAAAATGCCGTCATGCGACAGACGTTTTGGGATTTGATCTGTGCCTTGATCATCACGCTGATAATTTCCCACAACAGCTTGCGCAGGCCTGCCCGCAGGGTATCGATATCTATTATGAGAATGTCGGTGGTAAAGTCTTTGACGCCGTCTTACCGCTACTGAATACGTCGGCGCGGATTCCGCTCTGCGGTCTGGTCAGCGGCTACAATGCGACAGCGTTGCCGGACGGTCCAGACAGACTGCCTCTGCTGATGGCAACATTACTTAAAAAGCGTATTCGCCTGCAAGGTTTTATCATCAACCAGGACTATGGTCACCGGATACATGAGTTTCAGCAAGAAATGGGGCGTTGGATAAAAGAAGGGAAAATACATTACCGGGAGCAGATTACTGATGGGCTGGAAAATGCGCCAGAAGCGTTTATGGGGCTGCTGGCGGGGAAGAACTTTGGCAAAGTCGTGATACGTTTAGCGGACGATGCGTAAAGAAAAAATGGCGGCATTATGTCGCCATAAAAATGTGCAAATTTTAAAATTCCGGCTTTACTTATATTCATCATTCAGATCGCGGTGGGGCAGCTTATCTCCCTCAGCGGCCTGAACCGGTCAAAAATCTCGATACATGAAGGAATGACGGAGATAAAACGGTTGCCATAAAGAAACCTGTATTGTTGTAAAAGATGAGAATATCACGCAAGTAAATTATCACTTTTATTTATTTGGCCGTTCAGGCCTGGATTATCTTTTTTACAATTAAGTTCCGAAACTTCTTCGGGACTCGATTGCGATGTTGTTCTGCCAAGAGGTGAAGGAAGGAAAATGCCGGGTACGGAAAAAACACAACATATAAGCCTGACCACACAGGTTGAAAATCGGTTAAAGCATCAATTGTCTATTGGCGCATTAAAACCAGGCGCAAGGCTTATCACTAAAAATATCGCTCAAGAGTTAGGCGTCAGTATTACGCCGGTGCGTGAGGCTCTGTTAAGGCTGGTCTCTTCCAGTGCTTTGGCGGTGGCGCCAGCACAGGCGTTTATGGTGCCGGAGATCTCGCTGGAAAGTTTGCTGGAAATTAATACGATTCGTACTGCCCTGGAGGAGATGGCGGTGGTCGCCGCTGCGGGTAAGATTACTCCGGATCGCGAGCAGACGCTGAATGCGCTATTAGATGAATTTCAACAGGCGCTGGAAAGTGGCGTTATGGAGAAAATTCTTTTGGCCAACCGCGCATTCCGCTTTGAGATCTACCACTACGCGGATATGCCAACGCTGTATGCCATGATCGAGCAATTATGGGTACGCCTGGGGCCAAGCCTGCATTTTTTATATGATAATTTTAAACTTGATGATTATCAAAACGGCGTTAATCTGTACAGAAAATTGCTTAATGCGTTAGTGACTGGTGATAAAGAAGCCAGTCGCCACTGCCTACAGAACGTTTTGCAACAAAACGTAGCGACGATTAAAAATCAGTACTTCATGTAACTATGACTTATCAATAGCGGGGATTCCCCGCTATTGCCGGATATTTGCCGGATATTTATTCAAATTGCCATGCCAGATTAATCCCCACGCCATAGTTACGCCCTGGCGCTGGCTCATAATATCGGCCATTAGATTCATTAACGATCACTGAACCGATATATTCTTTATCAAATAGATTATCTACCCGCCCAAAAATATCGACGGTAAGCTGACTGTAATTAAATTTATACCCTGTATTTAGTCCAACAACGGTATACGAAGGCGCTTTGGCGGTATTTTCATCATTGGCCATGATATCGCCCATATAGCGAACGTCTGTTCCGGCGTACCACCCCTCATCCGGGATAAAACCTAATGAGGCGAATCCCATATTACGGGCGATGCCGGGCATCCGGTTTCCATCACAGTTTTGCCCCTGACAAACGTTACTGCGATAGGTCGCATCCAGCCAGGTCCATGATGCTTTCACCCGCCAGTCGCCGGCGAAGCGCTGGTCCAACGAGAGTTCTGCGCCCTGGCGGCGTGTTTTGCCCGCGTTTTTGTAGGTAGTGCGTCCTCCCATACTGCTGGCGACGACAATTTCATCATCGGTATCGGTTTGAAATAACGCGGCGGTCAACAAGCCATTGCCAATCCGCGTTTTACTGCCGACTTCCACCGTATCATTGGTCGACGGTTTGAGGTCAAAGTTGAACCCACTTTGGCCGTCAGCGCGATAAGAAAGCTCATTGATTGTGGGAGTTTCAAATCCGCGACCGGCAGCAAGATAGAGATTCCAGGCGTCAGTTAACGCATATTTTAGCGATCCGGCGGGTAGCCAGTGGTGATAGCTGGCGTCGCCGCTGTCATCGCCATTGCCGGGCGCGATATAGTGATCGTTAGAATCGAACCACACGGAACTGTAGCGCACGCCAGCATCCAGCGAGAGTTTTTGCGTAAGCTGCCACTGGGTTTGCAGATAAGGATCGACATTCCACATCAGGTTACGCTCATCCCGGCGTAAATCGCCTTTATGCCCAAACTCAGGGGTGCCGTTGTTGAGACGGAAGTTATTGTAACCCTTGCGGTTTTCGCTCATGTTTTCATAGTTTACTCCGCCAGTGAAGGTGACCGGCACACCTAATTCTCCCCGGTGAGTCCAGCGGGAATCAATGCCCTGATAGTGGCGTTGCAGTGTAATTACGCCGCCAGCCTGAGCTGGTTTTAGCTGTGCCACCAGGGGAATAGACTGGTATTGCGTGGTTTCCCGCTCTCCGGCGTAGGCCATCACGCTGATATCATCCTGCGCGCTGAGCTGACGTTCATAACGCAATCCTGCCTGAGTTTGTTTGATGGTTTTACGCGTATTGTACTGTTCAGCGCGCGGCGCCTGTTGCGGATCGGCTTTCCATTCAGATTCGGTAAGTCCGCCGGGATCGTCCGCCTTAATGTCCACACTATTAAAAATCAGCGAGAGTTTACTGACATCGTCAAGGCGAACGCCCAGTTTGGCATTAGCCAGATTTTTTCGCGCACCGCTGTGATCGCGGTAGCCGTGGGTGGTGAAACGGGTAGTCGATACCGTGTAATCCACGTCGCCTGGCTGTGTGCCGTCACCCATCGCGCCCGTGGCTTTTAGCCCATAGCGCCAGCTTCCATAACTGCCGTAGTAGCTGCTGGCCTCAAGGGTAGGCGGCTGTTTGCCGGTTTCGGTGGTGACATTTATCACGCCGCCGGAAGCATTGCCGTATAGCGCTGAGAAAGGGCCGCGTAACACTTCAACGTCTTGTATGCTGTTAATATCAATATTCGAAATCTGGCCTTGCCCATCCGGCATGGTGGCGGGAATGCCATCAACATACAGACGAATGCCGCGCACGCCAAAGGCGGAACGCGAGCCAAATCCGCGGATAGAGATTTGCAGATCCTGCGCGTAGTTCTGCCGGTTTTGCACCTGCAATCCCGGGACGCTGGTTAAAGACTCAGATAAATTGACGCGCGGCGTCGCCAGACGCATGTCTTCTCCCTCAATGACGCTAACGGCGGCAGGTGTATCCAGTTCGGATACGGTTTGCGGCGTTGCGGTGACTATCATGGTTTGTTCATTGGGCGCGCTGGCGGCCTGAAGAACCGGGGAGAAGGTCAGAGGCAATAAGAGGGCGGGATAAAGTCGCTGTCTAACGGAAATAATTTTCATGAAAATGCCGGATAAATGTAAGCGTATCAACGGAAAACGTGACATTAAGGGTAGTCAATATGTAAAGTTTTGAAATTTTAATCGCACATTAAGTTAAGAAAATGTGCGGTATTTAAGAGCCATGACATTCGCAGGCGAGGAAAAGCTCCACTTTTTGATAAATAATGATTATTATTCTCAACTTATAATAAGTGCGGAACGAAGATCCCGCGCAGCGAAGTAGTGTGAAGCAGCTATACACGTTTTTATCAAAGGGAGTCGTCATGCACTTACGTCATCTTTTTTCGCCGCGCCTGCGTGGTTCTTTATTGTTAGGTTCGCTCCTCGTCGCATCCTCATTTAGCACGCTGGCGGCGGAAGACATGCTGCGTAAAGCGGTAGGCAAAGGCGCTTATGAGATGGCCTGGAGTCAGCAAGAAAACGCGCTCTGGCTGGCTACATCGCAAAGCCGTAAACTGGATAAAGGCGGCGTAGTTTATCGTCTCGACCCGGTGACGCTGGAAATCACGCAAGCGATTCATAACGATCTCAAGCCGTTCGGCGCCACCATCAATGCCGCGACCCAAACGCTGTGGTTTGGCAATACCATTAACAGCGCTGTTACCGCGATTGATGCCAAAACGGGTGATGTAAAAGGTCGTCTGGTACTTGATGCGCGCAAACGTACTGAAGAGGTTCGTCCGTTACAGCCCCGTGAGCTGGTTGCCGATGCGGCGACCAACACGATCTACATTAGCGGTGTTGGTAAAGAGAGTGCTATTTGGGTAGTGGATGGCGAAACCATCAAACTGAAAACGACGATCGAAAATACCGGCAAAATGAGTACGGGTCTGGCGCTCGACAGTAAAGCGCAACGCCTGTACACCACCAATGCGGATGGTGAATTTATCACCATCGATACCGCCAGCAATAAAATTCTCAGTCGTAAGAAGTTGCTGGATGACGGTAAAGAACACTTCTTTATTAACCTGAGTCTCGATACCGCAGGTCATCGCGCGTTTATCACCGACTCGAAGGCGACTGAGGTTCTGGTTGTCGATACCCGTAATGGCAATATTCTTGCCAAAATCGCGGCGCCTGCTTCTTTGGCCGTCCTGTTTAACCCGACACGTAACGAGGCGTATGTGACACATCGTCAGGCAGGGCAGGTCAGCGTGATCGATGCGAAGACCTATAACGTTGTTAAAACGTTCGATACGCCGACGTACCCGAATAGTCTGGCGCTATCGGCAGATGGTAAAACGCTCTACGTCAGCGTGAAGCAGAAATCGACACGTGAACAGGAAGCGACGCAGCCGGATGATGTTATTCGCATTGCTTTGTAAATAGGGTATGGAGGGGGAAACCCCTCCAGTCATCTCTTTAAACGCACCGATACGCCTCGTTACACCCCGCCGATAGCCTGATGATTCTGTGAGAATTACACTGCCTTTTTGCTGTAGTTAACTCATTATATTCACGAGGAAAATATGAAAAAGTTATTTATATGCTCAGGTTTGGGCATGATGTTTTTTATGCTTGCGGGTTGCACAACCAACTATGTGATGACGACGAAGAATGGGCAAACGATCGTAACTCAGGGTAAGCCGCAGTTAGATAAAGAGACGGGGATGACCAGTTATACCGATCAGGAAGGCAACCAGCGGGAAATTAACAGCAATGATGTGGCGCAGTTGATTAAGGCTGACTAAGCATTGGGCGCGATGCGGTGTTGGCGGCAACGCGCATTAAACCCGGCAGGCCTGGGGCTGCCGGGGAAGGGGAATGTTATGTCGCTGCTTCTTCTTTCAATACGACATTCTCTGTCGAATCCGCCGTTACTGGCGCAGTTCGATGGATCTCCGCCACGCGACGTCGCACGCCAAACCAGCCGGCAACCAGCAGAATGGCGATCAGCGGCAACGAGGCGATAGTGTAAGTTCCATTCGGGTAGTCAAACGCCATGAGTACCAGCACGCTTAGTAAAAACAGCAGCGTTAGCCAGGAGGTAAAAGGCGCGCCGGGCAGTTTAAAACTGACGTCTGCGGCTTTGCCTTCTTTTATCGCCTGGCGTAAACGCATCTGGCACACCATGATAAACGCCCACGACGCGATAATGCCGAGCGAGGCAAAATTAAGAACGATCTCAAACACGCGGGAGGGGACCAGGTAATTCAGGAATACGCCGACCACGTAAACCACCAGAGTCGCCAGAATACCCGCATAGGGCACATGCTGACGGCTCATTTTCGCCATGAATTTCGGCGCGGAAACCCCCATCGACATTGAACGTAAAATTCTCCCCGTACAGTAAAGCCCGGAGTTCAGGCTGGAAAGCGCGGCGGTTAACACCACGATATTCATAATACTGCCGATATAAGGCACGCCAAGTTTAGAAAAGAAGGTGACAAACGGACTTTGCCCCGCCTGATAGGCGTTCCACGGCAGCAGCAAAACCAGCAATACGACCGATCCTACATAGAAAAGACCAATACGCCAGATCACGCTATTGATGGCTTTTGGCACCATCGTCTGTGGATCTTTGCACTCCCCAGCGGCGGTACCGACCAGTTCAATCGACGCAAAGGCGAACACTACGCCCTGAATCAGTACCAGCGCGGGCAACAGGCCGTGCGGGAAAAAGCCGCCATTATCTGTAATCAGGTGAAAACCGGTGGCATTACCCTCAAGCGGTTGACCGGTACCGAGAAAAATCGTGCCTACCACCAGGAAGATAACAATGGCGAGTACTTTTATCAGCGCGAACCAGAACTCCATTTCGGCAAACCATTTTACGCCGATCATGTTCATGGTACCGACAATGGTTAACGCACCGAGCGCGAACACCCATTGCGGAACGTCGCCAAATGCGCCCCAGTAGTGCATATATAACGCCACTGCGGTGATATCGACGATCCCGGTCATCGCCCAGTTAATAAAGTACATCCAGCCTGCGACGTAGGCCGCTTTTTCACCCAAAAATTCACGGGCGTAGGAGACGAAACTCCCGCTGGAAGGGCGATGCAATACCAGTTCGCCCAGCGCGCGTAAAATGAAAAAAGAAAAAATGCCGCATATCAGATAGACCAGCGCCAGTGCCGGTCCGGCCATTTGCAATCGGGCGCCTGCACCTAAAAATAAACCGGTGCCAATCGCGCCGCCGATAGCAATCATCTGAACCTGACGATTCCCCATCGCTTTGTGATACCCCTCTTCATGGGCGTTCAGCCAGCGTCGTTTCGCCGCATGTTGTTCTGCGGCGTGCGTAGTCTGTGTTTTCATTACGTTACCTGTTATAGCCTGTCCTGACAGAAAAATTCCTTATGCCGCGACGGGCGCTCACCAATCGATTGCCTGCAATGGCGAATGCCGCTTTTCCCTGATTCTGTGACAGGGATAAAACCGCCGGCGGAGCATCCTACCTGCAATTGTTAAATGACGCAAAACATACGGAAAGAACAAAATGAGAATGTCGAGTTTATTTGTGTGGTCAGATGTGGTGCGGTGTGGTCACGATTCAGCCAGATAAGACGCCAGCACAAATCCGCAGTGCTTGCGTTGCGCAATAATTAACCAGCGCTAATCACTTGTGGGATTTATGGTCATAGATATAACCTCGAACGGTAAACTACCTGACGATATTGCAGCAGCATAAGATAAGGCCGTTGCGCCTGTTATTCTCATTTTCTCCTGAAAATATATGCCTTTGAGCAATTTTGTTGATTGACATATCGTCATAATGAGAGAGGAGTAGGACATATAAAGCTATTGAGCAAAATTTGAAGGAGCAGGATATGCCACATACATCAGTTTCTACCTATGCCAGAGCTTTATCAGGAAATAAGCTACCTCATGTTGCTGCAGGAGATTATGAAAATAAATTATCAACAAAAATCATGAAAGGCATCTTGTGGGTGCTTACCGCAGGACTGGCCTACGGATTTACAAGAGTAATTGAACATTGTTGCAATGTTACGCCTAAAGTTGAGGAGTTCTGTGCCAATGCAGGGAATATCCATAATCACCTTGCTGATGCTGTGTGTGATGGGCTGTATACTATAGATGTCGACCTTTCTGATGGTCGGAGGTTAACATTCGAACAACTCTCGCTGATGGCTGGACGTGAGCCAATCGTCAGGATATCGGATGGCGAACATACCGTTGAGGTTAAGGGGTCCTTTGAAGATATCTGTATGAGACTGGAAGAGGGCTTTTTAGAAGCGCCAGCGTACTATAATTATGATATTGATGAAAAATATAAAACCGTCAGAGAGCGAATAGCAGCATATAATGCCTTACCTCAGGCATTAGGCGCCATTCCGAGTTTAAAATATTATACCGATCGGGCCAGCGACATGCCGGAGGCGAAAGCGCAACGGGCGGCCGACATAAAAGATCGTTACCATAACTATTTGGACAATTATTAAAAAGCGTTTATGTTTAGCCAGTTTTGTTAGAAATCAGACTCGCTGAGCTGGCGTTAAAAATTTTAACACGCCGCTATTTTGGCGGCGTGTCGCAAAGAGATTCTCAGAACCGATTTCCGTTTGTAGGCCAAAATCCCACGTACCTCCGGCGCTGTAGCCGGCCTGTCTTATTTTTTTCAAAAGTATCCAACGCTATTCCACGGATAGGGTATCCTGTTGCGCAGCGATATCCGCCTCAGCCTGTGTGCCGAACGCAAGCATTAATGTTAATGGAAGCCTCAGATGACCTCTTTTTTACATGCTTATTTTACGCGATTACATTGTCAGCCGTTGGGGGTTCCTACGGTTGAAGCGCTCAGAACGCTTCACTTAGCGCACAACTGCGCGATTCCTTTTGAAAATCTGGATGTGCTACTGCCTCGTGAAATACAGCTCGATGAGACGGCATTAGAGGAGAAACTGCTTTATGCCCGACGCGGTGGATACTGTTTTGAACTGAATGGCCTGTTTGAACGTGCGTTACGCGACATCGGTTTTAACGTCCGAAGCTTATTGGGGCGGGTCATTCTGTCTCATCCCGCCAGTTTACCGCCGCGCACGCACCGTTTGCTGCTGGTTGATGTTGAGGATGAGCAGTGGATCGCTGACGTGGGGTTTGGCGGCCAAACGCTAACCGCGCCGCTTCGTCTGAAGGCTGAAATTGCCCAGCAAACGCCGCATGGCGAATACCGCCTGATGCAGGAGGGGAGCACATGGATTTTACAATTCCGCCACCATGAGCACTGGCAGTCGATGTACTGTTTTGATCTGGGGGTGCAGCAGCAGAGCGATCATGTGATGGGCAATTTCTGGTCGGCTCACTGGCCGCAATCCCATTTTCGTCATCATTTGTTGATGTGCCGCCATTTGCCTGATGGCGGCAAGCTGACATTAACGAATTTCCACTTCACGCGTTACCACCAGGGACATGCCGTTGAACAGGTCAATATACCGGATGTACCGTCGTTGTATCAGTTACTTCAGCAGCAGTTTGGTCTCGGCGTAAATGATGTAAAGCACGGTTTTACCGAGGCGGAGCTGGCCGCGGTAATGGCTGCATTTGATACCCATCCGGAGGCGGGAAAATAATTTTTTGCCGTGAGGATTTGCGGGCCAGACAAAGATTAAAAAGTAATGGCCCATTCGGCATGAAACAGAATGACCGCCTGGCCGGAGATGGTGACGTTTTCCGGCTGGTTATCGCGAATGGTGACGGTAACATCAACAGTACCCTCTTTGCCTAAAGCGCGCCCCTGATGGTCTTGAATCTGCAGCGTTTTACCGTCATGCGCCATCAGGCCATGATGGACGAGCCATGCTCCCATCGGGCCATTGGCGTTTCCCGTTACCGGATCTTCAACAATCCCTATCGCCGGGGAAAACATTCGCCCATCGGTTTCGTTTTTTCCCGGACGAATCTGGAAAGGAAAAAAGCCGTTACAGCCAATTTGCTGGCTGATTGCCGTCAGGGCTGCCAGATTCGGAGAAAGGGCATCAATATCAACGTCTGGTTTGAGCAGGATCATCACTTTTGCATGTCCTGTTGAAGCCACCTGAATTGGCGCTCCCGGCACGATATCATCTTCAGTCAGGTTCAGCGCGGTGATGATGGCAGCCCGAATTTCTCCGACTAGCGGTGGTTCAAAAGAGGGCTGACCTTGTTCCAGCGTGATGCGATAGTCATTGTGTTCGGCATGAATTTCAACACGATGAGGGCCCGCTAACGAGGTTTGCCAGACGGTGGTGTTTCCCAATCCCAGTACCGTTGCCCGAACATAATGCGCGGCCACGGTGGCATGACCACAGATGGGGACTTCTACTGTCGGTGTAAAATAGCGTATGCGCACATCACTCTCTTCGCTTTTTAGCAAAAAGGCGGTTTCCGAGTGACGAAGCTCACGGGCAATCAGCTGCATCTGCGCGTCGCTTAGCGTATCCGCATGTAAGACAACGCCAGCAGAGTTGCCGCGAAAGGGTTCGCTGGTGAAGACGTCAACATGGTAAATCTGCGGTTTCATTGATGTTCTCCTTTGGCTGAAGAATCATCATAGCCTGCGCGTTGCCGAATGACGACGCCCAGGCGTTTTTCTTTGCCCGGTAAGCGTACGCCCCGGGCAAAGAGAATTAGCGGCGGGTACGAACAATCTGGTAGCGACGGGTGAAATACTCAAACGGCGCGCTCCAGACATGAACCAGACGGGTGAACGGGAAGAGCAGGAAAATAGTCATTCCCAGCACCAGATGAACGCGGAAAACAAACGCCACACCGCTCAGCATTTCCGAAGACCCGCCGCGGAAGGTGACAATACTTTGCGCCCAGCCCACCAACTTCATCATTTCGCTGCCATCCGGATATTGCGCCGAAAACGGAATGGTGCTCAGGCCAAGCAGGCACTGAATCAGCAAAATGCTCATGATGATAATATCTGGTGTAGTGGATGTCGCCCGCACACGCTGATTGGTCAGACGACGCCACAGTAATCCCGCGCCGCCGATCAACGTTAATACGCCGCACACGCCGCCGAGGATCATCGCCATTTGTTGTTTTACCACAATCGGCAGGAACCAGGCATACATCCAGTGTGGCGTCAGCATCCCGAACAGATGGCCAAAAAAGATCCCCAGAATGCCAATATGGAACAGATTCGACCATATCACCATCCCACGCTTATCCAGCATCTGGCTGGACGACGCGCGCCAGGTATATTGTCCGTAGTCATAGCGCAGCCAACTGCCGAGGAAGAATACCGTGGCGCAAATATAGGGGTAGATGTCGTAAAAAAAGACGTTCAGGTACTGTATCATTTCGGGCCTCCCGCGCTGACGTCGACGTACTGC
Organism: Salmonella sp. NW38; assembly: GCF_051807745.1. Taxonomy (NCBI): domain Bacteria; kingdom Pseudomonadati; phylum Pseudomonadota; class Gammaproteobacteria; order Enterobacterales; family Enterobacteriaceae; genus Salmonella; species Salmonella sp. NW38. The sequence continues at coordinate 526,225 of NZ_JAMMTO010000001.1, read as the reverse complement.
GGCGCCGCGTCCTGGCTAAAGCGTCGTTGATAATGGTGTAACGGTGAACTGTCACAGGTCGTGGCGTTATCTTCGATAAACTTCACCTGCTCTTCTTCCCAGACGGCATCCAGTGCCTGACGGGTATCATCCCGCGATTCCTGAACAATTTGCTTTGTGACACTGTCACTTGTAAGCGTACTGCCCGCCAGCGTCAGCAGGGCGTCAAACAGTTGATACCACGGCGCTCCTCGCTGTTTCAGACGACCGCCCAGCAGCGCCAGAATAGGGGCAATATTCTGTAATCCCTCGAGAGCTTCCGCTTCCGGCAACACGCTTAAGTACTCCAGATAGAGCGGCAGGTGATCCGGTAGTTCGCGGCAGTTGAGCTGCAGGCCCACGGTTTCATACTGGCTTAACAAATCGACCATCGCCTGGCCGCGATCGCGGGACTCCGCATGAACATGCTCGAATAACAGCAATGAAGTGGCGCGCCCGCGGTCAAACACTTCGCACCATTCTGCTTGTTTATCCAGTAACGGCGCATAAAGCAGCTCGCGAGTGAAGTCGGCCAGCATTGGCGCATCGTGTTGGATAAGGGCAAGCGCTTCATCCCGATATTCCCACAACTCGTCGTCCGGATACTCCATCAACAGGCCAATCGCTTTGAGGACTTGCATTACTCCCCCTCCGCTTTATCACGCACTTCGGTGATATTGATGGCATCAATACGGCTACTGTTGAACAGGTTGAATTTGGTATCCGACCCGTGGCAACCGTCGCCAAAAGTAAAGCCGCAGCCGTTGCGCTCCGGAAAGGCATCGCGCGCCATTTCCCGGTGACTGGTGGGAATGACAAAACGATCTTCATAATTGGCAATCGCCAGGTAGCGATACATCTCTTCAACCTGTTGTACGCTCAGACCCACTTCGTCAATCGCGCGGGTATCCGTCACGCCTTCAACCGTCTGCGAGCGCATGTAGTGGCGCATCGCCATCATCCGCTTTAGAGCCCGAATGACCGGACCGGTATCGCCCGCGCTGAGCATATTGGCCAGGTACTGGACTGGAATACGCAGCGTCTCCACCGCCGGCAGAATATTGCCATTGTGCGGCAACCCGCCCGCGTCGGCGTATGACTGGATGGGCGACAGCGGCGGTACGTACCAGACCATCGGCAGGGTACGGTATTCCGGGTGCAGCGGAAGCGCCAGCTTCCAGTCCATCGCCATTTTGTACACCGGCGACCGTTGGGCGGCGTCGATGACGTTTTGCGGGATGCCCTGTTTAAGCGCCTCTTCGATGACCGCCGGATCGTGCGGATTGAGAAACACATCGCACTGACGTTCATACAAATCTGTCTCGTGTTCGGTACTGGCCGCTTCTTCAATCCTGTCGGCGTCGTAGAGCAGAACGCCAAGATAACGAATGCGCCCGACGCAGGTTTCCGAACAAACGGTCGGCTGGCCGGATTCAATACGTGGATAGCAAAATATGCACTTCTCAGACTTGCCGCTCTTCCAGTTAAAGTAGATTTTTTTGTACGGGCAGCCGCTGATACACAAACGCCAGCCCCGGCATTTATCCTGGTCGATTAGCACGATGCCGTCTTCTTCACGCTTATAAATAGCGCCACTTGGGCAGGTGGCGACACAACTGGGGTTGAGGCAGTGTTCGCACAGGCGCGGCAGGTACATCATGAAGGTGTTTTCGAACTGACCGTACATCTCCTTTTGTATGTTGTCGAAGTTACGGTCGCGGGCGCGTTTTTCAAACTCGCCGCCGAGCAGCTCTTCCCAGTTTGGCCCCCAGATCACCTTGTCCATCCGTTTTCCGTCAATCAGTGAACGAGGGCGGGCAGTGGGCTGATGCTTACTCTCCGGCGCATTATGTAAATGCTGATAATCGAAGGTAAAGGGTTCATAGTAATCATCGATTTGCGGAATCACCGGGTTGGCGAAAATTTTGCTAATTACCCCCATTTTGCCGCCCAGACGGGGCCTTATCTTGCCATTAACATCACGAACCCAACCGCCTTGCCACTCCTGCTGGTCTTCCCAGTTTTTGGGATAGCCGATGCCCGGTTTAGTTTCGACGTTATTGAACCATGCGTATTCCATCCCTTCACGTCCGGTCCAGACGTTTTTACAGGTGACGGAGCAGGTGTGACAGCCAATACATTTATCGAGATTCAGTACCATCCCAACCTGTGAGCGTATTTTCATTTTTTCGCCTCCTGTACCTGATCCCGGCCCTCATCATCCAGCCAGTTAATGTTTTTCATCTTCCTGATCATGATGAATTCATCGCGATTCGAACCCACGGTTCCGTAATAGTTGAAGCCGTAAGCCAGTTGCGCATAGCCGCCGATCATATGCGTCGGTTTTGGACAGACCCGGGTCACGGAGTTATGGATCCCGCCGCGCATCCCGGTCACTTCCGAACCCGGAATGTTCATAATCCGCTCCTGGGCGTGGTACATCATGGTCATACCCGGCGGAACGCGCTGGCTGACCACCGCACGAGCGGTAAGAGCGCCATTAGCGTTGAAGGCTTCAATCCAGTCGTTATCTTCAATACCCAATTCACGGGCATCGGCTTCGCTAATCCAGACAATCGGCCCGCCGCGCGACAAGGTCAGCATCAGCAGGTTTTCGCTGTAGGTGGAGTGAATTCCCCATTTCTGGTGCGGCGTCAGGAAGTTAAGCGCTTTTTCCGGGAAACCGTTGGGCGGAATTTCTCGCATTTCGCTGACGCTGCGGGTATCAATCGGCGGACGATATGCCACCAGGCTTTCGCCAAAAGCGCGCATCCACGCATGATCCTGATAGAGTTGTTGCCGCCCCGACAACGTGCGCCACGGGATCAGTTCATGTACGTTGGTATATCCGGCGTTATAAGAGACATGCTCGCTTTCCAGTCCTGACCAGGTCGGGCTGGAGATAATTTTGCGTGGTTGCGCCTGGATATCACGAAAGCGAATTTTCTCATCTTCTTTATTGATGGCCAGATGGGTGTGCTCGCGCCCGGTCATCTCGCCCAGCGCCTGCCAGGCTTTCACCGCCACCTGGCCGTTAGTTTCCGGCGCTAAGGCAAGAATCACTTCCGAGGCATCCAGCGCGGTGTCGATGCGCGGACGTCCTTTCGCCGGGCCATCGTGTTTGGTGTAATTGAGCTTACCGAGGAAATCGACTTCATCTTGCGTATTCCAGGCAATCCCCTTACCGCCGTTGCCTAATTTATCCAGCAGGGGACCCAGCGAGGTAAAACGTTCATAGGTGGCCGGATAATCGCGTTCAACCACGACGATATTGGGGGCGGTTTTGCCCGGAATAAGTTCGCACTCGCCTTTACGCCAGTCGAGAATATCAAATGGCTGCGCCAGTTCCGCCGGGGAATCATGCTGGAGCGGGTGTAACACCACATCGGTTTCCTGTCCGAGATGTCCGACACACACCTCAGAAAAGACGCTGGCTATACCTTTGTAGATCTCCCAGTCGCTTTTGGATTCCCAGGCAGGATCGACCGCGGCGGAAAGGGGGTGGATAAACGGATGCATATCCGAGGTATTCATATCGTCTTTTTCATACCAGGTGGCGGTCGGCAAGACGATATCGGAAAACAGACAGGTACTGGACATACGGAAATCAAGCGTGACCAACAGATCGAGCTTGCCCTCAATCGCGGCGGACTGCCATTCCACCTCTTCAGGCTTAATTCCTTCGCTGGAACCCAGCGCTTCGCCCTGGATACCGCTGTCGGTGCCCAGCAGATATTTGAGCATGTACTCATGACCTTTCCCGGAGGAGCCGAGCAGGTTAGAGCGCCAGACAAATAAATTTCGCGGGTGATTATGACCACTGTCAGGCTGTTCGCAGGCAAAACGGATAGCGCCTGATTTCAACGCCTGCACGGTATAATCCGCCGCAGACAGCCCGGCTTTATCGGCGCTCGCTTTCACGCTGAGCGGGTTAAGATTAAGCTGCGGCGCCGAGGGTAGCCAGCCCATACGTTCCGCGCGCACGTTGAAATCGATCAGGTGTCCGGAAAATTTAGCCGGATCGGCCAACGGCGACAGCAACTCTTGCGCAGTCAGTTTTTCATAGCGCCACTGGCTGGCATGGTTGTAGAAAAACGAGGTACTGTTCATCTGACGCGGCGGGCGATTCCAGTCCAGCGCGAAGGCCAGCGGCAGCCAGCCGGTTTGCGGCCGCAGCTTCTCCTGGCCGACATAGTGCGCCCAGCCGCCGCCGGTTTGTCCAACACAGCCACAGAACACCAGCATGTTAATCATCCCACGGTAATTCATATCCATGTGATACCAGTGATTCACTCCCGCGCCGAGGATGATCATCGAACGACCATGAGTTTTATGGGCGGTCTCGGCAAATTCACGCGCAATAGTTTCGATATGTCGACGCGGCACGCCGGTAATCTGTTCGCCCCAGGCCGGCGTGTAGGCTTTTACGTCGTTATAATTATTGGCGCTATGGCAGTCATCCAGACCACGATCCAGCCCATAATTAGCCAGCACCAGATCGTAAACGCTGACGACCATCCGCTCGCGACCGTCCGCCAGAGCCAGGCGTTTCACCGGTAACTGACGTACCAGCACCGGTTCCTGCCGTACGCTGCGAAAATGTGGGTTTTCGTTGCCGCCAAAATAGGGGAAAGCGACACCCGCCACGTCATCATGCTGACCAAGTAAAGAGAGCGACAGTTCAGTTTCGACGCCCGCCGCCACCGGTTCCAGGTTCCATTTTCCCTTTTCGCCCCAGCGAAAACCGATAGAACCGTTGGGCGCGACCAGTTCGCCCGTACTGTTGAGCGCGACGGTTTTCCATTCCGGATTATTGGCTTCTCCCAGTCCATCCACCAGATCCGACGCGCGCATCATACGCCCCGGTACATAACTGCCGTCTGCGCGCTCATCCAACAGGACCAGCATTGGCATATCGGTATAACGGCGGCAATAGTTAAGAAAATAGTCGCTGGGATTATCGAGATGAAACTCTTTTAAAATGACGTGACCCATGGCCATCGCCAGCGCGCTGTCGGTACCTTGCTTTGGCGCCAGCCACTGATCGCACAGTTTAGCGACTTCGGAATAGTCCGGGGTGATGGCGATTGTCTTGGTGCCTTTGTAGCGCACTTCGGTAAAGAAGTGGGCGTCCGGGGTACGCGTCTGCGGCACGTTAGAGCCCCAGGCAATAATGTAGGCTGAGTTATACCAGTCGGCGGACTCCGGCACGTCAGTCTGCTCGCCCCAGGTCATTGGAGACGCGGGCGGAAGATCGCAATACCAGTCATAGAAACTCAGACAAGTACCGCCAAGCAATGACAGATAACGTGTTCCGGCGGCGTAAGAAACCATCGACATTGCTGGAATAGGTGAAAACCCCGCCACACGATCCGGGCCATAGGTTTTGATTGTCCAGACGTTAGCGGCGGCAATGAGCTGATTCAGCTCTTTCCAGTTCGAACGAATAAAGCCGCCATGTCCGCGCACCTGTTTGTAACTTTGGCATTTCTGCGGGTCGTTCATTATCGATTCCCATGCCAGTACCGGATCGCTGTGCCGGGAAAGGGCCTCGCGCCACAGTTCTATCAGCCGCTTACGCACCAGAGGGTATTTCAGACGATTGGCGCTATAGAGATACCAGGAGTAGCTGGCGCCGCGCGGGCAGCCGCGCGGTTCATGGTTCGGCAAATCGGGACGCGTGCGCGGGTAGTCGGTTTGCTGAGTTTCCCACGTCACCAGACCGTTTTTGACATAAATTTTCCAGCTACAGGAGCCCGTGCAGTTGACGCCGTGGGTTGAGCGCACGATCTTATCAAACTGCCAGCGCTGGCGATAACTGTCTTCCCAGTCGCGGTTGGTATACATCACCTGACCATGGCCGTCGGCAAAGGTATCGCCTTTTTGTTTAAAGTAACGAAAGCGATCCAACAGTTTACTCATGACATTTCTCCTGCTTCGATAAATTTTCCGCCATCCTGTCGATTTGGCGTTAAACCATTGCCGGATGGCCGTCCTACAGGTGCGTATGTTGTTATTGTTGTTTAGGCTTACGACGCCCGTAGACCAGCCAGGTCAGCAGGACGCAAGCGATGTAAAACAGCAAAAAGATTTTCATGGCGCCCACCGGCGAGCCGGTCAAGGCCAAAGAGGTGCCAAACGCTTTTGGAATAAAGAAGCCGCCCACAGCGCCAATAGCGGAGATAAAACCGAGTGCGGCGGCGGTATCCGTCACCGCTTCGCGCTTCGCCTGCTCATCGCTCCCGCCGCGCAGTTTGACGTTGTAGAGCGTGATCTGACGGAAGATCACCGCAATCATCTGGAAGGTAGAACCGCTGCCGAGACCCGCTGTCAAAAACAGGCCCATAAAAACAAGATAGAACGCGCTAAAGCTGCCTGCGCCGGATCCTGGCAGCGTGAGGAATAGCAGGGCGGTAAACAGCGCCATAAAGATAAAATTAATGAGCGTTACGCGAACGCCGCCGAATTTATCGGAGATCACGCCGCCTGCCGAACGCGCCAGCGCGCCGATAAAGGGGCCAAAGAACGCCAGTTGCAGAATATTTACGTCGGGAAATTGCGTTTTGGCGAGCATGGCGAAACCTGCGGAAAAGCCGATGAATGACCCGAATGTCGCCAGGTACAGCAGGCTAAGCAGCCACAGGTGCAGACGTTTTAGCACCGGCAATTGCGAGGCGACAGACGCTTTTGAACTGCCGATATCGTTCATACCAAACCAGGCGGCAAGCGTCGCGACAGCCAGTAACGGCACCCAGATCCAGGCGGCGTTAGTGAGGGCGAGCAGGGAGCCATCAGGTTGCGGCACGCCCCGGACGCCTAAAAAAGTAAATATCGGCAGAAAAATAACCAGCGGCGCAAGCAACTGCATCACACTGACGCCAAGATTTCCCAGGCCGCCGTTAATACCCAACGCGCTACCTTGTCTGGCTTTTGGAAAGAAAAAGCTGATGTTGCCCATACTGGACGCGAAGTTTGCCCCCGCAAAACCGCACAACAGAGCTATGAGCATAAATACCCCGAAAGGGGTGGCAGGATTTTGCACGGCGAATCCCAGCCAGGCGCAGGGAATAATCAATATTACGGTACTTAATACGGTCCATTTACGCCCACCAAACAGTGGCACCATAAAGGAGTAGGGAACGCGTAATATTGCGCCGGAAAGAGAAGGTAATGCGGTTAATAAAAAGAGTTGGTCGGTGGTAAAATTAAATCCAATTTTATTGAGGTTGACGGCAACAGCGCTAAACAACATCCAGACGCAAAATGCCAGGAGCAAACAACTTACTGAAATCCATAAGTTTCTCCTGGCGATGCTTTTCCCTTTATTCTCCCAGAAGGCTGGATTTTCGGGTCGCCAGTCACTCAAGAGATAACGGTTATAATTCTCGTTTTGTCGTGTCATTTTACCCCTCACATGCGCATATCATTTGAGAAAAAACACAAAAAAGAGACAGAGCGTCACGCGCTCTTTTGAGAACTTATTGAAGTTTTTTTAGAATATTGAGTGAAAGAATAGATAAAAAACCAGGCCAGCGCGGCGCGAAGAGGAGATATGATGTTTCTTAATTGTTACTATTTGTAAATTAAAAGTTATTTTTATTAAATTATTTGTAACTTTACGCAAAGAGTTCAAGCGTAATCATCCGATCCAGATGGTATTTAAACGCGGGATCGGCCATTTCCGGAATACCCAGCACATACATACCGTCCAGCCCGCACACCAGTGCGATAAGCCGCCAGGCGATATCCGTGGCGTTAGCAGTAAACGTAAATTCTCCTGCCTGTTTGCCCTGCTCAATAATTGTGACCGTTTCCTCATGCCACATCTGCATCGTAAGTAGATAAGCATCTCTGATGTGCGGATCCCGGTCGGCCAGAATTTGCGCCTCTCGCCACAATTTTATGTAAGGCTCAAAGCCGCCGTCTTCGCTACCCAACATAGCGTGAAGCCGTGCACGCCAGGTGGCGGGCGGCGGAACTTGCCCGGCATCAAGCAGGGTGCGGATCAAATGGACAAAGGCCAGCGCTTTGAGCTCGCCCGCCGAGCTGAAGTGGTGATGCACCTGGCCGGCGGCGACATCGGCTTCTGATGCGATTCGTCGCACCGTCATGGCGGTAAACCCCTCTGCCAGCGCCACGCGCATCGCCGCTTGCAGGATCACTTCGCGGCGTTCATCCCGGTTAAGGTAACTCATATTTTCCCCACATTAGCCAATGCGCGCAGTGTAACAAAAAGCTGGACATTCGTTCAACTTACCGTAGGATCCTGAAGCTGGACAAGCGTCCAAATTTGAGTTTTTGAAGGGAGAGTTATGTTTCGTCAGTGGTTAACGTTAGTCATTATTGTGCTGGTCTATATTCCTGTCGCCATTGATGCCACGGTCTTGCATGTCGCCGCCCCGACACTGAGTATGACACTGGGGGCCAGCGGCAACGAGCTGCTGTGGATCATTGATATTTATTCTTTGGTTATGGCTGGCATGGTGTTGCCGATGGGCGCGCTTGGCGATCGTATCGGTTTTAAACGCCTGCTGATGCTGGGCGGGACGCTCTTTGGCCTGGCGTCACTGGCGGCAGCGTTTTCGCATACCGCCAGTTGGCTTATTGCCACCAGGGTATTACTGGCTATTGGCGCGGCGATGATTGTACCGGCGACGCTGGCCGGGATACGCGCCACCTTTTGTGAAGAGAAGCATCGCAACATGGCGCTGGGCGTCTGGGCAGCGGTAGGTTCGGGCGGAGCGGCGTTTGGGCCGCTCATCGGCGGCATATTATTAGAGCATTTTTACTGGGGATCGGTTTTCCTGATCAACGTGCCGATTGTGCTGGTCGTCATGGGCTTAACCGCCCGCTATGTTCCTCGCCAGGCGGGCCGTCGCGATCAACCGCTCAATCTTGGCCATGCGGTGATGCTGATTATTGCCATTTTGCTGTTGGTCTATAGCGCTAAAACCGCGCTGAAAGGGCATCTGTCGCTGTGGGTCATCTCGTTTACCCTGCTTACCGGCGCGCTGCTCCTGGGACTCTTTATCCGCACACAGCTTGCGACATCGCGTCCGATGATTGATATGCGACTATTTACCCATCGCATTATCCTGAGCGGCGTCGTGATGGCGATGACCGCGATGATCACTCTGGTGGGTTTTGAGCTGCTGATGGCGCAAGAGCTGCAGTTTGTTCACGGGCTATCGCCTTATGAGGCCGGGGTATTTATGCTGCCGGTGATGGTCGCCAGTGGATTCAGCGGGCCGATTGCGGGCGTGCTGGTCTCGCGTCTGGGACTACGGCTGGTCGCGACGGGCGGCATGGCGTTAAGCGCGCTGAGTTTTTATGGCCTGGCGATGACGGATTTCAGCACCCAACAATGGCAGGCCTGGGGGCTGATGGCGCTGCTGGGATTTAGCGCCGCCAGCGCATTGCTGGCTTCCACGTCGGCAATTATGGCCGCTGCGCCGGCAGAAAAAGCGGCGGCGGCCGGCGCGATAGAAACGATGGCTTATGAACTGGGCGCGGGACTGGGCATTGCCATTTTCGGTCTATTGTTAAGCCGTAGCTTCTCCGCGTCTATCCGTCTGCCTGCCGGGCTTGAGGCGCAAGAGATTGCCAGAGCGTCATCTTCAATGGGAGAAGCCGTGCAGTTGGCGAATAGCCTACCGCCCACGCAGGGGCAGGCAATACTGGACGCCGCCAGACATGCCTTTATCTGGTCGCATAGCGTGGCGTTAAGCAGCGCCGGGAGTATGCTTCTTTTGCTGGCGGTAGGGATGTGGTTCAGCCTGGCAAAAGCCCAACGCCGATAACATAACGCCTGGTGAGATAAGCGCTTAATGCGCTAGCTGGCAGGGGGAGTCCATTTCCTCAACCTCTTTACCGCTGAGGCGTGCGTATTGCCCCGTCAGTCGCCAGAAAGCAGGCTGGGTTTCGGTATAAATTTCCGCAGCCAGAATCAGCCGACGGCGATCAACTTCGTTCAGTTCCAGTAAGGTCCAGGGAATAAAATAGCGATCGGTATCGGTAAGCCGAAACCACAGCGGACACCCGCAGCCGGAACAGAAGTAGCGTTCGCCGCGTGAAGAGGATGAAAAGTATGGCGGTTCCGGGGAAAGGGGGTCTAGCTGTGGTTGCCCGCAGGCTTCCAGATACATGGCTATTCCACCCGACCATTTTTGACACAGCGTACAATGGCAGGCATAGACATCCAGCATTTCGACGTCAACGGTAAAATGGCTCTGTCCGCAAAGACAACGACCAGTGAACGTCTGCACGGCATACTCCTTATGACCGAGTCTACATCAAGAGAAAAAGCCAGCCCTGAAAGGACTGGCTTTGTATTCAGACTACAACAAAATTAGAACTGGTAGTTCAGACCAACAGCAACGATGTTGTCAGTAGACACTTTAGCCGCTTTGGTGAAATCGCTGTCGTCCAGCAGGTTGATTTTGTAATCAACGAAGGTGGACATGTTTTTGTTGAAGTAGTAGGTAGCACCGACATCGATGTACTCAACCAGATCCTGGTCGCCGTAAGTACCCAGGTTTTTACCTTTGGATTTCAGGTAAGCGATGGACGGACGCAGACCGAAGTCGAACTGATACTGAGCAACCGCTTCGAAGTTCTGGGTTTTATTCGCGATAAACGCATCACCCGCTGCATCTTCACCGAAGGTGGTCATGTTCAGCGTTTCGGAGTAGGTGGTCGCCAGGTAGATGTTGTTCGCATCATATTTCAGACCAGCAGCCCAGACTTCAGCGTTTTTACCCGCAGCATTCAGGTTACTCGCTGCTTTCACCTGGTTGTTAGTACGGTCAGACTTCGCATAGGCCGCACCTACGCCAAAACCTTCGTACTCATACGTTGCGGACAGACCGAAACCGTCGCCGTTAGACTCGTACGCGCCGTCACGGTCATTTTTGCCCTGGTACTGCGCGGCAAAGTTCAGACCTTCAACCAGGCCAAAGAAGTCAGTGTTACGGTAGGTGGCAACACCAGTAGTACGGCCAGTCATGAAGACGTCAGTCTGAGTCCAGGTATCGCCACCAAACTCTGGCAGAACGTCGGTCCATGCGCCGATGTCGTAAGCAACGCCGTAGTTACGACCGTAGTCGAAAGAACCGTAGTCAGCGAATTTCAGACCAGCAAACGCCAGACGGGTTTTGTCTTTGTCAGCGCCCTGGCTTTCAGTACGGTTGCCTTTGAATTCATATTCCCACTGGCCAAAACCGGTTAACTGATCGTTGATCTGCGTTTCGCCTTTAAAGCCCAGACGCGCGTAAGTTTTGTCACCATCACTTCCGTTATCATCAGAGAAATAATGCTGAGCGTGAACTTTACCGTACAGATCCAGTTTATTGCCGTCTTTGTTATATACCTCGGCTGCATTTACAACGCCTGCTGCCAACAGGGAAGTCACTGCCACTGCCACTAACTTAAGTTTCATTTTAATAATCCTTATAATTTTCTTAGCGTGTTTCCTCAACCATTGTTAAACGAGGCGTTTGTCAATGGCAGACTATTTTTAAATGACGGAGTGGCATAAGTTCAATAATAAGTTTCATAAGATTACAAATTATTTTAATTTGTGTGATCGAGATCTCCTTAATACATTTGAGAGTATTAATTTAAATAGGGACTGTCTAATAAGATATATTTTCGGATGGGACTATTGGGCTGTTTATGGTTTTATTTTTGGTAGTAACGACTGATTATTATATGCACTAATACAGTTGCCAGCTAGCGTTAATTATATATTTGTTAATAAAATTATATCATCACATTAACATATTTAACGATTTTATAAAATCCGTATTTTTTACCAGCGCATCCTGGTATGGCGCAGGGGGAGCACGTGAAAATGAAAAATCGTCAAATACACACAGGCGATAGATAAAAGCGTAGTTGTGTTATGAAGAGTGTCAAGGTGCAGCGGGTCGATTTAATATCAACATCGGCCCGCCCGTCGCTATTAGCGCCGCCGCGTTGCCAGCCAACAAAGTAGCGAACCTACGCAAACCATGACTGCGCCTTGCCAGAAGGAGAATGACAGTGGTGAGCTGAGTAACAGCGCTGCCAGAGCAGAGGACATGACGGGGGTAAAATAGGACCCTACGGCCATGATAGTCACATTGCCATGAAGTATGCCCACATTCCATGCGGCGTAGGCAAACCCTAACGTTAATGCCGCGGTAAAAAGTTTAGCAATCACCGGTAGGCTAAATATCATGGCAGGTTGCGGAGTAAGAAAATAGTGGAACCACAGCGCCACGGCGGTGAGTAACACAAAGACGGTGATACCGTTAAAACCACGCGCATATTTATTGGTGACCGTGCAGTATGTCGCCCATATAAACGCCCCAAGAAATGCCAGTAAATAACTTAGCGGACTGGTGGCGACATTGCTGATAATTTCTCCTGGATTAAGACCATTCTCGCCCCCCAGAACCCAGCAAACGCCAGTAAGTGCAATAAGCAATCCAGGCACAATAAGCCAGTTAGTTTTTTGCCCGTTAAAAAGAATGGCAAACAGAATGGTCAGGCTGGGCCATAAATAGTTAACCATGCCGACTTCGATAGCCTGATGGCGAGTGGCGGCATAACCGAGAGAAAGCGCCAGGCATATTTCATAACTGACAAACAGTACGCTGCCTGCGATGAGGTATCGCCCCGGGAAACGACGGATATCAGGTAATCCGACGGTAAAAATCAGCAGCAGGCCGCTTAATGAATAGATCATGGCTGCGCCGCCTACCGGTCCGAGACCTTCGCTGACGCCGCGAATTAACCCAACCATCGTGCTCCACAGAACGATGGCAACAAGCCCTATTAGCGTTGCTTTTTGTGATGTCATGCTTTGTGACTGTCCTGAATACCGCGCAAAATAAACTGCCACTTATAGCACTTTTTCCGAGGGCGATGCCATGCAGTGTCATTTTTTAGTACCTCCCTGGAGTTATTGCAGTTTAAAAATAGGGCTATTTAATAGCGGAACCGTTTCAATATTGATTTGACGCAAAAAAGTTATCGATTTTGCTGTTAGTTTCCTCGCGAAGTTATACACGCATCCTGGACTGAGGTTTTGATGCAGTTCGAAGGAGGCGTGCATCCGTGGAAAAAAGAGGAAAGCAATGGACGTCAGCCGCAGACAATTTTTTAAAATCTGCGCGGGCGGTATGGCGGGAACAACGGTGGCCGCACTGGGTTTTACCCCTAAAATGGCCCTGGCTCAGGCGCGAAACTATAAGCTGTTGCGCGCAAAAGAGATCCGTAACTCCTGCACATACTGTTCCGTAGGTTGCGGGCTATTAATGTATAGCCTGGGAGATGGGGCAAAAAACGCGAAAGAAGCGATTTACCATATTGAAGGCGACCCGGATCATCCGGTAAGCCGTGGCGCGCTGTGCCCGAAAGGGGCCGGTTTGCTGGATTATGTTCACAGTGAAGATCGCCTACGCTATCCGGAATACCGCGCGCCGGGTTCCGACAAGTGGCAGCGCATTAGCTGGGATGACGCTTTCACTCGTATTGCTAAATTAATGAAAGCCGACCGTGACGCCAACTTTATTGAAAAGAATGAGCAGGGCGTCACGGTTAACCGGTGGCTCTCTACCGGGATGCTGTGCGCCTCGGCGGCCAGCAATGAAACGGGTATGCTGACGCAGAAGTTTGCCCGTTCTCTCGGTATGCTGGCGGTAGATAACCAGGCGCGCGTCTGACACGGACCAACGGTAGCAAGTCTTGCTCCAACATTTGGTCGCGGTGCGATGACCAACCACTGGGTGGATATTAAAAACGCCAACGTCGTTATGGTGATGGGCGGCAATGCCGCAGAAGCGCATCCGGTGGGTTTCCGCTGGGCGATGGAAGCGAAAAACAATAACGATGCGACGCTGATTGTCGTTGATCCACGCTTTACACGTACGGCGTCGGTGGCGGATATCTATGCGCCAATACGTTCCGGTACAGACATTACCTTTCTGTCCGGCGTGTTGCTGTACCTGATCGAAAATAACAAAATCAACGCTGAGTACGTTAAGCATTACACCAACGCCAGCCTGCTGGTGCGGGATGATTTTGCCTTTGATGACGGTCTTTTCAGCGGCTATGACGCCCAAAAGCGTCAGTACGATAAATCCTCCTGGAACTACCAGTTCGATGAAAACGGCTATGCCAAACGTGATGAAACGTTGACGCACCCACGCTGTGTGTGGAATCTGCTGAAGCAGCACGTTTCGCGCTATACGCCGGACGTCGTGGAAAACATCTGCGGTACGCCGAAAGCGGACTTCCTGAAGGTGTGTGAGGTGTTGGCCTCTACCAGCGTTCCGGATCGCACTACCACCTTCCTGTATGCGCTGGGCTGGACGCAACATACCGTCGGGGCGCAGAACATCCGTACCATGGCGATGATCCAGTTGCTGCTCGGCAATATGGGGATGGCTGGCGGCGGTGTGAACGCCTTGCGCGGCCACTCTAATATTCAGGGCTTAACGGATTTAGGACTGCTCTCCACCAGCCTGCCGGGTTACCTGACGCTACCGTCAGAAAAACAGGCCGATCTGCAAACTTATCTGGCCGCGAATACCCCCAAAGCGACGCTGGCCGATCAGGTCAACTACTGGGGTAATTATCCTAAGTTCTTCGTCAGCCTGATGAAATCTTTCTATGGCGATGCGGCGCAGAAAGAGAATGACTGGGGTTTTGCCTGGCTGCCTAAGTGGGATCAGTCCTATGACGTGATCAAATATTTCAACATGATGGATAGCGGGAAAGTCACCGGCTATTTCTGTCAGGGCTTTAACCCGGTGGCGTCCTTCCCGGACAAAAACAAAGTGGTGCAAAGCTTAAGCAAATTGAAGTATCTGGTCGTTATCGATCCGCTGGTGACTGAAACGTCAACATTCTGGCAGAACCACGGCGAATCTAACGATGTCGATCCGACAACGATTCAGACCGAAGTCTTCCGTCTGCCGTCTACCTGTTTTGCGGAAGAGGATGGCTCTATCGCTAACTCCGGTCGCTGGCTACAGTGGCACTGGAAGGGTCAGGACGCGCCGGGCGAAGCGCGTAACGACGGCGAGATTCTGGCCGGTATTTACCATCGTCTGCGTGAAATGTATCGCGCAGAAGGCGGTAAAGGCGCCGAACCACTATTGAAGATGAGCTGGAACTACAAGCAGCCGGATGAACCGCATTCGGAAGAAGTGGCGAAAGAGAACAACGGCTATGCGCTGGAAGATCTCTATGACGCCAACGGTACACTGCTTGCCAGGAAAGGCCAGTTGTTGAGCAGTTTTGCATTACTGCGCGATGACGGTACGACATCCTCCTCCTGCTGGATTTATACCGGTAGCTGGACGGAGCAGGGCAACCAGATGTCCAGACGTGATAACGCCGACCCGTCAGGGCTTGGCAATACACTGGGTTGGGCGTGGGCGTGGCCGCTAAACCGTCGCGTATTGTATAACCGCGCTTCGGCGGATCCGCAGGGTAAACCGTGGGATCCAAAACGGATGCTGATCCAGTGGAACGGCGCGAAGTGGACAGGGAACGATATTCCGGACTTTAACAACGCGGCGCCGGGGAGCGGGACCAATCCGTTTATCATGCAGTCGGAAGGGCTGGGACGTCTGTTTGCTATTGATAAGATGGCGGAAGGACCGTTCCCTGAGCACTACGAGCCGATGGAAACGCCGCTGGGCACTAACCCGCTGCACCCGAATGTGGTCTCGAACCCGGCGGCGCGTCTGTATGAAGAAGATGCGCTGCGTATGGGTAAGAAGGAGCAGTTTCCGTACGTGGGCACGACTTACCGCCTCACAGAGCATTTCCATACCTGGACCAAACATGCGCTACTTAACGCTATCGCTCAGCCGGAACAGTTTGTGGAGATCAGTGAGACGCTGGCGGCAGCGAAAGGTATTGCTAACGGCGACTATGTGAAGGTGAGCAGTAAACGCGGGTTTATTCGCGCGGTCGCGGTGGTAACTCGTCGTCTTCGCACCCTGCATGTCAACGGTCAGCAGGTTGAAACGGTGGGGATCCCGATTCACTGGGGCTTTGAGGGTGTCGCGCGCAAAGGCTATATCGCCAATACTCTGACGCCAAATGTCGGTGATGCCAACTCGCAAACGCCGGAATACAAAGCGTTTTTAGTTAACATCGAGAAGGCGTAAGGGAGGCGAACATATGTCTATGGAAACGCAGGACATTATTAAACGGTCCGCAACAAACGCCATCACGCCGCCTCCACAGGCGCGTGATTACAAAGCCGAAGTCGCGAAACTGATCGACGTCTCCTCCTGTGTCGGCTGTAAAGCCTGCCAGGTAGCCTGTTCTGAGTGGAACGATATTCGCGATAACGTTGGTCATTGTGTCGGGGTGTACGATAACCCTGCCGATCTCAGCGCCAAGTCCTGGACGGTGATGCGCTTTACCGAAACCGAGCAGAACGGCAAGCTGGAGTGGCTGATTCGTAAAGATGGTTGTATGCACTGTGAAGATCCAGGCTGTCTTAAAGCCTGTCCATCTGCCGGGGCTATCATCCAGTACGCGAACGGGATTGTTGATTTTCAATCTGAACACTGTATCGGCTGTGGTTACTGTATCGCCGGGTGTCCGTTTAATATTCCGCGCCTCAACAAAGAGGACAACCGCGTTTATAAATGTACGCTCTGCGTCGATCGCGTCAGCGTGGGCCAGGAACCGGCCTGCGTCAAAACTTGTCCGACCGGGGCTATTCACTTCGGCACCAAAAAAGAGATGCTGGAACTGGGTGAGCAACGCGTGGAGAAGTTAAAAGCGCGTGGCTTTGAACATGCCGGTATCTACAACCCGCAGGGCGTCGGCGGTACGCACGTCATGTATGTGCTGCACCATGCCAACCAGCCGGAGTTGTACCACGGCTTGCCGAAAGATCCGCAGATCGATACCTCAATCAATCTGTGGAAAGGGGCGCTAAAACCGCTGGCCGCAGCGGGCTTCATCGCCACTTTCGCCGGTCTGATTTACCACTACATCGGTATTGGCCCGAATAAAGAAACGGACGACGATGAGGAGGATCATCATGAGTAAGTCGAAAATGATTGTGCGCACGAAATTTGTCGACCGCGCCTGTCACTGGACGGTGGTGATCTGCTTCTTCCTGGTAGCGCTGTCGGGGATTTCGTTTTTCTTCCCGACGCTACAATGGCTGACGCAAACCTTTGGCACGCCGCAGATGGGACGGATTTTGCACCCGTTCTTCGGTATTGCCATCTTCATCGCGCTGATGTTTATGTTCGTGCGTTTCGTCCACCACAACATCCCGGATAAAAAAGACATTCCGTGGCTGAAAAATATTGTCGAAGTATTGAAAGGCAATGAGCATAAGGTGGCGGATGTCGGCAAATACAATGCCGGACAGAAGATGATGTTCTGGTCCATTATGAGCATGATTTTTGTGCTGCTGGTGACTGGCGTGATTATCTGGCGTCCGTATTTCGCGCAGTATTTCCCCATGCAGGTGGTGCGTTATAGCCTGTTAATTCATGCGGCGGCGGGCATTATTTTAATGCACGCGATCCTCATCCATATGTATATGGCATTTTGGGTGAAAGGCTCGATTAAAGGCATGATCGAAGGGAAGGTCAGCCGTCGCTGGGCGAAGAAACATCATCCACGCTGGTATCGTGAAATCGAGAAGGCGGAAGCAAAAAAAGAGAGCGAAGAAGGTATTCAGTAATTCTTTCGCGATCTGATAAACAAGGCGCTATCCTCGTAGCGCCTTGTTTTCATCTGCTGTCTGTATACTCAGACGACCGCAGCAAATCGTTTAACGACGGAAATCGATGACCATACGGCCACGAATTTGCCCTTGTTCCATCTCTTTAAAAATAACGTTGATATCTTCAAGCGGACGTAAAGCGACTTTTGGTACGACTTTTCCTTCCGCCGCGAACTGGAAGGCTTCGGTCAGATCCTGGCGTGTCCCCACCAACGAACCGACAACCTGAATGCCATCCAGCACCAGGCGAGGGATATCAAGGTTCATGGCTTCTGGCGGCAGCCCGACTGCCACCACGCGACCTCCGGCGCGAACGGCATCTACTGCGGAATTAAACGCCGCCTTAGCGACCGCGGTAACCACCGCTGCGTGCGCGCCACCGGTTTTTTCCTGCACAATTTTAGCCGCATCTTCCGTGCGTGAATTAATGGTCAGATCTGCGCCCATTTCCTCGGCCAGTTTCAGTTGTCCATCATTGACATCAATGGCGATCACTTTCGCATTGAAGACGTTTTTCGCGTACTGCAAGGCCAGATTACCCAGACCGCCCAGACCGTAGATGGCAATCCACTGGCCAGGTTTAATATGAGAAATCTTCACCGCTTTATAGGTGGTAACGCCCGCGCAGGTAATACTACTTGCCGCCGCAGAGTCCAGACCTTCCGGTACTTTCACCGCATAATCCGCGACGACAATACACTCTTCGGCCATGCCGCCATCTACCGTGTAACCGGCATTTTTCACGTTGCGGCATAAGGTTTCATTGCCCGTATTGCAATACTCACAGTGTCCGCATCCTTCATAAAACCACGCGACACTCGCGCGATCGCCGGGTTTCAGCGAGGTGACACCAGGACCGACTTCCGCCACGACGCCAATGCCTTCGTGTCCCAGAATGACGCCGGTTTTGTCACCGAAATCTCCGTTTTTCACGTGTAGATCGGTATGGCATACGCCGCAGCACTCCATTTTTAGCAAAGCTTCACCGTGGCGAAGGGGACGCAGCGTTTTCTCAGTAACATCAACCTGATGATCTTGTGTGACAACAGCAGCTTTCATAACCTTCTCCTTTTATTAATAGTGAACTGCATAGCAGGTAATAGCAGGTAAGGTGCTATTACCTCTTTAGGATTAATATTTCTGATGAGTTATGCAAGGCGGCAGAAATACAATGTAATAGTTTAGCCAGGATTATCCTGATAAATCCCCGTTCAATACATAAAGGTGGCTAATATTAGTAGCTTGACAAATAAGCAGGGAAAGGAATTCAGGGGTGTCGACAGATTCACCAAAACTAAAGAAGAAAGTGATATCCGGCGGCATTCACCGCCGGGTACGTATTAAATGGAAGTCCGACGGTAGTCGCGGTATTCCGGTTTCCAGAAGTTATCGTCAATCGCCTGTTGCAGCGCTTCCGCTGAGGTTTTCACCGCTACGCCTTGTTGCTGCGCCATTTTGCCTACGGCAAAAGCGATAGCGCGCGACACGACCTGGATGTCCTTAAGCGCTGGCAACACTAATCCTTCGCCGTTATTCACCAGCGGAGAATGTTTCGCCAGCGTCTCACTGGCTGACATCAGCATTTCATCAGTAATGCGCGATGCGCCGGAAGCGATAACCCCCAGGCCGATGCCGGGGAAAATATAGGCGTTATTACATTGTGCGATCGGATAAACCTTATCTTTCCAGATGACCGGCGAGAATGGGCTGCCGGTTGCCACCAGCGCGTTGCCTTCCGTCCAGGCGATAATGTCCTGTGGCGTGGCCTCCACGCGAGAGGTGGGATTAGAGAGCGGCATGACGATCGGGCGAGGGCAATGCTTATGCATCTCGCGGATGATCTCTTCAGTAAAGAGCCCGGTCTGGCCGGAAACCCCGATCAGAATATCCGGCTTCACGTTACGCACCACATCCAGCAGCGACAGCACGTCATTTTCGGTATCCCAGTGCTGGAGATTGTCGCATTTCTGCACCAGTTTTGCCTGGAACGGCAATAAATTAGGCATCCGGTCCGTCAACAGGCCGAAGCGATCGACCATAAAAACGTTCTGTCGAGCGGCGTCTTCGCTTAAACCTTCACGCTGAGTCTGCGCGATGATTTGTTCAGCAATCCCACATCCGGCGGAACCCGCGCCGAGAAAAACGATTTTCTGCTCGCTAAGCTGACTGCCGGCAGCGCGGCTGGCGGCGATCAACGTACCGACGGTCACGGCTGCGGTGCCCTGAATATCATCGTTAAAGGAGCAAATCTCATCACGATAGCGCGTCAACAGCGGCATTGCGTTTTTCTGCGCGAAATCTTCAAACTGTAGCAGGATATCTGGCCAGCGCTGCTTAACGGCCTGAATAAACTCATCGACAAACGCATAATACTCATCGTCGGTAATGCGCGGATGACGCCAGCCCATGTAAAGCGGATCGTTGAGTAACTGTTGATTGTTGGTGCCGACATCCAGCACAACGGGAAGGGTATAGGCCGGACTAATGCCGCCGCAGGCGGTGTATAATGACAGCTTACCGATAGGGATCCCCATCCCGCCGATGCCCTGATCGCCAAGCCCCAGAATCCGCTCGCCATCCGTCACCACAATAACTTTAATGTTGTGGTTAGGCACATTCTGCAAAATGTCGTCCATATTGTGACGGTTCGGATAAGAGATAAATACGCCGCGCGCCCGGCGATAAATCTCAGAGAAGCGCTCACAGGCCGCGCCCACGGTCGGGGTATAGATAACCGGCATCATCTCTTCAAGATGGTTTTGCACCAGTCGATAAAAGAGCGTTTCGTTGGTATCCTGGATGTTACGCAGGTAAATATGCTTATCGATTTCTGTTTTAAACCCCTGATACTGGAGCCAGGCGCGTTCGGCCTGTTCTTCAATCGACTCGACGACCTCCGGCAGCAGCCCTGACAAATTGAAGTTGCGGCGCTCTTCTACGCTAAAAGCGCTGCCTTTGTTTAACAGGGGGAATTCCAGCAATACAGGGCCAGCGTAAGGGATATAAAGGGAACGTGCTTTCTTGGTTGTAGTTTCCATGTTACTCACTCTTTTTCGAATAACTGTCCCTGGCACCGTCGTTTATCATCATATATTGCCTTCCACCAGGGAACCGACCCTGAGTATAAAGCATTGTGAGACGTTAAGGTCATTCCTATAAACAAAAACACCATTGCAGATGCAATGGTGTTTAACGTCATTTCAGGACTGTACGATTACTTTTGGCTATCGGCGCGGCGCTTTCTGCCGGTTGGGTTATTCACCACGCTGCTGGTGTCGCCTTCAGTAACAACCTTACGCTGGTTGGAAATTCTGTAATCCAGTCCAAGTATATGACGAGCTTGACGGTTCGATTTCATGTTAACTCCTCAATCCTGTTGCTAGTTTTAAGGACAAATTCGCTTACGCGAAAGAAACGTAACCCCTAAGGTTGCCGATACAGCATAGCAGGTTTTACAGAGTAGGGTGCTGCCCGCTTACCACATAGTTGATGGTCTGCTGGTAGATGTCACTGAGGATGTCATTGTCGGAAGCCTCAACCCATTTGGTCAGCTCCATTAAAATATCATCTTCAGTGACAACGCCTAACTCCGCGCGTAATCCTTGTTCAATCGCGTTGACCAGGGCCGGTTGTGCTGCTGAGGTATTTGCTGAGTGATAAGTAAACATATAATGCCTCCGTGAACATGTATTTATTTAGTACGGCTCGCAGAAAATTAATTCGTATTCAGCATGGCAAATATTTTTGCGGCTGTGGTTAAGATTAGTCCTGGAGTTATTTTAACGCAAGGCGGAACTCTAATTGTTTACCCCAGAAGAAAATATATTACGTTTGCCAATTACATATCCTCATACAAATAGTGGTCAATTAATATACATTTAAAAGGCTACTTATTGCGATTTTTATCTTTTATTACAACGAGATAAGACAAATCTTAATTTGAATAAAAATAAACATAGTGGAATACGCTTCCGGAAGAAAACGTAAGGATAAAAGGAGGGATATATTCTTTAAAGAAAGGGAGGCCTGTTGATTTAATATCCATCACTGAAAAAGCATACAACTATTTTCTATATCTGAAGTGCGGGTAATTGACAACATGCTACATCCATCGGCATGGACAACGCAGATTAGCAGCATGGTCTATACTTTATTTTTTGAGCCAACAGGAGAGCAAAAATGACAATCCATAAGAAAGGTCAGGCACACTGGGAAGGCGGCATCAAACGGGGTAAAGGTACCGTATCAACAGAAAGCGGCGTGCTTAATCAACAACCGTATGGATTCAATACCCGGTTCGAAGGCGCGCAGGGGACCAACCCGGAAGAGTTAATTGGCGCCGCACATGCGGCCTGTTTCTCCATGGCACTATCACTCATGCTGGGAGAGGCTGGATTTACGCCGACATCCATTGACACCACCGCTGACGTATCGCTTGATAAGGTGGAGGCGGGCTTCGCCATTACCAAAATTGCGCTACAAAGCAAAGTCGCGGTAGCAGATATTGATGCTTCAACTTTCGATCAAATCATCCAGAAAGCAAAAGCCGGGTGCCCGGTATCGCAGGTTCTGAATGCGGAAATCACCCTCGACTACCAGCTTAACGCCTGATAACTCCGCCAGCCCGGTAACGACTCTTGTTTATCGGGCTGTTGAATATCGCTTTTTCTCCCTCTCTCATTTTCTTCACGCTATCGGGCGTTAAAAGTACACGGAGCGAATGAAAAAGTATCAGACGTCAGGAACCTCGAGAAGCGTCTTCTTACCGTGTCTTTGTTGGTATTCATTACAGGTGTTAATCATTTTCTTTGCAGCTCCTTTTAGTAAAGAAAGCATTAAATCATCATAATCAACGTAGAATCTGGTTGTTTCGGTTTCCGTTTTTATCTCCCCAATTGCTGCTATTTCAGTGGCTAATTTCAATTTTGCCGCATCGATATCTTTATTCGCTTGTTTCACTGTAGCCGATAAGCTAGTAAAGAAATTTTGCACTGCTTTTAGCCTGTTATTCAATTCTGGAATCAATTTCCCTTCAATCACGCCCGCAGCAATAGAATAGGAAATAATTAATCCAAATGGACCGGCGACTATGCCTGCAGCAGCACCGGCATAAGCTTCCTTACGAATTCTATCCACCTGTGACTGGAAATAACTACTTTTTTCCGAGAAATCATTGGTTAACTGGCTATCTAATGCCAGCAGTTTTCCGGAAGCGTTGTTGAAACTTTGTGAACTTGCCAGGAGAGATTTTTGCGCTTCATTCAGTTTATTGACGCCATCATCTAATATCCTGATGAGAATATCTTTCTGGGCTGATGCTTTTTTCTCATTATATTCATCAAATAGTAAAATATACGCTGAGAGTAATTGCGTCACGACACCACACCATTCATAAACAGTTTGTGTCGCTTCAAAATACTTGTCCTGGCTGTCCATAAGCAAAACTTTAATATCACCAACTAAAACAGAAGCTGCCTGCGAGTACTCCTGTTTAAAACGGCTTAACTCTTTTATGGTTTCATCAAAGGTCTTCCAGGGGATGACCTGGTCGAGGTATTTGTTATAAAGATCTAATGCCCCATCTGCGGTTTCGATCGCGCTTTTAACTACCTCTACAGTTTGTTCTGCAAATATTCCGGTCATGATCATTTGCCTCTTTAAATATATAAATTGCAATTAAGCTATTGTTTTATAACTTATTTCTACCTATTACCTCCAGGCAGCTTTTGTAGCTTAAGTTAACATTCCAGAAGCTGGAAATACTGCCAACTTCCTGCTTATCTACGCAGGGTACGATTACTCTGCTGCATTTTCTCCAGAATACGACCAAAAGAAACTGTTTTGCTTCCTACTTTCACCATCCCATCTTCCGGTAAGTAGCTAAATTTGACGTACAGTATATTGTTGCTGGTTTTATCTTTTGGCTTCATAGCCAAAATAGCTTGCTGTAATGCTTTTAGGTCGGCGGGGATTCCCACCGCATCGGTGATATCGGTACCGGGCACAAATTTCGATACCTGATCAACAGTTTGAGTCAATATATCCTGCAGCGGAAATAAGCCGGTAAAACGTTGTTTGGGTTTATATTTTGTCACTCCAATATAAATGTCAGGTAGACCTTTAATGTGGTTTTCAATACTGCGAGTTTTATTTTGCAACATAAATTCGCTAATCTCTACCGGAGAGCCGATCAATACCAGCGGTTTCACTCCTGCACCTTTTTCGGAAAAGAGATAGTTGTTATTGCTGCTTTTTACTGCTTTCTGCAACTCGCCACGATCCATGATTAAGCTGTAATATTTACCCTCTTTCACAACAGGTTTGGGTTCACGCCACATATTGATATCGCTAGCTTGTGCTAAACTGGATGCCATCATGTAACCGAAAAACGCCAATGTTACGGATAGTTTCATTAACTTTACCTTTTAATTAGCCAAAAAAAATAGCACTCGTAAAAAGTATAAAGCCGTGGTTACAACAAAACTTAAACGTCGCTCACTTCACCGATAAGCATTTATTTATCTTAATAATGTAAATTACCCTTCCAATAATGCCTGAATTATTACCCTTTGGATTCAACTGCTTGCAGTTATAGTGCTAAATAACAATAAATCTACTGGAAGTATACAGTTTGTGTACGAAAGGTGTTTTTTATGATTACGGAAACCTGAAATTGTCCGACTATCTGTAAATGCTATGAAATTGTATTGTAGATCCGATTGCGCCCGGTGCTGATGACTACCGGGGCAATAGTGGTTGGTTTAGCCCTGATAGGGTTCGCCAGCGGCGTAGACGCCGCAAGCCGTTTTGGCCAGGGCTGGTGGTTGCCTCCGGAATGCTGACAGGCAATCTGTTTACGATGTTTGTTCTGCCCACCGTTTGTGTCTGGCTGGCGCGATTGCGACAGCATGTCAGAGCGAAGTTCTCTTTCATCAGCTCAACGTAGCGCATACCTCGTCATTTGCTATTGTCGTGGTCTACTTTTTCGCCCTAAAATCTGCTCGCCATGTTGCTTTATTCATCAAACATCAAAATCAGTCAACGTAAATATCAATAATAGCCATATCACGGAGGGTGATCTTTATTCCTGAGAGAGGAGGGGTATTATTTTCTGCGTTCTACATTAACGGGTTAACGCGCAGATGTAGAGGTTATTTATATAATTATTGGAGCAACAACAATGAATAAATTCTCCCTTGCTACAGCAGGTATTATCGTGGCAGCGCTGGTAACCAGTGTTAGCGTGAATGCGGCAACAGATACTACTAAAACAAACGTTACGCCTAAAGGTATGAGCTGCCAGGAGTTTGTTGACCTCAATCCGCAGACGATGGCGCCAGTCGCTTTCTGGGTGCTGAATGAAGATGAAGATTTTAAAGGCGGGGACTACGTTGATTTCCAGGAAACTGAGACGACAGCAGTGCCGCTAGCCGTTGAGCTTTGTAAGAAAAACCCGCAGAGTGAATTAAGCAAAATAAAAGACGAAATCAAGAAAGAACTCTCAAAATAAGAGTAAACTGATATCAAAACCCGGCCTGTGTGTCGGGTTTTACTATTTGTGACACTGTCACAAACAACATCTTCCATTTCTTCTACCAATCACGTGGTATTGCACTATTTTCATTAGAGCCCTTTCACTATATGGAGACCTAATGAAAATTTTACCGCTGGCACTCTTTATCATTCCTTTTCTGGCCGGATGTGGCGCCAATAATACGCCGCCGCAAACGCCTATTCCCGGGGAAAAAACATCTGCCAAATTACGTACCCTGGAAACAGGCGCGGCGGCTATTCAATCCAGACCACCTGTCGATGCCATCAGTACCTACCTTGACGGGTTCCATTTTTATAGCGGTGATAAAAACGGACAGATGGAAGCGCACCATTACGTTACCGTCCTGAACGAAGATGTCATGCAGGCGGTGATTTACGACGGCAATACGAAAAACGCGCGCCTGATGGGGGTGGAGTACATTATCAGCGAACGTTTATTTAAAACGCTTCCTCCCGAGGAGAAAAAACTGTGGCACAGCCACCAGTACGAGGTGAAATCCGGTAGCCTGGTGGCGCCTGGCTTACCGCAGGTCACTGATAAGGCGTTGATGAGTAAGATTGTTAATACCTATGGCAAGACCTGGCACACCTGGCATACCGACCGGGATAAAACCCTGCCAATGGGTATCCCTGCGCTGATGATGGGCTTTACTGGCGACGGGCAGCTTGACCCCGCGCTGCTGGCCGATCGGGATCGCCGTCTGGGAATTGATACCCAGGCCATTAAACGCGAGCGGCAGGATCTGCCTGAACATCCCGTTATCAAGGGGGCTAACGCCTGGGAGCAGGGAGAGGTTATCCAGCTACAGCGTGTTCAGGGCGCTGGCGAACACGGGCGAGGCGATACCGCGCACTTCGGTACATCTGAGCAATCCCGACAATAATTCCACGCTTTTACACGCAGATACGAAAAAGAACGCCTGTTAAGTGACAGTGTCACGTAAAGATTAGCCCCATAGTCTATGCTTGTTCTTCGGATGCTGTAGAGGTTATGGGTTAAACGGAGCGATAAATGAGTTCAAAAATTTTTTGCAAAAGCTGGGGGGCTGAATATATCGCCGCTGATGTTGTCCGCTTTCGTCTTTGGGCCACCGGTCAGCAAAAGGTTATGCTCAGGCTTGCGGGTAAAGACCAGGAAATGCAGGCGAGCGGTGACGGCTGGTTTACGCTGGACGTCTCCGGGGTGACGCCAGGTACGGAGTATAATTTTGTACTCAGCGATGGCATGGTGGTCCCCGATCCGGCTTCCCGCGCCCAAAAAACTGACGTCAACGGTCCGTCATATGTGGTTGATCCAGGCAGCTACGCGTGGCGCAACACCGGGTGGAAAGGTAGCCGTTGGGAGCAGGCCGTGGTGTACGAGATGCATACAGGCACGTTCACTCCGGAAGGCACCTTCCGCGCCGCAATAGCGAAGCTGCCTTATCTCGCTGAACTCGGCGTTACCGTTATTGAAGTGATGCCCGTTGCGCAATTTGGCGGCGAACGCGGCTGGGGCTATGACGGCGTACTGCTTTACGCGCCGCATTCAGCCTATGGGACGCCGGATGATTTCAAAGCGTTTATTGACGCCGCGCATGGGTATGGTCTTTCCGTCGTCCTGGATATTGTGCTGAACCATTTCGGCCCGGAGGGAAATTATTTACCGCTATTGGCACCGGCGTTTTTCCACAAAGAGCGCATGACGCCGTGGGGAAATGGTATCGCCTATGATGTCGACGCCGTGCGGCGCTATATCATCGAGGCGCCGTTATACTGGCTGACAGAATACCATCTCGACGGCTTACGCTTTGACGCTATCGATCAGATTGAAGACAGTAGCGCAAAGCATGTGCTGGTTGAAATCGCACAACGTATTCGGGAAGACATTACCGACAGACCCATTCATCTGACTACCGAAGATAGCCGCAATATTATTTCTCTGCATCCCCGTGATCAGGGTGGCAATGCGCCGCTGTTTACCGCCGAATGGAATGACGATTTTCATAATGCCGTCCACGTTTTTGCGACCGGAGAGACCCAGGCCTACTACAACGATTTTGCTGATGCCCCGGAAAAACACCTCGCAAGAGCGCTGGCCGAAGGATTCGCTTATCAGGGAGAAATTTCACCACAAACCGGCGAACCTCGCGGCGTAAAAAGTACCGGACAACCCCCGGTCGCCTTTGTGGATTTTATTCAGAATCACGATCAAGTCGGTAACCGCGCCCAGGGCGACAGACTGATAACCCTGGCAGGTGCTGAACGAACAAAAGTATTGCTCGCCACGTTGCTGCTTTCACCGCATATTCCGCTGCTTTTTATGGGCGAAGAGTATGGCGAAAGCCGTCCTTTTCTTTTTTTTACCGATTTCCATGGGGATTTAGCCCGCGCCGTTCGTGAAGGTCGCGCAAAAGAGTTTGCCGATCATGCAGGGGAAAATGTTCCGGACCCGAATGCGCCAGAGACCTTTCAACGCTCAAAACTTAACTGGAAGCAACAGCACAGTGAAGAGGGTAAAGCGTGGCTGGCGTTTACCCGCGAACTACTGCTTTTGCGCCAGAAGCATATCGTACCGCTGTTGTCCGCTGCCCGTGAGAGCTCAGGAACGGTATTGCAAACCGCGCCCGGGTTTATTGCCGTTAGCTGGCGTTTTCCGGGAGGAACACTGTCACTGGCGCTGAATATTAGCGCCACGACGGTATTACTGCCCGATTTACCGGGTAAGACTCTCTTCGCCTGGCCGAATGAATCCACCGGGTCGCTTTCCCAACATTCTCTTATTGTCCGCTTAGCCCAGGGAGAGTCTGCATCATGATCCCAACTGCAACGTATCGCCTTCAGTTTCGCAATGGCATGACCTTCGATCGCGCTGCGGCGCTGGTGCCTTATCTTAAAAATCTGGGTATCAGCCATCTTTATGCCTCACCCATCTTTACCGCCACCAAAGCGTCAACGCATGGTTATGATGTCACCGATGCGAATGAGATTGAGCCTTCTATTGGCGGGCGCGAAGGATTTGAAAGACTGGTGGCCGAACTTAAAGCGCAAGGTCTGGGATTGATCATCGATATTGTGCCTAATCACATGGCCAGCTCGCTGGAAAACGCCTGGTGGCGCGACGTGCTTGAATATGGCAAGGAGAGCCGTTACGCGCGCCATTTCGATATTGACTGGTCGCGCCGACTGACGCTGCCTTTTTTAGGCGACACGTTTGACGCCGTGCTGGAAAACGGAGAAATTGCGATCAAGCCCGATCCCGCTACGGGTAACCCCACGTTCGCCTATTATGATAACTATTATCCGCTTGCGCCGGCGACGTGGCAGGGGCGCGAGGCCGAAATACTGGCGCTTACCGATAAAGCCGCTATTGCTGATTTGCATGAGCGCCAGCCGTGGAAATTAATGTCCTGGCGCGATGCTGCTCGCTCGCTTTCATATCGGCGTTTCTTTGAGGTCACAGGGCTGGTAGGAATGCGGGTGGAAGATAAAACCGTCTTCGACGATACACATCGGCTGATTCTGGAGCTGGTCAGAACGGGGGCGGTTGACGGTTTACGTATCGATCATATCGACGGCCTTGTCGATCCGAAAGCCTATCTTGCGCGTTTACGTCAGGAAGTGGGGCCGGCGTGCTATATCACCGTGGAAAAAATTCTCGCTAAAGGCGAGCAACTTCCTGATGACTGGCCGGTTTCCGGCACCACAGGCTATGAATTCATCGCCTCGCTGGCGGAGGTGCTGGTTGACGATGAGAAGATAGACAATCTGCGCCAGGCTTACGAGACCGTAACAGGCGCGCCAGTGGATATGCGGGCGGAATTACGGGCAGCTAAATTGCTGATGGTCGATCGCAATTTCGAGGGGGAATTTACCCGGCTGCTCGCGCTTGCGCTGTCGATTGCCAGCGAGCTACAGATCGCACAGGAAGAGAGCGTCGTTCGGCAGGCGTTACGCGAGTTATTAATTGCCTTTCCCGTATATCGCACTTACGGCACGGCAGAAGGGCTACCGCCGACCGATATTTGCCTGTTACACCGTATTGTGGAACGGGTAAAGACGCTTGAAAACCCTCCGCAGCCAGAAGCGCTTACATTTCTGAGCCGCCTTCTTACCGGCGATGTTCCCACCTCCAGCCTGGAGGAGGCGACACAGTTTCGCATTCGGTTCCAACAACTCACCGGTCCGCTGATGGCGAAATCGGTAGAGGATACGCTTTTCTTTCGTCAAAACATGGGACTGGCGTTAAATGAAGTCGGCGCCGAGCCCGTCACGCATCACTTCTCCATTGAACGCTTTCACCATGAGATGAAAACCCGACAGGCGCGACAGCCTGATGCGTTATCCGGTACGTCGACCCACGATACCAAGCGAGGCGAGGATGCGCGAGCACGGCTGTATACGCTTACCGAAGCGCCGGAACAGTGGAGCGAATGCCTTGCCCGCTGGCGGCAGATGAACCAGACCCATGTCAAATTTTTGAATGATGGCACTGCGCCAAAATCGGCGGATACGTGGATGTTATATCAGGCGCTGACCGGCGTCTGGCCCCCGATGCTACAACCACAGGACGAAACAGGTTTAAACGCGCTGAAAATACGCTTTGAAGCCTTTGTGGAGAAAGCGCTACGCGAAGCGAAGCTACGTACCGATTGGGTGGACAGTAATGAGGCTTACGAAACGGCAATGCTTGATTACGCCCGTTATTTACTGGCGCCGGATAATCAGACATTTTTGCAGGATTTTTATCGTTCCTTGCAACCCTTCATCCGCGCAGGGCTGGTTAACAGCCTGACGCAGACCGTTATCAAATTAACCGCGCCGGGGGTACCTGATATCTATCAGGGGAGCGAGGCGTTAAATTTTAGTCTTGTCGATCCCGACAACCGCCGCGAACCGGATTTCGCCACGCTGGCGCAGCAGTTAGACCAACTAACGCCGGGAGTTTTCTCGCGCGAAGAGAGTTGGCTGAACGGGCAGGTGAATCAGTATGTCACAGCCGCATTACTGCGTCTGCGTCAGCAGAATCATGAGCTCTTCCGTTTTGGCGACTATATACCGCTGCGGGCTGTTGGTCAGCGTGCCGACAAGGTCATCGCTTACGCCAGAGTCAATCATGATGATGCGCTGATTGTTGTTGCGCCCCGACTGGTGTTCGCCGAATGTGACGGCTTATTGTCACAATCGCATAGCGGTTTCTGGTCAGGAACCGACATTATTATACCCGGACAGCTTAATCAGCATCGTTATCGCAATGTGCTTACCCAGGAGAGGTTAATGCCTGGTGAACACCTGTCGTTGGCCTCACATCAGGGCGGCGTACTGGTTTTAATGAGCGACTGAGTTTATGTGTTGATGTGCCGTGACAGGACAACGTTTACCGTGGGTGGAGAAAGAGAATGACAACAAACAGGGCTTTTGAAATCAGATCAGGATACAGCCATACGCTTGGCGCGAATTATGACGGCGAAGGCGTGAATTTCGCTATTTTTTCCGCCCATGCGGAACGCGTCGAGCTTTGTCTTTACGATCCGAGCGGGGAGCATGAAATCGCTCGTCTGGAGTTACCGGAGTATACCGACGAAATATGGCACGGCTATGTCCCGAAGTTGCAGCCCGGCGCGCTGTATGGGTACCGCGTTTACGGTCCTTATGACCCGGAAAATGGTCATCGCTTTAACCCCAACAAGCTGCTTATTGACCCTTATGCCCGTGAGCTGGTGGGCGATATTCAGTGGAACGATGCGCATTTCGCGTATCAATTACTTCATGACGATAAAGATTTGACCTTTGATGACCAGGATAGCGCGCCATTTACGCCTAAATGCCGGGTGATTGATCCGGCTGAGGCTAACTGGGAGGATAGACAACGGCCTTCCATACCGTGGTCGAACGCCATTATTTATGAAACGCATGTAAAAGGCTTTACCCAGCTTAATTCCGCGATCCCTGAGCCTCTACGCGGTACGTTTGAGGGCATGGGGCATAAAGCCAGCGTGGATTACATTAAAAGTCTGGGGATTACCTCCGTCGAGCTTTTACCCGTTCACTGGTTCCCGGACGATCAGCATCTGCTCGATAAAGGACTGAAAAATTTCTGGGGATACAACTCGCTGGGCTTTTTTGCACCGGCGACGCGCTACTATGGTCCAAAAGGTATTCAGGGATTCCGCGATATGGTGCGCGCTTTCCATGATGCCGGCATCGAAGTGATACTGGATGTGGTCTATAACCATACGGCAGAAGGGAATGAGCTTGGTCCCACGCTGTCATTTAAAGGTATCGATAACTTCTCTTACTATCGCACCATGCCCGATCAGCATCGCTATTACATTAACGATACAGGGACAGGTAATACCGTCAATACCTCTCATCCACGGGTACTGCAAATGGTGATGGATTCGCTTCGCTATTGGGCGGAGTCAATGCATGTCGACGGCTTCCGTTTTGATTTGGGCACCATTCTTGGTCGTGAGCCGGAAGGCTTTGATCAGAGAGGCGGCTTTTTTGATGCGGTAACGCAAGACCCGGTGCTGGCAAAACTGAAACTGATTGGCGAACCCTGGGATATCGGACCGGGCGGCTATCAGGTTGGCGGTTTTCCACCAGGGTGGGGCGAATGGAATGATAAATACCGCGATACGGTGCGCGAATACTGGAAAGGTGACAACGTCACAAATGATTTCGCTGCACGCCTGCTGGGTTCCGGCGATCTCTATGATTTGCGCGGCCGTCGCCCCTGGTCAAGCGTTAACTTTATTACTGCCCATGACGGCTTCACGCTGAACGATCTGGTGTCTTATAACGACAAACATAATGAAGCCAATGGCGAAGATAATAATGACGGGCATAATGATAACCGCTCCTGTAACTATGGCGCAGAAGGGCCAACCGACGACGAAGGCATCAATGCGATACGCGAGCAACAGAAACGTAATTTCCTGACCACCTTGCTTTTCTCGCACGGCACGCCGATGTTATTAGCGGGCGATGAGTTTGGCCGCAGTCAGATGGGCAATAACAATGGCTACTGTCAGGACAGTGAAATATCGTGGGTCCACTGGGATAATTTGCCGGAAACCGCCAATGCGCTACGGGAGTTTACCCGTCATCTGATTCAACTGCGCGCCACGCAACCGTTGCTGCGCCGGGAGAGCTGGCGTGACGGTCTGGAGATCCGCTGGTTTAACGCCGGCGGAGGGGCGCAGCAATCCGAACAATGGGATGAGGGATCGACGATAGGCGTATGTATTAGTCGACCCGATCTTCAGCCGGAAGCGGGGATCTGGCACGACGCCTTACTGCTTTTCAATCCGTTTGAAGGCAGCGTACCGTTCCGTATTCCGATGTGGGGAGAAAGCGGCTGGGTACTTGAACTGACGACTGCCGATAACGCGCAGCAGGGAATGCGGATTACCGAAGAAATGGATTTCGATCTGGCCGGGCGCAGTATCGTGTTATTCAGACGCCCCTGATAGTAAAACCGCGCTCCGGACCCAACCGGCCTTGATGGCCGGTTTTTTACTGGCGCTCAGGCGATATCATGCCGCAGAAATAACACCGGTGTCAGTTTACCGCCCGAAAAATTCATCCGCCTGTTGGTGTTGGTATTCCTTTGATTGTCTTCACCGATATTCGCTTCAGGCCGTCTATTGCCATTTCAAGGTAGGTACGTGGACATCCCAGATTTAAACGGATAAATCCGCTGCCCGCCGGGCCAAAGCCGCTGCCCATTGAAGGAGCAATACCCGCGACATCCGCCATTACCCATTTTAGCTGTTCGTCATCCAGTCCCAGTTTTTTACAATCCATCCATAATAAATAGGTTCCCTGCGCCGGGACAATTCTTGCCCAGGGAAGGTGCTCTGTCGCCTGTTCAACAAACCAGCGGCGGTTTTCCGCCAGGTAATCCAGTAGCGAATCCAGCCACTGTCTGCTTTCATTCCATGCGGTAGTCGCCGCCTGAACGGAGAGGGCGTTAAAGACGTCCAGCCCATGAGCGTCCAGACGAGACAGAAAACGCTGGCGAAGCGTAGGATCGGGAATGAGAAAATTAGAAATTCGCAACGACGATAAGCCAAATGTTTTGCTGGCCGCAGTGGCGGAGATGACCCGTTTATGCCAGCGCTCCCCTAAATGCAGTACCGAGGTAAAGGTTTCGCCGGGCAGCAATAGATCGGCCCATATTTCATCCGAGATGAGAGTGACATCATAAGCTTCACATAATAAAAGCAGTTGCTCCAGCTCGTTGGCCGACCAGCAACGCCCGGTTGGATTATGTGGATTACACAAAATCATCAGCGGAGGGCGCTCATGGCGAAACAGCCTTTCCAGTTGGCAAAAATCCATCTGGTAGCCATCGTCCGGCGACTCGCTAAGGGGATTCTCCAGCAGTTTTCTACCATTAAGCGTGATTATTTTGGCGAAGGAGCCATAGTATGGTCCCTGTACCACTACGCCGTCGCCTGGATGCGTCAACATTTGCACTAAGAGCGCCAACCCTGGTACGACGCCTTCCACGCTGCATACCCATTCCTGTTTTAACGTGAGCTGGTGGCGTGACGAAAACCAGTGAAGCAGGGCGTTAAAATAGGCCTCATCACGTTCACTATAGCCAAATACGCCGTGCTCGATTCGCTGATGCAATGCCGCCTGAACCTCAGGCGGGCAGGCAAAATCGAAATCAGAAACCCACATCGGCAGCAGTTTCCCTGCGCCATCGCCAAAGTGACGCTCAATAAAATCCCACTTTACCGAACCAGTATTGTTGCGATTGATAATCTGGTTAAAATCCATCTTGTTTCCTTATTATTTCGTCACTGACGTTTGCGGCGACTTTTCTGAAGCGGAGGCAGTTCTGGCAATACCAATTCCGCTAAAACCATAAATTAATGCGAAGAAGATCGCCGCATAGCACTGGATAGCCCAGGGCAGAAGATCAAGCGTGCTAACGCCCAGCGTGGTTGCCATGTAGACGCCAGCCGAAGTCCACGGCAGGAGAGGTTCGATAACGGTACCGGCATCTTCTATCGTCCGTGAAAGGTTTTTAGTATCCAGCCCCATACGACGATAGGCATCTTTAAACAGTTCGGCGGGAACTAACAATGCCAGTTTACCGTCGCTGGTCGCTCCTGTGACCAAAATTGTGGTGCCGATAGTGGCGGCAATGAGTTGACCAACGCTATGAATAATGGTCAGCAGTCGGTTAATGATGATCGTTAACGCGCCGGTTAACGTTAGCGCTCCGGCAAATGAAAAAGCGCAGAAAACTAACAGTATTGTTCCCATCATCGAGAACATTCCGCCCCGGTTTAGCAGGCGCGGAACATCGGCCACGACACCTTCTGCGCCTTGTGGGAACATGGCGATATCAAATCCATCAATGAAAGCGTCCAGTCCCTGTTTGATGCTCAGTCCCTGCATGATGACGCCGAGGAACAAGGCAAGTACGCAGGCGCTTAACATTAATGGGATGACAGGCTTCTTGCGAATTGCGCCCCACAGTACGATCACCGGCGGCAAAATAAGAACAATATTAAAATGGTATAGCGACTCCAGCGAGTGGATGATGTCCGTAACGCGCTGCGGCGTGGCCACCTCGCCCAGCATATTACTGTGTCCGGCGATAAGATAAACCACGGCGGCAAGCAGGAAACTTGGCAGGGTCGTCCAAAGTAAATGCTGAATATGCTCAAACAGAGTAGTATCTGCGACAATCGCGGCAAAGTTAGTCGAGTCGGACAAGGGTGAGATTTTGTCGCCGAAATAAGCGCCAGAAACGACGGCGCCAGCTGCTGCTGCAAGAGACACGTCCAGCCCGGCGGCAACCCCCATTAACGCAACGCCAACCGTCCCGGCGGACCCCCACGATGTACCGGTACAGACGGAGACCACGCTGGTTAAAAAGAAGGCTGCAATCAAAATATATTCCGGGCTTATGAGTTTTAGCCCCCAGTACACCATGTAGGGAATGGTGCCACTAAACATCCAGGTGCCAATCAAACCGCCCACGCAGATCAGGATCATGATAACCGGCATTGCTTTAGCCAGCTTATCCACCACTGAGTTGATGATGTCTTCCCAACAGTATCCTTGCCACCATGCAATGCCTGCCGCTACCGCCGCAGAGCACAGAAGGAGCGGTTCGATACGTAGCCCCATGATGCCGTAACCGATAATCAACAATAACAACATGGAGATGACTGGGATTAGCGCTAAACCCAATGACAGCGTTTTCTTCTTGTTTTGTGATGCACTCATAATGGAGCTCCGGTCAGTAAGGTAGCTCAAGGGTAGGGGGATACGCTTCTCACTACTGTGATCCATTACTTTCGTCCATGTAACCGATTACATGAGAAGGGTAAATTTGATAGTCATCACAGTTTTTACTGTTGACGACGCATTCATCGTGAAAAATAGGGCGCGACAGAATCGCGGATCACCAGTTCGGCATTGAAATGATTGCTGCTGGGCGGCGGCGTAATGCCCTGGTATAACTGTATCGCCAGTTGCGCGGCACAACGCGCCATTTGTTCGACCGGATAATGCATTGTTGTTAACGCCGGATAAAGATACCGGGCCAGCACCACATCATCAAAGCCGACAATAGAGAGCTGTTGCGGAAGCTGAACGCCGCGTTGATGAAGAATACGCATAATGCCAGCGGCCATCACATCGTTAAACGTGACCGCTGCCGTAAGGGG
The DNA here is from genome assembly GCF_051807745.1 of Salmonella sp. NW38. Taxonomy (NCBI): domain Bacteria; kingdom Pseudomonadati; phylum Pseudomonadota; class Gammaproteobacteria; order Enterobacterales; family Enterobacteriaceae; genus Salmonella; species Salmonella sp. NW38. The sequence goes on along the minus strand of NZ_JAMMTO010000001.1, from coordinate 490,213 downwards.
AAGCCCGCTATTGATAAGTTGATGCGCGGCCCGCTCGCCGCCTTCTTCGTTAAACGGAACGCTAATCACCCAGCGAGGGTCTGGAGAAATACCATATTCTTCCAGCGCCTCACGGTAACCATCAAGGCGTTCCTGACGATCAATAATTGGCAAGTCAGATGTCACACAGGCAATGCGCCGATGCCCGTTCGCCAGGAGATATCGGGTCGCTTCCCTGGCGGCGCTGCGATTTTCCAGCCAGATACACCGGTTGGCCATACCGGCGATATAACGATTAACAACAACCAGCGCTGGAAAATGGGCTGCGTAGCGCAGCAGCTCTTTATCCGGTAATCGGCTGGCGTGTACAACAATAGCCTCACAGCCTTGATTAACCAGAAAATCCAGTCCCGCTTTTTCCATTTCTTCGTCGTGGCCGCCGCTACATACCATCAAGCGATACTGCTGCTTACGAGAAACATCTTCTACGCCGCGAGCAAGGCGGGCAAAAAAAGGATCGGCCAGATTGCCGGTTAACAATCCGAGCATATCGCCGCTACGTTTCGCCAGCGCGATAGCGGCGGCATTCCGGCGATAATTGAGATCGCGCATGGCTTTCTCTACACGTTCGCGCGTGACGGGTTCAACCCACGCGGTCTGGTTAATGACGCGTGATACAGTCGCGGTTGATACACCGGCCATGGATGCAACATCCTTTATTGTCGCCATGTTAAGCTCATATTTGTTCGTTTAAAGGGTATCAAAGCCATTGATTATCATGTTACGTGGAAATCAGTGCAATCGCTGCGGCGCAGCCTGAATTTATAAACATTTTTAAAATCATCCTAAATCCTGGTAACTGCAAATTTTAGTAGCTACCTCAATGAGTTATTGACCACTGAATTTTCTACGATAACATGACTAACAATATACACATGATAAGAACCACTACACTGGGAAATCGTTGCGTGGTGGTTCGGAGATAGATGATGAGTAGTATTACAAAAAGCATACAGAATGAATATGTTTTATTGATGGAAAACGCTTTTTCTGAAAAATATAAATATGCATTTAGAAATTTAGAACTGAAAGAATTACGTAGATTCATCCTGAAAGAGCTAATTAGCTCTCCCGAGTTAGATAATCAACTTACAAACCTAATGGTGTTGCTAAATAAATTTTGGGATACTCACGCTGCGGCGCTTATAACAGAAGTGCGGGCGTCTAAAAGTTATCGATTATTACTTCCGATTCAACGGTTTGGTTATAACATATCTAATCACCTTAGATCTCTGGGAATTTATTTTGATAGCATCATAATGGTTGATCCATTACATTTTCCTTCTCTTAGCTCTCTGCATTCATTTTTGTCATTGCCACCAGATAATAGTTATGTCCGCATGCGCAGGTTGGTATTACTTGAACATGTTTCCAATCTATTTCGCGCCATCCCATTTATGACTATTGATGATGATTATCCAATTTTTCTAATCGTTCCTGAATTACTAGATTTTGATAAAGAACGCAATCATGAACAATCTGCCGCTTTTCTAAGTCAGCTCTTTTTTAAAGATAGAAAAATGGATTACGCTACTTATTTAGCGTTTCTTGAGCACTTTGGGAGAAATGAAGAAACATTCCAGAAGATCCTAATAAATAAAGAATTATTAAAAACATTGCTTAATAATTTCAATAACATCGAAAAAGAAGTCTGGGTTTACGATACAGATTTAAAGAGTTTTACAACAAGAGAGGTAGATCTTCTGGATTACGATCTGCCGTCAGCTATAGGAACCTTACTGGGTAAGGTTGAAGGTGCAATTTATGCACAGCGATCAACTCAATTATCGGCAACACTATTAGGCATTGATCCAGTTATTTATAGTAACCATATGTTTTTACATGAATGGACTACGGAGCAGTTGGTCAAGGATTATGGTAAATTAAATCCTCTTTCTTCTGAAGAGCAAGCGATTACAATGGGCCTTTCAGCCGCGGAAGTAAAATTCCTTACTGCGCTTTCCGATCTGGAATTAAAAAAGATTAGAGAAAGAGGTCAACTGGAATCCTTAAGGCATGAACTAAGAATCTCGAGGCATGACTTGCAAGGAAAAACACCAGATCAAATGCAAGATGCGGCAAATAATTTTTCAAAACATTTAATCAATGTGGTCGAAGAGTATGGAAAGTCGCATGAATCAGCCATTAAGAATTCAAAGAAAAAAAAGATCTCATCTGGATTAATTTTTGCAGGAACAGCCACGTTAGGTATAGCTTCACTTGCCATGCCGCAATTGACATTACTTTCAGCAGCAGCAACGGGAATTGGCCTGGCCTTTGGAGGTAAAAGTCTGGCAGATATTTTTAGTGAACATAAAGCACATAAAAATGAAATCCAGATATTAGAAAAAACACCCGTATCGCTTTTGTATGGGGCATATAAAAAGAAATAGTCATACTGTGTATACCGTCTGGTAGCGGAAGTCAGTTTTTGAAGCAATTGTCGTAAAGTTACTCAAACAATCATTTCGGCTTTGCTGATAAGCACAGCGGCTTGTCCGGTGGTGAGCCGGTAGTCACAGGGTAGGGGAGGAATACAGCCTATGGCGTTTCAATGTCTGAAAACACTACCACATCTTGTGTCAGAGGGCCGCTGCGCGCCAGGCCGTTTCGCAAAGTTCGATTATTTTTGCAGTGTTCTGCCCTTAACAAATGGCCAGCTCGTTCACGACCTCAGCTACGCTCTTGATGCTGCGGATATTTCCAATGCCCGTGCCCAGCGCAATGTATCCTTCATCTGTATTACCTTCCAGCATGCCGATACGCAACCCGCGTAAACCTCCCATCGTCTGGGCCAGTTCTTCATTGCTTGCACCAGCTTTATCCATCGACACGAGCTTGTCAGCCAGCTTGCCAGGAAGTGAGCGGTAGTAATCTGGCAGGGTACGGAAAAGCAGCAAATCCAGGCCGTTAGCATTAATGATTTTATCCTTTACTGACTGTGGTACACGACTTTCTTCTGTCCCAATAAACACCGAACCAGCAAAGACACCCTCTGCTCCCAGCGCATGGGCAGCACGGGCGGTACGGCTATCGGTAATCCCGCCTGCAGCCATGACGGGAACACTCTTCACCGAGTCCGCAATCAGCGGCACGATCGAAAAGGTGCCAAGAGCGGTGCCAGGCAATGTGCCACCTTCATCAAAACCTGTTGCAACAATAATGTCGGCGCCGGCTTTTTCCGCTAAACGTGTATTTTCAGGTGTCGGATTAATATCGCGGTAAATAATTGCAATACCCGACGCTTTTAGTTCATTAAACAGCGAAGTGATAATAGCTCCTTCTCCGTAACCGGTATAAACAACAGCTTTTACTCCCTCTTCCTTTATTACCTGTAGGATAGGCGGAGTCCAGATGTCGTTTTCAGGGGTTGGAATAAGGTTCACCCCGAATGGTTTTTCGGTAAGTTTTTTGGTTTTACGAATTTCTTCACGCATTTTTTCTGCTGTTTCTTCAGGCGTTGATACAGCAGTTTCCGCTGTTAAGCCCGCATTTGGGCCAAGCACACCCAAACCACCGGCGTTGCTTACGGCTGCAACCAGTCTTGCATCGGTAAGCCAGGACAATGGGCCTTGTATAACAGGTTTTTCGATACCCAGAATCTGGCAGATACGGTTGTACTTCATGACGTGATCTCCTTCGAACAAATTTTCAGCCAGCCTTTTAGGCGACTGTGGTAGTTAATTAATCTGAAGAAGATCTTAAGCCTCTTTATTGTTACGAAAAACTATCCAATCTTTAAAACAGAATTACTGATAAAGTAACAATAGCCAGGTCGGATATGCACGAAAGAGCGTTATCAGAGATGTGCATCCGGACCAAAAACCTCGCACAGCCAGTCGATGAATACACGAACTTTAGGTGCCAGATACCGACGATCCGGGTAAAGCAGTGAAACCGGTTTTGGCGGGGGCGGGAAATCAGTGAGGATCTCTGTCAGCTCTCCACTGGCAATAAAGGGTGCAAGCGACGGACGCAATCCGTGTAGAATCCCCAACCCCGCCAGCCCACATGAAAGAAACGCTTCTGAATTGTCTACCAGGATGCTGGAGGGAACTTTTATTGACGCAATACTGCCATCAACCGTGAATTTCCACTCCATTATCTGCAGGCTGTGATTACTGAAAAAATTTACAGCCCGGTGGGACGTCATCAGCTCATCGATAGAGTGCGGCGTGCCATGCTTCGCAAGATAAGATGGCGCAGCACAGGTCACCATGGCTGCCGTTCCCAGACGTCTGGCAACAAAACTGGAGTCATTAAGCTCACCAAGTCGGATGACGCAGTCCACACGCTCGGCAATCAAATCAATCTTGCGATCGGACGTACCAAGTACAATCTCAATATCCGGGTATCGGTTCTGAAAATCTCCAAGAGCCGGAATGATGACTGCCCGGGCGAGTGTAATAGGGACGTCAAGGCGCAGGCGACCTTTCGGCGGTTGCGTGCGGGAAAATAATCGCCGGACGTCGTCCAGCTCACTTAAGAGCGACAGGCAACGCTGGTAAAACTCTTCCCCTTCATCCGTCATACTGACCTGTCGTGTTGTACGATGCAGGAGCTTAACGCCCAGATCATGTTCCAGATTCTGAACGGCGCGGGTAACAGCAGGGCGGTGCAGTTCAAGCACCTCCGCCGCGCGGATAAAGCTCCCTTGCTCTACCACATTGACATAAATATTCATGGCTTCCAGCATATTCAGCTGCATCTGTTCTTAGTCCTCAACCATTATTTGTGTCGAAGGGGGAAGCTCCTTATAACATTCCTGTCTGCTGGAACATATCCCTTTCTGAGCTGATTGTTTTATCTGGAGTAACATACTGCTATCGATATATGACTTTTACCGGGTGGTTGAGGTAAGACATGTCATTTGTAAAATCGCTACCAATTCTTCGCAACCTTTTTGGATGTTCGGCGGCGTCGTATACAAAAACAAACAGGCCAGGCGATACGGTTACGCATGTGCAGGTCATGCCAGGCGCGACGTTAATATACGAACCGATTATGTTTGACCGCCGCCGGTGTAGGTGGCGAGTGTGAATGCAAGATATTGGCAGACAGTGAATAATCAAACCTCATGAAATGAGGTTCCCATTGATTTTTTAGCCCATGTCAGCGCATGGAAAAAAGCCCGTCATTAAAACGGGAACTGTCGGAAATGGCTGTTGAGTCCTACGGCGATGCCGTGTTATCTGCAGCGCGTGAAACAGGCCTTGATGAAAAGAGTTTTACGTCTGAAATGCCGTGGGCGCTCGCTGATACGCTGCGCGACGATTTCATCCTGGACTGACACACTGACAATGACGAACCGAACACAATAGCCGGTTTTTTTATGCCTGAGCGGCGTGTGCTGCGTGAAATCGTGTGCAGGAATAGCGGGTGCAAATCAACAGAATTCGCTCAGCGTCACGGCAGGGAAGGGATCAAACTTATGGGCCAGAAGTTTTTTGACATGCACGAATCCAGCCGCCTTAACATGTCTTTTAAATGTTCTGGTGCATTTAACATAATATACATTATGCGCATTAGAATGGCAGAGGGCGAAAAGCAGTCCCCCAGCGTGAATCAGTATACAACCAGCGACCAGACCTGGCAGACGCAATGAGCATACCTATCGTGAACTCCGGCACCTGAGGAATATCGTTTTTGCGAAACGGATTAAGCAAATGCTTTAGCGGTGGTTCTGGCGGATAGTATGTTGTGATCGAGAAATTCCCTTTATCTACATTGAATGTCGTAAAAAAATCATCCATCAATGCCAGTGCTTCATCATCTTCTAACCGTAAATCTGAATCCAAATCTGTTGACGGTGTCAGTTCTTTTTTCTTAAAGAGGTAAATTCCATCATGGCTTCTTACCAGTTCATAAATCCGCTGTTCAAGAGCATCACTTACCATATCTCTGGCAATACGGTTGTAATCCCTGCCTGCGACACGTCAGAGGCCAGAATAATCCATCCGACTGTTCAGCAAGGCCACCAAGTAAAATAATATCACCATCTGCAAGGCTGACTTCGGTTGTTACATCACGCTTGATAAGGGTTGGCGAGTTATTAACGCCGGTTTCAGTGGTCACAAGCGAGGTTCTGGACATCTGAACTTAGCCTTGAAAAAACCGTCAGCTGCCCGCATCACTGACCGGGCTGGCGCTGAATCCCCTTCGTGAAGGATGCTTTTATTAGTACTATTAAAGGTGCTATATTTAGTCATCAACCAGGAGGTAAATTATGGCATTTCAAATTTTAACGACTACTGCAGCAAGCATTACAGAACTGAAACGTGATCCAATGGGAACTTTCAATGCCGGAGATGGCGCTCCAGTTGCCATTCTTAACCGTAATGAACCGGCTTTCTACTGTGTGCCTCCGGCACTTTATGCTCATCTTATGGATATTCTTGAGGATGAAGAACTCGGTCGTATTATCGATGAGCGTGCGAATGAACGCGTCATTGAGGTCAACATTGATGACTTATAAGCTGGCATTTAACGAATCAGCACTAAAAGAGTGGAAAAAACTGGGTCATACCATACAGGAACAGTTTAAAAAAAAGCTAAGGGAACGGCTTGAAAACCCTCGGGTTCCGGCTTCTCAATTACATGGAAGAAAGGATCAGTACAAAATTAAGCTGCGTGGTGCAGGATACAGACTGGTGTACAGCGTCGAAGATGAAATTATCACGGTAACTGTCATTGGTGTTGGAAAGCGTGAAAATGATGCCGTCTACAAAGTGACACAACACAGAAGCTAATCACTCAGGAAATGCTCTCTTTCCCCGTCAAGCGATACGACAAACAGGCTCAGTTCTTTTATGTGACTGCACCTTGACATATGTCACGTATATGAAACTATGGCCTACGTTGTGTATGGTAGGCAGTCACACAGACGGCACGCCGGAGCCTGATTTTCAAAAACAAGTGAGGCTTGCTTTTGAAAACCTGAAAGCAACACTGACTGCAGCAGGATGCACATTCGATGACATAGTGGATGTCACCACATTCCATACCGATCCAGAGCAACAACTTAACGACGTTATGGCGGTGAAACAGGAGATATTTGCCCATCCCCCTTATCCTAACTGGACCGCTGTTGGCGTTACCTGGCTGGCCGGCTTTGATTTCGAAATAAAGGTTATTGCCCGAATCCCCTGATGCTTATTCTCGGTAAAACCGGTAGCATTATGTGTACCGGTTTTATTTTATTCATCCCTGCCCTTCATCCTGTATGATTAACATGCAATCACCAAACATATCGAACTTACATGACTGGATATGTTCTGAGGCATAGGCCTTCATGAGTAGATCAACCCCAGCAAATTGACCGGTTAACACCATATGCGTCGTTTTTGGCTGATGTAAGTTCGTTAGCAGGCAGTCAACCACTTTCAGTTGGTAGCCTGGATGTATATAAAGCGCAGTCCAGCCAGAACTTGCTTTGAGGCAATTGTGCTCCCTCGAATACGCGGACTCCAGGCATCGTGTAACGGTAGTTCCTACGGCAAAAATACGTCCGCCATTTTGCTTCGCAGTATTAATGATATCCGCTGTTGCTTGCGGAACCTCGTAGTATTCTTCGTTGATAGTCACTTCCTCTACACATTTTGTTTGTATTTTTCTGTTGGACAACATTTCTGTTGATGCAACATGTAAAGTAATAAAAGATATTAACCCACCTTTATCTTTGATTCTTTGGATAAGATCCCAGGTAAAATGAATGCCGGCAGAAGGTATTTCCAAAGAACCATACTTTTTAGAAAAAACGGAACGGTAAGCATCTGGATATTTATAAAATAAGCTGGAATCCACATACTCATCAAGACGCTCACCATGACTGGCTAAATAGCAAATTAAGGCCTCATGATTTTCTACGACGGCTCGGTACTGGCTCTCTTCGCTAAACTTTTGCTCTACCTTAATGGAAATTTCAGGGTTATCAACCAAATAGAAAACATCATACGCGTTAAGCCTTTCTTTTAAAAGTCCGGAAATAATTACTCTATTATTTGGTAAAAACCCCTCTAAAACAATTTTAATTAATCTATTCCATCTTGTTTTACAGATAAACATATGGTTTATTATAGTACTGTCGTTAAAACAGATTACATCACCTTCTTTGATATAATCTGTTACTTTACTAAAGTCTACCTTATGAATTTCCCCTTTACTCCGGTTGAGGACAAGCATTTTACACTTTTCCCTGTATGAATCATTGGCTATCCAATGAGGTCTGAGTGGGATAGTCATCTGATCGGTAATGCGAAAATCATATTTTTCGGTAAGCATATATTTACCCTTTGAAAAACCATTGATACGGCGATTGTTATATAGCCGTATTCTGCAGTATACGTTGGGCTTTCAAAGGGTGAAAATTAACTCGATAAATGTTGTTGTTATATTTACTTTGCTGGCTATTTAATCAATGTCAGATATCGATATTAAGCTGGACGATCGGATTTGACCGCCCTTTTCTTTTGCTTATTCCGGCATTGAAGCATCGCTATCCATTGCATCGGCAAACTTTTGCATTAACCGAACAAAGACATCAAGTTCATCCTGAGGCCAGTCTTTAAAAACAACTTTGCCCATTTGCTCTCGCGCAGCGTCTATACGCTCCGTCAACGCCTTTCCTGTCCGGGAGATAACGGCCTCGCGTATACGACGATCGATGGCATTATGCTGCCGTATTATCAACCCCAGCTTCTCCAGTTTGGCGACCTGTCGGCTTACCGTCGTATAATCACGACCAGCACGTTCGGCTAACTCAACAACGCCAATCGGCCCTAAACGTTCGATACTAATAAGGATCGAAAATAGCGCACGATCGAGTTGAATCCCCGCCTCTGCAATTAATTTCTCATCATTACGAGGCCGGTTAAGCGCGCTCACCACGCGAATCAACGCACCGTGAAGCGCCTTCATTTGCTCGGAAATATGTGTATCTTGCACATTTTTATTTTCTGACATAGCATGTCTCCTCTTATGTGCATAATACACATATCGGAGAGACGATGACAAGATACACCACTACAGATGTACTGATCTGCGGCGCTGGCGTTACCGGGCTTACTTTAGCCATCGAACTGGCGCGTCACGGGGTCTCATTTCGCCTGATTGAGAAAAGAACGACGCCTTTTATCGGCTCCCGCGGTAAAGGTATTCAGCCGCGAACGCAAGAAATCTTCGAGGATCTTGGAATACTCAATAAAGTGGTCGCCGCCGGCGGGCTCTATCCCCGATTACGAACCTACCGTCACGACGGAAGCTATGTAGATTCAGATATTGCGCATCATACAAAACCGACCCACGCCGAACCCTACCATCTGCCATTGATGGTTCCACAGAACGTGACAGAAACGATTATGCGGGAGCAATTAAAAGCATGGGGACATCGGGTGGAGTTCGGCTGCGAGTTACGACATTTTGCGCAAACCCCACGCACGGTCACCGCGTATGTTGCCGGGCCGGCTGGAGAAGAGGTCATCATCGCGCATTATTTGATAGGCGCGGATGGCGGCGGAAGCTTTGTCAGAAAAAAATTAGGCGTCAGCTTCCCCGGCCGTACGTTGGGAATCCATGCGCTTGTGGCTGACGCTTCACTTTCCGGTCTGAACCGGGATGTATGGCACCATTTTAACGATGGCGATATGGCGCGGATGATAACGATTTGCCCTCTCGCCGGCACGCAGCTCTTTCAAATCCAGGCGTTGTTGGCCCCGGACGACTCGCAGAATTTCTCAGCCGACGTGCTCACGGCTTTTCTTACTGAGCGAATCGGGCGGACGGATGTTCGCATCCATTCGATTCCCTGGGTATCGAAGTACCAGATGAATGCGCGCATAGCGGAACATTACCGTGTGGGTAAGGTATTTTTAGCCGGTGATGCCGCTCATGTGCATCCGCCGACGGGTGGACAAGGGTTAAATACCAGCATCCAGGATGCCTATAACCTGGGATGGAAAATGGCAGCCTCGCTGCGGGGCGCAGGAGAAGAGCTTCTCGATAGCTATGAACAGGAACGCCGCCCGGTAGCCGAATCACTGCTCCACCTTTCCACCCGATTACTTGACTCTCAAAAACAGGGCGGCATCAAACGAGAACGCGACGTTCAACAACTTGACATCCAGTATACCAACTCCCCCTTAGCCCACACGTTGCCCGAACGTCAGCATGGGTTACAAGCGGGAGAAAGAGCGCCGGATGCTCCTCTTTTGGGCGCCGGCGGCCAATCATTACGATTATTTCAGTTACTACAAGGTCCGGACTGGAATCTGTTGGCCTACGAAACCCACGGTAAGGTCATCGATGCGCGGCGAGGTCTGCGTATTCATCACATTGGCGAGCAGGACGAGCTCATCGATACCCTGGGGCACTTCCGGGAGTCCTATCATCTGGCGCCGGGTCAATGCGTGCTGATCCGACCCGATGGCTATGTCGGCGCATTCTTTCACGGCAAACAGAGCAACGATATTGAAAATTATCTCTCTCGTTTTGCCATAGGGATTAAAGATGAATACTAATGTCTATGAGAACACCGACAGCGAAACTATCACCCCGCTCAACAAGCGGCGTATTTTGCCTGTTTTCCTGCTTGTCGGCCTTTACGCCGCCAGTACAGCGGCAGTGATGTCGGTACTGCCTTTTTATATCCGCGAGATGGGCGGTTCGCCGCTTATCATTGGAATCATCATCGCCACTGAGGCTTTTAGCCAATTTTGTGCAGCGCCCCTGATTGGCCACCTTTCCGATCGCGTTGGCCGCAAGCGAATACTGATTGTCACGCTGGCTATTGCGGCGATAAGTTTACTATTACTCGCCAACGCGCAATGTATCCTGTTTATCCTGCTCGCCCGCACGCTTTTTGGCATTAGCGCCGGGAATTTGTCAGCCGCCGCAGCTTATATTGCCGATTGTACGCACGTCAGAAATCGGCGCCAGGCAATCGGTATCCTCACAGGCTGCATTGGTTTAGGCGGTATTGTCGGGGCAGGCGTTTCAGGGTGGCTATCGCGTATCAGTCTGAGCGCGCCGATCTACGCCGCCTTTATACTTGTCCTTGGGTCTGCCCTGGTCGCGATTTGGGGGTTAAAAGACCCGTCCACAACATCACGTACCGCAGATAAAATAGCGGCGTTCTCTGCCCGCGCTATTTTAAAGATGCCAGTCCTTCGCGTCTTAATCATCGTAATGCTTTGTCATTTCTTCGCCTATGGCATGTACTCTTCACAATTACCTGTTTTTCTTTCTGACACCTTCATCTGGAATGGGCTTCCCTTTGGGCCAAAAGCGTTAAGCTACCTGTTAATGGCGGACGGGGTTATTAATATTTTCGTTCAGCTATTTCTGTTAGGTTGGGTGAGCCAATATTTTTCGGAGCGAAAGCTAATTATTCTAATCTTCGCCCTTCTTTGTACTGGATTTCTCACTGCGGGTATCGCCACGACCATACCAGTGCTTATTTTTGCTATCGTTTGTATTAGTATCGCTGATGCGCTAGCCAAACCCACTTATCTTGCCGCCTTGTCCGTCCATGTATCGCCTGCCCGACAAGGTATCGTCATCGGAACGGCGCAGGCATTAATCGCAATCGCTGATTTTATATCCCCCGTATTGGGCGGATTTGTCCTGGGTTATGCCCTGTATGGTGTCTGGATCGGTATAGCTATCTCTGTCGCCATTATTGGTCTGGTGACGGCAATGATTTACCTTTCAAAAAGTTCAGTGCTAATAGCGAAACCAGAAACAGAATAATGTGACAACGTCACAAGCATTATTACTCCCTTCTTCCCTTATTTATCAAAAGTATTGTACTTATATTGAATGTTTAAGAGGTATTTATGGAAATTATGCTGGTTGGCATTTGCCCTTGTAAAGCGCGGGGAAAGCATGAAAAAAATATATCTCGTTGTTATCGTACTGTTTTTTATTTCTACAAAAGTTTATACACTACTTCATAACAACATCTTCTTTTGTCGAAACAGCCCGGAGTGTGATTTGTCTCATGTTCTCCCCGACTACCGGGAGAAGATTTCAGGCACATCGCTAAAATATACCTTGATTAGTACAGCTCCATTAGCACAGGTTGTAGTCAGACACTATGAATTATTATCGCAACACTGGTCGCCAGATGACATGGTAACCCCTGCGCAATGGCGACATAACGTTGATATTTATATCCCTGAAACGGCAAAAGAGCACCATGCTTTGGTGGTTGTAAACAACGGAATTAATTATGATAAAGGCGTACAAATCACTGGTAAACCCGGTGATTTCCCCCAGGAAACACTGGCAAGCATCGCCCGTGAAACGAATACCATCGTAATATCAGTGAGTGATATACCTAACCAATATTTAACCTTTCAGGATGATAAAAAACCACTGAAAGAGGACGAGAGCGTTTCCCGAAGCTGGGCATTATTTATGGAAGCGCCGGAGCAACGTGAGTTAATGCCCTTAAATATTCCTATGGTCACTGCCCTATCGCAAGCGATGAGATTAGCAAAAAAGGAGTTAACGCAATGGAATATAAATTCCTTTATCATTACAGGTATTTCAAAGCGTGGGTGGACTACCTGGTTGTCAGCTATTGCCGATCCTGATGTTGAAGCAATTGTTCCCTTCGCCATTGATCTACTTGATATTGATGCTTCACTTGAGCATATTTATCAATCATACGGTGGAAATTGGCCCATTACATTCTACCCCTACTACCAGCAAGGCATAGATGAGAAAATAAAATCCCCCACATTTACCCAGCTAAGGCAAATAATAGATCCGTTAAGATATCTCAACACTATTTATCAACCCCGCCTTGCAATACCGAAATATATTATTAATGCAAGCGGCGATGATTTTTTCGTACCAGACAATACTCGCTTTTATTATAGCAAACTTCCTGGCGTAAAATCATTACGTATAGTGCCTAATATGAACCACTACTCAATTAACCAGTTCGCTGAAGAAAGCCTCGTTCCATTTATTAATAGGTTTCAAAGTAAAAAAACATTACCACAGTTGATCGGCCTTATTCACCACCATCTTCTTACGGTCTATTTCTCAGAAGCGCCGGTAAAAGTCGTTCGCTGGACAGCCAACAATCCAAATGCGCGTGATTTCCGTTATGCCTGTGGCATCCGCTATCAGCCGCTTACAATAGATATTCCCGCCAACAATAAGATCAGTATTACGTTAAATGAACCGAAGACAGGTTGGGAAGCTACCTATATCGAAGCCACTTTTAATGATGGCTATGTCGCCACGAGTCAGGTTTATATTACGCCCGATGAAAAATACCCCCAGACAGCACCACCTTCCGTTAACGCCGCATGTCAAACGTTACCGGGGCGTGGATTAGGGGAAAACGATATCCCCGATTGAATTTTCAAGTAATTGTCTGATTTTAAATAATTTTATCCATCACGCTTGCGATGGATAAAAATCCTCTGCGATAAATTTTTGTTATATTGATCACGTTCTAACCACAAGAGAGGTGATTTGAAAATAACCTTAAAATATTGTGGTCAGGCCGCTAGACCACAATAAGAGGATTAATCATGAAAAGAAAAACAATGGGATGGCTTATCGTTTTTCTTCTATTTATAGTTTACATGCTCAACTATATGGATCGTTCAGCATTGTCGATAACTGCCCCCTTGATCGAAAAGGAGTTAGGATTTAACGCCGCGGAGATGGGAATGATCTTCAGCGCATTTTTTATCGGATACGCCCTGTTTAATTTTATTGGTGGCTGGGCCAGCGATAAAGTTGGGCCAAAAACGGTTTTTCTCATCGCAGCGTTACTATGGTCTGTATTTTGTGGCTTAACTGGTTTAGTCACCGGATTGTGGACAATGCTTATCGTGCGCGTTCTTTTCGGTATGGCTGAAGGACCGGTCAGCGCTGCCGGAAATAAAATCATCAATAACTGGATTTCCCGAAAGGAGTCTGCCACGGCGATCGGAATTTTTAGCGCCGGTTCCCCGCTCGGCGGCGCGGTGTCCGGGCCGATAGTGGGCCTGTTGGCGTTATCCTTAGGCTGGCGCCCCGCATTTGGCATTATTTTCTTATTTGGCCTGGTCTGGGTACTACTGTGGTACTTTATCGTTAGCGATAAGCCAACAATGAGTAAACGCCTGGCGCCGGAAGAACGCATTGATTTTGAAAATCATGAGGATGTTATTTTATCTGATGATGGCCGGGCTACACCTTCACTCGGCTATTACATGAAACAACCAATGGTGTGGGCGACAACTCTGGCTTTTTTCAGCTACAACTATATTCTTTTTTTCTTCCTGACCTGGTTCCCAAGTTACCTGAACCATTCGTTACATCTCGATATTAAAGAAATTAGTATCGCCACGGTAATTCCCTGGGTCATCGGCGCCATTGGTATGGTGCTCGGCGGCGTCTGTTCTGATGTAATTTATCGGATTACCGGTAATGCTCTGCTCTCACGTCGACTTATTCTGGGCGTATGCCTGGCAGGCGCGGCGGTATGTGTTGCCGTTTCCGGTACCGTTAGCACTATTGGTAGCGCAATTACGCTCATGTCAGTTTCCCTCTTCCTGCTCTATTTAACGGGCCCAATTTATTGGGCGGTTATTCAGGATGTTGTTCATAAAGATAAGGTAGGGAGCGTCGGCGGAGCCATGCATGGCCTGGCTAATATATCTGGCATTATCGGTCCGCTTGTCACCGGTTTTATCGTTCAATTTAGCGGTAAATATGACTATGCGTTCTATCTGGCTGGTGCTATCGCTATCGTTTCAAGCCTGTTGGTCTTCGTGTTTGTAAAAAGTAAAGGATTCAAAGCCAATGAAAGTCAAAGCTGTGTTCATTAATAAGCCTGGTGAAGTTGAAACCCGCTGGGTAGATTATCCCCATAAGAAAGAAAATGAAGTATTAATTAAGGTTGATGCCGCAGGCATTTGCGGATCGGATATCGGGGCTTTTCGTGGAACGAACCCACTTGTTACTTACCCAAGAATTATCGGGCATGAAGTGACCGGAATTGTTCTTCAGGAAGGCACCGGAATGCCGGACAATATTAAAAAAGGCGACCGCGTGATTGTTGACCCCTATATTTATTGTGGTCACTGCTACCCTTGCTCTGTCGGCAGAACTAACTGTTGTGAAAATTTAAACGTCATTGGCGTGCATGTCGATGGCGCAATGCAGGAGGTGGTGACTCATCCCGCACATTTAATTCATAAAATACCAGATAACGTGCCTTCTGAAATGGCGCCGCTGGCAGAACCGCTGACCATCGCTCTGCACGCGCTGCACCGGGCAAACGTTAAGGCCGGGGAATATGTTGCCATCATCGGCGCGGGGGCCATTGGTCTTATGGCGGCATTAAGCGCGCGACATTACAAGGCAACGCCTATTCTGATCGATATTGTGGAAGAAAGGCTACGCTATGCGCAAAAGCTTGGCGTTCCTTATGTGCTGAACGCCGCTGACGATCAGGTTATCGACGCTATTAAAAATATCACCCACGGCACCATGGCGCAGGTCGTGATAGAAGCTTCCGGCGCAAATAGCGCTATTCGAAATACGCTTGATTTAGCATCGTTTGCTGGTCGTATTTCGTTTACCGGATGGCCAAAACAGGAAACGTCGCTGCCGACGAACCTGATCACCTATAAAGAACTGGATTTACGCGGCTCCCGCACCAGTGCCGGTGAATTTGATGAGGCATTACGTATGCTGTCTACGCTGGAGATTAATCCGCAAGATGTTGTCAGTAAGGTCGTCAATCTTGATGAGATCCCTGATGCAGTTAAAGAACTTGATCGCTATCCGGAGCGCTACTTAAAGATTAATGCTGTTTTCCATTGATTTACGTCGAGTTCTACCGCATGGCATGACCGCCATGCGGTGTTATTCATCGACAAACTTAGCCGCCGACAATCTTTCTCACATAGCGTAAATGTTCCAGCGATCCCTCATAGGCGCTGTCAGCATCAGACTGGCGCATCGCATCCACTATCGCTTTATGTTGTTTGTTGAGATTAAGTAAAACATTTCTGTCTCCAGACTGCTCATCAAGCCCGGCATAAGGGATATTAATCCGTTGTTCCCATAACATACGGGACATATCGAACAACACCCGGTTACGGCTGGCCTCAGAGATCGCAAGGTGAAATTCTTTATCCAGCGAGTAAAAGCCGTGGACGTTATTATCGTTAATGGCTTGATCCATACGATGATAAATCGCCTCTATTTGGTTGATGACGTCAACGTTATCGTTTTGTGCGGCTAAGCGCGCACAATGGCTATCGACCAGCTCGCGAGTAGAGAGAATTTCTTCGATGGTATAGTCGCTGGCAAGGTGTTTTTTATCTGAAACGATAACCCCATTACCGGACTGAATCACGATCCATCCGGAGATCTCCAGTACAATAAGGGCTTCTCGCAAGGAGGCGCGGCTCACGCCAAGCTGTTTTGCCAGTTCGCGTTCTGGCGGTAAAAAAGTTCCCGGGGGAAAAATATTATCATTGATCAGCTTAATGATGAGGTTGGCTATCTTCTGATAGAGCCTCTCCTGCCTGACCTCAGGTATAACCATGCGCCCTCCAATCCATATCCAGGGGATTTTGAATGGATTTAGCATACCATCCTGGCGCTGGTGATCGTGATAATTAATTACCGTGCATGATAAAGAGAAGCAACCGCCGGTAGTCTCCATTACCTTCGCTGAGACTACCGGGGAACCTAAACCGAGACGAGCGATTTATCCTTTGACGTTGATTTTCTCGAACACGGGCGCAGTCGCGTTCTTAAACTGAGAAAGAGACCAGGTTTTATAGTTGATATCATTGTAGCCGCGCACCATCATCTCACCGTGCGTTAAGTCAGACAGCGTTGTCCAAACCGTATATTCTGAGACCGGTTTGCGGGTGGCGTTGCCTTCCCCTTCACTCCCCATATAATCAACCGTAATATTTTTCGGACGATCGAAACGGCTCATAATATGCGCAAGCGTATTCATTGCATCGTGGGCGGATGTCGCTTGCGGCGCATATGTGGTGTAATAAACGCCGCGTATAAAACGGGAAACCGACGTATCGGACGATGGCAAGTCTGCAATAGCAATCCCGCTATCAGGCTGCATCACTTTTATCCCGCCCAGTGTGCCTGAAGAGCGGTCCACATTGGTTAATTGCGTATAGTTATTCAGATTTGTCAGATGCCAGGGGAATGCGGGACCATTTGTCATCACGCGAGTGGGATTGTCATAGACATGGAATTTGCCATTTTCCACTTCAACGACAATGCTTCCTCCTTTCTTGTCGTAAAACGCATAATGAAATGGCGATTTCAGATCGCCAAACCGATGCAGTTCCGGTGACCAGAATTTACCCTCTTTTATTGCCTGTTTTACCTCGCCGACAGTAGCAAAACGGGCCAGCGCCCATTCTCCCAACGAGGTGACAGGAATTGCCTGTTTATATTCACTCGCGGGCAATGGCGGCAACTGCGCATTCATGATCATGTTTTCACTAAATGACAATCCCGCGCTATTCATGCCTTCAAGTATGTCTCTGCTATCGCCATCAGTGATGGTGGAAGTAATGGCCAGTATCGGATATTTCGCCTGATAGCTCACTCCCTGACTGCCATCCGGCGTTTTTTTATCAAACTGCGTTCCCGCCGGATAATACGTTAACCATGAGGGTAAATCCTGCATATATTCCAGCGTACGTCCATGAAAAACATCGCCTTGTTTATCCTGAATAGCAAGGGTTGTGCAGGCCTGTGCAGCCAGGGCGTATGAAAACAGCGCCGGAGCGATAAATAACATTGCTTTACTTTTTTTCATCATGCTCTCCTTGTTTGTAAAATGGATTGGATGAATATATTAAATTAAACCTATCAATGGTTATGCAGCACGTAATTAATTGTGATCTTATTTTACAAGCTAATAAATTTAACTGACGGGTTTAAAGGAGAGTTAAACACAGCGAACTAATATGAAACGCGTTATCCGTGTGACCATTTAAAAAAATCCCATCATGTTATAAATAAAAAACACGGTTTCTTATCAACATTAAGAGATACCATCACAACGCTATATTTACTCCACATCACCAATAACATTAAATTAATTTATGTTTTTGAGTAATGTGAGTAGCACACATGTAATCGGTTGTTACGAATTAGAAACATAATTGCTACTAAAACACGTTGAGAAAGACAAGAAATGCAACATATGATGCCCACACTAACTATAGTGGTTTGGGATAAACGTTATGCAAACACAAGATACATTTTATCAAGTTATGCGTAGACACGGCGTGACAAGGCGTAGCTTCCTCAAGTTTTGCAGCCTTACCGCAACGTCTTTAGGCCTGAGCAGTTCGATGATTCCTCAGATAGCTTATGCCCTGGAGAATAAACCGCGTACGCCAGTGATATGGCTGCATGGTCTTGAATGTACCTGTTGTACCGAATCTTTCATTCGCTCTGCGCACCCGTTGGCAAAAGATGCCATTCTGTCGCTCATTTCCCTGGATTATGACGACACCATTATGGCCGCCGCAGGGCAACAAGCCGAGCAGGCGTTGGCGGATGTGATGCGCGAGTACAAAGGAAATTATATCGTTGCCGTGGAAGGTAACGCGCCGCTGAATGAAGATGGGATGTTTTGCATACTGGCTGGTGAGCCGTTCCTGGAGAAGTTAAAACGCGTCAGCGCGGATGCTAAAGCGATTATCGCCTGGGGGTCCTGCGCATCATGGGGCTGCGTGCAGGCAGCCCGTCCCAACCCAACTAAAGCCACGCCGGTTCACAAATTAATTACCGATAAACCCATTATTAAAGTGCCAGGCTGCCCACCTATACCTGAAGTGATGTCCGCCGTTATCACCTATATGCTGGCATTTGATCGCATCCCTCCCCTTGATCGTCTTGGACGACCAAAAATGTTTTATGGCCAGCGAATTCATGACAAATGTTACCGACGCGCGCATTTCGATGCCGGTCAGTTTGTGGAAGCGTGGGATGACGAAGGCGCCAGAAAAGGGTATTGCCTGTACAAGATGGGCTGTAAAGGCCCGACCACCTATAACGCCTGTTCAACCGTTCGCTGGAATGATGGTGTTTCTTTTCCTATCCAGTCAGGTCATGGATGCCTCGGATGTTCGGAAGATGGATTCTGGGATTACGGTTCTTTTTACAGCCGGGCAACGGGCATTCCGCAAACCGGCATTGAGGCTACCGCCGATAAAATCGGAATGGGCGTTGCTGGCGTCGCGGGCGCTGCCGCCATCGCTCACGCCACGGTGAGCGCCATAAAACATGCCCGCAATAAAAACAACACGTCATCAGAAAACGCTCCGGAAGAGAAAAAATAATTATGGCATATCCTTATCAGACTCAGGGTTTTACGCTGGACAATAGCGGACGGCGAATTGTGGTCGATCCGGTTACTCGCATCGAAGGGCATATGCGCTGCGAAGTGAATATCGACAGTAATAATGTCATTACTAACGCCGTGTCGACCGGCACCATGTGGCGCGGCCTGGAGGTTATCCTGAAAGGTCGCGATCCGCGAGACGCCTGGGCATTCGTTGAACGCATTTGCGGCGTCTGCACCGGTACACACGCTCTGACCTCAATCCGTGCCGTAGAAAATGCGCTGGGAATCGCGATTCCGGACAACGCAAACTGTATCCGTAATATGATGCAGGCTACGCTACACGTTCACGATCACCTGGTGCATTTTTATCATCTGCACGCGCTGGACTGGGTTGATGTGGTTGCCGCCCTGAAAGCCGACCCGCATCAGACCTCCGCCATCGCGCA
Organism: Salmonella sp. NW38; assembly: GCF_051807745.1. Taxonomy (NCBI): domain Bacteria; kingdom Pseudomonadati; phylum Pseudomonadota; class Gammaproteobacteria; order Enterobacterales; family Enterobacteriaceae; genus Salmonella; species Salmonella sp. NW38. Next base: position 470,371 of record NZ_JAMMTO010000001.1, on the reverse strand, counting down.
AAGCCTTTCCGCATGGCCGCTATCCTCGCCGGGATATTTCCGCGATTTGCAAAATCGACTGAAGCGGTTTATCGAGTCCGGTCAACTTGGCCCTTTCCGTAATGGCTACTGGGGACATCCGGCGATGAAACTTCCGCCTGAAGCCAATTTGCTGGCGGTCGCCCACTATCTTGAAGCACTCGATTTTCAAAAAGAGATCGTAAAAATTCACACCGTTTTCGGTGGTAAAAACCCGCATCCTAACTGGCTGGTGGGCGGCGTTCCTTGCGCCATCAACCTTGACGAAACGGGCGCGGTCGGCGCAGTGAATATGGAACGCCTGAACCTTGTCAGTTCCATCATCCAAAAAGCTCGCCAGTTCTGCGAACAGGTTTATCTTCCGGACGTCTTGCTGATTGCCAGTTATTACAAAGACTGGGCAAAAATCGGCGGCGGGTTATCGAGCATGAACCTGCTGGCTTATGGCGAGTTTCCGGATAACCCTAACGATTATTCCGCCAGTAATCTTCTGCTTCCGCGTGGGGCTATCATTAACGGTCGTTTCGACGAAATTCATCCTGTCGATTTAACCGCCCCCGATGAGATTCAGGAGTTTGTCACTCACTCCTGGTATACCTATGGTAACGGCAATAACGATAAGGGCCTGCATCCGTGGGATGGTCTGACCGAACCGCAACTGGTCATGGGCGAACACTATAAAGGCACAAAAACCTTTATCGAACAGGTGGATGAGTCCGCTAAATATTCATGGATTAAATCGCCGCGCTGGAAGGGACATGCGATGGAGGTAGGTCCGCTGGCGCGTTATCTGATTGGATATCATCAAAATAAACCGGAATTTAAAGAACCCGTGGATCAACTGCTTAGTGTATTAAAGCTGCCTAAAGAAGCGCTCTTTTCTACATTAGGACGTACTGCCGCGCGTGCGCTGGAATCCGTATGGGCAGGCAATACGCTGCAATATTTCTTCGATCGTCTGATGCGTAACCTCAAGTCCGGCGATACGGCGACGGCAAACGTCACTCTCTGGGAACCCGATACCTGGCCTACATCGGCAAAAGGCGTTGGTTTCAGCGAGGCGCCGCGCGGCGCGCTGGGGCACTGGATAAAAATTGAAAATCAGAAAATCGACAGCTATCAGTGTGTGGTACCGACAACCTGGAATGCCGGACCACGTGACGATAAAGGTCAAATTGGCGCGTACGAAGCGGCGTTAATGGGGACTAAACTCGCCGTTCCCGATCAACCATTGGAGATTTTACGTACTCTGCACAGCTTCGATCCCTGCCTGGCCTGCTCCACCCATGTTATTGATAATCATGGAGGGGAGCTGGTCAGGGTTCAGGTACGATGACGACGATTCGGAGGTCTCAATGCATCTCAAAGAAATAACCAGCCAGGGGTACTATATCTATGAAGCGCCGGTCCGTTTATGGCACTGGATCACAGCGTTATCCATTGTCGTCCTGGCTGTTACAGGATATTTCATTGGCCGCCCCCTGCCATCGATTCAAGGTGAAGCGACCTTTATGTTTTGGATGGGCTGGATACGACTGATCCATTTTACCACGGCGTATATTTTTACTGTCGCGCTGCTGTTTCGTATTTACTGGGCATGTGTCGGCAATGAGTACGCCAGGGAGATGTTTCTGGTTCCGTTCTGGCGCCGCGCCTGGCGCAAAGGCGTTATCAGCGAAATCCGCTGGTATTTTTTCCTCGAAAAAGAGGCCCATCGTTACTATGGACATAATCCGGTAGCGGGACTGGCGGTAATGTTCTATTTCTGGATGTCCGTACTGATGGTGTGTAGCGGCTTTGCGCTCTATGGCGAAGGACTTGGAACAGACAGTTGGGCGTATCAATGGTTTGGCTGGATGATTCGCCTGACTGGCAACGATAGCCTCGCGCTACATTTCTGGCACCGGCTGGGCATGTGGTTCATTATCGCCTTCGTCATTGCGCATGTTTATACCGCTATCCGTGAAGACATTATGAGCCGACAAAGCGTGATTTCCGTCATGATAAGCGGCTGGCGCTGGTTCAGGTGATAACAATGGCAGAAGTAACAATCTTAGGGCTTGGCAACCTGCTTTGGGCAGATGAAGGGTTTGGCGTCAGAGCGGCGGAAAAGCTGTTTGAACAGTATGCCGATAACGAGAAAGTTGACGTTGTTGATGGCGGTACGCAGGGGCTGGCGCTGCTGCCCTGGCTGCAACAGACCGAAAAACTGTTAATCATGGATGCTATCGATTTTGGTATGGCGCCAGGTTCGCTGGCGATGTTTCGTGATGAACAGGTTCCCGCCTATCTGACGGCGAAAAAACTCAGTTTACATCAGACCAGTTTTTCTGAAGTGCTGGCATTGCTGCAATTAACCGGCGGCCAGTTATCGGAGATTGTGCTGATTGGCGTGCAGCCGGAATGTCTGGATGACTATGGTGGAAGTCTTACGCCGCAGGTAAAGGCGCAACTGATGCCTGCGGTCTATCTCGCGCAGGAAGTGCTGGCGCAATGGGGTATCACCGCCTCTTCAACGGACTTGCCCACTGAGAGACTCAATCATTACAGCCTGTGTATGGAACGCTACGAAGATGAACGGCCAGATGCGCAAAGCGCTTGCCGGGTCGGCGATATTCGGGTGCTACAGAGAGAGAAATCATAATGTGTATCGGCGTTCCTGTGCAGGTTATTTCACCCGGTCAGTGGTTCGCCAAATGCCGCGACCGACACGGCGAGCTTATCGACGTTGATATTCGGCTTGTGACTCCCCCCTTAGCAGGCGCATGGCTGCTGACATTTGGCGGCGCAGCACGACGAGAAATGGACGAAGCGGAAGCCGCTGAGGTACTGGCGGCGCTGGACTCACTGGAACAGGCCATGCTCACGCAAAGCGATCCGCTGACCGGTTTTGCCGATTTATTGTCTCGCACGCCTGAATTACCGGAGCATTTAAAAAAATGACTATCTCACCCCAAAATCCTGTTTGTCCACTGGCGGATAAAGGCTTTCTGGTTACCGATGCGCAAACGCTCCCGTCGTTGATTAATACGCATCCGACTCTGCTGGTTTTGCTGCAAAGCGACCCCAACAAACATCCGGAAGTCGCCGACAGTTGGGTCATTATCCCGGAGATCCTCAAGCAATTTCCGGCGACGTCTTATACCGCGGCATTTGCGGATAGCGAACAGAGTGAACTGATCGCCCGGGAGTATCGCATTCTGAAATATCCGGCGCTGCTTTTCTTTCGCCAGCACCGTTTTGTCGGCAGTCTGGCGGGATTATATAGCTGGCAAGAATACTCTCAGCGGGTGGTCGCATTGCTGACCACACCGGGCTATCGTCAGGATATTCCCGTTATCACGCAATAGAATGAAAGGTAACACACGTGAATCATTCCAGAACTATTCCAGTCGTTAATATTGCCGGACCAGGCTCGCAGCCAGAAGAGGAAGACTTTAACTTTCTTCCCATCCCCGCCGGCATTAATCTCCCACTGACGCCGGTTTTACCGGAACAGGCGCTGCCCGCTGAGCTTCGTGTTGCCAGACATGTCCTGACTACGCTTATTCGCGATATGGATAACCCGGTGGCAACGCTCCCATTTCCCCTGAGCTATAAGCTGAATGCCACTGAGCAACAGAATAGCGGTTTGTTGGATCAACTGCTCGGCGAAGGTGAAATCTCCGCCCGGGTACTATTATCCGATGGAAAAGAACAGCGTATTCAGGAGACGGTTTTTACGGGCGTCTGGCGTGTACGTGAATATAACGCTGACCAGCAACGGGTTGCCGATGAAATTATCATTGGCCCGATCCCGGAGAGCATCTGGCAGACGCATCCGCAGCCGCCGATTACGCCAGAATTGCCGCCACAACCGGCGGGATTGATGAATGGCGCCTTTATCGCGCATGAAATAGCCGAGCGCGTAAAACAGCCGGTAAAAGAGCCGCATATCATTAACTTAACGCTGTTGCCAGTAAACGATGCCGATCGCGAGTATCTGGATCATTTTTTAGGCGAAGGCTGTAGCGCTATTTTTTCACGCGGATATGGTAAATGCCGGATTGTAAGCACGCATTTTCCCGGCGTATGGCGGGTCAATTATTTCAATGATATGAACACATTACTGCAAGATATGATTGAGATAGCGGACATTCCTGATATCGCCGTTGCAGGCATCGACGATATCGAAGATGCCTACGCGGGGCTAAAAAATACGTTGGAATGGTTGAAAGAATACCCGGTCACAGAAAATGAGCCAGTGGTGCGCATGGAGTGCAAAGTATGTTGGTGGGTTTACGACCCTGCGCTGGGCGATGACGTATGGCAAATTCCACCCGGCGTGCCCTTCAGCCAGTTACCTGATTACTGGTGCTGTCCGGTTTGCGAAACCAGTAAGTCCGGGTTTATGGTGATCGATGAAGGTAATAATTCGTGCAAAGATTGACCGTCTATTCTCACCCGCTACGGATTATCTGGCAGGAGGCGCCGATCAGTCGTTTGTTACAGGGCGCAACGCCGGTATACGCGAAGACGCTTATTTCACGTTTGTTTACGTTGTGCGCTCAGGCACACAGCGCAGCGGCGGCTTTACTGTTGTTTCCTGAAGAGAAGCCAGATATGCAGGCCGCACAACAAGAGCTGGCGCGAGAAACGCTCCGTCGCGCGTTGACCGACTGGCTCCCCCTGTTTAGCCACCGACAGGCAACCGCTGAAGAATGGGCGTTGTTACGTCGCGGAGAGTTATCCCCGCTGGCAAGCACAATCTTTTTTGACGATGATCCTCAGACCTGGCTTGCCGCTGGCGTAAAGGGCTGGGAAGCCTGGTTTTTGCAAGAACGTTCTGAAACCTCCCGCTGGCTGGCGGCAGTACAGAATATCATTACACCAACACTACCGATGGCGTCGTCCCCGGACCATACGTTAATAACCCCTGGTCCCCTGGATGTCTCGCCTCTGGCTATCGAATATCCGCTACTGTCAGCCTGTTGTCTTAGCGGAAAAACGACTGCGCTACGTCTGCTGGCCCGCTGCATTACGCTCGCCCGAAGTTTGAGCGCCCTTCCTACCCTGCGCTGGAATCGTTTTGATGATGGCGAATGGAAAATAGCGGTAGTGGAAACCGCGCGAGGATGGTTAGTTCATCAGGCCAGACTGACGACGTCAGGCAATATTCTTGATTACCGTATTATCTCGCCAACCACACGTCACGCCCAACTTGACGGCGTCATTGCTCGCGAACTGGCCACTATTCCACTCTCATTGTGGTCGCAACAGTTACAGGTAATTGATCCTTGTGTCGCCGTAAATATTGTTGAATGAAGGAGCTGGCCCATGCATGAATTAGCCCTGGCGCAAAATATTATCGAATTGCTGGAGGAACAGGCAGTAAATCACCAGTTCAGCAAGGTAAAGCAAGTCTGGCTGGAGATTGGCGTTATGGCCTGTGTTGAGGTGCCGGCGCTGCATTTTGGCCTGGACGTCGCCGCTCGTCATACCCTTGCTGACAATGCGCGTTTCCATATTACTATCGCACCGGCGCAAGGTTGGTGTCTGTCCTGTAATCAACCCTTCACCTCTCAAACATCCACACTCTGTTGCCCCTTTTGTCATTCAGGCAAAGTGCAGATAGATGACAGTAGCAGAATGCGCATTCGCGAGATCGAAGTCGAATAGTCAACGAATAGTCAATAAAAAAGGACGCCAGAAGCGTCCTGAAATAATAAAAGAATAAATTAACAATAATAAAGGTTAAGCAGTGACACAGTTTTGGGAAAAGGAGGGTATCCCTAAACTGTCTTAATCAGCAAGTTTTATCAAAACTCGTAGACTAAGCCGAGCGCCACGGTGTTGTCTGTATTAGGATTCGATGGGTTGCCATCTTTTAGCAGATTGATTTTGTAGTCAACATACGCGGACATATTTTTATTGAAGTAGTAATAGGAACCCACATCAATATATTTCACAAGGTCGAACGAACCCAGTCCATCAACATCATTGGCTCTGGATTGCAGGAACGCCAGTGACGGGCGTAAGCCATTATCAAATTGATATTGCCCTACCATTTCCCAGTTATCGGTTTTATGTGCAAAGCCGCCCAATGTATCACCCATATAGGTCATATCATAAGTACGGGTATAGTTTGCCGCCAGGTAAATATTATTGGCATCATACTTCACGCCGCCAGTCCAGGCTTCAGCGCGGTCACCATTGTCGTATTTATCTTGCGTCATCTGATCAAGCGTGCGTTTGGAACTGGTATAGGCTGCCCCCAGGCTCACCCCCATGCCCAAATCATATGTCGCTGATGCCCCGAAACCATCGCCATTCTGGTACGCGATACTTTTTCTGGCATTATTACTTAAAGGATCGCCTTCTTTCGACAGGCCGTCATTTTTACCCTGATACTGCAACGCAATATTCAGACCATCAACCAGACCAAAGAAATCATTATTGCGATAAGTCAGAACGCCATTCGCGCGTCCGGTCATAAAATTATCGGAAGCTTCATACGAATCATTACCAAATTCAGGCAGTACGTCAGTCCATGAACCAATGTCGTATAACACGCCATAGTTACGACCATAATCAACAGACCCCATATCGGCAAATGCTAAACCAGCAAAACCGAGACGCGTCCAGCTTTGCGGGGAACCGCTGGAGTCACCATCTTCCGGACGATTGGCGTTGACCTGATACTCCCACTGTCCAAAACCGGTTAGTTGATCGGTAATTTGAGTTTCGCCTTTAATACCCATACGGATATAAGATTGATCGCCATCCGTACTATGATTACTGGAAAAATAATGCAGGCCGTCGACCTTGCCATACAAATCCAGTTTATTGCCATCCTTGTTATAGATTTCTGCTGCGTTGGCGGCTCCAGCCATCATTACGGCTGCGGCTACCGCAGATAACACCACTACTTTTTTCATTTTATATGCCTTATTTGTCTTATTTTTGGACTTTCCGCAAAGCCTGCTCGCGGAACTGTCCAGGACAATATCACTAACAATTACCGTGCGTTAAGTTTCAAAGTGTAATATTAGCTTGCTATGTATTAGCGATGTTAAAATGCAAGTTAAGCATGGCTACATCAATGATATGCCCTGTTTTCTGCTGTAATAACAAGGAGGTTACCCGTAGAGAACTGGCTTACGGTCGGGGATGCCAGGGCGAGAATGGCACTGAACACTCGGCTGGCATTCATTAAGACGGAATCATAATCAAGAAAGTTGAGGTCATAGCCCTCCTTATTTTTGTGTATAATTTGTTACGTTTACATTTATTTTTAAATTAGCGTTATGAAAATATCAGTACTACTGAAATAGCACTTCTTCGCTTCGTGTATTTTTACTATGGTTAATTATCACATAGCGCAAACGGTCATTTGTGTATCACTATTCATAAGATTAACTATTTACCAGCGGTAATAAATACAAAAACAAATCAAGGGACAACAACAATACTGAAACTCTAAATGTTGATATTTTGAGTCATGCCGTTACAAACAAATACGATATTCTTAATTGCACTACTCCCTTTTCGGGGTAATTTTATAGAAGGATGTTTTTTATTGTTCGTGAGCCATGCTCCTTTAGTATAAAGGTGAACGTAACAGGAAAGATAAAGCGTCTCAAAAACAGACCATATGGGTATAACTATTATGCAAAAAACGTCACTATTGTTTTCGGCCGCCGCGATAACGTTAACTCTGATGGCGTCATCGGCATCAGCGGCAACGCCAACCGCCGCACAAAATGAAGCTACGTCGACCGTTAAACAAGAAATTACAGAAGGTATTAACCGCTACCTTTATTCAATAGATAAGGCAGACCCAACGTTAGGCAAGCAGCTCTTTTATGTTTCACCGGAAACCAGTTTTATTCATCCACGCGGTCACGAACGCGGATGGTCGCAGATCGCTGAAAATTTTTATGGCGCCACTATGGGTAAAACCTTCAGCAAACGCACATTAAAACTGGACGCTCCCCCTGCTATTCATGTGTATGGCAATGCCGCCGTTGCAGAGTTCGACTGGCATTTTACCGCGGTACGCCGTGATAATGGGCAGACTCAACACACGACAGGCCGCGAAAGCCAGGTGTGGGCGAAGATACCAAACACAGGATGGCGAATCGTTCATGTCCACTACTCCGGTCCAGCCAAAACCGGCGTTGGAGAAGGCTATTAAGCTTTGCTCTTCAGGTTATGGCGCAGATGAACATTCTGCGCCAGTTAAGACGATCTCAGGTCAGTTGATAGCGCTTATCCGGTATCCGTTTTGCCGGAATATCCCTTTCATCATTCATTTGCAGTAAATCGATTTCTATCGCATTGCATATCGCATCCAGCGGTAAATCATTATTTTCAGTACCGAACGGATCTTCCAACTCTTCCGCTAACGCATCCAGCGCGATAAACGTATAAGAAATAAGCACCGAAATAAACGGTGTCATATAGTGCAGATCAACCACCAGTGCAAATGGCAACATAATGCAGAAAAGATAAACCGTACGATGCAAAATTAACGTATAGGCAAAAGGCACCGGCGTGTTGGCGATGCGTTCACAGCCGGCCAACACTGACGACATATCATTTAAACGGTTGTTGAGGCTATGAAATAAAATATCGGAAAGCTTTCCGCTGCGGCGGCGAATCGCCAGCCACTCTCCCATCAGCAATAAGATACGATTAGCGGGCGAATGGGAAGCGACAACTTTCTGTAACGCGCCCTGGTCAAGATAGTTGCCCAAAACTTGCGTCTGAGGCTGTCGACGCAATGTCATACGTAAACAGTGGGCAAAAGCGATTTGTAACCGAACAAAATCCTCGATACCGCGTTCATCAGGTAAGGTTGTTTTCACCTCACGCAATATTGAGCGTGAAGCGATCATCAACTGCCCCCACAAATGTCGGGCTTCAACGTAACGCGCATAACAGGCATTATTGCGAAACCCCAGAAAAATGGCGATAGCGACGCCCAGTATGCTAAACGGCGCAAGGGTAAACTTAATACCCAGCATTGTGTACCAGGGCAGCATGATAATAACGGCGATAGAAAGAAGAAAGTTAAGGAGTAGTCGTGAAAAGATTTTAGATAACACGGAACCATGCCAGACAAATATCAGGCGAATCCAGTGCTGTTGTGGTCTAACGATCATGATTATCTTCAGCAGGTGAAAAAGCACTGTCATTAAACGTGATCCAGATCAAGGTTGCAAGCTTCTGGTGATACACGGATCCCCTGCCCTGTAGAACATTTTTTTGCACAGTGCCGACAGGCATTGAAAAAAAAAACAACCAAATGTATGTTGTAACTAAAAAGACACTTCAGCACATGAGATATATGACGGTCAACGGCTGCTATCAGTGGTATAGGGTGATTTATCGGGGAAAGCGTCAGCAACGACGCGCTGCTCTACCGCTGATTCATTTGTATGACCAGCCAGTAATGGATAACGCTGACAATATACTGTTGCTGCGCTTCGCTCAGCGGTTCTCCCTGAGGTATCTGGTGCCACTTCGCCAGGCACCCGCGACAGCAGGTTGCCGTCGCATGTTGCGCGATAAATACCGGATGGCCCCGCATCGGCGTTTGCTTACCATCATTCGCCGGGTGAGCTGGTGCCAGTCGCTGGGCGATAAAATCGGCGGCGTGTTTATCAATTACCTCCGCGCCTTTATCCCAGCAATATTGTCTTTCTTTTATCCCGAGACGAAAACGCGAACGAAATGTCGATCGCGCCAGGCGGGCAAAGAGCGGTTCAAGCGCATTCATCAGTATACCGAACGTCCTAACGTTTGTGTTAATTGTTCAAGCGCGGCGATGCCTGCCAGAGAGTTTCCTGCAGGATCCAGCTCCGGACTCCAGACGGCAATCGCCATTTCATGCGGCACGATGGCGACAATACCGCCGCCCACGCCGGATTTAGCGGGCAATCCCACCCGCCAGGCAAACTCTCCGGCATTCTGATACATACCGCTGGTCGCCATTAGCGCATTAATCTGCCGGGCCTGCATGGGGGTAACTACCGGCTCGTCGAGATGAAACGCCTCGCCCTGATTCGCCAGAAAGACAAACGTCCTCGCCAGTTCCATGCAGCTCATTTTCAACGCACAGTAGTGAAAGTAATTTTGCAACACGGTAGGCACATCATGATGAAAATTACCGAATGATTTCATCAGCCAGGCAATAGCGGCGTTACGGGCGGAATGCTCAAATTCAGAGCGCGCGACCGTAGCGTCATACGTAATATCCGATACGCCGCAAAGCGCGCGCACAACTTCCAGCATCCGCTGACGCGGCGCGCTAAGCCGCCCTTGCAACATGTCGCATACCACCAGCGCGCCCGCATTGATAAATGGATTACGCGGGATGCCTTGTTCCATCTCTAACTGAACCAACGAATTGAACGGCGAGCCGGAAGGATCTTTTCCGACGCGCTGCCAGATCTCCTCTTCCGGATAATGACGCATCGCCACCACCAGACTAAGCACTTTCGAAATAGACTGAATAGAGAAGCGTTCGTGCGCATCGCCCGCCTGATAATGCTGCCCGTCCACGGTACAAATCGCTATCCCCAGCTTTGAACCCTCGACGGACGCTAATGCCGGAATATAGTCAGCGACTTTGCCCTGGCCAATGAGGGGGCGAACGTGCTGTAAAATCGTCTCTAAAATTGCATTATCCATGGCCCTGGCCACAACATGCTCCTTGCTCGCAGGTCTGAAAAGGCCTGCGAGTATAGCAGAGGGCGCCACGCGACGTCAGGGCGATTAGACGCGGTTCTTCCAGACGGTCTGCACATTACAAAATTCGTGTAAACCAAAGTGCGAAAGCTCACGACCGAAGCCGCTTTTCTTCACCCCGCCGAATGCCACACGCGCATCGCTGGCGCTGTACCCATTAATGAATACCCCGCCGCACTCAAGACGCGCCGCCATCTCCGCGGCCAGCGTATCGTCGGCGGTAAAGATCGTCGCCGACAGGCCAAACTCACTGTCATTCGCCAGCGCGAGGGCGTGCGCCGCATCTTTTGCAACGGTAATGGCGGCAACAGGCCCAAAAAGTTCCTGACGAAATGCCGTCATGTCAGGTGTGACATCCGCCAGAACGGTCGCGGCATAATAGTTGCCCTCCCCGGCGATTTTCTCGCCGCCCAACAGTAACCGTGCACCTTCGGCGACGGAAGCCTGCACCTGTTGATGGAGTTCATCACGCAGATCAAAGCGCGCCATCGGCCCCAGGTCATTCTCTTCAACCAGAGGATCACCTATCTTTAATGCTGCGGCAGCCGCCACAAAACGATCGGTAAACGCCTGCGCAATGCCCTCTTCGACAATAAAACGTTTGGCGGCGGCGCAGACTTGTCCGGTGTTTTGATAGCGTCCTGCAACCGCGGCTTTTACCGCCAGCTCGAGATCGGCATCATTGAGTACAATAAACGGATCCGAGCCACCCAGTTCCAGTACGCACTTTTTCAGCGCCGCCCCAGCCTGAGCACCAATCGCCGCGCCGGCGCGCACGCTACCGGTCACCGTCACCGCCGCGATTCGCGGATCGTTAATCATCTGACTCACGCCCTCATTATTGGCGTTCACCCATCCATAGACGCCAGCAGGAGTACCGGCTTCCGTCAAGATTCGGGCTATCATCTGCGCGCAACCCGTGACATTGGGCGCATGTTTTAACAAGTAGCTATTCCCCGCCAACAGTATCGGCACTGCCCCGCGTAACACCTGCCATAAAGGAAAATTCCACGGCATTATCGCCAGAATGACGCCCAGCGGACGGTATTCAATCACCGCCTGCTGATTTTCTACCAGCGTAGGCTCAGGATTCAGCATTGCCGGGCCATGTTCCGCATACCAGTCGCATAACGCGGCGGATTTCGTCACTTCCGCACGCGCCTGCTTTATGGGTTTACCCATTTCACGCGTAATACATTGCGCCATCTCTTCTGCATGAGCGCGAAGCGCCTGACCAATATCACGTAATGTTTGCGCCCGTTGCGCTACCGATGTCATTTTCCACTTTTTGAAACCGCTCGCCGCCAGACTCAGCGCATGTTCAATCTCTTGCGCGTTAGCCCAGGGCATTGCCGCCAGCGTCTGGCCGGTCGCAGGATTCACGGATAACGCCTGTGTTGCAGTTATCATGGTCATGTTCTTTCTCTCGTTATCAGGGGAGTTGTACCATCATGACGCCCTTTACCCTTTCTGAAAAATGAATAATATTAACCAGACTATTCACGAATTGAGAAAACCATGGACCTGACGCAACTGGAAATGTTTAACGCTGTCGCTCTGACGGGCAGCATTACGCAGGCGGCGGCAAAAGTGCACCGCGTTCCGTCCAACCTGACCACGCGTATCCGCCAGCTTGAAGCCGACCTGGGCGTCTCTCTGTTTATTCGCGAAAACCAGCGACTCAGGCTGTCACCAGCCGGGCATAACTTTTTACGTTACAGCCAGCAGATCCTGGCGCTGGTCGATGAAGCCCGCATGGTGGTTGCCGGAGAGGAACCGCAAGGACTGTTTTCACTCGGCGCGTTAGAAAGTACTGCCGCCGTACGTATCCCCGCGCTGCTGGCGGGTTATAACCAGCGTTACCCTAAAATTCAGTTCGCGTTAACGACCGGTCCTTCCGGCGCCATGCTGGATGGCGTGCTCGAGGGAAAGCTGAACGCCGCCTTTATTGATGGCCCGCTAATGCATCCGGGGCTGGAAGGTATACCGGCTTACCAGGAAGAGATGATGATCGTCGCGCCACACGGCCATTCCGTCGTTTCGCGGGCCAGCGAGGTGAATGGTTATAACATCTATGCTTTTCGCGCCAACTGTTCTTACCGACGGCATTTCGAAAGCTGGTTTCATGCCGATGGCGCGACCCCCGGTACGATTCACGAAATGGAGTCATATCATGGAATGTTGGCGTGCGTAATTGCCGGCGCAGGTATTGCGCTGATGCCAGCAAGTATGCTCAACAGCATGCCAGGACATCATCAGGTGGAAGCCTGGCCGTTGGCGGAGAAGTGGCGCTGGCTTAGCACCTGGCTAATGTGGCGGCGCGGGGCGATGACGCGCCAGCTTGAGGCCTTTATCGAGTTACTTAACGCCCAACTGGCGAGCGTCGACTGAAGACGAAACGGCCTGCGAAGTAAATGAGAAGCAGGTCACAAAATGATTGTCTTTTCGCCAGTAAACGTTTTAAGATCGCGGCCTCACCTTCTCGCAACTAACCCGAAATATTTTTATGACAATCAATCCAGTTTCCCGCAAGGTCGCGTGGCTACGGGTAGTTACGCTTGCTATTGCCGCTTTTATTTTCAATACCACAGAATTTGTGCCGGTTGGTTTGCTATCAGACATTGCTGAAAGCTTTCATATGCAAACCGCGCAGGTCGGCATCATGCTAACCATTTACGCCTGGGTAGTTGCCGTCATGTCGCTGCCTTTTATGCTTCTTACCAGTCAAATGGAGCGCCGTAAGCTACTCATTTGTCTGTTTGTTTTGTTTATTGCCAGCCATGTGCTCTCCTTTCTGGCATGGAACTTTACCGTGCTGGTCATTAGCCGTATTGGCATCGCTTTCGCCCACGCTATTTTCTGGTCGATAACCGCCTCGCTGGCGATCCGCCTGGCCCCTGCCGGGAAACGCGCTCAGGCATTAAGTCTGATAGCGACCGGCACCGCGTTGGCCATGGTGCTTGGGCTGCCGATAGGTCGCGTTGTTGGTCAGTATTTTGGCTGGCGCACCACCTTTTTTGCCATCGGCATGGGCGCATTAATTACGCTGCTATGTCTGATTAAGCTTCTACCGAAATTGCCGAGCGAGCATTCCGGCTCACTAAAAAGTTTACCTTTGCTATTCCGGCGCCCGGCGCTGATGAGCCTCTATGTACTGACCGTCGTTGTGGTGACTGCGCATTACACCGCTTATAGCTATATTGAACCGTTCGTTCAGAATGTCGCCGGGCTCAGTGCGAATTTTGCTACCGTCCTGTTACTGATCCTCGGCGGCGCCGGGATCATCGGCAGCCTTGTGTTTGGTAAACTGGGTAATCGCCATGCCTCGTCGCTCGTCAGTATCGCTATTGCCCTGCTGGTTATCTGTCTGCTTCTGCTGCTGCCTGCGGCGAATAGCGAAGCGCATCTGGCCATACTGAGCATTTTCTGGGGCATCGCGATTATGGTGATAGGGCTCGGTATGCAGGTGAAAGTACTGGCGCTGGCCCCGGACGCGACCGATGTCGCAATGGCGCTATTTTCAGGCATCTTTAATATTGGTATTGGCGCTGGCGCGCTGGTAGGCAATCAGGTGAGTTTGCACTGGTCAATGTCGGCCATCGGCTATATTGGCGCTATACCCGCCTGTGCCGCGCTGGTATGGGCTGTGCTCATATTCCGCAAATGGCCAGTGACGCTGGAAGAACAACCGCATTAAGACATTCGTCTGCCGGGAACAGGTTTCCGGCAGACGAAAATGCGCCTTAGTGGTACGTTTTAATAATTTCCAACACGCCGTTGATAATAAATTGCACGCCCATACACACCAGCAGGAATCCCATTAAGCGGGAGATCGCTTCAATCCCCCCTTTCCCCACCAGCCGCATAATAGCGCCAGAACTGCGTAAGCATCCCCACAGGATCACCGCCACGGCAAGAAAAATAATCGGCGGCGCGACCATAATGACCCAGTCGGGAAACTCGCCGCCATGACGCACTGTGGAAGCGGAACTGATGATCATTGCGATGGTCCCCGGTCCTGCGGTGCTTGGCATAGCCAGTGGAACAAACGCAATATTGGCCGTCGGTTCGTCTGCCAGCTCCTCCGATTTGCTTTTCGCTTCCGGCGACTCATGCGCCTTCTGCTGCGGGAAAAGCATTCTGAAGCCGATAAACGCCACGATTAACCCCCCGGCGATCCGTAGCCCTGGAATCGAAATACCGAAGGTGTTCATGACTAACTGCCCGGCATAGTACGCCACCATCATAATAGCGAAGACATAAACCGAAGCCATATAGGACTGCCGGTTGCGTTCCGCACTATTCATATTGCCCGCAAGGCCAAGAAACAGCGCCACGGTGGTTAGCGGATTGGCTAACGGGAGCAGTACGACCAGCCCCAATCCAATCGCTTTAAACAAATCCATCATAATACTATCTCTTACCCATCAGCGTTTCATGAACCGGAAGTATAAAGTGAAATTGCCCAGGCGCGCCATTTCGCCAGTGTGCGAATTAATATCCTCTACAACATATAACCTGTAATTATCAATTAGTTACAAGTTATCACAGCACAATACCCCGGACGCCTTTTAGCAAATCGTGGCATCGGCCAATTCATTTAGTTGACTTATACTTGCCTGGGCAATAGTATCTGACGAAACTAATTACTTGCCGGGGCAACCATTTTGAAAAGCACCAGTGATCTGTTCAATGAAATCATTCCGCTGGGTCGCTTGATCTACATGGTAAATCAAAAAAAAGATCGCCTGTTAAATAACTATTTATCCCCGCTGGATATCACCGCAACACAGTTTAAAGTGCTGTGCTCGATACGCTGCGCGGGATGTATTACCCCGGTTGAACTTAAAAAAGTGCTGTCTGTCGATCTCGGCGCATTGACGCGGATGCTCGACCGCCTGCTGTGCAAAGGCTGGATCGAAAGACTGCCGAATCCTAATGACAAACGCGGCGTACTGGTGAAGCTAACGCCGGACGGCGCGGCAATTTGTGAGCAATGTCATCAACGACCAGGGCAAGACCTGCATCAGGAATTAACAAAAAACTTAACGGCGGACGAAGTGGCAACGCTTGAGTATTTGCTCAAGAAAATTCTGCCGTAGACAAAAAAGAGGTATGACGATGTCCAGACGCAACACTGACGCTATTACTATTCATAGCATTTTGGACTGGATCGAGGATAACCTGGAGTCGCCGCTCTCACTGGAAAAAGTGTCTGAGCGTTCAGGATATTCCAAATGGCACCTGCAACGGATGTTTAAAAAAGAGACCGGTCATTCATTAGGCCAATACATCCGCAGCCGTAAAATGACGGAAATCGCGCAAAAATTAAAAGAGAGCAACGAGCCCATTCTCTATCTGGCGGAACGCTATGGCTTTGAGTCACAGCAAACATTGACCCGGACGTTCAAAAACTATTTTGATGTGCCGCCACACAAATACCGGATCACCAATATGCATGGCGAATCACGGTATATGCTGCCGCTGAACCATGGCAACTACTAGTTTGTTTATGCGCCACGCGAAGAGCACCATGAAAATGCTGTTTCCCGCCCTGCCGGGTCTGTTACTTATCGCCTCCGGATATGGCATTGCAGAACAAACTTTGTTACCTGTAGCGCAAAATAGCCGCGATGTGATGCTGCTGCCCTGTGTAGGCGATCCGCCAAATGACCTTCACCCCGTGAGCGTGAACAGCGATAAGTCAGATGAATTAGGCGTGCCCTATTATAACGACCAACACCTTTAACCTCTTTGCCCCGTTTTGCGGGGCATTTTTTTAGTACCGTCTGGCTATACGAGTTCGTCGCTATTACCTCGCGGCATAGTCTGAAATTAGCGTTTGTCTTCTTAGTAACATAATGCCTCATCCCCTGACGCGCGCAGTACGGCGCACACGAAATCCAAACACATTGATATAGAGTCCAGCCATAATCAGTACTGCGCCCGCAAGTTGCATCCCGGTCAACGTTTCCCCGAGTAACACCGCGGCGCTCGCCAGCCCGACTACGGGCACCAGCAATGATAACGGCGCCACGCGCCAGGTCTCATAGCGCCCCAGTAACGTGCCCCAGATGCCGTAGCCAAGTATAGTGGCGACAAAAGCCAGATAAAGCAGCGACAATATCGTCGTCATATCGATGGTAATAAGGCTTTGCGTAATGTGCTCCGCCCCCTCCAGTAGCAGCGATGACAGCAGGAACGGCAGGATCGGGATCAGCGCGCTCCAGACCACCAGCGACATCACCGCCGGGCGCGGACTATGTTGCATAATTTTTTTATTAAAGATATTGCCGCAGGCCCAGCTAAATGCCGCCGCCAGTGTCAGCATAAATCCCGACATCGCTATATGCTGTCCGTTGAGACTGGCTTCAATCAATACCAGTACACCTATAATCGCCAGGGCGATCCCCGCTAACTGCTTACGTTGTAACCGCTCACTAAAAACAAACGCCCCCAATGCCATGGTAAAAAAGGCCTGCGCCTGTAATACCAACGACGCCAGTCCTGCGGGCATACCAAACTTTATCGCGCAAAAGAGAAAGGCGAACTGCCCAAAGCTTATCGTCAGGCCATAGCCCAGCAACAGCGTAAGCGGGACTTTAGGCCGGGCGACAAAGAAAATTGCCGGAAACGCCACCAGTAAAAATCGTAATCCTGCCAGCAATAATGGCGGCATATGGTGCAGGCCTACTTTGATGACAACAAAATTGAGCCCCCATACGACAACCACCAGTAACGCCAAAAAACCGTCTTTACGCGACATCATCGGCCCCTGTCATTATTAAAATTTTGTAAAAAGGTAAGTTATCGGAAATCAGTGCGCCATAACAGGACTTTTCTTTTTACCGTGAGCATGGCATTGAACAACACACGATGGGCAAAATCCTGCGTTATGGTATGTTAAGACTACGCTATAGCGTATAGACATCATGCTTTTGCGGGCACGGTAGATTAAAACGTCCCGATACGTAACCTCCATTTCAGGCAGGAAAAATGAATCCAGGATTGAGACGTTCGACGTTGGCTCTACTCGCCTCATCGCTGTTATTGACAATTGGACGCGGCGCCACGCTCCCCTTTATGACCATCTATCTTAACCGTCAGTACGGTTTAGGCGTGGATCTGATTGGCTACGCGCTGACCAGCGCGTTAACGATTGGCGTCATTTTTAGTCTTGGCTTTGGAATTCTGGCGGACAAGTTTGATAAAAAGCGCTACATGTTACTCGCGATTATCGCCTTCGCCTGCGGATTTATCGCCATCCCAATGGTGCATAATGTCGTACTGGTTGTCCTGCTTTTTGCGCTTATTAACTGCGCCTATTCGGTTTTTTCTACCGTCCTGAAGGCCTGGTTCGCCGATAATCTCACCGCGACAACAAAAACACGGATTTTTTCGCTCAACTATACCGTACTCAATATCGGCTGGACGGTTGGCCCGCCGCTCGGCACGCTGCTGGTGATGCAAAGCATCAATTTACCCTTCTGGCTTGCCGCTATCTGTTCCGCATTTCCGCTGGTCTTTATTCAGGTATGGGTGACACGTTCGGTTGCCGCCAGCGAGGGGAAAAATGCCGCTATCTGGTCTCCCTCCGTTCTGCTGCGCGACAAAGCATTATTGTGGTTTACGCTTTCGGCATTTCTGGCCTCCTTTGTGGGGGGCGCCTTTGCGTCCTGTATTTCACAGTACGTTATGGTCGTTGCCGATAGCGGCTTCGCGGAAAAAGTGGTAGCCGTCGTCCTGCCGGTTAATGCGGTTATTGTGGTCAGTTTGCAATACGCCGTGGGCCGTCGACTTACCGCCGTCAATATTCGACCAATGATGACGACCGGCACCGTCTTTTTTATCGCTGGGCTCATCGGATTTATTTTTTCAGGCGACAATCTGTTTTTTTGGGGGCTTTCAGCGGCAGTATTCACGATTGGCGAAATTATTTATGCCCCCGGCGAATATATGTTAATTGACAACATTGCGCCTGCCGGGATGAAAGCCAGCTATTTTTCAGCGCAATCGCTGGGCTGGCTGGGTGCGGCGGTAAACCCGCTGGCCAGCGGCGTCATCCTGACGACACTTCCCGCCTGGTCGCTTTTCGTTGTCCTGATAATCGCCATTGTGTTCGCCTGGGCACTGATGTTAAAAGGAATGCGGATTACCCCTACGCAACAGGCTATCACCTGTTAATTATCTGCAGCCAGTGATGTGCGCAGTTTCTGGCGCACCGGGTTAACCCTATATATTGCAGGCTAATTATCTGCTGTCACTGCGGTAATTCAGGAATATTCCTGGGCGCTGACGAAAATATTCTAATGCTTTACCCTTCCAGTAAAATAAATACGCAATTCAGACTTTGCTTAAGTATAAATTAGTACTATAGTCTGTACGAGGTTTTTTAAAAAAAGAGGATGCACGCTAAAATAAGGAGAAACGAGATGTTAGGCAGTATTAACCTTTTTATCGTTGTATTAGGAATTATTTTATTTTCCGGATTTCTGGCCGCCTGGTTCAGTCACAAATGGGATGATTAATGAACGGAGATAATCCCTCGCAGAGCCGGCCCCTTGCTGCATCGTTGCGCAAGGGGCCGCTTTTGTCTGGATGGCAGGCAAAAAAAACCGCCGGTTCACCAGCGGTAAATGCTTGCATGGATAGATTTGTGTTTTGCTTATACGCTACCGGGCAAATTCTTGCGAGGATAACGGATCGCTAATGACTGTAGCACCGTCAATATCAATGAAGCTTAAACGATACGCAACCAGACCTGAATAAGACATTATGGGACCTTTTTGTCCCCCAGGCGCTTTTACAAGACCCATGGTATCAGGCCAGCCGCGTGCCTCGTATGGCTGACCTGGAGATTGCCGGTTAGCGCGCGTTATTTTTGCAGTCGGTTCACGCGAACAAGCGGTTCCTTCGCTTTCTTGTCCAGACTACCGTTAATGTTGATCATTTGATCCGGCTGAACTTCCCGCCCATCAAATACGGCGGAAGGAATTATCACGTTAATCTCGCCGGATTTATCACGAAATACATAGCGATCGTCGCCTTTATGATCAATAAGGTTGCCGCGCAGCGAAACGGTCGCGCCATCATGCAGGGTTTTTGCCTGTTCGATGGTCATTTTTTCTGCATCATCCGTACCGCGATAACCATCCTCAATAGCATGAGGCGGCGGCGGTGCCACGTCTTTTTTTAATCCCCCTTGATCATCCGCTAGCGCGTAAGGCATTATCAGCAAACTTAAAAATGCAGCCACCGGTAGTTTCATGCTCTCTCCTTAATAACGTCTATTTGACGTATTAAGTCTGGCCGCTATTTTTAGTTTTTACAAACATGAATTTACCCGCAGGATATTAAGCAATAAAATCAACCCATCCGGATTAATATGCAACCGATATCAGCGCCGGTGAGCACGAAAGCGTAACGGCGTAATAGTTAACTCGCCACATCGCTGAAGTCATATGCATCAACGTCTTGATAGCAATTCAGAATAATCGGCTTTATTTTTTGAGGATAATGGCCTTACGCATAATCAATGACAGTTATCGCCGTAAGAAAGTAAGCAAGTTATGCAACAACGGGTTTGTTGGTAACTGGATAAAATAATCATTTACTGACAATGTCATAAAATAAATATGCCATACTTGAGAAGAACGAACAGATTTCATTTGTCTCTGTAACGGAAAAATAAACGATGAGATTAGAACAGCACGATATTGTCACCCTTGATGAAGCCGAAACCGTCGATAGCCTGACAAAAAAACTTGGTGATTTACTGGTTAACCAGAAACTCCGTCTGACCACTGCAGAATCCTGCACTGGCGGGAAACTGGCTTCAGCATTGTGCGCAGCAGAAGATACGCCCTCATTTTACGGTGTGGGTTATGTCACCTTTACTGATGAAGCCAAAGCAAAAATCTTGCGCGTACAACGCCACAGTCTTGCCGAACATACCGCCGTCAGCGAAGCGGTCGTTACTGAAATGGCACAGGGCGCTAAGGATCAGGCTGAGGTCAATATCAGCATAGCGATCAGCGGCTATGGCGGTCCGGAAGGCGGCGAAGATGGCACGCCGGCGGGCACCGTTTGGTTTGCCTGGAATATTAACAATACAACTTTTACAAGCCGACAACATTTCAACGGAGATTGTCAGGAAGTATTGGAAAAATGCGTACGCTTCGCCCTCGCTGAATTGCTTTTTCTGTTAACGAAGAAAGCATAAAAAATAATTTCATCTGACCGGTCAGAATAACTCACGGTCAGAATAAAAAAATGCGAGCCTATGGCCCGCATCGTATGCGCAATATTTCAGAATATATTTACGAAATATCAGGAGTAAAATTAATTGCCGGATTTCCGTCCGCCACTGTGGCTATTCTGGCCACCTTTTTTACCCGCTTCAGATGCACGCTGTGGGTCGTTTTTAAAGTTCCCACCGCTATGCTGGCCGCCTTTACGACCTGCTTCTGAGGCTTTCTCTTTATCTTCTGCAAAATTACCGGAACCGCCGCGATGTTCTGCCATAATATAATCCTCATGATGATGTTGCGTTTTAAATATGATATGTCTTCTCATATCATGTGATACAGTTCTAAATCTAGTCGCCCTGTGCGCAGTGTCAAATTCATTTCTGCATTATTTACATAATACCACCACATGGCAGAAAATATATTTTTTGAAAACATCAACAGCGAAGCGGTAATAAATCTTTGGCAATCAAGCCACCACGGTAAAATAAGTAGAAAAATCCGAATGCACGCCCTTGTTATATTCAGACAACTTAACCCCATAAATTTAACTGGCTGTCATCAGAAGTGCAGGATTCATTTTCAGGCGGTTGTTCGACAGTGCCGAACAACCGTATCAGCTTAGCGATCGAGCCCACGATATTGCAACATGGGGTCAATATGCGGTTCATGTCCACGCCAGGCTGAATAAAGCGTTTCTAAATCAGTACTATTCCCCCGGGAAAGGATAGCATCACGAAAACGCTGCCCGTTTTCACGCGTCAGGCCGCCCTGCTCTACAAACCATTGATAACCGTCATCCGCTAACATTTGCGTCCACAGGTAGGCGTAGTATCCCGCTGCGTAGCCGCCGCCGAAGATATGGGCAAAATAACTGCTGCGATAGCGGGGCGGCACTGCCGGTAAATCAAGATGCTCGGCGGCCAGCGCCTGCTGCTCGAACTCAGCGACAGACTGCTCTGCTACGCTCTCCTCCAGCATATGCCAGCGCATATCCAGCAATGCGGCGCCGAGCAATTCAGTCATATCGTAACCTTTATTAAATAAACTCGCCTTGCGCATTTTTTCCTGTAAATCAGCAGGCATTTTTTCACCGCTGTCGACATGACGCGCGTAGCGTTCGAACACACGTGGATGGCTCGCCCAATGCTCATTAATCTGGGACGGAAACTCGACAAAGTCGCGGGGCGTATTGGTACCTGAAAGCGTGGCATAGCGCTGGACGGCAAACAAACCATGTAACGTATGACCAAACTCATGGAAGAGCGTAATAACGTCGTCCCAAAGCAGTAATGCAGGCTGCCCATCAACCGGTTTCTGATAGTTACAAACATTGTATATAACGGGCCGGGTTTCATTGAGTGTGGATTGCTCGACAAAATTCCCCATCCACGCGCCGCCGCTTTTCGAGTCCCGCGCGAAGAAGTCGCCATAAAATAACGCCATGCCGACACCATCGGAATCGAAAATCTCCCACACCCGAACATCAGGGTGATACACCGGAATGTCAAAACGCTCGACGAAGGTGATGCCGAATAGCTGGTTGGCGGTCCAGAAAACCCCCTCTTGCAAGACCGTATTTAAGGCAAAATAGGGCTTCAGTTGCGCTTCATCTAACGCATATTTTTCCCGCCGTACCTGTTCGGCATAGAACATCCAGTCCCAGGCCTGAACGGTGTAGCCGCCCTGCTCACCCTCAATGACGTTCTGAATTTCCGCCTGTTCATTGAGTACACGCTGACGCGCTGGCGGCACAATGCCACGCATAAAGCTCAGTGCGGCTTGCGGCGTTTTCGCCATCTGATCGGCCATTTTCCATGCGGCATAATTGGGGAAACCCAGCAGTTTTGCCTGACAGCGACGAATCTCTACCAGACGCTGAACGATAGCGCGGGTATCGTGGGCATCTCCTTTTTCCGCCCGAGTCCATGACGCTGCGAATAAATTTTCGCGAGTCTGGCGATCGCGCAGTGTAGCAAGCGCAGGCTGTTGCGTCGTATTAAGGAGCGGAATGAACCAGCGCTCCTCCAGGCCTTTTTCACGCGCCGCTTCAGCAGCGACGGTCATTTCTTCCGGGCTTAATCCTGCCAGGCAATGCGCGTCATCGACCGCCAGCCCGCTCGCTTTACTTGCCGCCAGCAGACGCTGATTAAACTGACTCATTAAGGTCGCGGATTCAGTATTCAATACCTTCAGTCGCGCTTTATCCTCTTCGGCAAGCTGCGCGCCTGCCAACACAAAACGCTGATGGATCACATCGACCAACCGTAGCGACTCATCATCCAGCCCCAGTGAGTGACGCTGTTGCCAGACGGCATCCACGCGAGCGAATAACGCGCTATTCAGATAAATATCGTTGGAGAGCGCCGCCAGCTCGGCAGAAAAGGCCTCATCCAACCGCTGGAGTTCATCGTTAGTGTGCGCGGCCGTCATCGCGAAAAAAACGCTGGTGACGCGTGACAGAAGCGCCCCGCTTTGCTCCAGCGCCAGAAGCGTATTCGTAAAATCAGGGGCCGCCGGATGATTGACGATGGCCTCGATTTCCACGCGTTTTTGCCGCACGCCCTCATCAAAAGCAGGACGATAATGGCAATCTTTGATCCGATCAAAACGCGGTGCCTGATAAGGCAACATACTCTGGTCTAACAAAGGATTCGTCGACATTTTTCACTCCTGAAAATAGGTTGATCATAAGAGTAAGCTTCCCCCTATGCTGACCGCAACCGTGTTAACCAGGATTACCCTTTCATAAACGCCGCGTGCTATGGTAATACAACACAAAAAGCGTTGAGGAACTGTGTGATGATCGTTTTAGTAACTGGAGCAACCGCAGGGTTTGGCGAGTGCATTGCACGCCGTTTTGTTGAGAATGGACATAAAGTCATTGCCACGGGACGTCGTCATGAACGCCTGCAAGCGTTAAAAGATGAGCTTGGCGAGAACGTATTGACCGCCCAACTGGACGTGCGCAACCGCGCGGCCATCGAAGAGATGATGGCCTCTCTGCCTGCGCAGTGGCGCGATATTGATGTGCTGGTCAATAACGCCGGTCTGGCGCTGGGTCTTGAACCGGCGCATAAAGCCAGCGTAGAAGACTGGGAAACTATGATCGATACTAATAATAAAGGCTTAATTTATATGACCCGCGCCGTGCTGCCAGGAATGGTCGAACGTAATCGCGGTCATATCATTAACATCGGTTCAACCGCCGGCAGTTGGCCTTATGCTGGTGGCAACGTCTATGGCGCGACGAAAGCCTTTGTGCGCCAGTTTAGCCTGAATTTGCGCACGGATTTACACGGCACGGCGGTTCGCGTGACCGACATTGAACCGGGTCTGGTTGGCGGTACCGAGTTTTCCAGCGTCCGTTTCAAAGGCGACGATGAGAAAGCGGGTAAAACTTACGAAAATACCACCGCGCTCACGCCAGAAGACATTACCGAAGCGGTATGGTGGGTGGCCACGCTCCCCGCGCATGTGAATATTAATACCGTTGAAATGATGCCTGTTACCCAATCCTTCGCAGGGCTCAGCGTCCACCGTAGCTAAGGGGTTATACCCGGTCTGCGGGCCGGGTAATCCCTGGCAAACGTATCTGCAACCAGAAACATGATCGGTATAGACCACCACGGAAAAGTGGTAGAGTATCCGGGTCAACCGCCTAAAAAGTAAGAATGAATGACCGTCGAAACGCAGCTTAACCCTACACAGCCTGTCAACCAGCAAATTTACCGTATTCTTCGGCGTGATATCGTGCATTGTCTTATCCCGCCTGGCACGCCGCTATCAGAAAAAGAGGTCTCAACCCGTTTTAACGTTTCGCGTCAACCGGTGCGCGAGGCTTTTATAAAGCTGGCGGAAAATGGGTTGATTCAGATCCGCCCTCAGCGCGGTAGTTATGTGAATAAGATTTCGCTTTCTCAGGTACAGAATGGCTGCTTTGTTCGGCAGGCGATCGAATGCGCGGTAGTCCGCCGTGCGGCGGCGATGATCACCGACAACCAGTGCTATCAGCTGGCGCAAAACCTGCACCTGCAACATATTGCCATCGAGCGCAAACAGATTGATGATTTTTTCCAGCTTGATGACGATTTCCACCAAAAGCTGGCGCAGATCGCCGATTGCCAGTTAGCGTGGGATACCATTGAAAATATCAAAGCGACAATCGACCGGGTTCGCTATATGAGTCTGGATCATGTTTCTCCGCCGGAGATGTTGTTGCGCCAGCACCATGATATTTTCTCCGCGCTGGAAAATCGTGACGGCAATGCGGTTGAGAGCGCAATGACCCAGCATTTGCAGGAAATTAGCGAATCCGTTCAGCTTATCCGTCAGGAAAACAGCGGCTGGTTTAGCGAAGACTAACCCCCCTTTAACGTCGGGGTGAGACGCCTTCTCCGCTTTCTCACCCTGCACATTCCCGCCTAAAAAGCCGTGAGCTTGATCAAAAACAAAAAAAATCCGCAACGAGAAGCGTATTTATATGTCGCCCGTCATGCGGGGAAACCTGCGGGCTTTGGCTGTAAGTTTGAAAGGAGAAAACACCATGATGACATACGATCGTAACCGTAACGCAATCACTACCGGTAGCCGGGTCATGATAAGCGGCACGGGTCATACCGGGATTATCAAAGCCATTGAGAGCGAAGGTCTGGATGCAGGTCAAATTCGCCGCGGCAAAACGGTGATTGTCGAAGGTTGTGAAGGTAAATTCGCGCCGGTCGAACTGATTCGTCTTGGCATGAACTGATACCACTGGCCGCTAAGAACCGCCCCGGCCTTCCCGGTAGCATAATGCTACCGGGTCTCTGTTGCGCTATTTCAACCGCTCGGCATATTTCGCCACGCTCGCTTTCGCGCCATATGTCAGTAAACTGTCATAGGCTTCTTGCACTTTTTGCGTAAACCGCGCCGCCTGCGGCAAATCGTTGCCGAAAATTTCAGCCATTCCCAGCAGCGCCTTAACACGACTTGCGCCTTCTTCACTGTTTGCCACGGCGCGCTGAATAACCGGCAATAGCGGATCGCTAATGTCGATCGCCTTGCCCTGCTCATCCACGCCGCCAACGTAACGCATCCACCCCGCCACGCCCAGTGCCAGCAAATCAAAATCGCTATGATTAGCAAGATGCCAGCGAACGGAGTCCAGCATACGCTGCGGAAGTTTCTGGCTACCATCCATCGCAATCTGCCAGGTACGATGACGCAGCGCCGGATTACGGTAACGCGCAATCAACTGATCGGCATAACGCTGTAAATCTACCCCCTGGACTTTCAGCGTTGGCGCCTGCTCGCGTAACATTAACGCCTGCGCGGTCAGACGATAGTTGTCGTCATCCATACAGTCATTAATATGCTGATAGCCGGCAAGATACCCCAGATAAGCCAGGAATGAATGACTGCCGTTAAGCATCCGCAGTTTCATCTCTTCAAACGGAACCACGTCGGCGACCAACGTCGCGCCCGCGTTTTCCCACTGCGGACGACCCGCCACAAACGTATCTTCTATCACCCACTGGCGAAACGGTTCACAGGCAACGCCCGCCGGATCGCGCACGCCGGTCAGTTGTTCGATTTTATCCAGCGTCTCCGGCGTGACCGCAGGGACAATCCGATCAACCATGGTTGACGGAAATGTCACGTTTTGCTCGATCCATATCGCCAGTTCCGCATCCACCTCCCGGGCGTAAGCCGTCACAACCTGACGCGTCACATGCCCATTTTCCGGCATGTTATCGCAGGACATCACGGTAAATGCCGGTAAGCCTGCGGCTTTACGACGCGCTAACGCTTCGACAATAATACCCGGTGCCGTTAGCGGTTGATGCGGATTTTGCAGGTCGGCGGCAATCATGGGATGCTCCAGCAGAAGTTGGCCCGTGGCTGGCGAATGACAATACCCTTTCTCGGTAATGGTCAGAGACACAATCGCTATTTGCGGTTCGCACATCACCGCCAGCACACGTTCCAGACCATCAACCTGGACATGCAACGCCGCTTTGACGACGCCCACCACACGCGCCGTCCAGGCATCCGCCGACATCTCCGCCACGGTATAGAGGTTATCCTGCTGCTTTAGATCGGCAATCTGCTGTTCGCCGCCAATAAGATTAACCTCATAATAGCCCCAGTCGCTATGCTGCTCCGCAGCCAGAATATCTGTATAAACCCCCTGATGCGCGCGATGAAACGCGCCAAAACCGAGATGGACCATCCGCGCCGCCAGCGCCGCGCGATCGTAATCAGGAAGCGTCGCCTTTGCCGATAAAAGCCTGTTTTGCATTTTATAACCTCTATATTCTGAAAGCGGAACAGTCGCAGAGTAACGCCTGCCCTGGTGCATTTGGATTTACGCTAATTAAACAAAAGTGACCGGACAGCATGGCCGAAACCGTATTAGCGTTCCGGCCATACCGCCGACACGATTTAACTCGTCTGAGTTGCGGAGTGGCGTAACTTCTCTGCCGCTGTCGCTTCCGCCGCATCCTCAGGCAAGCTCAGATCGCGATCTCTGACCTCCGGCATCAACAGCGCAGAAATCAGACCAATACACGAGTAGAGCACCAGCATAATTAAGATGGGCAGCCAGGAATCGGTCATGTTACAAAAGATTCCTGCGAGGACGGGGCCAAAACCGACCGCCACCAGCCCCCCTGCCTCTTTTGAAATCGCCATCCGGGTGAAGCGATTACGCGATCCGAAAATTTCCGCCATGGTGATGTTTTCCAGCGCAAATAATCCCAGCACGGCAAAGTTATGAATAACAATGAGCGCCGCCATAATTACGCCAGGGCTATACGTTTTATCTACCACAATAGACAGCATCGGCCAGGCGAGAATAATCGCGGAGATATTCAATATTATATACGGCAGCCGACGACCGTATTTATCGGACAACCACCCCAAGAGTGGGATAGTGATAAACCCAATTACGGAACTTATCATTAACGCATCGGTTGGGATAGATTTGTTAAATAATAACGTCTGAACTAAATATCCGGCAAGGAAGGTTTGAATAAGCCCGGAATTCCCCGCCTGTCCAAAACGTAAACCGGTGGCCAGCCAGAAAGATTTGCTGGTAAACATCGCGCCCAATGTATTTTCTGACGCAGACGTTAACGCTGGCGATTTTTCGCCTTCGCTTACTTTTTCGAATACCGGACTTTCTTTCAGATTCATTCGCAGCCAGATCGCGAATATCATGACAACGACGCTCGCCAGGAAAGGAATACGCCATCCCCAGGCGATCAGCTGTTCGCGTTCAAGCGCAAAGAACATCACCGCCCAGATCGCCGTCGCGCTCAACGTACCGCAGTTGGTGCCCATCGCAACCAGCGAGGAAATGATGCCACGCTTTCCTTTCGGCGCATACTCGGCCAGCATGGTACCCGCGCCGGAAATTTCCGCCCCGGCGCCCAGCCCCTGTATAATTCGCAATGTCACCAGTAATACTGGCGCAAAAATGCCGATTTGCGCATACGTCGGCAGTACGCCAATCAGCGTGGTGCAGATCCCCATCATGGTGATGGTAATAAACAACACTTTTTTTCGTCCGATGCGGTCGCCCATTTTACCAAAAACAAAGGCGCCGATGATTCTGGCTATATAACCTGCACCATAGGTGCCCATTGCCAGGATAAGCGCCATCGCGGCAGACTGTTCCGGAAAAAATATCTCATGGAAGACCAGAGCCGCGCCTAGTGAATATAACTGAAAATCCATAAATTCAAGCGCGGTGCCTAACCAGCCAGATACGGCAGCGCGCACTAAATCCTGAGTCGATCGTTCATGCTTTATTTGTGTCATATAGGCAATCTCTAAGAGGTAAGATGCGTACCACTTACTCGCAATTATTTATATTATTTCGCAAACGTGAGTAAGACTTTGCAGCATTGACGCTGGTCTTTCTCGAAAAGCTCAATCGCGTCGGTGACATGTTGATAATCAAATGTATGCGTTATCAGCTTATCCGGATCAATAAGCCCTTTATTCAGCCAGTCAATCACGACCGGGAATTTATTGGCATTAAGACGCGATGAATAAATAGCCAGCTCTTTTCCGGTAATACCCTGCTGTACAATCTCACACGGGTCGCTGGAAAATCCCATCAGGACAATGCGTGCCGCAGGCGATGCGAGGGTAATCGCCTCTTGCAGGATAGCGGGATGACAGGCGGCATCGACAATCAAGGTCGGCTTTAGCGCCTTCTGCTGTAGAAATTCCGCCAGTGAATGTTGACCATTATTGAGGGTCCAGTCAGCGCCGCTCTGCTTCGCCATAGCTAAACGCTCTTCAATGCGATCAACGACTATGACCGTTTTAACCTGATAAACCCCCTTCAGCGCCTGTACGGTCGTCAGTCCCATCGGGCCAGCGCCATAGATAAGCGCCACGTCCTGCTCGGTTGGATTCACCTGCCCCGTCACATTTGCCGCAATGGTAAACGGCTCAACCATGACGGCATGATGATCTGCGATGTTGTCCGGTATGCGATGAGCATTACGGGCCGGCGCCACCGCATACTCGCTAAAACCGCCGTCACGATGCACGCCCAGCACCACCAGCGAGGTACACACATTGGGTTTACCGACTGAACAAGGGTAACAATGCCCGCAACTGATCACCGGATCGACGGATACCCGTTCTCCTATCCGGTCGTGATTGACGTTGTCGCCTACCGCGTCGATGACACCGAAAAATTCATGGCCTATGACACGGGGATATTTTGCAAAGGGATTATGTCCCCGATAAATATGACTGTCGGAACCGCAGATACCCGCCAGTCTCACTTTAATACGAACTTCGCCCGGCGCAGGCTGCGGAAGCGCGCGCGTTTCGATAGTTAATGTATTCGGTTTTTCGATTACGATGCTTTTCATTTTTCGCTCCTTACCAGTTCCACAGTGTGCCGTCTTCCAGGCGGGCCACCGGCAAATAGGCTGGATCGTACGGATATTTCGCCGCCAGTTTTTCATCGAACTCAATGCCCAGTCCTGGCTTGTCGCCCGGATGCATATAGCCGCCCTCGAACGTCCAGTTATGCGGGAAAACCTCCAGCATCTGTTCGGAGTAGCCCATATACTCCTGTACGCCAAAGTTAGGCACCCACAGGTCGAAATGTAATGCAGCGGCCATACAAACCGGCGACAGATCGGACGGCCCATGCGAACCGGTACGCACCTGGTAGAGCGAGGCAAAATCGGCAATGCGGCGCATCCCGGTAATACCACCGGCATGGGTAAGCGTGGTGCGGATATAGTCAATCAATTGCTCTTCAATGAGCTGTTTGCAATCCCAGATACTGTTAAAGACTTCGCCTACCGCAATCGGCGTGACCGTATGCTGGCGGATGAGGCGGAAGCACGCCTGATTTTCAGCCGGCGTCGGGTCTTCCATCCAGAACAAACGATAGTCTTCAATACATTTGCCAAAGCGGGCAGCCTCAATAGGCGTCAGTCGGTGATGCATATCGTGCAGAAGATGTTCATTAAAACCGAACGTATTACGCACGGCGTCAAACAGCTTTGGCGTAAAATCGAGATACTTTTCCGTTGACCACAATTGTTCTTCCGGCCACTGGCCTTTTGTCGCGGGCTCATAGGCCAGCCCCTTGCCTTTCGCCATGCCGTAGGTGGTTTTCATCCCCGGAACGCCGCACTGCACGCGGATTGCTTTGAACCCTTGCTCTTTATGACGCGCGTAGTCTTCCAGCACATCGTCGATGGTGTGGCCTGTGGTATGGCAATACACCATGACGCCTTCACGAGAAGCGCCGCCGAGTAACTGATACAACGGCATATTGGCGGCTTTGGCTTTAATATCCCATAGCGCCATATCAACCGCGGAAATGGCGGACATGGTGACAGGGCCACGGCGCCAGTACGCGCCTTTGTAGAAGAACTGCCAGATATCTTCGATGCGGCGAGCATCCCGCCCGATGAGCTGTGGGCACAGGTGATCGGTAAGGTACGAGGCCACCGGGAGCTCGCGTCCGTTCAGGGTGGCATCCCCCAGACCGGTGATCCCGTCTTCCGTGGTTATCTTTAAGGTGACGAAGTTACGCCCTGGACACGTAACAAAAACTTCAGCCCCTACAATCTTCATGTTTATTCCTTACATCGCATTATGGGATGCAGGAAATTTACCCAACTGAGCTACTACCATACAAGTATATTAATGTAAAAAGCGCTGCCAGATCACAAAATGTTCTGGTCGCGCGGCAATGTTACGTACGTCCCCATCCGACGACGATAATCAGCATTCCACACAGCGCGATCAGCGCGCCGCACCAGTCATAAACCGTGAGCCGGACGCCATCGACAACACGTAACCACAGGAGCGCAGTACAGACATATACCCCACCGTAAGCCGCATAAACCCGCCCACTCGCCGCCGGATGCAAGGTCAAAAGCCAGACGAATAACGCAAGTGACGCGGCGGCGGGCAGAAGCCACCACATGCTGGCGCCGCGCTTAAGCCATAGCCAGGGAAGAAAACATCCAATGATTTCACAGAGGGCGGTGACAAAGAAAAGCAGAGTCGTCTTTAGCATGAGATTCATTTGGTTACGAAATGATAAGTGATAATACAACAGAATATCGTTACGGTTATCCGGCCATTCTTGTGTATATGCCAGGCATAAGGATTGGTGTAGAATTTACAGGTGGTTTACCGCTTTTTCCCCTCTAATGAAAGGATGTTGTGATGAACAATACGCTGAGCAAACGCCTGTGCCTGACGGCAATGCTTACGTTGGCGGCCGTTGTATATACTACTTCCGCATTCGCTGAAACCAGTAAACTGGTGATTGAATCAGGAGATAGCGCACAAAGTCGTCAGGAAGCGGCGATGGAAAAGGAACAATGGAACGACACTCGCAGTCTGCGCCAGAAAGTGAATACCCGCGCAGAAAAAGAGTGGGACAAAGCCGATGCCGCCTTTGATAACCGCGATAAATGCGAGCAAAGCGCCAACATCAACGCCTATTGGGAACCCAATACGCTGCGGTGTCTGGATCGTCGTACAGGTCGCGTTATTACGCCCTGATGCAGGATAACTAAAAGGAAGTGTAAGGATACAGTATGACAAGTGACTACAAGGTCAGACTGCGCCCGCTTGAGCGTGAAGATTTACGATTTGTCCACCAGCTTGATAATAATGCCAGCGTTATGCGTTACTGGTTTGAAGAGCCGTATGAGGCTTTTGTCGAACTGTCGGATCTCTACGACAAACACATCCACGACCAAAGCGAACGGCGCTTTGTCGTCGAATGCGATGGTGAAAACGCCGGGCTGGTAGAACTGGTGGAAATTAACCATGTGCATCGGCGGGCGGAATTTCAGATTATTATCTCGCCGGAGTACCAGGGAAAAGGCCTGGCGTCACGCGCGGCCAAACTGGCGATGGATTACGGATTTACCGTACTCAATCTCTATAAATTGTATTTGATCGTCGATAAAGAGAATGAAAAAGCGATTCACATCTACCGTAAACTCGGCTTTAGAGTAGAAGGCGAGCTGATTCATGAGTTCTTCATTAACGGCGAATACCGTAACACCATCCGCATGTGTATCTTCCAGCAGCAGTATCTGGATGAACATAAAACGTCCGGTTCTACGCTCCTGAAACCCACCGCGCAGTAAACGCGGCGCGGCAGTCACGGAGAGTCGCACCGCGCCCGGTTTAGTAGTAATCGATACGATTTTTAATGGTGTAATGGTGGGACACTGCCGGCTTAACGCTCTCATCGACGATAACAAGCC
Source organism: Salmonella sp. NW38 (assembly GCF_051807745.1). NCBI lineage: Bacteria > Pseudomonadati > Pseudomonadota > Gammaproteobacteria > Enterobacterales > Enterobacteriaceae > Salmonella > Salmonella sp. NW38. The sequence continues at coordinate 437,610 of NZ_JAMMTO010000001.1, read as the reverse complement.
GGCAGTCAACAGGGTTCGCGTACGCATCATATTCGCAGCTCTGTGTGACGTTGCCGACCTGTCGATCATCCACCCGGCTGACTGCCGTGTAATCCAGCTTTTTACGCGGGTCCGCGGAGGGTTTTGCCGTCACAGAGAGCGTATTCTGCGAGTTTATGGTTGTCTTACCTAGCGGATAACCTTCGCTATCATAGCGATACTCGACTTTCATCTCTTTGCCCGTCGCCGATACCACAAAACCGTTGTCGTCCGTTTCCCAGGTCACGCCCGCCGAAGGCAACGCCGCCAGCTGGCACTTCCCCTGTAACTGCACCTTTTTTTCCAGCGTCTGAGCATCCCGGTAATAATTGGCATCCAGCACGAGCGCCAGCCCCGTATTATTCTCCAGATCGTGTAACTCAAGCGTATCAAAACAGCCTTCCTGTGAAAGCGTACCGATGACCTGCTTCGCCACTTCGCCATTCTCACTCATCAATGTCTGGCTGAAATCCTTTACCGGACCACGTAATGGATCAAAATCAAATTCGTTCGAAAAACTGGCCATTTCCGGCGTAAAAGACTCAAGGGATTTCGGGTTATCACAACCTGCCAGTATCATGCACAATAACGTCAGTAAAAGGGGTTTCTTCACACGTATCACCAGGATGAAAAGATATTTATCATCATATTAGCAAATACAGTTATTTACACGAAAAATGCTAAGCTTAGAACATCGTCATTAATCACAGGAGTTCATGATGAAAATCGCAACTGCAATAGCCGCTCTGGCGTTAGTTAGCGCCCCCTCGCTGGTGATGGCGGCACCGGGATCGTGCGAGAGAGTAAAAAGCGATATTGAACAACGTATCATCAATAACGGCGTGCCGGCGGATAATTTTACGCTCACTATCGTTCCTAACGACCAGGCCGATCAGCCGGACTCACAGGTGGTGGGCCATTGCGCGAACGACACGCATAAAATTCTTTATACCCGCACCAACAGCGGCAATGCGCCTGCCAATACCTCTCCCGCTCAGGACGGTTCATCCGCCGAACCGCAATAACCTCCTCCTGCCCTCCGGGTCCGGAGGGTAACGCTCTTTGACATGGATTAATAATCCTTACTCCCAAAGGGGTAAACTCATTACATCATTAGCATGTTAATAATTTCGTTATAGTTATCAATATATAGCGAAATAATAACGACAATGGAGTGAGTGATGCCCGGAGAAAAGCAACAAACAGGCGTTAGCCGCAGGACGTTAGTGAAATCAGCGGCGCTTGGCTCACTGGCGCTGGCTGCCGGAGGCGTATCTTTACCGTTTGGGATGCGTACCGCGGCCGCGGCGGTGCAGCAGGCCATGCGCAACGAAGAAGATAAAATCGTCTGGGGCGCCTGTTCGGTCAACTGCGGCAGTCGCTGCGCCCTGCGTCTGCATGTAAAAGATAATGAAGTCTGGTGGGTTGAAACTGATAATACTGGCGACGATGTCTACGGTAATCATCAGGTTCGCGCCTGTCTGCGGGGCCGTTCAATCCGTCGGCGCATTAACCATCCGGATCGCCTTAACTATCCCATGAAACGCGTTGGCCGCCGCGGCGAAGGCAAATTTGAACGCATTAGCTGGCAGGAAGCGCTGGACACCATTAGCGCCAGCCTGAAAAAGACCGTAGAGACCTACGGCAATGAAGCCGTTTATATCCACTATTCATCCGGCATCGTAGGCGGCAACATAACCCGCTCGTCGCCTGCCGCCTCGCCGGTGAAGCGTTTGATGAACTGCTACGGCGGTTCGTTGAATCAATACGGCTCATACAGTACCGCGCAAATTTCTTGCGCCATGCCCTACACCTATGGCTCCAACGACGGCAACAGCACGTCTGATATCGAAAACAGTAAACTGGTGGTCATGTTCGGCAATAATCCGGCTGAAACACGCATGAGCGGCGGCGGCATTACCTGGTTTCTGGAGCAAGCGCGTGAACGCTCAAATGCGCGCATGATCGTGATAGATCCGCGCTATACCGATACCGCTGCCGGACGTGAAGACGAGTGGATACCGATTCGCCCCGGCACCGACGCCGCGCTGGTGGCGGGAATTGCCTGGGTATTGATTAACGAAAATCTCGTTGACCAGCCTTTTCTCGACAACTATTGCATCGGCTACGATGAACAGACCCTTCCGGCTGACGCGCCCCCCAATGGCCATTATAAGGCTTATATTTTGGGCCAGGGCGAGGACGGTATCGCCAAAACGCCGCAGTGGGCGTCACACATTACCGGCATCCCCGCCGATCGGATTATCAAACTGGCGCGCGAGATAGGTAGCGTCAAGCCGGCCTACATCTGTCAGGGTTGGGGACCGCAGCGTCAGGCGAACGGCGAACAAACCGCTCGCGCCATCGCCATGTTACCGATTCTGACCGGCAACGTCGGCATTCATGGCGGTAATAGCGGCGCACGCGAATCCACTTACACCATTACCATTGAACGTCTGCCGGTCCTGGAGAATCCCGTTAAAACCGCCATCTCCTGCTTTAGCTGGACGGACGCCATTGCGCGCGGCCCGGAAATGACCGCCCTGCGCGACGGCGTACGCGGCAAAGATAAGCTGGATGTCCCGATCAAATTTCTATGGAACTACGCTGGCAACACCCTGATTAATCAGCATTCGGATATTAATAAAACCCATGAAATTCTTCAGGATGAAGCGAAATGCGAAATGATTGTGGTCATCGACAATTTTATGACCTCTTCCGCGAAGTACGCCGATATTTTACTGCCGGATCTCATGACCGTCGAACAGGAAGATATCATCCCCAATGATTACGCCGGCAATATGGGATATCTGATTTTTATTCAACCGGCGACGACGCCTAAGTTCGAGCGCAAGCCCATCTACTGGGTACTCAGCGAAATCGCCAGACGCCTCGGCGACGATGTGTATCAGCGGTTTACCGAAGGCCGTACCCAGGCGCAATGGCTGCAATATCTGTACGCCAAAATGCAGGCAAGAGATCCGGCATTGCCCGCGTATGACGAGCTGAAAAAAATGGGCATCTATAAACGTAAAGATCCCAACGGCCATTTTGTCGCCTATAAAAAATTTCGTGAAGATCCGCAGGCCAATCCGTTAAAAACGCCGTCCGGTAAAATCGAAATCTACTCAAGCAAACTCGCTCACATCGCCAGTACCTGGGAGCTGGCGGAAGGCGACGTGATAAGCCCACTGCCGATTTATACCCCTACTTTTGAAGGATGGGACGATCCGAAACGGAGCACCTTCCCGCTACAGCTGTTTGGCTTTCACTATAAATCCCGTACCCATTCAAGCTACGGCAATATTGATGTTCTGCAGGCCGCCTGTCGCCAGGAGGTGTGGATAAATCCGCTCGATGCGCAAAAACGCGGTATCGCGAATGGCGACAGGGTTCGCGTCTTTAACGATCGTGGAGAGGTGCGTCTACCCGCCAAAGTCACGCCGCGTATTCTGCCGGGCGTCAGCGCGATGGGTCAGGGCGCATGGCATAATGCGGATATGGCTGGCGATAAAATTGACCACGGCGCCTGCATCAATACGCTCACGACGCTGCGTCCTTCCCCCCTGGCAAAAGGGAATCCTCAACATACAAATCTGGTGGAAATCGAAAAAATCTAAGCCGCCTGCTCCGGGACGTTTTTACGCGCCCGGAGCTCCCCGTTTTGCGAACACAACGACATTTAAAACTCTTTTTGGATGAGCATAGTGAGCTGTTATGAAAATCACCAACCCTGAGGCATTAATGGCGGCCAGTATCAGCCGACGAAGCCTGGTAAAAACCTCCGCTATCGGTAGCCTTGCGCTTGCCAGTAGCGCTTTCACCCTTCCGTTCTCCCGCATCGCCCACGCCGCAGCAGACCTCGCATCTGGCAATGTGGCAGAAAAAGCGGTCTGGAGTTCATGTACCGTTAACTGCGGCAGCCGCTGTCTGCTACGCCTGCACGTAAAAGATGACACCGTATATTGGGTTGAATCAGATACCACGGGCAACGATGAATATGGCAACCATCAGGTACGCGCCTGCCTGCGCGGTCGTTCCATTCGTCGCCGGATGAACCACCCCGATCGCCTGAAATATCCGATGAAACGCGTTGGTAAACGTGGAGAAGGCAAATTCGAACGTATCAGTTGGGATGAAGCGTTGGATACCATCGGCGATAACCTGAAACGTATCCTCAAGGACTACGGCAACGAAGCGGTACATGTGCTTTACGGTACCGGCGTGGACGGCGGCAATATCACCAATTCTAACGTACCGTATCGCCTGATGAACGCCTGCGGCGGCTATCTCAGCCGTTACGGTAGCTACAGCACCGCCCAAATCAGCGCGGCCATGAGCTATATGTTCGGCGGCAACGACGGCAACAGTCCGGATGATATCGCCAATACAAAACTGGTGGTGATGTTTGGCAATAACCCCGCGGAAACACGTATGAGCGGCGGCGGCGTGACATACTATGTCGAACAGGCGCGCGAACGCTCCAACGCCCGGATGATCGTCATTGACCCGCGTTATAACGACACTGCCGCCGGCCGCGAAGACGAGTGGCTGCCGATTCGCCCAGGTACCGATGGCGCGCTGGCGGCGGCAATCGGCTGGGTGCTGATTACCGAAGATCTTATTGATAAACCGTTTCTGGATAAATACTGCATCGGCTACGACGAAACCACTCTGCCCGCCTCGGCCCCGCGTAACGCGCACTATAAAGCCTATATTTTGGGTCAGGGCGAAGACGGTATTGCTAAAACGCCGCAATGGGCCGCGCAGATTACCAGTATTCCGGCGGAAAAAATCATTCAACTGGCGCGGGAAATCGGCTCGGCGAAACCGGCTTACATTTGCCAGGGCTGGGGACCGCAACGCCACTCTAACGGGGAGCAGACCGCACGCGCAATCGCCATGTTGTCTGTACTCACCGGTAACGTCGGCATAAATGGCGGTAATTCCGGCGTGCGCGAAGGCACCTGGGATCTGGGCGTCGAATGGTTTTCTATGCTGGAGAACCCGGTAAAAACCCAGATTTCGGTCTTTACCTGGACCGACGCTATCGATCATGGCGCGGAAATGACCGCCACACGCGACGGCGTGCGGGGAAAAGACAAGCTCGACGTGCCGATCAAATTTTTGTGGTGCTACGCCAGTAATACGCTGATCAATCAGCATGGCGATATCGCCCACACCCACGAGGTGCTTCAGGACGACAGTAAATGTGAAATGATCGTCGGCATCGAGCACTTTATGACCGCGTCGGCAAAATATTGCGACATTCTGCTGCCTGATTTAATGCCGACCGAGCAGGAAGATCTGATTTCCCACGAATCCGCAGGCAATATGGGCTATGTCATTCTTGGTCAGCCCGCCACCTCGCCGAAATTTGAAAGAAAGCCCATTTACTGGACGCTCAGTGAAGTGGCTAAACGGCTTGGTCCGGACGTATACCAGACCTTCACAGAAGGCCGCACGCAGCATGAGTGGGTCAAATACCTGCACGCAAAAACCAAAGCGCGTAACCCGGAAATGCCGGATTACGAAGAGATGAAACAGACAGGGATTTTCAAGAAAAAATGCCCGGAGGAGCACTACGTCGCTTTCCGCGCCTTCCGCGAAGACCCTGCCGCCAACCCACTGAAAACGCCGTCCGGTAAAATCGAAATCTATTCCGAGCGTCTGGCAACCCTCGCCAACACGTGGGAGCTGAAGAAAGATGAGATTATCCATCCTTTACCCGCCTATACGCCAGGCTTTGACGGTTGGGACGATCCGCTTCGTCAGCGCTACCCGCTACAGCTAACCGGCTTCCACTATAAAGCGCGTACCCACTCCAGCTACGGCAATATCGACGTCCTGCAACAGGCATGTCCGCAGGAGATCTGGATCAACCCGATTGATGCGCAAGCGCGCGGCATTCAGCACGGCGACACCGTGCGGGTCTTTAACCAGAACGGACAGATGCTCATTCCGGCAAAAGTCACGCCGCGCATATTGCCTGGCGTCACCGCTATCGGCCAGGGCGCCTGGTTAAATGCCGACATGTTTGGCGACAAAGTCGATCGCGGCGGCTCCATTAACATTCTGACGTCGCACCGGCCTTCCCCACTGGCGAAAGGTAATCCGTCACACAGTAATCTTGTTCAGGTTGAAAAGGCGTAAGGAGTAACCCATGACAACCCAGTATGGATTTTTTATTGATTCCAGCCGTTGCACCGGTTGCAAAACCTGCGAACTGGCCTGCAAGGACTACAAAGATTTGACCCCGGATGTCAGCTTCCGCCGCATTTATGAGTATGCGGGTGGCGACTGGCAGGAAGATAACGGCGTCTGGCACCAGAACGTCTTTGCCTACTATCTCTCCATCTCCTGTAACCACTGCGAAGACCCGGCCTGTACCAAAGTCTGCCCGAGCGGCGCGATGCACAAGCGCGATGACGGTTTTGTGGTGGTGAACGAAGAGGTCTGTATCGGCTGCCGCTACTGCCACATGGCCTGCCCGTACGGCGCGCCGCAGTACAACGCGGCCAAAGGTCATATGACCAAGTGCGACGGCTGTTATGATCGCGTCGCCGACGGCAAAAAGCCTATCTGCGTCGAATCCTGTCCGCTGCGGGCGCTGGACTTTGGTCCTATCGACGAACTGCGCAAAAAACACGGTGAGCTGGCTGCCGTCGCGCCGCTGCCGCGCGCGCATTTCACGAAGCCGAATATTGTGATTAAACCCAACGCCAACAGCCGCCCGACCGGGGACACTACCGGTTATCTGGCCAATCCGAAGGAGGTATAAGATGGGAAGTGGATGGCATGAATGGCCGTTGATGATCTTCACGGTCTTTGGTCAGTGCGTGGTCGGCGCGTTAATCGTTAGCGGACTGGGCTGGCTGACGGCAAAAGACGATACCATCGCCCGTCAGCGCATCGTGCGCAGCATGTTTTTTCTGTGGCTGGTGATGGGAGTGGGATTCCTCGCGTCGATTATGCATCTCGGCTCGCCGATGCGTGCGTTTAACTCGCTTAACCGCGTAGGCGCTTCCGCACTGAGTAATGAAATCGCCGCAGGATCGGTGTTCTTTGCCGTAGGCGGCATCTGGTGGCTGGTGGCGGTACTCGGTAAAATGCCCCCGGCGCTGGGTAAAGTGTGGCTGCTGGTCAGTATGGCGCTCGGCGTTGCATTCATCTGGGCAATGACGCTCGTTTATCAGATAGATACCGTGCCAACCTGGTATAATGGCTACACCACGCTGGCCTTTTCCCTCACGGCATTCCTGTGCGGCCCGGTGTTTGCGGCGCTACTGCTACGCATCGCGCGCGTCCCATTTTGCAGCGTGACGTTTGCCAGTATTAGCGGCCTGGCGTTGGTGGTGTGCGTGGCGGTCATCGTACTACAAGGGCTGTCTCTCTCAACCATTCACAGTTCCGTGCAACAGGCCAGCCATCTCGCACCGGATTACGGTATGCTACAGGTCTGGCGCATTGTCTTGCTTGCTGCCGGATTAGGCTGCTGGCTATGTCCGCTAATCCGTCGCCGCGAACCGCATACCGTTGGTTTGCTGCTCGGTGTCGTGCTGGTGCTGGCGGGCGAAATTATTGGCCGCGGACTTTTTTATGGCCTGCATATGACCGTAGGTATGGCCGTCGCAGGTTAATTTATGCGTGCGGGGCGACCCGCACCTTTCGGGATTGTTTGAATGACCACTTTTTTACAACGTGATGATTTTGCAGTAACGGCGCGTGTTCTCGGCGCGTTGTTTTATTATTCGCCGGAAAGCCACGAAACCGCTCCTCTGGTTCAGGCGCTATTAACCGACGACTGGCAGGCGCAGTGGCCGCTTGATGCCGAGGCGCTTGCGCCTGTGGCGGCTATGTTTAAGACCCACAGCGAAGAGTCGTTGCCACAGGCCTGGCAGCGTCTGTTTATCGGCCCTTACGCTCTGCCGTCTCCGCCGTGGGGTTCCGTCTGGCTGGATCGTGAGAGCGTATTATTTGGCGATTCTACATTGGCGCTACGTCAGTGGATGCGCGAAAACGGAATTCAGTTTGAAATGCAGCAAAACGAGCCAGAAGATCATTTTGGGTCGCTGTTGCTGCTGGCGGCCTGGCTTGCCGAGAATGACCGTCATCATGAATGCGAACAACTCCTGGCCTGGCATCTGTTTCCGTGGTCGTCCCGCTTTCTGGACGTATTTATCGATCATGCCGGGCATCCGTTTTATCAGGCGTTGGGGCAACTGGCGCGTCTGACTCTGGCGCAATGGCAAGCTCAACTCATTATTCCCGTCGCTGTAAAACCGTTATTCCGTTAATCCCCACAAAAGGCAGGATTTTACCTGCCTTTTCTCCCATTGCGGCCTATTTTTATCTACAAAAAGTGACAACGTCACACTACGTTTCTATTTTTAAGATAATTCTTTATCGTGAATGTTCACGCGAAGCCGCATAAGGGCAAAACATAATTGTTAATAGATGTTTAACAGTGTTAAACATCACGCTCCGCTGGAATCCTTCCCAACCTGTTGCTATAGCTCAAAGTACCCTGCCGGAACATGGCATAACAACACGCGACTCTTAACGTCGCCATAACACATGCAAACAGGGAGACACACCGCAATGCACACCCTCACCCTAAAACGCGTACTTGGGTTCACTATCGTCATTTTGCTGTTACTGGCGCTGTTTATCTGGGGAATCGGTCTGGAGACGCTGAAAGCGCGTCAGGTCGATCTGCTGTATCTCGGACAACGGCATTTGATGCTGGTCTTTACGTCCATGTTTTTTGCTTTACTGGTCGGTATCCCGAGTGGGATTTTACTCAGCCGACCTGCGGCAAAAGGATTTGCTGAATATGTCATGCAAATCTTTAATGTTGGTAATACCTTGCCGCCGCTGGCCGTTCTGGCCTTAGCGATGGTGATTATCGGGATCGGCGATACGCCCGCCATTGTCGCGCTATTTCTGGCCTCCCTTCTGCCTATCGTCCGCAATACCTATGCGGGCCTCTGTTCCGTTCCCGCCTCACTGATTGAAGCGGCGAACGGGATTGGGATGACAAAATGGCAGCGGCTTCGCCAGGTAGAGCTACCTAATGCGTGGCCAGTGATGCTGTCCGGTATTCGCATCGCGACCGCCATCAATGTCGGCACCGCGCCGCTGGCCTTTCTGATCGGCGCCAGCAGCTACGGCGAGCTGATTTTCCCGGGAATTTATCTCAACGATTTTCCGACGTTGATCCTCGGCGCAACGGCCACGGCGTTATTCGCGCTGATTCTTGACACTCTGCTTGCCTGGTTTGGGCGACGCCTTAGCCCTCATACCGTTTGAACGCATAAATAACAATAAGGAGCGTTAAATGAGATTCAAAAAACACCTGTTAGGATGGCTTGCCGCAACGCTGTTGTTCAGTAGCCAGACGCAGGCCGCGCCGCTGGTTCTCGCCACCAAAAGCTTTACCGAGCAGCATATTCTTTCCGCTATGACCGTTCAGTATTTGCAGAAGAAAGGCTTTCAGGTTCAGCCGCAAACCAATATCGCCGCGGTGATTTCACGTAATGCGATGGTGAATAAACAAATTGATATTACCTGGGAATACACCGGTACATCGCTGATTATTTTCAACCGTATCGATAAGCGCATGAGTCCACAGGAAACCTACGACACGGTAAAACGCCTGGATGCGAAGCTGGGCCTGGTATGGCTCAAACCGGCTGACATGAACAATACTTACGCGTTCGCGATGCAGCGCAAACGCGCCGAGTCGGAAAATATCACCACCATCTCGCAAATGGTGGCAAAAATCGAACAGGTCCGGCAGAACGATCCTGACCACAACTGGATGCTCGGCCTCGATCTGGAATTTGCCGGGCGCAGCGACGGAATGAAGCCCCTTCAGCAAGCCTATCAGATGCAGCTCGATCGCCCGCAAATACGACAGATGGACCCAGGGCTGGTCTATAACGCCGTTCGGGATGGGCTGGTTGACGCCGGGCTGGTCTATACCACCGACGGACGGGTGAAAGGGTTTGATCTGAAAGTGCTGGAAGATGATAAAGGCTTCTTCCCAAGTTACGCTGTCACGCCCGTAGTGCGTAAAGAGGTGCTGGAAGCCAATCCTGGCCTTGATGACGCCTTAAACACCCTTTCCGGCCTGCTCAATAACGATGTGATATCGACCCTAAACGCCCAGGTCGATATCGAGCATCGCACGCCGCAACAGGTAGCCCATCAATTTTTGCAGGACAAAGGTCTGCTGTAAGGAGCGCCTATGGATACGATACATTATATGCTGGATAACGCAGGCTATCTCGCCAGCCTTACCTTTCAGCATCTCTGGCTGGTCGCGCTGGCCGTCGGTCTGGCGATTATCATCGGCGTACCGTTAGGCGTTTTGATTGTACGCCACAAATGGCTGGCAACGCCGATATTGGGCGCCGCCACGCTACTTCTTACCATTCCGTCTATCGCGCTGTTTGGATTAATGATCCCGCTCTTTTCGCTGATCGGACATGGTATTGGCGTTCTGCCCGCCGTGACGGCCGTTTTTCTCTACTCTTTACTGCCGATTGTCCGTAATACCCATACTGCGCTTGATAGTTTGCCGCCCGGTCTGCGTGAAGCGGGACGCGGCATCGGTATGACTTTCTGGCAACGGCTGCGCTGGGTCGAAATCCCAATGGCCCTACCGGTTATTTTCGGGGGTATCCGCACCGCGGTAGTGATGAATATCGGCGTAATGGCGATTGCCGCGGTGATCGGCGCTGGCGGTCTGGGGCTGCTACTGTTAAACGGCATTAGCGGCAGCGATATTCGCATGTTAATTGCCGGCGCGCTGATGATCTGTCTACTGGCAATTGTACTTGACTGGCTGTTGCATCGTCTGCAAGTCGTACTGACACCTAAGGGGATACGATAATGATAAAACTGGAAAATCTCACCAAACAATTTGTACAGAAAAAGGGTCAGCCGCTAAAAGCCGTCGACAACGTCAACCTGAACGTGCCGGAAGGCGAAATGTGCGTCTTACTCGGTCCCTCCGGCTGCGGCAAAACCACCACGTTAAAGATGATCAACCGGCTGATCGCGCCCAGCAGCGGTAATATTCTTATCAACGGCGAGAATACCAACGATATGGATACGGTAACGCTACGCCGCAATATTGGGTATGTTATCCAACAAATCGGCCTGTTTCCTAATATGACGATTGAAGAAAATATTACCGTTGTGCCGCGCATGTTGGGTTGGGACAAAGCACGCTGCAAGCAACGCGCCGAAGAGTTGATGGACATGGTGGCGCTGGATGCCAGAAAATTTCTGCATCGCTATCCAAAGGAGATGTCCGGGGGACAGCAACAGCGTATTGGCGTGATCCGCGCTCTGGCCGCCGATCCGCCGGTACTGCTGATGGATGAGCCCTTCGGCGCGGTGGACCCAATTAACCGCGAAGTGATCCAGAACCAGTTTCTGGATATGCAGCGTAAGCTAAAAAAGACCGTGATGCTGGTCAGCCATGATATCGACGAAGCGCTAAAACTCGGCGACCGTATCGCCGTGTTCCGTCAGGGGCGAATTGTACAGTGCGCCAGTCCTGATGAACTGCTGGCCAAACCGGCTAACGAGTTTGTCGGGTCGTTTGTCGGTCAGGACAGAACGTTAAAGCGTTTGCTACTGGTCTCCGCAGGCGATGTTACCGACCAACAGCCAACCATTACCGCGCGGCCTTCCACGCCGTTAAGCGAGGCGTTCGGCATTATGGATGATCACGATATTCGCGCCATTACCGTCATTGACAACGACGGTAAGCCACTGGGATTTGTGAAGCGCCGGGAAGCGCGGAACGCCAGCGGAATCTGCGCCGATATCACCCATCCTTTCCGTATTACGGGCAAAGCGGAAGATAATCTGCGTATTGTGCTGTCCAGATTGTACGAAAGTAATACCAGCTGGATGCCGATCGTTGATGAAGACGGACGCTATCACGGTGAAATCTCTCAGGATTACATCGCCGACTATCTCAGCTCAGGCCGCACGCGTCGGGCGCTAAATATTCACGAAAGCAGCTAACGTTGCCGCCGGATGGCCTCTCGCTATCCGGCAATATCATTATTGTACGCAATATTATATGGCACATAGTGCTTTTGCGTCTGACGCCATTTCCCCGCAGAATAGGCTATCCTGAAACTCCCTGTTTACCCGCTCATGCATCGTTTACACGCTTACCCGGATCTGCGCGCGATGTTTCGTCGCCTGCTGATCGCTACGCTCATCGGTATTCTCGCGGCGCTGGCTGTCGCCGCCTTCCGTCATGCGATGCAATTGCTGGAGTGGATTTTCCTGAGTAATGACACCGGCAGTCTGGTGAATGCGGCTGAGGGGCTTTCGCCCTGGCGACGGCTGATTACGCCGGCGCTTGGCGGCCTGGCCGCTGGCCTGTTGCTGTGGGGGTGGCAAAAAATGAACCAACAGCGCCCCCATGCGCCCACTGACTATATGGAAGCATTGCAAACCGACGGGCAATTTGACGTTGGCGCCAGTCTGGTGAAATCGCTGGCCTCGCTGCTGGTCGTGGTCAGCGGCAGCGCAATTGGTCGCGAAGGCGCAATGATCCTCCTCGCCTCGCTGGCGGCATCCAGCTTTGCCCGACGCTTCACGCCGCGTGAGGAATGGAAATTATGGATCGCCAGCGGCGCCGCTGCGGGCATGGCGGGCGCTTACCATGCGCCGCTGGCGGGCAGCCTGTTTATCGCGGAAATCCTGTTCGGTACCTTAATGCTGGCTTCCCTCGGCCCGGTTGTCGTTTCCGCCGTCGTCGCCCTACTAACCACCCATGTATTAAACGGTAGCGATTCACTACTCTATACCGTACATCTGACCGTTGATCTCCACGCGCGGGAGTACGTCATGATAGTCAGTACCGGCCTGGTCGCCGGTCTGTGCGGTCCGTTGCTGATGTGGCTGATGACGGCCAGCCATAATAGTTTCTTACGCTTAAAATTGTCCCCGCCCTGGCAACTGGCGCTGGGCGGGCTTATTGTCGGATTACTGTCGTTACTCACGCCCACGGTATGGGGAAACGGCTATAGCGTCGTACAATCATTTTTGCTCTCTCCGCCGCTATTCTCGCTGATTGGCGGAATTTTTGTGTGCAAAATCCTGGCGGTGCTCGCCAGCAGCGGCTCTGGCGCGCCGGGCGGCGTCTTTACGCCAACATTATTTGTCGGATTATCAATTGGAATGTTTCTGGGTCGGATATGGGGATTCTGGCTTCCAGGCTCGGATGAAATAGCAATTTTATTGGGGCTGGCGGGTATGGCGACGCTACTGGCGGCGACAACCCATGCGCCGATAATGTCCACCCTGATGATTTGTGAAATGACCGGGGAGTATCAGTTACTCCCCGGTCTGCTGATTGCCTGTGTAGTCGCGTCAGTGCTCTCGCGAACGTTACGCCATGATTCTATCTACCGCCAGCACGCTGCCGAGCATTGACAAACGAATATACTGCCCCAGCTCACGCTGCTCGGCGCGCGGCAGGTACGGCAACTCGCCAATCAGCGGCGCTGGCAGTTTTTTCCCAAGCACATCAATAATTTCAGCATAATGCGCCAGGCCAGGATTGATACGATTCGCCACCCAGCCAATTAATGGCAGTCCATCGTTAGCGACAGCTTGCGCAGTCAGTAGCGCATGATTAATGCACCCCTCCTGAATCCCTACCACCATCAATACCGGTAACTGTTCCTGTACCACCCATTCGGACAATGGACGTAAATCATTCATCAAACTACGCCAGCCGCCAGTGCCCTCCACAACCACGTGGTCCACTTTATCGCTCAGACTCGCCAGGCCGTTGGACAGCAAGGTGTAATTTATAGGACAGCTATGCGCGACGCTGCTTTCTTCTTCGCTTAACGCGATCGGATTAATCGCCTCATACGGCAACTCCAGCGAAGAGACGCTTTGCAATACCAGCGCGTCTTTGTTGCGCATCCCTTCTGGAGTCTCTTTGCTCCCTTTAGCGACAGGTTTATACCCTGCAACGCTCTTACCACCCGACGCTAACGCTTGTAGTAATGCGCGGGAAACCACCGTCTTCCCAACAGAAGTGTCTGTACCTGTAATAAAGAAACGCTTCAGCATCACTAACTCCACCGTTATGCTTCGAAAATATAAGCCAGGAAAATAATACAGTGGAGAAAGTCTAAGATATGGCAAGGGCAATCAGCTTGAGTTAGCGCAAATTTTTGTACAACAGTTAAAAAATGTTAACCCTGTAATAGACGAATCAACAAAGAGCCGTTATACATCGCGTCTTTTACCAACGCCGCCCCGGCCATCGTGCCCTGGTTGGTAAACTGCGTGCTTTCCACTACCGTATTCCTGCTGTAGGCGGGCAGCGCCTGCTGACGGATACTGTCAGCAATGGCCGGAAAAAGGATATCAGCCGCTTTACTTAGCGGCGAACCAATAAGAATTTTTTGCGGATTAAATAAATTCACCATGATAGCCAGAATGCGTCCGACATGCGCGCCAACGCCGCTAATAATATCTTTTGCTAATAGATCTCCCTGCATCGCCGCCTGACACAGTGAATCTACCGTTAACGGCTGGCCGTGCAACATTGAACTCATCGACTGATTAAGCCGAAGCTGCGTAAGTTCCAGCACGCTATCGACGCTGGCGATGGTCTCCAGACAGCCATGATTACCGCAATAACAGCGCTTACCATAAGGATCGACCTGGGTATGCCCAATCTCTACCAGACTGCTACTGCCCGCATGAAGCAAATGACCGTCGGTGATAACGCCCGCCCCCACATTATGATCAATCACCACCTGGATAACGTCGCGCGCGCCGCGTGAGGCGCCAAAAAGCGCCTCTGCCATCGTCCAGGCGCTAATATCATGCTGGATGTAAACCGGTACGCCGGTGTGCCGCTCCAGCGCATCTCCCAAAGGCATCTCTTTGACATCTTCGTAATACGGCATCCGGTGCACAACGCCGTTTTCGGTATCGATAATGCCCGGTAACGTAATGGCAATGGAGGTCAGACGCTCCAGTTTCTGCTGATGGCGGGTAAAAAACCGATCAACGTGCGTAATAATTCGCTCAAGCAACGGCGTGGCTTCGTTTAACGGCAGCGCCAGACACTCTTCTACCACCAGTTTGCTGCTAAGATCGCGCAGCGCAAGGAAAATTTCGCCACGGCTAATACGAATAGATAAATAGTGCCAGGCTTCTGTTTCCACCATCAGCCCGACGGCGGGACGTCCACGACTGCCCGCCTCTTTAATTTCAAGTTCCTGAACCAAATGCGCTTCCAGCATTTCGCGAACAATTTTCGTAATACTGGCAGGCGCCAACTGCGCCAGACGAGACAGGTCAATTCGCGATACCGGTCCGAGCTGATCAATCAGGCGATACACTGCGCCAGCATTGGTCTGCTTAATTTGATCGATATGCCCAGGCTGACTATCAGCAACCACCGCTCACTCCCTTTATTTTCGCGCTCCGAAATAATCTGTGTGCTATGGTGAAACACTTCAATACTCGCCGTCAACTTTTTGCTTAGCCGTGTGATTAACTGCACATTTTCACCCTTTTAAAGCGTAATTAATCCCGTCGGGCAGCCAGTAATAGCAGTTGGCAAAACCGCTGTACGGCATGACTCTGTTCATGATGCTTTGGCCATACCAGCCACATTTCAGATACGGCGTCCTCTTCCGCCAGGGGAACCCAGCGCATCTCGCTCATCTGTACACGCTTAAAGGATGCCGGCAGAATCGAGACACCCAGCCCCGCCGCCACCAGACCGATAATGGTCATTGCCTCGCCAACCTCCTGCGTGATGGTCGGCGACAGGTTATAGCGCCGCATCAGGCCGAGAATATCGTCGTAGAGGCCCGTTCCGACATGTGGATCGAAAAAGACGAAAGGTTCTTCCGCCAGCTCTGTCAGACTGACGACCGGCTTTTGCGCCAGCCGATGTTCGCGCGGGATCATGGCCATAAGCGGCTCATGCAAAATCACCTCGCGATTAAGTGTGTCGGGCAGCGGCGTATTCCGCAGCAAGCCAATATCCAGTACGCCTTCGTTGAGCGGCGCGATTTGCTCACGCGTATTCATTTCACGCGTTTGCATATGCACTCCCGGATAGGACTGGCGGAACAGCGAAAAGGTATGCGATACCGCCCGAATAAAAGGCGCTGAAGACGTAAAGCCAATACGGATTTCACCCGCTTCGCCCTGATGCAACCGCTCGGCGCGAGCGGCGGCGTCGTTTACCAGACTCAGGATGTGTCGGCTGTCCACCAGAAACTGGCGCCCGGCGGCGGTTAACGCTACGCTGCGGTTGGTCCGCGCCAGTAATCGCGCGCCGACCTGCTGCTCCAGAATTTGTATCTGCTGACTGAGCGGCGGCTGCGAGATATTGAGGCGCGCGGCGGCGCGACCAAAATGCAGTTCTTCTGCTACCGCCACAAAGTAACGTAAATGACGTAATTCGATATTCATATTTTTAACGTCTTATTTGAGACAATTAATATATTAGACAGAATATTTTGCTTTTTCTATGCTTTACATGTCGGTTATACCCGTCTCCTGTTGACGGAGATGTAAAGCAAGGATTTAACGTGAGTCGTACAACTATTCTCGATGACGCCACGGCGAGCGATATCGATGAACAACGCCATTCTCAGCCGGTTCAATTTATAAAACGCGGTACAGCACCTTTCATGCGCGTCACGCTGGCCCTTTTTTCCGCGGGTCTGGCGACTTTCGCGCTCCTTTATTGCGTTCAGCCTATATTACCGGTACTTTCCCAGGAGTTTGGCGTCTCCCCCGCCAGCAGCAGCGTTTCACTTTCTATTTCTACCGCCATGCTGGCTATCGGCTTACTTTTTACTGGCCCGCTTTCTGATGCGATAGGCCGTAAACCGGTGATGGTCACCGCCTTGTTATTAGCCTCCTGCTGCACATTGTTATCAACCATGATGACCAGCTGGCATGGTATTCTGATTATGCGTGCGCTGATCGGTCTATCGTTAAGCGGCGTCGCCGCGGTGGGAATGACCTACCTGAGCGAAGAAATCCATCCCAGCTTTGTCGCTTTCTCCATGGGGCTCTATATTAGCGGTAATTCCATCGGCGGGATGAGCGGGCGTTTATTAAGCGGCGTCATGACCGACTTTTTTAACTGGCGCATCGCGCTGGCGGCCATCGGATGCTTTGCGCTGGCGTCCGCGCTGATGTTCTGGAAGATTTTACCCGCCTCACAACATTTCCGTCCCACGTCGCTACGGCCTAAAACGCTATTTATTAATTTCCGTCTCCACTGGCGCGATCGGGGGTTACCTCTGCTGTTTGCGGAAGGCTTTTTACTGATGGGCGCATTCGTCACCCTGTTTAACTACATTGGCTATCGCCTGATGCTCTCCCCCTGGGAATTAAGCCAGGCCGTGGTCGGACTGTTATCCGTAGCCTATCTCACCGGCACATGGAGCTCGCCGAAAGCTGGCGCAATGACCTCACGCTATGGCCGGGGGCCGGTGATGCTGTTCTCTATCGCAGTAATGCTGGGCGGGCTTTTACTGACACTTTTTACCTCGCTTTGGCTGATTTTTGCCGGAATGCTGCTTTTTTCCGCCGGCTTTTTCGCCGCGCACTCCGTGGCCAGTAGTTGGATTGGCCCGCGTGCGCGCCGGGCGAAGGGACAGGCCTCGTCACTTTATCTTTTCAGCTATTATCTGGGGTCCAGTATCGCCGGGACGCTAGGCGGCGTATTCTGGCATAGTTACGGCTGGAACGGCGTAGGCGGTTTTATCGCGCTAATGCTGGTGCTGGCCATCCTGGTCGGGACGCGGTTACATCATCGTCTTCACGCCTGAAAAGAAATAATCCGGCGATAGCAACGTGCGCTATCGCCGGGCTGGTTTCACGCCACGACTCACTGTTTACCACAGACCTGTCAAGCTTGATACTCCCATGACTTCTCTGATTGCATCCAGCGCCAGAAGCGTAAATACCACCCAGATTATCGGATTCATATACGGTGTACTTGTTATTCTGGAGAGCGAATATTACCGACTCTGCGACCAAAAATAACGGCCGGTAACGTAAAGCTACCTATTATGGTGGGGGCTGACATCGCGTTACCGGGGGATTGTACATAGCGTTACATGCCGAAACCAATCACTCACGGAAGCCTTTTGATAACAGCGATATAGTCATTTCACCGGCCCCGCAGTGGGGTTGAATGAAAACCAAATCGAGGGTATCAAAATGAAAAAAGTATTAGCTCTGGTTGTTGCCGCTGCAATGGGTCTCTCTTCCGCAGCATTCGCGGCTGAGACTGCAACGCCTGCGAAAACCGCAACGCCTGCCAAAACAACCCAGACCACCCAGCACCACAAAAAACAGCATAAAAAAACCGTTGAGCAAAAAGCGCAGGCGGCTAAAAAACACCAGAAAAAAGGTGGTAAAGCGCCAGCCAAAACCACGTCAAAACCAACTACTCAACCGGCTGCGTAAGTCGTAACATGCTGCGGCGCGCCCCCGCGCCCGTTTTTACGGCGCTAAATTGTTCTGGTTTAGCGCCGCCTTCCGGGAGGGCAAAAAAGTGTCTCGCTACCGCTTTGAGCTCATTCTTATCGTGCTTATTTTATGCGCCGTTATTGCCACGCATTTCTATCTTTCCTGAGTGTAGTTATCTGATTTTACTCCCACTTTCTTACCGTCACGTCTATAGTAGTACTGAGGGTTTGTTGTTAATAATCATAATTACCCACCAGAGTGTGATATGCATAAAACCATTGCTGTATTACTGGGCATAGTGTGTTTTTTACCGGTTATGGCGAAAGCCAGGGGGGCTGAAACAGACGCCACGGATGCCAGCGACGTCAAAACGCTTTTTTTTAACCATGACGATCGGGTGCCCGTCGCCGATCCTACCCAATCGCCGTGGGATGCCATCGGGCAACTAGAGACCGCCAGCGGTAATTTGTGTACGGCAACGCTTATCTCCCCGCATATCGCCCTGACAGCAGGTCACTGCCTGCTAACGCCACCGAAAGGAAAACCAGACAAGGCGGTTGCGCTGCGTTTTGTGGCGCGAAAAGGTGTATGGCGCTATGAAATCCACGGCATTGAAGGCCGCGTTGAACCGTCGCTGGGCCGACGTCTGAAAGCGGATGGCGATGGCTGGATTGTGCCGCCTGCCGCGGCAAGCTGGGATTTTGGTCTGGTAATATTGCGCTACCCACCTTCCGGTATCACGCCAGTGCCTTTATTTACCGGCGATAAAGCGGCGCTTACTGCGGCGTTGAAAGCCGCAGACCGAAAAGTCACGCAGTCCGGTTATCCGGAAGATCATCTGAATGCGCTTTATTCCCATCAGGATTGCGTCGTGACCGGCTGGGCGCAAAATGCCGTACTCTCACACCAGTGCGACACGTTACCTGGCGACAGCGGCTCGCCGCTCTTATTGCACACGGATAGCGGATGGCAGCTCATTGGCGTACAAAGCTCCGCCCCTGCGGCTAAAGATCGCTGGCGTGCCGATAACCGCGCCATATCCGTCACCGGCTTTCGCGATAAGCTGAAAGCTCTGGCGCAGGATTAATGCGGGAATCGCTGCCTGAATCGACAGGCAGCGATCGTCTCAGGCAAATTTGATCATGACCATTCCGGCGAGCAGCAATATCACGCCAACCCAGCCTTTGGGGTTTAAGCGCTGACCGAAGAGCACCCAGCCCGCCGCCAACGTGGCGGCAATACCAAAACCGCCCCATAATGCATACGCCACCGACAGGTCTATCCCTTTAACCGCCTGGGAAAGCGCGCTGAAGGCGGCCAGAACAGCGGCAAGCGATAAGATGCCATAGCATTTACGGCGAAAGCCGTCCGAAAATTTCAACAGTACGTTAGCCGCGATTTCCAGCATTATTGCCAGCCCAAGCCAGGCGCCGTGTATCCATTCAAATTGTTGCACGAGTCGCCTCCTTCACCGGTTTGCCGGGTTTACGTGTCCCTGATTTGATCAATACTATGCCGGCGACCAGCGTCAGCAAGCCGGCAATCTTCATGGTTGATAATGCTTCATCAAATAGCAGCACGCTAAAAATGGTAATAAATAAAATGCCGATCCCTTCCCATAAGGCATACGCCACACCCAGGGCAATCTTTTTTACCGCAAAAGAAAGAAATATATATGACAGCGTGATCATCACCAGCATTAAAATAAAACCCGCATTGCCATTACCCACGCTAGCCCATTTCATTGAGAGCGTGCCGGTAATTTCAGTCGCGATAGCCAGAGCTAATAAAATCCAGTAAAACATGACACTTCTCCTGCATGAGAATATACTCTTTCGAGTCTGCTGCACGCAGCAAACTAAAAAATAAAATCAGTTAGCACAGCGCGTTGCGCCAGCTCAGGTAGAAGTGAGAGACTAAAGTGCGTTACGCCAGTGCTGCTCGCCAATAAGCAGGAAAAAGGAGGTAGAGTGAAGATGCGTTTGCGTGGAGAAAAAAGCGCTGAACATATTGTCCATAATATTACAATTATCCGCAGTGTTGCTTCTCGTCATCGCGGATGATAATTGTCCTCGGTAGTTGAACACGCCTGATTTGTATCATAAGCCAGGAATTAACTCAAAATATTTTCACTTCTTTACCTGAAGTGTTTGATTTTAACCAGAACAGGTCGACCGACATCACATTATTATTCGAGTCGGCATCAGAAAACAGGGACTGATATGGCAAAACCGATCATCACGCTCAATGGTCTAAAAATCGTCATTATGCTGGGAATGCTGGTGGTTATTCTGAGCGGTATCCGCTTCGCCGCAGATATCATTGTTCCCTTTATTTTGGCGTTATTTATTGCAGTCGTTCTCAATCCCGTTGTGCAACGGATGACCCGATGCCGAATTCCGCGCGTTATCGCCGTATCATTGCTCATTGTGATTATTGTTATGTTAATGGTACTGCTACTGGCCTATTTGGGGACATCATTAAATGAACTGGCTCGTACCCTACCACAATATCGCTCCTCATTGGTGATACCGTTGCAACGTATTGAACCGTGGTTACAGCGAGCAGGCATTGGCGTGTCGGTTGATGAGCTGGCGAAATATATCGATCCAAACGCCGCCATGACTCTGGTAACGAACCTGCTCACCCAGCTGTCCAATGCCATGTCGTCCATCTTTTTATTGTTATTGACCGTGGTATTTATGCTGCTGGAGGTTCCACAATTGCCTGAAAAACTGCAGCAGATGATGAGCCGTCCGGTAGAGGGCATGGCGGCAATTCAACGCGCGCTTGATAGCGTTTCCCATTATCTGGTGCTAAAAACAGCGATCAGTATCGTGACGGGGCTGGTCGCATGGGGAATGCTGGCCGCGCTGGATGTCCGCTTCGCCTTTGTCTGGGGTCTACTGGCCTTCGCGCTGAATTATATCCCTAATATTGGATCGGTGCTCGCTGCCCTGCCGCCTATTATCCAGGTGCTGGTATTTAACGGGTTTTATGATGCGCTGCTGGTGCTGGCAGGCTATCTGCTGATTAATCTGGTCTTCGGCAATATCCTTGAGCCACGTATCATGGGACGTGGTTTAGGCCTTTCAACCTTAGTGGTATTTTTGTCGTTAATTTTCTGGGGCTGGCTATTAGGTCCGGTGGGCATGTTGCTCTCCGTTCCGTTAACCATCATTGTCAAAATCGCCCTCGAACAGACCACCGGCGGGCAGAGTATCGCCGTTCTGCTTAGCGATTTAAACAAAAGATAAAATGCAATATATACACAAAATCATTCAAGATGCATCGCGGCGGCAAGGGAAGAAATCCCCGGGAACATAGATAACGATGTGACCGGGGTTTCCGAGCGCAGCCAACAAAGAGACAGCTTAAAGGATGAAGTGTATAAAAACGGCCTCCGAAGAGGCCGCCGCACGTTTAAAAGATCAAAGCGCTTTCAGAATTGCATCCACGCTGGCTTTGGCATCGCCAAACAGCATTTGCGTATTCTCTTTAAAGAACAGCGGGTTCTGCACACCAGCATAACCAGTATTCATTGAACGCTTAAAGACCACGACATTCTGTGCTTTCCACACTTCGAGAACCGGCATACCGGCGATCGGGCTGCGGGGATCGTCTTGCGCCGCCGGGTTCACCGTATCGTTCGCGCCAATCACCAGCACGGTATCGGTATCGGCAAAATCATCATTGATTTCGTCCATTTCCAGCACGATGTCATAAGGCACTTTCGCCTCCGCCAACAGCACGTTCATATGACCGGGCAAGCGCCCCGCCACCGGATGAATGCCGAAACGCACGTTGATACCGCGCGCACGCAGTTTTTCGGTGATTTCCGCCACCGGATACTGCGCCTGCGCCACCGCCATCCCGTACCCCGGCGTAATAATGACGGAGTGGGAGTTTTTCAGCATCTCAGCGGTCTCTTCCGCTGTGATTTCGCGATGTTCGCCAGCTTCCTGATCGTCGCCTGTTGAGGAGCCGTCAGTACCGAACCCACCGGCAATAACGCTGATGAAAGAGCGGTTCATCGCTTTACACATAATGTAAGACAGGATCGCGCCTGACGAACCGACCAGCGCGCCGGTCACAATCAGCAAATCGTTGCTTAACATAAAGCCAGCCGCCGCGGCAGCCCAACCGGAATAGGAGTTCAGCATTGAAACAACCACCGGCATGTCCGCCCCGCCGATAGAAGCGACCAGATGCCAACCAAACGCCAGCGCGATAATGGTCATCAGCAGTAGCGCCAGTACCTGTAGACCCACGCTTTCGGTACGAACAAAAACCAGCAGCAACAGGAAAGAAACAACCAGCGCCGCCAGGTTCATTTTGTGACGGTTAGGCAACATCAACGGCTTAGAAGAGATTTTGCCGCGCAGTTTACCAAACGCTACGATCGATCCAGTGAAAGTGACTGCGCCAATAAAGATACCGAGGAAGACTTCGGTCAGATGGATATTCACCAGCACCGGTGCCAGACTGGCGTCATGGTACAGATAGCTGTTAAAGCCAACCAGTACCGCCGCCAGGCCCACGAAACTGTGCAGAATCGCGACCAGCTCCGGCATCTCGGTCATCTCAACTTTTTTCGCCATGCGGATGCCAATCGCGCCGCCAATAATCATGGCGACCAGAATCCATG
This sequence comes from Salmonella sp. NW38, assembly GCF_051807745.1. Classification (NCBI taxonomy): domain Bacteria; kingdom Pseudomonadati; phylum Pseudomonadota; class Gammaproteobacteria; order Enterobacterales; family Enterobacteriaceae; genus Salmonella; species Salmonella sp. NW38. The sequence goes on along the minus strand of NZ_JAMMTO010000001.1, from coordinate 414,428 downwards.
CCACGTTGCCGGTATCCGGCCCGAAAATGGTCGCCAGCAACGCGATCGCCATCCCGGCAATACCGAAGTTATTCCCCTGGCGGGACGTTTCATGCTTTGAAAGCCCGGCAAGACTGAAAATAAACAGGATCGCGGCAACAATGTATGCAGCTGTAACTAATCCTCCAGACATGTGTTACCCCTTAGTTTTTCCGGAACATTTTCAGCATACGCTGAGTCACGGTGAAGCCACCGAAAATATTAATGCTGGCGATAAGCACCGCGATAAAGCTCAGGAAGCTGACCCAGCCGCCCTGACCAATTTGCAATAATGCCCCGACAACAATAATCCCTGAAATTGCGTTGGTCACCGACATTAATGGCGTATGAAGCGCATGAGACACGTTCCACACCACGTAATAACCAACCACGCAGGCGAGCGCAAACACGGTAAAATGGCCGAGGAACTCTTTTGGCGCGACATCGGCCAGCCAGCCAAAAAGAATGATCGCCAGCGCCATTAACGCATACTTCCGCCAGGGTGAAGCGGGCTTTTCCGGCTCTTTTGGCGCAGGTGCTGCTTTAGGCGCGGCCTGTGGCTGCGCGGAAACCTGGATTGGCGGCGCAGGCCAGGTAATGTCGCCGTCGCGAATCACCGTCACGCCACGGATCACGACATCGTCAAAATCCACGTCAATATTGCCGTCTTTCTCTTTGCACAGCAGCTTCAGCAGGTTAACCAGGTTGGTGCCATAAAGCTGGGATGACTGCGTCGGCAAACGCCCCGGTAGATCGGTGTAGCCAATCACTTTTACGCCATTGTCCGTCGTCACAACCTGATTAGCGACGGTATATTCGCAGTTACCGCCGTTCTGCGCGGCCAGGTCGACAATCACGCTGCCGGCCTTCATAGAATCGACCATATCGCGGGTAATCAGCTTCGGCGCTGGTTTGCCCGGAATCAACGCGGTGGTAACAATGATGTCGACCTCTTTGGCCTGGGCGGCAAAGAGCGCCATTTCCGCTTTGATAAACGCCTCGGACATCACTTTGGCGTAACCATCGCCTCTACCGGCTTCCTCTTTAAAATCCAGTTCGAGGAACTCAGCCCCCATACTCTGGACCTGCTCTTTGACTTCAGGACGAGTGTCAAACGCGCGGACAATCGCCCCCAGGCTGTTTGCCGCGCCGATAGCCGCAAGACCGGCTACGCCCGCGCCAATCACCATCACCTTCGCCGGAGGCACTTTCCCGGCGGCAGTGATTTGCCCGGTAAAGAAGCGTCCAAATTCATGCGCGGCCTCTACAATGGCGCGATAACCCGCGATATTCGCCATTGAGCTTAACGCGTCGAGCGACTGCGCGCGGGAAATACGCGGCACGGAGTCCATCGCCATCACCGTAACCTTACGTTCGGCAAGTTTCTCCATTAACCCAGGATTTTGCGCAGGCCAGATAAAACTGACCAGCGTAGTCCCGGGGTTCAGTAAAGCGATTTCATCTTCTTCAGGCGCATTAACCTTGAGAATAATTTCCGACTGCCAGATAGCATTGCCGTCTACAATATCCGCGCCAGCCTGCGCAAACGCTTTGTCGTCAAAACTTGCCAGTTGACCCGCCCCGCTTTCGATAGCGACGCTAAACCCCAGCTTCAGTAGCTGCTCTACCGTTTTCGGCGTCGCAGCGACACGGGTTTCATTGGGTAACCGCTCTTTTGGTATGCCAATTCGCATAAATGTTCCCTTCCATCGGTATTTTTGATGATGGTTTGTCAGTAAGCGCGAGAAGCGTACGCCTGCCCGCGTTTGAGGTAAATGTTACCCCAGCAGAATAAAACCGTTACAAACTCTCTATAACCTACTGAAAATAACGCCTGTGATCTAGCGCCAAAAAACAGAATTTTTTATCAAATTTGCAAAACATGAACGATTCAGCCGCTAAGCAGCCATAATGCCTTGAAAATGGCCTGCGAGGGCTGATAATTCGCTCAAATTTGACAGTAAAACATCATTAAACCTCTGTCGATATCAAGAAATTAACATTAAATTAACTTATTAAATTTATGCGCTTCATTAGCTTAGCCACCCGGACGCCGTTTTTTTCGACATATCGGCAAATGTTATCATCAAAGATAGGATACATGACACGATGCGTGAAAAATCCCGCAGACATCCATATGGTTTAAATGCAATAATCAGCCACGTTTCTAGTCAATAACAATACCAGTACCTGGTTTGCGCAAGGCGAAGGATTATTTTTATGAAGCTTAAGAACACTCTCCTGGCGTCGGCTCTGCTTTCTGCGGCTGCTTTTTCTGTCCATGCAGCAACAGAACTGACGCCGGAGCAAGCGGCTGCACTAAAACCTTATGACCGCATCGTTATTACCGGTCGTTTTAATGCTATTGGCGATGCGGTCTCCGCCGTGTCCCGCCGCGCAGATAAAGAAGGCGCAGCCTCCTTCTATGTTGTCGACACCTCGGAGTTCGGCAACAGTGGTAACTGGCGTGTTGTGGCGGACGTGTATAAAGCCGACGCGCCGAAAGCCGACGCGCCCAAAAATCGTGTCATTAATGGCATCGTGGAATTACCGAAAGACCAGGCCGTACAATTAGAACCGTATGACACCGTCACCGTTCAGGGCTTCTACCGTAGCCAGCCGGAAGTTAACGATGCCATTACGAAAGCGGCGAAACAGAAAGACGCATACGCTTTCTATATTGTTCGTCAGGTGGATGCGAATCAGGGCGGAAACCAGCGCATCACTGCATTTATCTATAAACAAGATGCGAAAAAACGCATCGTCCAGAGCCCGGACGCTATTCCGGCAGACTCTGAAGCTGGCCGCGCCGCGCTGGCTCAGGGCGGCGAAGCTGCGAAGAAAGTCGAAATTCCAGGCGTCGCTACGTCAGCCTCGCCGAGCGCCGAAGTAGGCCGTTTCTTCGAAACGCAATCCACCAAAGGTGGGCGTTACACTGTCACACTTCCGGATGGCACAAAAGTTGAGGAGCTGAATAAAGCGACGGCTGCGATGATGGTGCCTTTCGACAGCGTTAAGTTCACCGGCAACTACGGCAATATGACAGAAATCTCCTACCAGGTCGCCAAACGCGCGGCGAAGAAAGGCGCTAAGTATTATCATATTACGCGTCAGTGGCAGGAGCGCGGCAATAACATCACCATCAGCGCCGACCTCTATAAATAAGGCGCGCGTCGCCATCAGGCTTCTCGCCGGATGGCGGCATACCTGCCTTATCAGGCCTACACGATCGTTCAACGGCAGGCCTGATAAGCCACTATCAGGCACTTTCTCGCGGGATGCCAGTTCCGTCAAATATCGCGATGAATCTCACTTTTCGCTTTTTTGGCGATAAATCTTATCCAGGCCGTTGCATGCGGTCCCTTCTCTCCGTAAAATCCCGCGCCTTAGTGGCTTTCACCATTTTTATGCGTTTTGCCATAATAATTATTCTTCCAATTTCATTTTTATAGCTGGATACCAATGGAAAAAAAACTGGGACTGAGCGCGCTGACCGCGCTGGTTTTAAGCTCAATGCTTGGCGCAGGTGTTTTCAGTCTGCCCCAGAATATGGCCGCCGTTGCCAGTCCGGCTGCGTTGTTAATTGGCTGGGCCATTACCGGCGTGGGGATACTCTTACTGGCATTCGCCATGTTAATCCTCACACGCATTCGCTCCGAGCTTGACGGCGGTATCTTTACTTACGCCCGCGAAGGCTTCGGCGAACTGATTGGCTTTTGTTCTGCCTGGGGCTATTGGCTGTGCGCGGTCATCGCCAACGTATCCTATTTGGTTATCGTCTTTTCAGCGCTGAGTTTCTTTACCGATACGCCTGCGCTGCGTCTGTTTGGCGACGGTAATACCTGGCAGGCTATTGTCGGCGCTTCAGTCCTGCTCTGGATTGTCCATTTCCTCATCCTGCGCGGCGTACAAACGGCAGCCAGCATCAATCTGGTCGCGACTCTGGCGAAACTGTTGCCGCTCGGCGCGTTTATTGTGCTGGCTATCATGATGTTCAAACTGGATACCTTCACACTGGACTTCACCGGTGTTGAGCTCGGTATTCCCGTATGGGAACAGGTCAAGAACACCATGCTTATTACGCTGTGGGTGTTTATTGGCGTTGAAGGCGCCGTCGTCGTCTCGGCCCGAGCGAAAAATAAACGCGATGTAGGCCGCGCCACGCTACTGGCGGTACTCGCAGCGCTGGGAATATATCTCCTGGTCACGCTGCTTTCTCTTGGCGTTCTTGCGCGTCCGGAACTGGCGGAGATGCGCAACCCGTCGATGGCCGGTCTGATGGTGAAAATGATGGGGCCGTGGGGAGAAATTATTATTGCGGCGGGACTGATTGTGTCTGTCTGCGGGGCTTATCTAAGCTGGACTATCATGGCGGCGGAGGTGCCATTTCTGGCGGCAGCCTATAAATCCTTCCCGGGCATCTTCGCGCGACAAAATGCGCAAGGCGCGCCTTCTGCGTCGTTATGGCTCACCAATATCTGTGTGCAAATCTGTCTGGTGCTGATCTGGCTTACCGGTTCAGACTACAACACGCTATTGACGATTGCGTCAGAAATGATTCTGGTGCCCTACTTTCTGGTCGGCGCATTTCTGCTGAAGATTGCAACGCGTCCCCTCCATCGGGCGGTCGGTATCGGAGCCTGTATTTATGGCTTATGGTTATTATATGCGTCGGGCCCTATGCACCTGCTGCTGTCCGTCGTACTGTACGCGCCTGGATTACTGGTTTTCCTGTATGCGCGTCGGACGCACAAGCATGACAATGTATTAAATCGTCAGGAAGTCGTGCTGATTGGTTTATTGCTGGTCGCGGCGGTTCCGGCTACGTGGATGCTGGTGGGTTAACAACCTCCCCATCGTAATATCCGTCTGTATTACGATGGGGAAACCACGGTCTTTGCCAATATTAATGCCATTTAATCCAGCAAAAAATCAGCAGCCACGCGCTTAGCCCCCAGCAGACCACCGCACCGCCAAGCGCGACGGGCAGGCGCATCACACCACTGAAATACCATAGCGTTGCAAGATAAATGAAATAAGGAATGATCGACCACATGCTAAAGACGATGGTGGTACGCATCGCGTCGATGCCCCGCTCGCTGGCCACGATATAGTGCGCGATAAGCGCAAACGTTGGAAACAGAGGAATTAATCCGGCGATATAATAATTTTTCGTTTTTGACAGCAGACCAATCAATACGACGACCAGCGCCCCCAGGGCAGCTTTAATCACGAGTCCCATTACCTTGCCTTAACACGCTAATAACAACAGCGTGTAGCATAACGGAACCGCTCTCGTTTAGAAAAGATTTATGGAAGGGAAAACAGAGGCGGTGTATGTTGGCGTTTTCTATTCTCCATTTATAATATGAACCGCATTGTATTTGTTGAAGACGACGCTGAAGTGGGTTCTCTCATTGCCGCTTATCTGGCGAAACATGATATTGATGTCATTGTTGAGCCGCGTGGTGACCGGGCGGAGGATCTTATCCTCACCACTCAGCCCGATCTGGTTTTACTGGATATTATGCTTCCAGGTAAAGATGGCATGACGATATGCCGCGATTTACGCCACCGCTGGCAAGGCCCGATTGTCCTGCTCACCTCGCTGGACAGTGATATGAATCATATTCTGGCGCTGGAGATGGGCGCCTGCGACTACATCCTCAAAACCACGCCTCCGGCCGTTTTGCTGGCGCGTCTGCGCTTACACCTGCGGCAAAGCGAACAAACGCAACAGGCAAAAAGTCTTCAGGAGAGCGCGCTTACGCCGCATAAAGCGCTGCGTTTTGGCGCGTTAACCATCGATCCCCTTAACCGGGCGGTCCAGCTCAATGGCGATTTCATATCGCTCTCCACCGCCGATTTTGAATTGCTCTGGGAATTGGCGACACACGCCGGACAAATTATGGATCGCGACGCGTTGCTAAAAACGCTGCGCGGCGTCAATTATGATGGTCTGGATCGCAGCGTGGATGTGGCGATTTCCCGCCTGCGTAAGAAACTGCTGGATAGCGCTGCTGAGCCCTATCGTATAAAGACCATTCGCAATAAAGGCTATCTTTTTGCCCCTCATGCCTGGGACGAAACGACGGGATAAGTTAGCTGCAGATTTTACCTGCCTTTATCAAATCATAGTGGCGATGCTCATCACCGCCACTGTTCAAAAAACAGACATTGTATACATGAATGCTATTTTTATTAGTCGAAACGGCCCCTTTATTACCGTTTTCTCTGCGTTGCGGCTCATCATTACGTCTTTTTCGCTCAAGAAAATTAAATTAAAAAAACTCGAATCCAGTTCACAAAATTGATAACAAAATGTTTGCCCGGCGCTATATTACCGTCTTTTTTCGCAAATTGTGAAATCAAACAAATCATAATCATGAATATATAATAACAAATATATTCACCATAAATATATGCGTTTCCGACAGTAACTTTTGTATTAATTAATAACATATAAGAAAAGTTAGCATTTGCTGAAATAATATTATTCAGATTAGGATGCCTTTGATTCAACGAATCTGTAGAAGTTCAATCTTTTGCAAATAAGTTAAGTTTTTAAGGATAAAAAAATGAAAAGAAAAGTATTGGCACTTGTCATCCCGGCTCTGCTGGCTGCTGGCGCGGCACACGCCGCTGAAATTTATAACAAAGACGGCAACAAACTGGACCTTTACGGGAAAGTAGACGGCCTGCACTATTTCTCTGATGACTCTTCTAAAGATGGCGATCAGACCTATATGCGTGTCGGCTTTAAAGGCGAAACACAGATTAACGACCAACTGACCGGTTACGGCCAGTGGGAATATAACGTTCAGGCTAACACTACCGAAGGCGAAGGTGCTAATTCCTGGACTCGTCTGGCATTCGCCGGCCTGAAATTCGGCGACTACGGCTCATTCGACTATGGTCGTAACTACGGCGTCCTGTACGACGTGGAAGGCTGGACCGATATGCTGCCTGAGTTCGGCGGCGACTCCTATACTTACGCTGACAACTACATGACCGGTCGTGCTAACGGTGTGGCCACCTACCGTAACACTGATTTCTTCGGTCTGGTAGACGGTCTGAACTTCGCGTTGCAATATCAGGGTGCCAATGAAAACCAGGTTTCTCATGAGCAGGAAGGCACTAATAACGGCGGCGATCGTAACGTGAAGAACGCTAACGGTGACGGCTTCGGTATCTCATCAACTTATGATCTGGGTATGGGCGTAAGTTTCGGCGCGGCATATACCACTTCCGATCGTACTAATGAGCAGGTTAATTACTCTACCGCTGGCGGTGATAAAGCGGATGCATGGACTGTTGGTGCTAAATATGATGCCAATAATATCTATCTGGCCACAATGTATTCAGAAACCCGTAATATGACGCCTTACGGCAATGACGATTGCAGCTCATGCGTAGCGAATAAAACTCAGAACTATGAAGTAACTGCACAGTACCAATTTGATTTCGGTCTGCGTCCTGAAGTTTCTTTCCTGATGTCTAAAGGTAAGGATCTGAATATGCCTGGCACAGCAGCAAGCCCTGCTGGTACCAAAGGCGATAAAGACCTGGTTAAATATGTTTCTGTTGGGACTACCTACTATTTCAACAAAAACTTCTCCACCTATGTTGATTATAAAATCAACCTGCTGGATGATGACGACCAGTTCTATAAAGATGCCGGTATCAGCACTGATGATATCGTCGCGCTGGGTATGGTTTACCAGTTCTAATTATTCATTAACTCTTCTCAAGCCCGCCGTTTCGGCGGGCTTTTCTTTTTTTATCACCACCGTTCTAAAAACAGAACGCACTGTTCCCTGGGCACAGATTGAACAATTCTTGTTCGCTCTCTATGGTTTGCTTATCGCCCGACAAAAGGAACATGCTAATGATCAGTCTCGTCCCGTCTCTGATTTCCAGAACCGCGCTTCTCTTTCTGCTCACGGCCACAGGCGCAGCCACCGCCGCCCGCCCGGCAGCGGATATTATTTTGCATAACGGTAATATCATCACTCTGAATGATGCCCAGCCGCAGGCCAGCGCGCTGGCGATTTCCGGCTCGCGGATTGTGGCGATTGGCGGTGATACGGCGACAAATGAATGGCGCGGCGACCATACCCGTACCATCGATTTACAGGGTAAAACCGTGATACCCGGCCTGACCGATACCCACATTCACGCCATTCGCGGCGGACAAACCTGGACATTCGAAACCTACTGGTACAACAGCCCTTCGCTTAAAGACGCGCTGGATAAATTACGCGCCGACGCTAACCGTCGTCCCCGCGATCAATGGGTAGCCGTAGTGGGATCGTGGATACCGGCACAATTTGCAGAAAACCGGGCGCCGACGGTAGCCGAACTGAGCCACGCCCTTCCCGATCATCCGGCTTATATTCAGTATCTTTACGACTATGCGTTAGTGAATCAGCGCGGTATAGACGTACTTGGCCTTAACGACACCCCTCCTCCTGATTTAGCGGGAATCCGCGTAGAGCGCGACACAAAAGGTAGCGCCACGGGGAAATTATTTGGTGACATCGCCGCGTTTAACCAGCTTTTTGCCAGCATAAGTAGTAACGCCGATCGCGAGGGCGGTCTGCGACAATTTTTCGCTGATATGAACGCTCGCGGCGTGACCGGCATCATTGACCCCTCTGCCGGGCCTGCCGCCGCTTATGAGCCTTTATTTGCAATGCGAAACCAGGGGGATTTACCGCTGCGCGTGGGGTATCGCATTCCGGTACAGCCGGAAGCTAAAGGTCATGAAGCGCAGTGGTTCAGCAACCTGATGGCCTTTCGCCCGGCGCGTGCCGATGACGGGCAACTGGCTTTTCTTGGCCTGGGGGAAAGCCTGGTGGCCGGAATGAATGACGGCGTGCGGATGGCCCCAGGATTTTCTTCCTCAGAGCAGGATAAAACCGCGCTTCGCCAGGTCGCGACGTTTGCGGCAAAACGGGGAATACCGCTTGAGATCCACGCCTATACCGATGACAGCGCCGACGCGATATTGACGATTTTTGAGCAGGTAGCGCAGCAGTACGATCTGCGTCCTCTCCGCTGGTCTATTGCGCATCTGAATACCGGTTCGCCACAGACGCTTGAGCGAATGCGTAAGCTGGGCCTGGCATACACTGTGCAAATGGGGCCTTACTTTGAGGGGCTTGCCATCCGTGACGCCAATCCACCCGGCGCGACGGACAATTCGCCGCCGGTTCGACTAGCGCTGGATAAAGGGCTTGTCGTAGCTGGCGGTACCGATTCGACGCGTATTGGCATTGCCGGTGTCTGGCACGCTATCGAATATCATATCACCGGTATAGCGTCAGGCGGTTCCGTACGTAAACCCGCCAGCGAGCGGCTCACGCGTCTGGAAGCGCTAGCGTTATATACACGTCATGCCGCCTGGCTCGCCTTTGCCGAACAACACCGGGGCCAGCTTAGCGTCGGAAAACAGGCCGATCTGGCGGTACTAAATCAGCCATTTATGACGATGCCGGAAGACAGAATTGATACCATTCGTGCTGTTTTGACGCTTGTCGATGGACGCATTGTTCACGAAAGTCCGGACCTTAACGCCGGACAATGAGGTTGTCAGTTGACGCAAAGCCTGCTTTTATAACCCACCAGCGGCGCTGACGGGAAATCTTTTCCGCCAGCGCCGCGATAGAGTTAATGTATTGAGATCCGGTGGGCGTTGATGAAAAAGCTGTTTGTGCAGTTTTACCTTTTGCTGTTCGTCTGTTTTCTGGTCATGACCTTATTGGTCGGACTGGTGTACAAATTCACTGCCGAACGCGCGGGCAGGCAATCGCTCGACGATCTGATGAAAAGTTCGCTCTATCTGATGCGCAGCGAACTGCGGGAAATTCCGCCGCGTGAATGGGGGAAAACGTTAAAAGAGATGGACCTGAACCTCTCTTTCGATTTACGCGTTGAACCGTTAAATCACTATAAGCTTGATGCCGCCACCACGCAGCGACTGCGTGAAGGCGATATTGTCGCGCTTGACGATCAATACACCTTTATTCAGCGTATCCCGCGCAGCCATTACGTCCTGGCGGTTGGCCCGGTTCCCTACCTCTATTTCCTGCATCAAATGCGACTGCTGGATATCGCCTTAATGGCGCTCATTGCCTTTTCTCTCGCCTTTCCTGTGTTTATCTGGATGCGCCCGCACTGGCAAGAAATGCTCAGGCTCGAATCCGCCGCGCAGCGCTTTGGCGAGGGTCATTTGACTGAACGCCTGCATTTCGATAATGGTTCCAGTTTCGAACGTCTGGGCGTCGCGTTCAACCAGATGGCGGATAATATTAATGCTCTGATCGCCAGTAAAAAACAGCTGATTGACGGTATCGCCCATGAGCTTCGCACGCCGCTGGTACGTTTACGCTATCGGCTTGAAATGAGTGAAAACCTTACACCGCCGGAATCACAGGCGCTCAATCGCGATATTGGTCAACTGGAAGCGCTGATTGAAGAACTGCTCACCTATGCGCGCCTTGACCGACCACAAAATGAACTGATGTTGACCGAACCCGACCTCCCCGCCTGGTTGCTCGCGCATTTGCAGGATGTGCAGAGCGTGACCCCGGAACGCGCCGTAAACCTTCTCACATGTGTAATCGGCGATTATGGCGCGCTTGATATGCGGTTAATGTCGCGAGTGCTGGATAACCTGCTGAATAATGCGTTGCGCTACAGTCGTACCACCGTTCAGGTCAGTCTGTTACTCGACGGCAGTCAGGCAGCGTTGATAGTCGAAGATGACGGCCCCGGCATTGAAGCGGATGCCCGAGAGCGCGTATTTGAACCTTTTGTCAGACTCGACCCCAGTAGAGACCGGGCGACAGGCGGCTGCGGGCTTGGACTCGCCATCGTACACTCTATCGCCCTGGCGATGGGCGGTAGCGTCGTCTGTGACGAGAGCGAACTGGGCGGCGCAAAATTTAGCTTTCACTGGCCGGTCTGGCACGCGATGCCCGACATGACCGCTGCCTGACGTATTTTGCACGCTGGTTGAGCGGCGGGAACTGTGCTATACAGATAGTATGTTGTAACTAAAGTGAGTAATACCATGTCCCGCTACGATCTCGTTGAACGCCTGAATGGCACTTTCCGCCAGATAGAACAACACCTGGCGGCGCTGACGGATAATCTACAGCAGCATTCGCTACTTATCGCCCGTGTCTTTTCACTGCCGCAGGTGACCAAAGAGGCGGAACATGCGCCGCTGGACACTATCGAGGTCACGCAACATCTGGGGAAAGAGGCCGAAACGCTGGCGCTACGTCACTATCGCCATTTGTTTATTCAACAGCAGTCCGAAAACCGCAGCAGTAAAGCCGCCGTCCGCCTGCCTGGCGTCTTATGCTATCAAGTGGATAATGCGACACAGTTAGATCTGGAAAATCAGGTACAGCGCATTAACCAGTTGAAAACCACCTTCGAGCAGATGGTTACGGTAGAGTCCGGTCTTCCCTCAGCGGCACGTTTTGAGTGGGTGCATCGGCATCTACCCGGCTTAATTACGCTGAACGCTTACCGCACGCTGACGCTTATCAATAACCCCGCTACCATACGTTTCGGCTGGGCAAATAAACATATTATTAAAAATTTAAGCCGGGATGAGGTTCTGAGCCAGTTGAAAAAAAGCCTTGCGTCACCGCGCAGCGTCCCGCCGTGGACGCGCGAACAATGGCAATTCAAGCTGGAGCGGGAATATCAGGATATCGCTGCCTTACCGCAGCAGGCCCGACTCAAGATTAAGCGTCCGGTTAAAGTACAGCCGATCGCCCGCATCTGGTATAAAGGCCAGCAGAAACAGGTGCAACACGCCTGCCCCACGCCGATTATCGCATTAATCAACACGGACAACGGCGCTGGTGTGCCGGATATTGGCGGGCTGGAAAACTATGACGCCGATAATATTCAGCACCGTTTTAAACCACAGGCGCAGCCGCTGCGACTGATTATTCCGCGACTGCACCTGTATGTGGCGGATTAACGTCCCGGCGTCATACTGCCAACCATCAACTCCGGACGTACCCAGGCGTCGAACTCCTCGTCGCTAAGGTATCCTAATGCCACGGCTGAGGCTTTGAGCGTCAGCCCTTCTTTATGCGCCTTCTTCGCAATCTCCGCCGCTTTATCGTAACCGATGTGCGTATTGAGCGCAGTGACCAGCATCAGCGACTCATTCAGCAACTGCGTAATACGCTCGCGGTTTGGCTCGATTCCTGACGCACAGTGTTGATTGAAGCTCGCCATGCCATCGGCCAGCAGGCGCACCGTTTGCAGAAAATTATGGATAACCATCGGACGATAGACGTTGAGCTCAAAGTTGCCCGATGCGCCCCCCATATTGATGGCCACATCGTTACCCATCACCTGGCAACATAGCATCGTTACCGCTTCACACTGGGTCGGATTCACTTTACCAGGCATAATGGAACTGCCTGGCTCATTCTCCGGGATAGCAATCTCGCCAATGCCGCAGCGCGGGCCGGACGCCAGCCAGCGAACATCGTTGGCGATTTTCATCAGCGAGGCCGCCAGTCCTTTTAATGCACCATGCGCCTGTACCAACGCGTCACAGGTCGCCAGCGCTTCGAATTTATTCGGGGCGGTAACAAACGGCGCTGCGGTAATCGTCGCCAGTTCCTCGGCCACGCGCCGGGCATATTCCGGGTGAGTATTAAGCCCTGTCCCTACTGCGGTTCCGCCGAGCGCCAGTTCCGCGACGTGCGGTAAACTGTGCTCAATGTGTCTGAGGTTATGTTCCAGCATGGCTACCCAACCGGAAATCTCCTGGCCTAAGGTGAGCGGCGTCGCGTCCTGCAGGTGAGTACGGCCAATTTTGACAATATCGGCGAAAGCGTGGGATTTATCGCGAAGCGTATCCGTTAATGCGGATAATTGCGGGATGAGGTGTTCGCGTAACGCCAGTAACGCCGCCACGTGCATGGCGGTTGGGAACACATCGTTTGAGCTTTGACTCTTATTGACGTCATCATTGGGATGCACCTTGCGCTCCATACCGCGAACGCCGCCCAAAATTTCACTGGCGCGGTTCGCTAACACTTCATTCATATTCATGTTGCTTTGCGTACCGGACCCGGTCTGCCAAATCGCCAGCGGAAACTCATCAGCATGTTTTCCCGCCAGCACTTCATCAGCCGCCTGGATAATCGCGCTGGCTTTTTCCGCCGCCAACAACCCTAAGTCCTGGTTGACCTTCGCAGCGGCGCGCTTGGTCAACGCCAGAGCGTGAATGAGCGAGACGGGCATTTTCTCCGTGGAAATCCGAAAATGCTCCAGCGAACGTTGAGTCTGCGCCCCCCACAGTTTATCTGCCGGGACTTCAATCGCGCCCATTGAATCTTTCTCGCGGCGTACCGTTACCATTACCTGCTCCTTACTCAAGTTGATGAGATCATGTGTCGATATTGCTCACATGTTTGCGGTCTTATGAGTATTAACGATAACAACACAACGGTGTAGACCGGATAAGGCGCTTGCGCCGTTCTCCGGCAAAATAGCGAATCATGTTACCGCCCCGCAGGGCGGCGACATTACTTAACGCAGCGCGCGCACTGCGATGACTGAATCTGCTGGAAGAAATCGTTACCTTTATCATCCACCAGAATAAAGGCCGGAAAATCCTCCACTTCAATTTTCCAGATAGCCTCCATACCCAGTTCAGGATATTCCACGCACTCCAGGCGCTTGATACTGCCCTGCGCCAGAACGGCTGCCGGGCCGCCGATACTGCCCAGGTAGAAGCCGCCATGTTTCTTACAGGCATCGGTCACCTGCTGGCTGCGGTTGCCTTTCGCCAGCATGATCATACTGCCGCCCTGCGACTGGAGTTGATCAACATAAGAGTCCATCCGTCCTGCGGTAGTCGGCCCAAGCGACCCGGAGGCGTACCCTTCCGGCGTTTTTGCCGGCCCCGCATAATAGATAGGATGATCTTTGATGTACTGCGGCAAACCTTCGCCTCTGTCCATCCGTTCTTTCAGTTTAGCGTGCGCGATGTCGCGGCCCACAATAATCGTGCCGTTCAGCGACAGGCGCGTTGATACCGGATACTGCGACAGTTGTTGCAGTATCTCGCTCATGGGACGGTTAAGATCAACGCGCACCGCCTCGCCCTCTCCCGCCTGGCGCAGCGCCTCAGGAATATATTTACCGGGATTGCGCTCCAGCTTCTCGATCCAGATCCCTTCCCGGTTGATCTTCGCTTTAATGTTTCGATCCGCGGAGCAGGACACGCCCATACCTACCGGACACGATGCCCCGTGGCGCGGCAATCGGATGACACGAATATCGTGAGCGAAATATTTGCCGCCGAACTGCGCGCCTAAGCCAAGATTTTGCGCCTCAAGCAACAATTCTTTTTCCAGTTCAATATCGCGGAAGGCCTGCCCGTGTTCATTGCCTTCGGTCGGTAGCGCATCATAGTATTTTGCCGAGGCCAGCTTAACGGTCTTCAGGTTCGCTTCCGCCGAGGTGCCGCCAATGACAAACGCAATGTGATACGGCGGACAGGCGGCGGTGCCCAGCGTACGCATCTTATCGACGAGATAATTTTTAAGCTTACCCGGCGTCAGAAGCGCTTTTGTCTCCTGATAGAGGTAGGTTTTATTCGCCGATCCGCCGCCTTTAGCGATACAGAGGAATTTATATTCATCGCCATCGACGCTGTAGAGATCGATCTGCGCCGGCAGGTTAGTACCGGTATTGACCTCTTTGTACATATCCAGCGCCGCGTTTTGCGAATAGCGCAGGTTATCTTCGATATAGGTGTTATATACGCCGCGAGCCAGCGCCGCTTCATCACCTCCGCCAGTCCAGACGCGTTGGCCTTTTTTGCCGACAATAATGGCCGTACCGGTATCCTGGCAGGTGGGCAACACGCCCTTGGCCGCGATATCGGAGTTTCGCAGGAATTGCAGCGCGACATATTTGTCGTTTTCACTGGCCTGCGGATCGCGCAGAATATCCGCCACCTGCTGCTGATGCGCGGGACGTAGCATAAAAGACGCATCGTGGAAGGCCTGACGCGCCAACAGCGTTAGCGCTTCCGGCGCGACTTTCAGGATCTCTTGTCCTTCGAATTCGGCGACGGAAACATGTTCGCTGGTCAACAAGTAGTACTCGGTATCGTCCTTTTTGAGGGGAAAAGGGTCTTGATAAAAGAAGGGTTTGTTTGACATTGTGCTCTCACTTACCGCTCGGTATGGTTATTCTCTGGGCAGGTGTTCCATTGCCCGACTCAAAGCGAGTAACACTATCCTACACAATTTTTTAACAAAAACTGAGACAAGTACGACTTTTTACGCCCGGAGGTTACTTCATGCGGGTTTCTTGGTTTAATACCTCCCATTGATCTCCACATTGAAACAGGGCTTGATAATGCAAAAACTCATTAACTCAGTGCAAAACTATGCCTGGGGAAGTAAAACTGCGTTAACGGAACTTTATGGCATCGCCAATCCGCAGCAGCAGCCAATGGCTGAACTCTGGATGGGCGCGCATCCCAAAAGCAGCTCGCGAATCACCACCGCCAACGGCGAAACCGTCTCCCTGCGTGACGCCATCGAAAAGAATAAAACCGCCATGCTGGGCGAAGCGGTAGCCAACCATTTCGGCGAACTGCCGTTTCTGTTTAAAGTACTGTGCGCCGCGCAGCCGCTCTCTATTCAGGTGCACCCGAATAAACGCAACTCCGAAATCGGTTTCGCGAAAGAAAATGCGGCGGGTATCCCCATGGATGCCGCAGAGCGGAACTATAAAGATCCTAACCATAAACCAGAGCTGGTTTTTGCCCTGACGCCTTTCCTGGCGATGAACGCGTTCCGCGAATTTTCTGACATTGTCTCTTTACTGCAACCTGTCGCTGGCGCGCATTCCGCTATCGCCCACTTTTTGCAGGCGCCAAACGCTGAACGTCTGAGCCAGCTTTTCGCCAGCCTGTTGAATATGCAAGGCGAAGAAAAATCCCGCGCGTTAGCCGTACTCAAAGCGGCGCTTAACAGCCAGCAAGGCGAACCGTGGCAAACGATCCGCGTGATTTCAGAGTATTATCCTGACGACAGCGGGCTTTTCTCTCCTTTGTTGCTGAATGTGGTCAAACTGAATCCCGGCGAAGCGATGTTCCTGTTTGCCGAAACGCCTCACGCTTATCTGCAGGGCGTTGCGCTGGAAGTCATGGCGAACTCCGATAACGTTCTGCGCGCTGGCCTTACGCCAAAATATATCGACATCCCTGAGCTGGTCGCGAACGTGAAGTTCGAACCTAAGCCTGCCAGCGAGTTGCTGACTGCCCCGGTAAAAAGCGGCGCGGAGCTGGACTTCCCAATTCCGGTTGACGATTTTGCTTTTTCACTGCACGACCTGGCGCTTCAGGAGACGAGCATCGGCCAACACAGCGCCGCGATTCTGTTCTGCGTTGAGGGTGAGGCGGTGTTACGTAAAGATGAACAGCGTCTGGTACTGAAGCCGGGTGAATCGGCCTTTATCGGCGCGGATGAGTCTCCGGTTAACGCCAGCGGCACAGGCCGTTTAGCGCGTGTTTATAACAAGCTGTAGCAACGTACTGAATTTTTTAACAACTCTTGCTAAGCTTATAACAGACGTAAAACTCCTCCAGGCGGTTTAATCCGCCTGGTTTCATTTTTATGGACAATTGATATGAAAAAAACACTGGTAGCTGCAGGTGTAGTAATTGCACTTGGCATCGTCTGGACAGGCGGCGCCTGGTATACGGGGAAAAAGCTGGAGAACCATCTTTCAGAAATGGTGACTCAGGCCAATGAACAGCTCAAGCGTACTGCGCCGGAGGCCGGTGTCGAATTAAGTTATCAAAACTACCAGCGTGGCGTGTTCAGTAGCCATCTGCAACTGGTTGTCAAACCGGTTGCCGGCGCAGACACTACTTGGTTGAAACCCGGGCAAAGCATTGTGCTGGACGAGTCCGTTTCACATGGTCCCTTCCCGCTCGCCCAGCTCAAAACGCTCAATCTGATCCCTTCTATGGCGTCGGTAAAAACCACTCTGGTGAATAACGATGCGGCAAAACCCCTCTTTGATATCGCGAAAGGCGACGCGCCCTTTGTTATCAATACCCGCATTGGTTATGGCGGCGATACCCGCTCCGATATCTCTCTCAAGCCGTTAAACTACGAGAATGCCGGTGAAAAGGTCGCCTTTAGCGGCGGCGAGTTCCAGCTTAACGCCGATAAAGACGGTAATGTGGTTTCGCTGTCGGGCGAAGCGCAGAGCGGCCTGGTCGATGCCGTTAACGAATATAATCAGAAGGTCCAACTCACCTTTAATAATTTGAAAACAGACGGTACCAGTAAGCTGGCAAGCTTTGGCGAGCGTGTAGGCGACCAAAAGTTAACGCTGGATAAACTGTCCATCGCCATTGAGGGTAAAGAGATGGCGGTGCTGGAAGGGATGGAAATTGCCGGCAAGTCCGATCTCGTCAACGACGGAAAAACCATTAACAGCCAGTTGGATTACTCGCTTAACAGCCTGAAAGTGCAGAATCAGGATTTGGGCAGCGGTAAATTAACGCTGAAAGTCGGTCAAATCGACGGCGAAGCCTGGCACCAGTTTAGTCAGCAATATCATGCGCAAACGCAGGCGCTGTTGAATCAGCCGGACGTGGCGCAGAATCCTGAGCTTTATCAGCAAAAAGTCACTGAAGCGTTCTTTAGCGCTCTCCCCGTGCTGTTAAAAGGCGATCCGGTACTGACTCTGGCGCCGCTTAGCTGGAAAAACGCCAAAGGGGAAACCACGCTGAATCTGTCGCTGTTCCTCAAAGATCCGGCAACCACAACGGCACAACCACAAACGCTGGCGCAGGAAGTCGACCGCTCCGTGAAATCGCTGGATGCGAAACTGGCAATTCCGATGGACATGGCGGTCGAGTTTATGACGCAGATAGCAAAACTGGAAGGCTATCAGCAGGATGATGCGGAAAAACTGGCAAAACAGCAGGTGCAGGGGCTGTCCGCAATGGGTCAGATGTTCCGACTGACAACGCTGAAGGATAATACTATCGCCTCCAGTTTGCAGTACGCCAATGGCCAGATCACGCTCAACGGACAAAAAATGCCGTTGGAAGACTTTGTCGGCCTGTTTGGAATGCCGGCGCTTTCCGTTCCGGACGTTCCGGCGCTGCCTCAACAATAATCGCCTTGCCGGGTGTCGCGACGCTGCACCCGGTCTGCGCCGAACGACGCGCAGCCTCTACTTTTGCGTTACCAGGCGAGCGGCTATCGTTTGACTCCGCACATGGTGCTCGTCGTGAGCAATACGCTGCAATATTCGTTCGGCCAGGGTATAGCCTATTTCTCGCGCCGGCGTACTGGCCCAGATAATCGGCAGGTCGTCGAGGGCGTTCTCCGCCACATCAGCAAACGCCGCCAGCGACACCTGCTGCTCGAAATAACGATCGACACCGCTCTCGCCACTCTGTCGTCCGGCTCTCAGTAGGCCAAACCACGCCCCCATCGCAATGGTTTCGTTGTAACAAACGACAGCGCTAATGGTCGGATTGTATCGCAACAGCGCAGTAATGCTTTCTGCTGCCTGTTTCTGACTGGAAGCGCATTCCACGACCCACTCGCTGTGAAACGGTAGACCGTATTTTAACAACGTCGCACAATAGCCGCCCACGCGCTCCGCACGGGTTAAAGATGCGCTTTGTCCTCCCAGCCAGGCGATGCGCTGATGGCCCTGACGAATAAGGTACTCCGTCAGGAGCTGCGCCGCCTGCATGTTGTCAGGCCGAACGGTATCCGCATCATCAAGATAGCTGGCGCGTGACGCAAACACCACCGGAATTCCTTGTGCGTCGGCCTGCGCTCTCAGCGCTTCGCTACTACCCGCCGCACCGGCGATCACCATGCCATCCACGCCCTGATTAAGCAGCATGGTAAAACGCTGATTTAGCTGTTCGCCATCTTTCCCCCCGTGCAGGAGAAAAACCATACGGCCTTGCGCTTCCAGCGCTTCCGTTAACCCGGCGGTCAATTCGGCATAAAAGGGTGCCGATAAATCACGCACGATCAAACCGATAACGCCGCTTTGCCCGCCACGCAGCGCGGACGCCTGGCGGTTACGCACAAAACCCAGTTGTTCAATTGCCGCGTTCACGCGCTCGCCGGTCGCGGCCGATATTCGCCCCTTGCCGCTCAGCACTAAGGAAACGGTGCTCACCGACACACCAGCCGCCAGCGCAACATCGTGGATAGTGATTTTTTTGGCGATAGCCATGTCAACAAATCGCTCCAGAATCTGACAGATAAAACGTTTTACCTATCCGTTATCTTTATACGCGTTATTATCGGTCAGTAATGTGATTAATGCCGCACTAAAATTTGATAAAACGTTTCATCTTTTCGCCATCATAACCTGACACCGGCCTTTATTAACAAGGAGTCGTTAGATGACGACGAAAACCACGCCAAAAATAACGCTATGGGAATTTTTCCAGCAACTGGGCAAAACGTTTATGTTGCCCGTCGCCTTGCTCTCGTTCTGCGGCATTATGCTCGGTATCGGCAGCTCGCTCAGTAGCCACGACGTTATCACCCTGCTCCCCGTGCTGGGTAATCCCTTGCTACAGCCTATCTTCACCTGGATGAGTAAAGTAGGTTCTTTTGCCTTTAGCTTCCTGCCGGTGATGTTTTGTATCGCGATTCCGCTCGGTCTGGCGCGGGAAAACAAAGGCGTCGCCGCGTTTGCCGGGTTTGTCGGTTATGCGGTCATGAACCTTGCAGTCAACTTCTGGCTCACGGCAAAAGGCATTCTGCCGACCACCGATGCGGCGGTGCTGAAAGCCAATAACGTACAAAATATTCTGGGCATCCCCTCTATCGATACCGGCATCCTCGGCGCCGTTATCGCTGGTATTATTGTCTGGATGCTGCATGAACGGTTTCATACCATTCGTTTGCCGGATGCGCTGGCTTTTTTCGGCGGTACGCGTTTTGTACCTATCGTTTCCGCCGTTGTGATGGGGCTTGTCGGCCTGGTTATCCCGCTCGTCTGGCCGGTTTTTGCGATGGGAATTAGTGGACTGGGTCATATCATCAATAGCGCCGGCGACTTTGGACCGATGATTTTCGGCACCGGCGAGCGCCTGCTGTTGCCTTTTGGTCTGCACCATATTCTGGTAGCGCTGATTCGCTTCACCGAGGCGGGGGGTACGCAAGAGGTATGCGGGCATACCGTGAGCGGCGCATTGACTATTTTCCAGGCCCAACTCAGTTGCCCAACGACGCACGGCTTCTCTGAAAGCGCCACTCGTTTCTTATCGCAAGGCAAAATGCCGGCGTTTCTCGGTGGGTTGCCGGGCGCCGCGCTGGCAATGTACCACTGTGCCCGTCCAGAAAACCGCCCTAAAATTAAAGGATTATTGATTTCCGGTTTAATCGCCTGCGTTGTCGGCGGTACAACGGAGCCGCTGGAATTCCTGTTCCTGTTCGTAGCGCCAGTGCTGTACGTTATTCATGCTCTGCTGACCGGGCTGGGCTTCACCATCATGGCTATTCTCGGCGTCACTATCGGCAATACGGATGGCAATATTATTGACTTTGTGGTGTTTGGCATCCTGCATGGTCTGTCAACAAAATGGTATCTGGTTCCGGTAGTGGCGGCGATTTGGTTTGCGGTTTACTACCTCATTTTCCGCTTCGCCATTACACGCTTTAACCTCAAAACACCGGGGCGCGAAGCGGAGATCGCCACCAGCATTGAAAAAGCGATCGCTGGCGCGCCAGGAAAATCCGGCTACAACGTGCCTGCTATCCTGGCGGCATTAGGCGGCACGGAAAACATCGTGAGTCTGGACAACTGCATCACCCGCCTACGTCTGTCCGTGAAAGATATGTCGCTTGTCGATGTCCAGGCATTGAAGGACAATCGTGCGATAGGCGTCGTACAGCTCAATCAGCATAATTTGCAGGTGGTTATCGGCCCGCAGGTTCAGTCGGTAAAAGATGAAATGGTTGGTCTGATGAATACCGTTCAGGCATAAGGAAGAGATATGTTCGATTTTTCACAGGAAGTTGACCGTCGCGGGACATGGTGTACGCAGTGGGATTATGTCGCCGATCGTTTTGGCGAAGCCGATCTGCTCCCCTTTACGATCTCGGATATGGATTTTGCCACCGCGCCGTGTATCCTGGAGGCGCTAAACCAGCGCCTTTCCCACGGTGTGCTGGGCTATAGCCGCTGGAAAAATGAGGCGTTTTTAGGGGCGATTACCCACTGGTTTGCGACACGCCATCAGACCACGATAGATGCCCACTCCCTCGTATACGGCCCCTCCGTTATCTATATGGCGTCCGCGCTTATCCGCCAGTGGTCCAACGAAGGCGATGGCGTGGTAGTTCATACCCCCGCTTACGATGCTTTTTATAAAGCGATTGAAGGCAACCATCGCATCGTCACTCCCGTCCCGCTGGAGAAAGAAGGCAACGCCTGGTATTGCGATATGGCCAAACTGGAGGCGGCGCTGGCGCGTCCGGAAAGCAAAATCCTGCTGCTGTGCAGTCCGCAAAATCCCACCGGTAAAGTGTGGACGCGTGACGAGCTGGAAACGATGTCAACGCTGTGCGAGCGCCATGGCGTACGGGTGATTTCCGATGAAATTCACATGGATATGGTATGGGGAAACCAGCCGCATATTCCCTGGAGCAATGTCGCGCGCGGAGACTGGGCGCTGCTCTCCTCCGGCTCGAAAAGCTTCAACATTCCGGCATTAACCGGCGCTTATGGAATCATTGAAAATAGTGAAAGCCGTGAACGCTACCTGGCCGCCTTAAAAGGGCGCGACGGCCTCTCTTCGCCAGCAGTGCTCTCACTCACGGCGCATATTGCCGCGTATCAGCACGGCGCGCCGTGGCTGGATGCGTTACGCGCCTCGCTGGCGGCTAATATGCGCTATATTGAGCAGGCGCTGAATGGCGCCTTTCCGACGTTGAACTGGCAAGCGCCGCCATCGACCTATCTGGCCTGGATTGATCTCCGTCCACTCGGCATTGACGATCAAAAATTACAGCACACGCTCATTCATCAGGAGAAAGTCGCCATTATGCCCGGCGATACCTATGGCGCAGAAGGCCGGGGATTTGTGCGTCTGAATGCCGGATGCCCTCGCCTGAAACTTGAAAAAGGCGTCAACGGATTGATTAACGCTATCCGCACCGTTCGCTGATACTGTCTACAAGCGGGGGGTTGACCCTTTATCCTGAGAGGCGATAACAGAGACGGCCCCCGTGAGCTAACCGGGGCGCGTTAAAGAGAATGATACAAAATTTCTCCCGCGCTCTCGCGAAGTTGCAACGTAATGACTCCGTTTTTGCAAAATTTCCAGAGCATTATCAATCTGTAGTATAATGGTGCGCACTTTTATTAAAAATTGAGTGCGCCCATGATTGATATTACGCTTCCTTTGACTGACATCCACCGCCACCTTGATGGCAACATTCGCGCCCAAACAATTCTGGATCTTGGTCGGCAGTTCAACATCGCCCTTCCCGCCCAAACGCTGGAAACGCTGATTCCGCATGTCCAGGTCACCTCAACCGAACCCGATTTAGTAAGCTTTCTCACGAAGCTCGATTGGGGGGTAAAAGTCCTGGCATCGCTTGACGCCTGCCGCCGTGTGGCCTTTGAAAATATTGAAGATGCCGCACGTAACGGCCTGCATTACGTCGAGCTTCGCTTTTCGCCCGGCTATATGGCGATGGCGCATCAGTTACCGATCGCAGGCGTGGTTGAAGCCGTTATCGACGGAGTACGCGACGGCTGTAACACGTTTGGCGTCGAGGCGCGACTCATTGGCATTATGAGCCGTACCTTCGGCGAGGCGGCATGTTTACAGGAGCTTGATGCGCTGCTGGCGCACAGAGAAAAAATCACCGCGCTGGATTTAGCCGGTGATGAGCTGGGCTTTCCCGGCAGTCTGTTTTTGTCGCACTTTAATCGGGCGCGCGATGCGGGCTGGCATATTACCGTTCACGCTGGCGAAGCCGCAGGGCCGGAAAGTATCTGGCAGGCGATTCGCGAACTGGGGGCCGAACGTATCGGACATGGCGTAAAAGCTGTCGAAGATCGCGCGTTAATGGATTTTCTTGCACAGCAGCGTATCGGTATTGAATCCTGTCTGACCTCGAATATTCAGACCAGTACCGTCGCATCGCTGGCAGACCATCCGCTCAAAACCTTCCTTGAGCATGGCGTTCTCGCCAGTCTTAATACGGACGATCCGGCTGTTCAGGGCGTAGATATTATCCATGAATATCACGTCGCCGCGCCAGCGGCAGGATTGAGCCGCGAACAGATTCGCCAGGCGCAGATTAACGGTCTGGAAATCGCCTTTCTGAGCGATGACGAAAAACGTGCGCTGCGCGAAAAAGTGGCCGCGGCGTAAGATTGCTTTATTGATGCTAACGTCCTCTCTCCGCCTGCGGTTTAATGCTATCACAGGCGGAGAAATGCGACATCTCAGGCAAGACACAGCGTCGCGCGATGTTTTGCCGATTCCATGCCCAGTTCAATCAACTCCATAATTTGAATCGCCTGGCTTGCCGGCACGGGATTTTCACCGTTACCGTTTAACGCATCGCGGATGGCGGCATAATATGCCGGATAGTTACCCGGCAACGTAAGCCAGTTCTCTTCTTTGCGCGTCTCTCCCTCAACCAGGGTCAATACGCCGTCACGCATGTCGTATCCCCAGTCTTCCTGCGGTAAACGCTCGCCGTTTTTTAACCGTTCTTCCTGGGGATCGAGGCCATATTTTACATAGCTACCGCGCGAACCATGAACGATGTATCGCGCGGATTCCGCCGCGGCCAGCATCGTACCGTGCAAAATCACGCGGCGCTGGGGGTAGGATAAAATCGCGTGGAAATAATCTGTAGATTGCGCACCCGGACGCAGCTGCGCTAAATCCACCGTCATGCTGACCGGCAGGCCAAAAAGTTGAATGGCCTGATCCAACAAGTGCGGTGCCAGATCGTACCAGATACCACTTCCCGGCCCGCCTTGCTCGCGCCAGCGGTCGCGCACCTGGGGACGGAAGCGATCAAAGTGGGATTCAAACAAGGACACCTCGCCGAGCACGCCATCCGCCAACAAGGCTTTCAGCGTCAAAAAATCGCTGTCCCAGCGTCGGTTGTGGAAGACGGAAAGCACCCGGCCAGTGCTCCGCGCAAGCGCATCCAATTCTCGCGCCTGTGACAGTGTCACGGTAAAGGGTTTATCAACCACCACATGCTTACCGGCTTCCAGCGCAGCTTTCGCCAGCGGGAAATGGGTATCGTTGGGCGTTGGGATCACGATCAGGTCGATATGCGGATCGTTAAATAAATGTCGGGGCTCAGAGACCACGGAAACCGCCGGCCAATCTGCTTTCACTTTTGTTTCATCGCTGCTGGATACCGCCGCAAGCTCTAGCCCTGGCGTTCCCATAATTAAGGGCGCATGAAAGGTTTTACTGGCGTAGCCATAACCGATTAACCCAACGCGGATTTTGTCATTCATCTCACTGCCTCCGGTTTTAGATATCGCTATTCCACACCATCGTGCGATTAGCCGCAATAGCGTCCTGACCATCAACGTAGCATCAAATGATTAACTTGTTACAGAACAGAGGCTGAAATCGTTTGCTTCCCTCTTGCCGACCGTTCGCCAGGAAAGTAACATTTACCCCCTGTGTTTATGGATAAATCAAAGCAAATGTCGTCAATAATGAATCGTCTTATTGAATTAACTGGGTGGATAGTTCTCGTTATCTCAGTCATTCTTTTAGGTATTGCCAACCATATTGACAATTACCAACCACCAGAGCCCACGGCTTCCGTTCAGAAGAAGTAAGCGTCAGATAATGTAAAGGCATTTTCGCGTGGTACGGTCAGCGGCGCCCCGGGGCGTGCAAAGAAAGTCAAAAACCGGCAAAAAAAACGAAATATGTCCTATCTGGTCTGACGTTTATTGCCTGTTGTAGGAAAGCGCGTTAACCTTTCGCCCCAGGCGCCCTGTGGCGCCTGACTCTTTACCGGTAAGAATATTCCCTTTTTACCTGCACCCCTGACCTCTCACTGGTGCGGTTTTGTTTATTTTTTATCAGTGACTACTCCGTTGGCATTATATTAAATATGGATCAACTTTATATGACTGTTCAGGATTATCTATTAAAATTCCGCAAAATTAGTTCGCTCGAAAGTCTGGAAAAACTGTTCGACCACCTTAACTATACCCTTACTGATGACATGGACATTGTTAATATGTATCGCGCTGCAGATCACCGCCGTGCCGAACTGGTTTCCGGAGGACGCCTGTTTGATGTAGGTCAGGTTCCGCAATCCGTCTGGCGCTATGTGCAATAAAGAAAGTAGCGTTTAACATCAAAAACCTTATAATATTTGCCCCAAAATGAGCGGCATGGCCGTTAATGCGCGTAACCCCGGAGAAGATATGACTACAACACCGCCACAACGAATTGGAGGCTGGCTTCTTGGCCCGTTAGCCTGGCTGTTAGTCGCGTTGTTGAGCGCCTCGCTGGCGTTATTACTCTACGTTATGGCGCTTGCCACACCGCAAACGTTCAAGACGCTTAGCGGACAGGAAACCGGTAATTTACTGCTATGGGGCATTTCATTTATTACCGCTATCGCCATGTGGTACTATACCCTGTGGTTGACGATCGCATTCTTCAAGCGCAGACGCTGCGTGCCGAAGCATTACATTATCTGGCTGCTGGTGTCGGTGTTACTGGCGGTTAAAGCATTTGCCTTTTCGCCCGTCTCAGATGCCTTTGCCGTGCGTCAGTTACTCTTCCCACTGTTGGCGACGGCGCTCATTGTGCCTTATCTCAAACGTTCAGCGCGCGTTAAAACAACGTTTGTTAATCCGTAATAACCCTACAGTTAACCTGTTGTCGCCTGTGGTAGTTTGACAGATAATAGGCGGCTTTTTTATTTCAGGCCGAAACATGACTGATTACCTGCTGCTCTTTGTCGGAACTGTACT
The DNA here is from genome assembly GCF_051807745.1 of Salmonella sp. NW38. Taxonomy (NCBI): domain Bacteria; kingdom Pseudomonadati; phylum Pseudomonadota; class Gammaproteobacteria; order Enterobacterales; family Enterobacteriaceae; genus Salmonella; species Salmonella sp. NW38. The sequence goes on along the minus strand of NZ_JAMMTO010000001.1, from coordinate 388,349 downwards.
GGTCAATAACTTTGTACTGGTCAAATTCCTGGGCCTTTGTCCCTTTATGGGCGTATCCAAAAAACTGGAAACCGCCATGGGGATGGGCCTCGCGACGACCTTTGTCATGACGCTGGCGTCGATATGCGCCTGGCTTATCGACACCTGGATACTTATTCCGCTGGATCTGATTTATCTGCGGACGCTGGCCTTTATCCTCGTCATTGCTGTGGTCGTGCAATTTACCGAAATGGTTGTACGGAAAACCAGCCCGGCGTTATACCGCTTGTTAGGCATCTTCTTACCACTGATTACCACTAACTGTGCGGTTCTGGGCGTAGCGTTACTGAATATTAATCTCGGTCATCACTTTCTTCAGTCGGCGCTGTACGGATTTTCCGCCGCCGTCGGTTTTTCATTAGTGATGGTTCTGTTCGCCGCCATCCGCGAACGCCTTGCCGTGGCGGATGTGCCCGCCCCTTTTCGTGGTAACGCGATAGCATTGATTACCGCAGGATTAATGTCTTTGGCCTTTATGGGCTTTAGTGGTTTGGTGAAGTTGTAATGAATACTATCTGGATTGCCGTTGGCGCCCTGACCCTTCTGGGCCTGGTGTTCGGCGCCATTCTGGGTTATGCCTCCCGCCGATTCGCGGTTGAAGATGATCCGGTTGTTGAAAAAATCGATGCGATTTTGCCGCAGAGCCAGTGTGGTCAGTGCGGCTATCCCGGCTGCCGCCCCTACGCCGAAGCCGTGGGTCTCCAGGGCGAGAAAATCAATCGTTGCGCGCCCGGCGGCGAAGCCGTCATGCTGAAAATGGCAGAGCTGCTAAACGTAGAGCCGCAACCATGCGATGGTGAAGAACAGCAGGCCGCGCCAGTACGTATGCTGGCAGTTATTGATGAAAATAACTGCATTGGCTGCACAAAATGCATTCAGGCCTGCCCGGTTGACGCCATCGTTGGCGCAACGCGCGCCATGCACACGGTCATGAGCGATCTCTGTACTGGCTGTAATCTGTGCGTCGATCCGTGTCCGACGCACTGCATCGAATTACGTCCGGTGAATGAGACGCCCGACAGTTGGAAATGGGATTTGAACACCATTCCCGTTCGCATCATTCCCGTGGAACAACATGCTTAAACTATTTTCCGCTTTCAGAAAAGATAAAATCTGGGATTTCGACGGTGGTATTCATCCGCCCGAGATGAAGACCCAGTCAAACGGCACGCCGCTGCGCCAGGTGCCTTTAGCGCCGCGCTTTGTTATCCCTTTAAAACAGCACATTGGCGCTGAGGGCGAGCTGTGCGTTAGCGTCGGCGATCGCGTGCTACGCGGCCAGGCGCTTACCCGTGGACGTGGGAGAATGCTGCCGGTACACGCGCCCACCTCCGGGACGGTTATCGCTATTGCCCCCCACTCGACGGCACATCCTTCGGCGCTGGCGGAGTTAAGCGTCATCATTGATGCCGACGGCGAAGACCGCTGGATTGAACGCGAGGGCTGGTCTGATTACCGCGCCCACAGCCGTGAAGCGCTCATTGAACGCATTCATCAGTATGGCGTTGCCGGGCTTGGCGGCGCAGGGTTTCCCACCGGCGTTAAATTGCAGGGCGGCGGCGATAAAATCACCACGCTTATTATCAATGCCGCAGAGTGCGAACCTTACATTACGGCGGACGATCGTCTGATGCAGGACTGCGCCGCGCAGATTGTGGAAGGTATTCGCATCTTGGCGCATATTCTGCAACCGCGTGAGGTTTTAATCGGCATTGAAGATAACAAACCGCAGGCTATTTCCATGCTGCGTGCCGTACTGGCTGACGCCCACGATATTTCGTTACGTGTGATCCCAACCAAATACCCTTCCGGCGGCGCAAAACAGCTCACCCAAATACTGACGGGAAAACAGGTTCCCCACGGCGGGCGCTCCTCTGATATTGGCGTGCTGATGCAAAACGTCGGTACGGCGTATGCCGTTAAACGCGCCGTGATTGACGGCGAACCGATCACAGAACGCGTCGTCACCTTAACGGGTGACGCGGTAAGCCGCCCGGGTAACGTCTGGGCGCGGCTCGGCACTCCCGTTCGTCATTTGCTTAACGATGCCGGGTTCTGCCCTTCTGCTGACCAGATGGTCATCATGGGCGGCCCGTTGATGGGATTCACCCTTCCCTGGCTTGACGTACCGGTCGTAAAAATCACCAACTGCCTGCTGGCGCCATCCGTGACTGAAATGGGAGCGCCTCAGGAAGAGAAAAGCTGTATTCGTTGCAGCGCTTGCGCTGACGCTTGCCCTGCCGACCTTTTACCGCAGCAGCTTTATTGGTTCAGCAAAGGGCAGCAGCATGACAAGGCTACCGCTCACCATATTGCTGATTGTATAGAATGCGGCGCCTGCGCCTGGGTCTGCCCCAGTAATATTCCGCTCGTCCAATATTTCCGTCAGGAAAAAGCGGAGATTAATGCGATCAGGCTTGAAGAAAAACGCGCCGCCGAAGCCAAAGCACGTTTTGAGGCTCGTCAGGCAAGACTGGAGCGCGAAAAAGCCGCCCGCCTTGCACGTCACAAGAGCGCAGCGGTACAACCAGCGGCAAAAGATCAGGATGCCATTGCCGCTGCGCTGGCGCGGGTAAAAGAGAAACAGGCGCAGGCCACGCAACCGGTGGTTATTCAGGCGGGTAGTCTGCCAGACAATAGCGCCGTCATCGCGGCCCGTGAAGCGCGTAAAGCGCAAGCGCGCGCTAAACAAGCCACTCATCCGATGGCTGACAGCGCGATACCCGGCGACGACCCGCGTAAAGCTGCAGTGGAGGCAGCCATCGCCCGCGCCAAAGCCCGTAAGCAGGAGCAGCAGGCCGGAAGCGAACCTGCCGAACCGGTCGATCCGCGTAAAGCCGCGGTGGAGGCGGCTATCGCTCGCGCCAAAGCCCGTAAGCAGGAGCAGCAGGCCGGAAGCGAACCTGCCAAAGCGGTCGATCCGCGCAAAGCCGCGGTGGAGGCGGCTATCGCCCGCGCCAAAGCCCGCAAGCAGGAGCAGCAGGCCGGAAGCGAACCTGCCGAACCGGTCGATCCGCGTAAAGCCGCAGTGGAAGCGGCTATCGCCCGCGCCAAAGCCCGTAAGCAGGAGCAGCAGGCCGGAAGCGAACCTGCCGAACCGGTCGATCCGCGCAAAGCCGCAGTGGAAGCGGCCATCGCCCGCGCCAAAGCCAGCAAGCAGGAGCAGCAGGCCGGAAGCGAACCTGTCGAACCGGCCGACCCGCGTAAAGCCGCGGTTGCTGCGGCGATCGCCCGCGTTCAGGCAAAAAAAGCAGCACAGCAGCAGGTAGTTAACGAGGATTAAATGGTATTCAGAATCGCAAGCTCGCCTTATACCCATAACCAGCGCCAGACATCGCGAATCATGTTGCTGGTATTAATCGCCGCTCTGCCGGGGATTGCCGCGCAGACGTGGTTTTTTGGTTGGGGAACGCTTTTCCAGATCGTTCTGGCTGCCATCACGGCGCTCGTCGCGGAAGCCATTGTCCTTAGACTGCGCAAACAACCGGTCGCCAGTCACCTACAGGATTATTCCGCGTTATTGACGGGGCTTTTGCTGGCGGTCAGCATCCCTCCGCTCGCGCCCTGGTGGATGGTCGTGCTGGGAACCGGATTCGCCATTATTATCGCTAAACAGTTATATGGCGGGCTGGGACAAAACCCCTTTAATCCGGCAATGATCGGTTACGTGGTGCTCTTAATCTCCTTTCCGGTGCAAATGACAAGCTGGTTGCCGCCTTATGAAATAGCCGCAACAACGCCCGATATGCTGGACACGTTGCGGATGATTTTTACCGGGCATACCGCCAGCGGCGGCGATATGACACTGCTACGTATTGGTATTGACGGTATCAGCCAGGCGACGCCGCTGGATACGTTTAAAACGTCCTTGCGCGCCGGGCACTCCGTTGAGCAAATTATGCAGTACCCGATATACAGCGGCGCTCTGGCCGGCGTGGGCTGGCAGTGGGTTAACCTCGCCTGGCTTGTCGGCGGCGTATTCCTGCTGTGGCAAAAAGCTATCCGCTGGCATATCCCGGTCAGTTTTCTACTGACGCTGGCGCTATGCGCCGCGTTAGGTTGGCTTTTTTCGCCCGCTACGCTGGCCTCGCCGCAGCTTCATCTGCTGTCAGGCGCCACCATGCTGGGCGCATTTTTTATCTTGACGGATCCGGTTACCGCCTCCACGACCAACCGTGGACGTTTAATTTTCGGCGCGCTGGCTGGGGTATTAGTGTGGCTGATTCGTAGCTTCGGCGGCTATCCGGACGGCGTTGCTTTTGCTGTCCTGTTGGCGAATATCACGGTTCCTCTGATCGACTACTACACGCGCCCCCGCGTCTATGGACATCGCAAAGGATAAACCATGCTGAAAACGATTCGTAAACACGGTATTACGCTGGCGCTTTTTGCCGCAGGTTCTACGGGATTGACTGCGGTGATTAATCAGATGACAAAATCAACCATCCACGAACAAGCGCTGCAACAACAGCATGCCCTGTTCGATCAGGTATTGCCGCCAGATCGTTACAATAATAATCTGCAAGATAGCTGTTATCTGGTCGATGCGCCCGCCCTCGGCAAAGGCACACATCGTGTTTTTATCGCTCGCAAGGATGATAAACCCGTAGCAGCCATCATTGAGGCCACCGCGCCAGATGGCTATTCCGGCGCTATCCAGCTTATTGTTGGTGCAGATTTCAACGGTACCGTCCTGGGGACGCGCGTGACGGAACATCATGAGACGCCAGGGTTAGGTGATAAAATTGAGCGCCGTTTGTCTGACTGGATTACCCACTTTAGCGGTAAAACCATCAGCGGTGAAAATGATACGCACTGGGCGGTGAAAAAAGATGGCGGTGATTTTGATCAATTTACCGGGGCGACAATAACGCCGCGCGCCGTGGTGAATGCGGTTAAACGCGCCGGGCTGTACGCCGAATCACTGCCCGCTCAGCTCCCCCATTTAACCGCCTGTGGAGAATAGCCATGAGCGAAATAAAAGACATTGTTGTTCAGGGGTTATGGAAAAATAACTCTGCTCTGGTGCAGCTACTTGGCCTGTGCCCTTTACTGGCGGTGACGTCTACGGCAACCAACGCTCTGGGGCTGGGTCTGGCCACAACGCTGGTATTAACGCTGACCAACCTTACGGTATCCGCACTACGTCGCTGGACGCCGGCAGAAATCCGTATCCCGATTTACGTTATGATCATTGCCTCGGTGGTAAGCGCAGTACAGATGCTGATCAATGCGTATGCGTTCGGTTTATATCAGTCTTTAGGGATTTTTATTCCGCTGATTGTAACGAACTGCATTGTTGTCGGTCGCGCCGAAGCGTTTGCCGCGAAAAAAGGACCGTGGCTTTCCGCGTTGGACGGTTTTTCCATCGGCATGGGCGCGACAGGCGCGATGTTCGTGCTGGGTTCGCTGCGCGAGATCCTCGGGAATGGTACGCTTTTCGATGGCGCGGATAGCCTGCTGGGAGGCTGGGCAAAAGTATTACGGGTCGAGATATTTCACACCGACTCGCCTTTCCTGCTGGCGATGCTGCCGCCAGGCGCGTTTATCGGCCTGGGGCTCATGCTGGCGGTAAAATATCTTATTGATGAAAAAATGAAGAAACGCCGCGCCGAAACCGCGCCTTCCGCTGTTCCGGCAGGTGAAACAGGGAAAGTCTGATGAACAAAGCAAAAAGGCTGGAAATTCTGACGCGCCTGCGCGACAACAATCCGCACCCCACAACGGAACTCAATTTCACGTCGCCGTTTGAGTTGCTGATTGCCGTGTTGCTTTCCGCGCAAGCAACCGACGTCAGCGTGAACAAGGCTACCGCCAAACTTTACCCGGTCGCCAATACGCCAGCCGCGATGCTGGAACTGGGCGTAGAAGGCGTGAAATCCTATATCAAAACCATCGGTTTATTTAACAGTAAAGCGGAAAACGTGATTAAGACCTGCCGTATTTTACTGGACAAGCATAATGGCGAAGTGCCGGAGGATCGGGCGGCGCTGGAAGCGCTTCCCGGCGTGGGGCGTAAAACCGCTAACGTGGTGCTAAATACCGCCTTCGGCTGGCCGACCATCGCCGTTGATACGCATATATTTCGTGTATGCAACCGAACACAGTTCGCACCGGGTAAAAATGTCGAGCAGGTAGAAGAGAAATTACTGAAAGTGGTGCCGAATGAGTTCAAAGTGGACTGCCATCACTGGTTAATTTTGCATGGCCGCTATACCTGTATCGCCCGAAAACCCCGCTGCGGCTCCTGCCTCATTGAAGACCTTTGCGAATACAAAGAAAAAGTCGATATTTGATATGCCCGGAGCGCGTCCGTCACGCCAGCGCGCTCCCACCTGCGGCCTGGATCTATTTTAGCCATCAATCATTCCAGTCTCTGTCCTTTTTCTGATGTAATGTGCTTTCGTTTTCCCTCCACGTCAGGTTAATCATTTTTTTAATCGCAAAAATTTCTATCTATCCGTGATCAGGATCACTTTGATAACTTCATGTGAAATTTAATGACATCTAAGGTTACATTTACAACCGGATAGACTGACGCCCTGTTTTCACTACAAAATATTACTCTGCCATTTTTTCAGATAATGGCCTATATCACTGCTTTTCACCTTAAATAGCAGAAGATATCGCCTTTCACCCAAACCAATGGCCTTTTTGCAGTGTAAAAATCTGCCATTCTTCAAATGAAGAAATTTAACGCTGGATAACATTTCTGACATCGGACGATTCAACCAGAAGAGTTATATGTAACAGATTATTACAAAGCTCTTGTCTGGAGAGGAAAGATAGTGAACATTACCTGCCGTTTCCCCTCCAATATAACAATCGGACGGATGAGTCTGACTCATCACGCGCCAGACAATCCCTGTTAATACGGGGCGTAAAAAGAGGTAAAAGTGTCTACTGCAAACAAAAAACCAACTGAAAGCGTCAGTTTGAACGCTTTCAAACAACCGAAGGCGTTCTATCTCATCTTCTCGATAGAGTTATGGGAGCGTTTTGGTTATTACGGCCTGCAAGGCATTATGGCCGTCTACCTGGTAAAACAACTGGGTATGTCAGAAGCGGATTCCATCACCCTTTTCTCTTCCTTCAGTGCGCTGGTGTACGGCCTGGTCGCCATTGGCGGTTGGTTAGGTGATAAAATTCTGGGCACCAAACGCGTTATTATGCTGGGTGCCGTGGTGCTGGCTATCGGTTATGCGCTGGTCGCATGGTCTGGTCATGACGCTGGCATCGTCTATATGGGCATGGCGGCTATCGCTGTGGGTAACGGTCTGTTTAAAGCTAACCCGTCTTCCCTGCTGTCTACCTGTTACGCGAAGGACGATCCGCGTCTCGACGGCGCATTTACGATGTATTATATGTCCGTCAACATCGGCTCCTTCTTCTCTATGCTGGCGACGCCGTGGCTGGCGGCGCGTTATGGCTGGAGCACCGCGTTTGCGCTTAGCGTCGTCGGTATGCTGATAACCGTCGTTAACTTTGCTTTCTGCCAGCGCTGGGTGAAAAGCTACGGTTCCAAACCCGACTTTGAACCGATCAACTTCCGTAATCTGCTGCTGACAATCGTGGGTATTGTCGTTCTGATTGCGGTCGCCACCTGGCTGCTGCACAACCAGGATATCGCGCGTATGGTGCTGGGCGTAATCGCTCTTGGCATCGTCATTATCTTCGGTAAAGAAGCGTTTTCCATGCACGGCGCGGCTCGCCGTAAAATGATCGTCGCCTTTATTTTGATGCTGCAGGCGATTATCTTCTTCGTACTGTACAGCCAGATGCCGACGTCGCTGAACTTCTTTGCCATTCGTAACGTCGAGCACTCTATTCTCGGTATCGCGTTCGAACCGGAACAGTATCAGGCGCTGAACCCATTCTGGATCATTATCGGCAGCCCGATTCTGGCCGCTATCTATAACAGGATGGGCGATACGCTGCCGATGCCGATGAAATTCGCCATTGGTATGGTGCTGTGTTCCGGCGCGTTCCTGATTCTGCCGCTGGGCGCCAAATTTGCGAACGATGCCGGCATCGTATCCGTAAACTGGCTGATCGCGAGCTACGGCCTGCAAAGTATCGGTGAGCTGATGATCTCCGGTCTGGGACTGGCAATGGTCGCACAGTTGGTTCCGCAGCGTCTGATGGGTTTCATCATGGGTAGCTGGTTCCTGACAACGGCAGGCGCTAACATCATCGGCGGTTATGTCGCCAACCTGATGGCTGTGCCGAGCGACGTGACTGACCCGCTGATGTCCCTGGAAGTCTATGGTCGCGTATTTATGCAGATTGGCATAGCAACCGCCGTTATCGCCGTCCTGATGCTGCTGACAGCGCCTAAGCTGAACCGTATGACCCAGGACGATGATACCGCTGAAAAAGGCTCTAAAGCCGCTACAGTTTAATTTTCCGGGAAACAACATTCAGGCCGCTAACTGTGCGTTAGCGGCTTTTTTTTTGCTCGTCCCCGCACTACCATACTTTAAACCTCAGCAAAAAGGAGTTACCGATGAAACTGTTCTACAAACCGGGTGCCTGCTCTCTTGCTTCCCATATTACCCTGCGCGAAATTGGCAAAGACTTTACGCTTGATGGCGTCGATCTCGCAAAAAAACGCCTGGAAAATGGTGATGATTACCTGGCAGTCAACCCTAAAGGACAGGTTCCGGCTCTGCTGCTGGATGACGGCACACTGTTGACTGAAGGCGTCGCCATTATGCAGTATCTCGCCGACAGCGTTCCCGACCGCCAGCTTCTGGCGCCGGTAAGTAGTCTTGCTCGCTATCATACGCTGGAATGGCTCAACTATATTGCAACGGAACTGCATAAAGGCTTTACCCCTCTGTTCCGCCCTGACACGCCGGAAACACTTAAACCCGCCGTTCGCGCCGGTCTGGAAAAGAAATTGCAGTATGTGGATGAGTCGCTTTCAGACGACCAGTGGATTTGCGGCCAGCGTTTTACCATTGCAGACGCTTATCTGTTTACCGTATTGCGTTGGGCCTATGGCGTAAAACTGAATATGGACGGGTTAACGCATATTGAAAGTTATATGCAGCGTGTCGCAAAAAGACCGACCGTTGCGGCAGCGCTTAAAGCGGAAGGACTGAATTAATGTCATGTTGCCGGATAGCTCGCTGTACCGCCATCCGGCCTCTTTTTAGCAGCAATAATTACAGCCGCGTTGCGCTAAAGTAATGTTCAGGGTTAGCGATCCTGTCCTGGGCCGCCACGACCTGCAGTTCGTACTCCTGCATCGTTTTGGTGGCGATCATAATCTCATAGACTGCCGCCGTAACGTGCTCCAGCGCCTGCTGCAACGTCGCGCCCTGCAAAAGTTTGACCAGCAATAAACCACTGGTGACATCGCCAACGCCAACCGGCTGACGTGAGCCGAAATCCACCAGCGGACGGCTAATATGCCAGGCTTCCTGCGCTGTCACCAGCAGCATTTCAAAGCGTTCTGAACTGTAACCGGCGCGGGCGAGATGTTTTACCAGTACAATTTCTGGCCCCTGAGCAATCAGTTCGCGCGCCGCCTGCACGGCGTCATCCACACTATTCACGCTATGTTTGCTGAGAATTTCCAGTTCAATCAGGTTAGGCGCGATAATATCGCTGGCGGGTAGCGCATAACGCACATGGAACTCTGCGACGCCAGGCGCCACGATACAGCCCTTTTCCGGATGCCCCATCACGGGATCGCAGAAATATTTTGCCTGCGGATTTGCCGCTTTAACCTGGCGCACAATACCGAGAATGTGTTCTCCCTGCTCGGCAGATCCCAGGTAACCGCTAAGTACGGCGTCGCAGTGCGCTAACTGGCCAATGTCCGCAATCCCCTGGACAATCTCAGTCAGATGGCTGGGCGGCATGACACAGCCGGTCCATTTACCATATTGCGTGTGGTTAGAAAACTGAACGGTATTCAGCGGCCAAACATTCGCGCCAAGACGGCGCATGGGAAATTCGGCGGCGCTGTTGCCCGCATGTCCGAAAACAACATGGGACTGGATAGCGAGGATATTCTTCATTTTTTTACCTGAACATCAAAAATAAGGGAGTGATTTCTCACTCCCTGTTACTTAATGCCTTATTTCCAGCAAATCAGACAATAGTTCTTTTTGCCGCGACGTAATAAGGTATAGCGGCCAAACAGACGGTCCTCATCGTTAAAGATGTATTCAGGATCGGATTGTTTTTCACCATTGATAGTGACAGCGTTGGAGGCGATAGTCTTACGCGCCTGACCACGTGACGGCTGGAGCTCGGCGTCTACCAGCGCCTGCATCAGGTCGGCGCCTTTTTCCATTTCAACCATCGGTACGCCGTCCTGCGCCAACTGCTCAAAGTCAGCTTCGCTCAGCGCGCTCAGTGAACCGCTGAACAGACATTCAGTGATCCGTTTCGCCGCGACCAGCCCCTCTTCACCATGAACCAGGCGCGTCACCTGCTCGGCCAGCACATACTGCGCGCGCGGCGCTTTCCCGCTGTTTTTATCTTCTTCTTCCAGGGCATTGATCTCTTCAATGTCCATAAAAGTGAAGAATTTCAGGAAGCGATAAACATCGGCATCTGCGGTGTTAATCCAGAACTGGTAGAATTTGTACGGACTGGTTTTCTTCGGATCCAGCCAGACAGCGCCGCCTTCGGTTTTACCGAATTTCGTGCCGTCAGCTTTGGTGATCAGCGGAACGGTCAAACCAAATACCTGATTCTGGTGCAGGCGACGGGTCAGGTCGATACCGGAAGTGATGTTCCCCCACTGGTCAGAACCGCCAATCTGTAAGGCAACGCCGTGCAGTTTATTCAGACAAGCGAAGTCGTACCCCTGTAGCAGGTTATAAGAGAACTCCGTGAAAGAGATACCCTGATCGTCACGGTTCAGACGCTGCTTCACCGCTTCTTTGTTGATCATCTGATTAACGGAAAAATGTTTACCGATATCGCGCAGGAAAGTCAGCACATTCATGCTGCCGAACCAGTCATAGTTATTGGCCGCGATGGCGGAGTTTTCGCCGCAATCAAAGTCCAGGAATGGGGCAACCTGTTTACGAATTTTCGCCACCCACTCCTGAACGGTCTCTTCAGTGTTCAGTTTACGCTCGGCGGCTTTGAAGCTCGGGTCGCCAATCAGACCGGTCGCGCCGCCTACCAGCGCAACAGGTTTGTGCCCTGCCTGCTGGAAGCGTTTCAGGCATAACAATGGAACCAGATGCCCCAAATGCAAGCTGTCAGCGGTAGGATCGAAGCCGCAATAGAGCGCGATCGGGCCTTGCGCCAGTCGCTCTGCCAACGCGTCTTCGTCCGTCACCTGGGCTACCAGCCCCCGCTCTTGCAATTGTTTAATCAAGTTACTGCTTGCCATCAAAATCTCCATGTATAAAACGACTGCACCTTTGCCGGTACACGACTTTTCGCCAGACGCGAAAGAGACATAGCATAAAACGGCGGATTCATCCGCACCAGTGCTTAAAACAAGATTTTTGCATCTTTAGGGCGCAAGACGGTCGATTTTCCATGCGCCGTCGTCGCGTTGGTATAAAAAGCGATCGTGCAGACGATGTTCGCCGCCCTGCCAGAACTCCATCTGTTCGATACTCACGCGAAAACCACCCCAGAAGCTGGGTAACGGCACTTCGCCCTGTTGAAACTTCTGCTTGAGCTCCAGGAATTTGCTTTCGAGGATACCGCGCGCGGAAATGCGGCTGGATTGTTTAGAAACCCATGCGCCGATCTGGCTGTCGCGCGGACGGCTGTGGAAATACCTCACCACCTCAAGTGTGGAGAGACGCTCGGCTTTGCCTGTCACCATCACCTGGCGTTCAAGCATATGCCAGGGAAATAACAGGCTGATACGCGGATTGTGCTCAATCTGATGCGCCTTGCGGCTTCCCAGGTTGGTATAAAAGACCAGGCCTTTTTCATCATAATGCTTGAGCAATACAATACGCTGGTACGGTTGCCCCTTGTCATCTACGGTCGCCACGACCATTGCCGTCGGATCGGCCAGTCTGGCGTCGCACGCTTGCCCAAGCCAGCGCTCAAATAAGGTTAACGGTTCAGCGGGTAAATCGCGGCGACGCAAGCCGCCTTTCGTGTATTCACGGCGCAGATGCGCGATCTGCTGCAATTGGTCGTTATCAGACATGGCGTTGATCAGAAATAATCAGTGGGTGGCGCTATTGTGCGCCCCCATACTGAAAATCTCAACGCTTCGGATTTTGTAACTGACAGTTATTAAGCACAATTCTGTCTCGTTTATAGACCGTGGCGCTCTCGCCTTGCGACCAGAAAACATAAATCCCGTCGGTATAACGCGCGCCCGAGGCCGAGATTCCTTGCTTCAGGGTCAGCAGCTTATTGTCATAAACAAAACTGACCTCTTCACGCGGGTTATTGACTTTAACGGTAAGCGGCTTCTCATCACACTGGTATTCCAGCGTATCCGTTTGCATACGTTCAACAAATTGTTGATAAACGCTACAGCCGGTCAGCAGCACAGGTAAACACATTATTGCGATCTTTTTCATAGGCATATCCCGAAAGCTCTCCTGCTTCTGGAAGGGCAAACGCCCCTTCCTGACCTTGCTAGTTTACCGATATAGAGTCCGGGAAAAATTCAGTTAACTCTGAGTTATTGGGTTAGCCGGGTAAATAGCGCCTAAAACACTGGCTTCTGTAGCCCCCGTCACGGAAGGTAAATTTCCCGGCAGGCCCGCGAGCGTTCGCCAGGCAAGCCAGGCAAAGGCCAGCGCTTCCATATCATCGCCGCTAATCCCCGCCTTATCGGTGGTCGAAACCTCGATACCGGGCAACAACGCCGCCAGACGGGCCATCACTAACGGATTCCGGCTTCCGCCGCCACAGACCATCAGCCGCTCGCAGCCGCCATTGAGCAGCACCTGTTGGGCGATGGAGACTGCCGTCAGCTCAGCCAGCGTGGCCTGCACATCGCGCGCGTCTGCACCAGGGAAAGCCGTAAGATGACGTTCTAACCAGCCATAGTTGAAATATTCGCGTCCTGTACTTTTGGGCGCCGACGCAGCAAAGTACGGATCGCGCAACATCTTTTGCAGCAAGGGAAGAATAACCTGACCTTCTTTCGCCCATGCCGCATCTTTGTCGTAGGGCTGCGCGCATTGTCGCCAAATCCACGCATCCATCAACATATTACCCGGCCCCGTGTCGTACCCGCGCACCGCCTGTCCGGGGAAAAGCAGAGATAAATTGGCGATGCCGCCGATATTCAGGACCATACGTTTTTCCGTCGGATGTCCCAACAGCGCGTGATGGAAAGCGGGCACCAGCGGCGCGCCTTGTCCGCCCAGCGCAATATCCCGCCGCCGAAAATCGCCGACCACTGTAATCCCCGTATGGGCGACGATGTGATTATTATCGCCAATTTGCAGCGTATGCGGGGCCTCGCCGGTCGGCTCATGCCAGACCGTTTGCCCATGACAACCAATGGCGACGATATCCCGCGGCTGCAAACGTTGTTGCGCTAACAGCGCATTAACCGCCTGTGCAAAAAGCCGGCCTAACTGGGTATCCAGCTGGCCGAGTTGCGAGAGCGTAAGCGGTTGTCCCTGGCAAATATCGAGAATGCCTTTTTTCAGATGAACGGGAATGGGCCAGGTGAGACTTGCCTGTTGCGCAACCATGGTTTCATCAATTGCCGCCAGTACAACATCCACGCCATCAAGGCTGGTCCCGGACATAACGCCAATAAAACGGCCCGATTTCATACCTCTTCCTTATTAAGCTGGGTTAAGCCTTAACACTCGGCATAACGTATTTTGCAATGCGATGCCCGCGTCACGTTTTTTGCCGTGCCGTCCACGGATATCAATGACCTATCTTTTCTTGCTTCCCACTTCGTTTAAGATTAGTTAATTAACTTCTGATTATGATTTTTACATTCTTTTGGCAGAAGATATGACCTTAACTGCATAAATGCCATATAATTTAGCTATAGGGATGCTGAAATAGCGTTTCGTGAAGAACAGGAGATGGGTAAATGATTAAACGTGTACTGGCCGTTTCACTGATGGGGTTATCCTTAGCGGGGTGTGTTAACAATGATAGCCTTTCGGGTGATGTTTATACCGCATCCGAGGCTAAACAAGTTCAGAATGTAACGTACGGTACTATCGTTAACGTTCGTCCGGTTCAAATTCAGGGCGGTGATGATTCTAACGTGATTGGCGCTATCGGCGGCGCGGTGTTGGGCGGATTCCTCGGCAACACTATCGGCGGCGGTACGGGTCGTTCACTGGCGACCGCGGCAGGCGCGGTGGCTGGCGGCGTAGCGGGCCAGGGCGTCCAGAGCGCAATGAATAAAACCCAGGGTGTGGAACTGGAAATTCGTAAAGACGATGGCAACACCATTATGGTTGTGCAGAAACAAGGAAATACGCGTTTCTCGGCAGGTCAGCGTGTCGTGCTGGCCAGCAATGGCAGCCAGGTTACTGTCTCTCCACGCTAAACCAGGCTTTACGTGTGGTCACATGGCCACACGTATGCCCCTGCACCTCAATCGTGAGAGTGCAATTCCATAATGTTGTGTTCAAGCTTGGCGATAAGTTTAATCAGAATCTCAATCTCCTCTGAAGAAATCCCAGCCAAAATTTCACCGCGCGTTTTATGAATGACCGCTTCCATCTCAGCGATCAGCGGCTCCGCTTTTTCGGTCAGTTTAATGCGCTTAGCGCGACGATCGCTGGCGCAGGTTTGCCGCGAAATTAGCCCCTTATCTTCAAGTTGATCCAACGTGCGTACCAGCGATGGCTGCTCAATGCCTATCGCTTTAGCCAATTGAATCTGCGACTGGTCAGGCGGCAATTGATGAATATTGTGCAACGTGACCCAATGTGTCTGCGTCAATTCCAGAGGCTTGAGGCGATGGTCAATCAGAGCACGCCAAATGCGCACTAACCGTGCCAGATCAGAACCTAGTGGCGATTCCAATTTCATCTCCTTATAATTAGCTTGCTAAGTTATTATGCTGATTTTAGAATAGTGTGCAGTATTTGTATTCTCAAAACAAATGTATTGCTAAATTTGCTTACCAATAGACATTTTTTCAGACATAGTGCGCACCTGGCACCTGTAGCTTCGGTTTTGGCTAAAACCAAAGCATCGATGTCTGACGCAAAGGAACATTGCTTGTGAAGTGTATACTCAACGCCACAGGATTGCCCTTACAAGATCTCATGTTGGGAGCATCTGTTTACTTTCCGCCATTCTTTAAAGCCTTTGCGCTTGGGTTCGTTATCTGGTTGTTTATTCACCGACTCCTGCGTGACCGGATATACTCTGATGAAATCTGGCATCCCCTGTTAATGGATCTCTCCCTCTTTACGCTTTGCGTATGTCTGGGCCTCGTTTTACTGATCGCGTGGTAAATATGTCCTTAAAAACAATAAAATATTTTTCTACTCTCATTGTCGCCGTCGTCGCCGTTCTGGCCGCGTGGTGGTTATGGAATTACTATATGCAGTCACCGTGGACGCGCGATGGTAAAATCCGCGCGGAACAGGTCAGCGTAACGCCACAGGTTTCTGGCAGCATTACCCAACTCAATATCAAAGATAATCAGTTCGTCAACGCCGGGGACGTTCTTTTTGTCATTGATAAAACGCCCTTCCATATTGCAGAACTTAACGCGCAGGCGCAGTTGGCCAAAGCGCAGTCCGATCTGGCAAAAGCGAATAATGAAGCCGACCGACGTCGACATTTATCGCGTAACTACATCTCTGCTGAAGATCTGGATAGCGCCAATCTGAATGTTAAAGCGATGCAGGCCAACGTAGATGTCGCACTGGCGACGTTAAAACAGGCGCAGTGGCAGCTTAGCCAGACGGAAGTAAAAGCGCCGGTATCCGGCTGGGTGACCAACCTTTCCACGCGTACCGGTGATTATGCCAGTACCGGTAAGCCGCTTTTCGCCCTGGTAGATAGCCATTCATTTTATGTAATGGGATATTTCGAAGAAACCAAACTACGCCATATCCGCGAAGGTGAGCCTGCATTAATAACACTGTATAGTGGCAATATTAAGTTACAGGGTCACGTTGGCAGTATCGGGCGCGCTATTTACGACCAAAGCGTGGAAAGTGACTCCGGTTTAGTGCCCGATATCAAACCCAACGTACCGTGGGTACGTCTGGCGCAACGCGTACCGGTACGTATCGAATTTGACGCTTTGCCGCAGGATATCACGCTCGTCTCCGGCACTACCTGCAGCGTAGCCATTGGACAGCGGTAATGAAACTCTCCCTGCCGGCCCTGCGAAATACGCCCTGGTTTAAAGCGACCTCCGGCCAGTGGCGTTACGCGTTGCGCAATACCATTGCTATGTGTCTCGCGCTGACATTCGCTTATTATCTCAATCTGGATGAGCCCTACTGGGCGATGACTTCGGCCGCAGTGGTGAGCTTTCCGACCGTAGGCGGCGTAATCAGTAAAAGTCTGGGGCGTATTGCCGGGAGTTTACTCGGCGCGACCGCCGCGTTAATTATTGCCGGCCATACGCTGAATGAACCCTGGTTGTTCTTATTTAGCATGGCCGCCTGGATCGGTTTTTGTACCTGGGCCTGCGCGCATTTTACCAATAATGCCGCTTATGCTTTCCAGTTGTCCGGCTACACGGCGGCAATCATCGCGTTCCCGATGGTTAATATTGTAGAAATCACGCAGTTGTGGGATATCGCCCAGGCACGTGTATGTGAAGTTATCGTCGGCATCCTCTGTGGCGGCATGATGATGATGATCCTGCCCAGCACATCGGATGGCACAGCCCTGCTCACCGCGTTGAAAAACATGCATGCGCGCTTGCTGGAACATGCCAGTCTACTTTGGCAGCCGGAGACTACCGACGCCATCCGCTCCGCGCATGAGGGCGTCATTGGGCAAATCCTGACCATGAACCTGCTGCGTATTCAGGCCTTCTGGAGTCACTACCGTTTTCGCCGCCAGAATGCATTGCTAAATGCATTGTTACACCAGCAATTACGGCTAACCAGCGTGATCTCCAGTCTGCGTAGAATGCTTTTAAACTGGCCGACGCCGCCGGAAAACAGCCGCGAAGTTATTGAACAACTCTTAGCTGCGCTGGCGAAACCGCGCGCGGACAGCTACACCGTGGCGCGGATTATTGCGCCGCTACGCCCGCAGGATGAACAGGATTATCGTCACCTCGCGTTCTGGCAGCGATTACGCTATTTTTGCCACTTATATCTGCGCAGCAGCCGCCAGTTATATCTGATCGAAAGCGGCGCGCCGGTGGATCAAATCCATATCCGCCGCACTCCCGGCCTTGCGCGGCATACGGATAACGCAGAGGCCATCTGGAGCGGCGTGCGTACCTTTTGCACGCTCACGGTGATTGGCGCCTGGAGTATTGGCGCGCAATGGGAATCCGGGCCCGGCGCATTAACCCTGGCGGCGATCAGTTGTGTCCTCTACTCCATCGTCGCCACGCCGTTTAAGTCGCTCACCTTATTGATGCGAACTTTAGTGCTGCTGTCCTTATTCAGCTTCGTGGTGAAATTTGGCCTGATGGTGCAAATCACCGATCTGTGGCAATTCTTGCTTTTCCTTTTTCCGCTGTTCGTCACGATGCAACTGCTTAAACTGCAGATGCCTAAGCTGGCGGGACTGTGGGGGCAGCTTATCGTTTTTATGGGCTCATTCATCGCCGTGACCAATCCGCCGGTGTACGACTTCGCCGACTTCCTTAACGATAATACCGCCAAGATCGTCGGCGTCGCGATTTCCTGGCTGGCGTTTGCGATTTTGCGCCCCGGTTCCGATGCCGTAAAAAGTCGCCGCCATATCCGCGCGCTACGCCGGGATTTCGTCGATCAGCTTAGCCGTCATCCTTCCCATAGCGAAAGCGAGTTTGAATCGCTGACCTATCATCACGTCAGTCAGCTCAGCAATAGCCAGGATGCGCTGGCGCGCCGGTGGTTATTACGTTGGGGAGTGGTACTGCTGAACTGCTCGCATGTGGTGTGGCAGCTGCGCGCCTGGGAGTCGCGTTCCGATCCGCTTTCCCGGGTGCGGGATATTTGTATATCCCTGCTGCGTGATGTGATGAGCGAGCGCGGCGTGCAGCAACGCCCGCTTGCCGTCACGCTACAGGAATTACAGCGTATCTGCGACACGCTCGCACATCATCATCAGCCCGCCGCGCATGAGCTGGCGGCGATTATCTGGCGTTTACACTGTTCGCTGTCGCAGCTGGAACAGGCTCCAGCGCAGGGAACACTGTCTCCGGGTTATTTAATGACGCCGCAGGCGTAACGCATTCCGCCGCCGCCGAGCGGTTTCGGCTGATCGGACATGTTATCGCCGCCCACATGGATCATGAGCGCTTTATCTTTCACTTCATCAAGAGACTTCAGACGCGGCGCAGTAACCGGTTCGGTGGCGATACCATCATTATTAACGACTAACACCGGGAGGTCGCCCAGATGCCCCTGGCCTTCCGGTCCTTCATGCTTGCCGGTATTTTGTGGGTCCAGATGACCACCAGCGGCCTCTGCGGCAACTGCTTTGCCGTCTTTAATCGCGGGCTGGCAGCTATCTTTGGCATGAATGTGAAAACCATGCTCGCCCGGCGGTAACGCTTTAAGGTGTGGGGTAAATTTTAAGCCGCCTTCGGTTTCATCGATGACGACGGTGCCGATAGACTGTCCTACGCCTTGCGCCGTCACCAGGTTCATCTCTACTTTCTCGCTGGCGGCCTGCGCACCCGCACAGGCCAGCAGCGTCACCATCGCTAAACTTAATCGCTTCATAAAACCTCCGTTACATGTGGTCGTCTGTTAAGTGTAAACCACTGGCGAAAACATGAACGGAAAGTCAACGAGTTGACGATTACGGCACGTCATAACCCAGTGCCGCCTTGCGGATTCGGAACCACTGTTGACGCGACAATGACAGCGTTTCCGCTTCTAGTGCGGCGCGTACGCGTTCGATTTTACCCGAGCCAATAATCGGCAGCGGCTGCGACGGCAAACGTAAAATCCAGGCATAGACCACCTGTTCAATAGAACTGGCGTTGAGTTCTTGCGCGATAACGGAAAGTTCCTGGCGCAACGGCTGATAAGCCTCATCATTAAACAGCCGACCGCCGCCAAGACATGACCAGGCCATCGGACGAATACGCAGTTGCTGTAATTGATCTAATGTGCCGTCCAGCAACAAAGGCTGATGAACCGGCGAGATCTCCACCTGATTGGTCGCCAGGGTGAACGGCAGGCGCGATTGCAGCAACGTAAATTGCGCTGGCGTAAAATTAGAAACGCCAAAATGGCGTACTTTGCCGCTTTGGTGCAGATGTTGAAACGCCTCGGCGACGTCATCCGCATCCATTAACGGATCGGGACGGTGAATTAACAACATATCCAGATAATCTGTCGCCAGATTTTTTAATGACTGTTCGGCGCTCAGAATAATATGCCGGCGATCGGTAATATAATGACCGAGCCTATTTTCCGCTCTGGCGGTGGTCGCAATACCGCATTTGGTAACGATTTGCAGTTTTTCCCGCAAATGCGGCGCCAGCGTTAGCGCCTCGCCAAACGCCGCTTCGCACTGATAACCGCCATAAATGTCCGCATGGTCAACGGTAGTGACGCCCAAATCCAGATGTTCTTCGATAAAACTCACTAACTGACGCGCGGACATATTCCAGTCCATCAAACGCCAATAACCCATGACAAAACGCGAAAACTCCGGGCCTTGTGGAGCGATGGTGACACGCTGAACCATAACAGATTCCTCATAGAGAATAATGAGGTTGAGTATACGCAATTCCGCGTTTAAAAGAGTGAAGGTTGTTGAGGATCTTCCGATGGGAGAGGCTTATTTGCGCGTATTTTACGCAAGAAACGCTGGCGACAAAGCCGCAGTACATTTTGTTTCTCGGCATCGCTCATTTTTTGCCAGTTAAACCGTTCGTCGCGGCTGCGCATACAGCCCCGACAAAAGCCACGCTCATCAGACTGGCAGATACCGCGACATGGGCTTGCTACAGGAAAAAACTCCAACTGCTCGGCCACATCCCCTCCTCAACGTTTGGCGCTTATGACTATTGAAGACGCTAACTGACATTATGGCAACTCTGCTTGCAGTCGACCGACTGGTCTACTACACTGCCTGTCATGAATAAGCAAACCGAACACGATACCCGCGAACATCTGCTGGCCACCGGCGAGCAGCTTTGTATGCAACGGGGTTTTACCGGCATGGGGCTTAGCGAGTTGCTCAAAACCGCCCAGGTGCCTAAAGGGTCGTTTTATCACTACTTTCGCTCGAAAGAAGCCTTCGGCGTCGCCATGCTTGAGCGACATTACGCCTGCTATCATCAGCGTCTTACGGCGCACTTCACCTCCGGTCCCGGTAATCATCGCGATCGTCTTCTCGCCTGGTATCAGGAAACGTTAAAGCAGTTTTGCCAGCAAGGCGCCATCAGCGGTTGCCTGACGGTGAAACTGTCAGCGGAGGTCTGCGATCTGTCGGAGGATATGCGCTCTACGATGGATAAAGGGGCGCAGGAGATCATGGCACTGCTTGCACGCGCGCTGGAAGATGGCCGTAATAGCCACTGTTTACATTTCACCGGCCAGCCGTTGCCACAGGCGCAGGTACTTTATGCCCTGTGGCTGGGCGCCAATTTGCAGGCCAAAATATCCCGTAGCGCCGCGCCGCTGGAAAATGCGTTGGCGCATGTTAAGACCATCATTGCAACGCCTGAGCAGTAACAGGCGTTTTTATTTCCTTTATTACAAGACGACCGGTCTACTTATATCAGGAGCCACTATGTCATCAGCAAAACTGTTTACCCCCCTCAAGGTGGGTGCCATCACGGCGACAAATCGCGTATTTATGGCGCCTTTGACGCGTTTGCGGAGTATTGAACCGGGCGACATTCCTACGCCGTTAATGGCGGAATATTACCGTCAACGCGCCAGCGCCGGATTGATCATTAGCGAAGCCACACAAATCTCCGCACAGGCGAAAGGCTATGCCGGCGCACCGGGATTACACAGCGATGAGCAGATCGCCGCCTGGAAAAAAATCACTCAGGGAGTCCATGCCCAGGGCGGCCATATGGCGGTGCAACTGTGGCATACGGGCCGTATTTCACACGCCAGCCTGCAACCAGGCGGACAAGCGCCCGTCGCGCCATCCGCTATCAATGCGGGAACCCGCACCTCTTTGCGTGACGAAAACGGCCAGGCCATCCGCGTAGAGACTTCCACGCCGCGCGCGCTGGATACTCACGAGATCCCCGGGATCGTCAACGATTTCCGCCAGGCTATCGCCAATGCCCGAGAGGCAGGCTTCGATCTGGTGGAGCTGCACTCCGCGCACGGTTATCTGCTGCACCAGTTCCTCTCACCGTCTTCTAATCACCGTACCGATCAGTACGGCGGCAGCGTAGAGAATCGCGCCCGTCTGGTGCTGGAGGTGGTTGATGCCGGCATTAAGGAATGGGGCGCGGACCGTATCGGCATCCGCCTTTCTCCTGTCGGCACTTTCCAGAATGTCGATAACGGCCCGAATGAAGAAGCTGACGCCCTTTATCTGATTGAAGCGTTAGGCAAACGCGGCATTGCTTATCTGCATATGTCTGAACCAGACTGGGCGGGCGGCGAACCGTACAGCGACGCGTTCCGTGAAAAAGTGCGCGCACGTTTCCACGGTCCCATCATCGGCGCTGGCGCCTATACGCCAGAAAAAGCGGAAGATCTGATCGAAAAAGGGCTGATTGACGCCGTGGCGTTTGGTCGCGATTACATCGCTAACCCGGATCTGGTAGCGCGTCTGCAATGTAAAGCGAAACTCAATCCACAGCGTCCCGAAAGTTTTTATGGCGGCGGCGCGGAAGGCTACACTGACTACCCTACTCTGTAATTTCATTGATAGCGGCCTCACATCGCCGCTATACTTTGAATATCTTGACTATTTTAAGGACAACGAAAATGCGTTTATTGCATACTATGCTGCGCGTCGGCGATTTGCAGCGTTCCATCGCTTTTTACACTAACGTTCTGGGCATGAAATTGCTGCGTACCAGTGAGAATCCGGAATACAAATACTCGCTGGCCTTTGTGGGATATGGTCCGGAAACGGAAGAAGCGGTCATCGAACTAACCTATAACTGGGGCGTTGAGAGCTACGACATGGGCAATGCGTACGGGCATATCGCGCTGAGCGTTGACAATGCTGCTGAAGCCTGTGAACGCATTCGTCAAAACGGCGGCAACGTGACCCGTGAAGCGGGGCCGGTAAAAGGCGGTTCGACCATCATCGCCTTCGTTGAAGATCCGGATGGCTATAAAATCGAATTGATTGAAGCTAAAGACGCAGGCCGCGGTCTGGGTAACTGATCCCCCGCCGGGCGCAGGTCACTGCGCCCGTTGTTTTACTGCATCCCGGCGTAAAATTTGCCATAATACGCGCTGCATTTTTTCGTATTAAGAGACTCAGATGTCCGATAACGCTCAACTTTCCGGTCTGTGCGACCGTTTTCGTGGTTTTTATCCTGTCGTCATCGACGTTGAAACTGCAGGATTTAACGCTAAAACCGATGCGCTGCTCGAAATCGCCGCCATCACGCTGAAAATGGATGAACAAGGCTGGCTGATGCCGGACATGACGCTGCATTTCCATGTGGAACCGTTCGCTGGAGCCAACTTACAGCCGGAAGCGCTCGCGTTTAACGGTATCGATCCCTCTAACCCGCTACGCGGCGCGGTGAGTGAATATGAGGCCCTACACGCTATTTTCAAAATGGTGCGTAAAGGTATCAAAGAAAGCGGTTGTAGCCGCGCCATTATGGTCGCGCATAACGCCACTTTTGATCACAGTTTTATGATGGCCGCCGCAGGGCGCGCCTCGCTGAAACGTAACCCGTTTCATCCGTTCGTCACCTTTGATACTGCGGCATTGAGCGGACTGGCGCTGGGACAAACGGTGTTATCAAAAGCGTGCCTGGCGGCAGGTATGGAGTTTGACGGCGAAAAGGCCCATTCCGCTTTGTATGATACCGAGCGGACAGCGGTGCTGTTTTGTGAAATCGTCAATCGCTGGAAGCGCCTGGGCGGCTGGCCGTTACCTTTGCCGACGGACAAATAACGAGGCTAACAACGCCACTCTTGCTCACGATGGCAGTAAAAAAGCGACCTTTACAGGTCGCTTTCTCCTTTCACAGATTACTCTGCGTCCGGCTCCTGAGTTTTATATTTTGCCGCAGTTTCTTTAATAAGCTGCTGCAACTCACCACGCTGATACATTTCAATCACAATATCACACCCGCCGACCAGCTCGCCGTCCACCCACAGTTGTGGGAATGTCGGCCAGTTGGCGTATTTCGGTAATTCAGCGCGAATATCCGGGTTTTGCAGGATATCAACATAGGCAAAACGTTCCCCGCAGGCTGAAAGCGCCTGAACGGCCTGCGCAGAGAAACCACAGCTTGGCAGTTTCGGTGAACCTTTCATATACAGGAGAATCGGGTTTTCAGCGATCTGGCGCTGAATTTTTTCGATAGTGGTGCTCATTGTCTCGCTTCCTTAAACTACTTTTACGACTGAAGCCTGTCATTGTAACGGGTCAGGCTGGCAACGGAAAATAACATTTTCATCATGCCTTATTATTTTACCGTCTGCGGGAATAAGTTGTATACAAAATATCTTTTAAGCGGGTTGCCACGCTGTGATTTGTAGATAACGCGTTCGTGTTTAGCATTAATTGCTATTTTTTTTACATCTGTTAACGAAACACAGCTTCAGAAACCAAAAGCAATTACCAATCTGTGCTTTTGTAGATTAGAATTATCAGGTTTTGTAAATCATACGCAGGCATGAATCGCCTGCCTTTAACAGAGGATTGCTCAGTGGCGCGGATAAACAAAATCTCGATCACGCTCTGTGCTTTACTTTTTACTACTCTCCCTTTTACGCCAATGGCCCATGCTTCCAGGCAAGCCAAAGCGACGCCTGCTGTTTCTCATGTCACGAAAACGGCAGATAAAAAGAAAAGCACAACGAAAAAGATCAGTAAAACCAGCAAAAAAAACGTAAAAAAAACCTCAAAAACCAGCCGTTTTTCTTCCGCTTCTACGCCAAAACGTACCACCGCCTCCACAAAATCTCGTCATACGACGCATCGTCGTAACAGAACCGCGCCCACGTCAATCGCCGCCCTCGACGTAACGGAAAAATGCACGACGCGTAAAGGCCGTAAGCCGCACTGCGTGAAGGGGAAAGGAACATTGCCGGTCTCTATTGCCGATGCGCATCGTGCAAAAGTACAAAAAGCGACGAAAACCGCGATGTCCAAGCTCATGAATCAGATTGGTAAACCGTATCACTGGGGAGGCGCGTCGCCGCGCACCGGTTTTGATTGCAGCGGTCTGGTGTATTATGCCTATAAAGATTTAGTGAAGATCCGTATCCCCCGAACGGCGAATGAGATGTATCACCTGCGTGACGCGGCGCCCATTGAGCGTAGCGAGTTGAAAAACGGCGATCTGGTGTTCTTCCGTACGCAGGGGCGCGGCACCGCCGATCACGTTGGCGTCTATGTCGGCAACGGTAAGTTTATCCAGTCTCCGCGCAGCGGTCAGGAAATTAAGATCACCTCACTGAACGAAGAGTACTGGCAGCGTCATTATGTCGGCGCCCGTCGGGTGATGACGCCTAAAACAATTCGCTAATATTTTATCCTGTCGTTTAACGACAGGATAACTTCTTCTTTTGCGCCACCTCTCAATTTGCTACCCTATCCTTACGCGCACCAGGGTTATTGTGCGTGCGCAATATTAATAATAAGGAGAGAAGCAATGTCGTTCGAATTACCTGCATTACCGTATGCCAAAGATGCTCTGGCGCCGCATATTTCTGCTGAGACGCTGGAATATCACTATGGCAAACATCATCAGACTTACGTGACCAATCTTAACAATTTGATCAAAGGCACGGCGTTTGAAGGCAAATCGCTGGAAGAGATCGTGCGCGCCTCCGAAGGCGGTATCTTTAATAACGCCGCTCAGGTGTGGAACCACACCTTCTACTGGAACTGCCTGGCGCCAAACGCTGGCGGCGAACCGACCGGGAAACTGGCTGATGCTATCGCGGCATCTTTTGGCAGCTTCGCGGAATTTAAAGCGCAGTTCACCGATGCCGCTATCAAAAACTTTGGTTCCGGATGGACATGGCTGGTAAAAAGCGCTGATGGCAAACTGGCTATCGTTTCTACCTCAAATGCCGGTACGCCGCTGACTACGGATGCAACGCCGTTGCTGACGGTTGATGTGTGGGAACACGCGTATTACATCGACTACCGCAACGCCCGTCCAAACTATCTGGAGCATTTCTGGGCGCTGGTTAACTGGGAATTTGTTGCGAAAAATCTCGCCGCATAAGTCTGAGTACGCAGAAGGTACGCCTTCTGCGTTTTAGAGAGGGATAGAATAGAGGAGACGCCCACCCTCAGAAGAGAGGAAATCAGTGCAGAGCGGCCGTTAATCCACCTGCGACAATCACGCCCAGAACAATCAGCGTAGTAATCAACGAAAATTTCAGGTCGGTACTCATCAAGTTTTCTCCTTTTTATTCCCACACAAAAAGTGATATAGCGCATTTTTGCACATTCCCGCACAAAAATCTCTCATGTTTTATATTGATAACTGTTTTTAACGCTTCCCCTTTTCCTCAAGATCAGACAAAATTCCAGGCTTACTGAATTAGCGTAACGGCCATTGACCCCTTCCTGACGTTCCGTGTCGTTTTTCCGGCGTGCCGCAACCCTGATGTTGCGATTAGGGTGTGTGTAGGCAAACGTTTACCTGGCGTTTCTCAGGAGCTTAGCGAGGGTCTGGAGTGAAATGTAATGGCAACAATTAAAGATGTAGCGAAACGAGCAAACGTTTCCACTACAACTGTATCACACGTAATCAACAAAACGCGTTTTGTCGCTGAAGAAACGCGTAACGCGGTCTGGGCGGCAATTAAAGAGCTACACTACTCTCCCAGCGCCGTCGCGCGTAGCCTGAAGGTTAACCATACCAAGTCGATAGGCTTACTGGCGACCAGCAGCGAAGCGGCCTATTTTGCCGAAATTATCGAGGCGGTTGAAAAAAACTGTTTCCAGAAAGGCTATACGCTGATTTTAGGCAACGCCTGGAATAACCTGGAAAAACAGCGCGCCTACCTGTCCATGATGGCGCAAAAGCGCGTGGATGGCCTGCTGGTGATGTGTTCTGAGTATCCAGAACCTCTGCTTTCCATGCTGGAAGAGTATCGCCATATTCCGATGGTGGTGATGGACTGGGGTGAGGCGAAGGCCGATTTTACCGACACGGTGATTGATAACGCCTTTGCAGGCGGCTATATGGCGGGTCGTTATCTGGTTGAGCGCGGCCACCGGGATATCGGCGTTATTCCCGGCCCGCTGGAGCGCAACACCGGCGCGGGCCGGCTGGCAGGCTTCATGAAAGCCATGGAGGAGGCGCTGATCAACGTGCCGGACAACTGGATTGTTCAGGGCGACTTCGAGCCGGAATCCGGTTACCACGCGATGCAGCAAATCTTATCGCAGTCACATCGCCCTACCGCCGTTTTCTGCGGCGGCGATATTATGGCGATGGGCGCGCTTTGCGCGGCTGACGAAATGGGGCTTCGCGTACCGCAGGATGTTTCGGTGATCGGTTATGACAATGTGCGTAACGCCCGTTACTTTACCCCGGCGCTGACGACGATTCACCAGCCCAAAGACTCTTTAGGCGAAACCGCATTTAATATGCTACTGGATCGCATCGTCAATAAGCGTGAAGAGTCACAGTCTATTGAAGTTCATCCACGCCTGGTTGAGCGTCGCTCGGTCGCTGACGGCCCGTTCCGCGACTATCGGCGTTAATCCCCGCAGTCGGGAGCCTCTTCTGGCTCCCGAAGCCACTCCCGATTCAACGTTTCGCTATCGCCCAAATAGTCCAGCAGCCATGCCAGCGCGGGCGAGGCCTCGTTTTGCTGCCACGTCACGCAACAGGCCGCATCGGGAAACGGATTCTCTAACGTCAGCGCCACCCATTTTCCGCTGTCTATCCACTGTCGGGCAAAATGCGTCGGCACCATTCCCACGCATAGTCCTGCCGACAGGCAGGTTGCCGATGACTCCCAGTCCGGTACGACGACCCTTTTTTGGTTATCCAGCAGCCAGGTAATCCGTTTCGGTAAGGTTCGCGAAGTGTCCTCCCTGACCAGCGACGGCCAGTTGCGCAGGGTATCATCGCTTAACGGCCCAGGCATCGACGCCAGCGGGTGATCGCTTGCCACTACGCAGCTCCAGCTCAGGGTCCCCATATCCCGAAAAGCGTAACGCCCCCCTACCGGAATCGCCTGCGTCGCCCCAATCGCCAGTTCGACACGCCCGTCGGAGAGCGCGTCCCAGACGCCGTTAAACACCTCCTGAAAAACCAGCAGTTCCACATCGTCAAAATGGCGATAGAAATCGACGATCATCTGCCGGGTACGTTCTGGTCTGACGATATTGTCCACCGCAATAGCTAACTGCCCGCGCCAGCCATTAGCAATTTGCTGACACTGTTGGCGAGTGATCTGCATTTTTTTGATAACAGAACGCCCTTCTTTTAAAAACCAGACGCCAGCAGGCGTCAGTTCAACATCACGGTGACGTCGTACAAAAAGCGGTACGGCCAGCCACTCCTCTAGCTGACGAACGGTGTAACTGACTGCTGAAGGCACACGGTGCAGTTCCTGCGCCGCCGCGCTAAAACTGCCATTGCGCGCCACGGCGTCAACCACTTCAAGCGAGTATTCCGACCACATAATTTGCCTACAAAAATTTTGAATTCACTGGACAAATATTAACGTTTCACAACCGTAATTTCACTCCCTACACTCTGCGACAATGTCTGTCTGATAAGAAAGAGAAACAAATATGCAACCTGGAAAAGGTTTTTTAGTCTGGTTAGCCGGTCTTAGCGTGCTGGGATTTCTGGCTACGGACATGTACCTGCCCGCGTTTGCCGCCATACAGGCGGATTTACAAACGCCTGCCGCCGCTGTCAGCGCCAGCCTCAGCCTTTTTTTAGCTGGCTTTGCCGTCGCGCAACTCCTCTGGGGACCGCTATCGGATCGTTATGGCCGTAAACCGATTTTACTGCTGGGGTTATCTATCTTTGCACTTGGAAGTCTGGGGATGCTGTGGGTAGAAAGCGCGGCAGCACTGCTGACGCTGCGCTTTGTGCAGGCCGTCGGCGTTTGCGCGGCAACGGTAATCTGGCAAGCGCTGGTGACCGATTATTATCCTTCGCAAAAAATTAACCGTATCTTCGCCACGATCATGCCACTGGTGGGATTATCCCCGGCGCTTGCGCCCTTACTGGGAAGCTGGATACTGACGCATTTCTCATGGCAGGCGATTTTCGCCACCCTGTTCGTGATTACGTTGTTGCTGATGTTGCCGGCGCTGCGCTTAAAACCATCGGTAAAAGCGCGTACCGAGGGACAGGATAAACTCACTTTCGCGACGTTGTTACGCTCTAAAACCTATCGCGGTAATGTGCTGATTTATGCCGCCTGTTCCGCCAGCTTTTTTGCGTGGCTAACAGGGTCGCCGTTTATTCTCAGCGCGATGGGTTACAGCCCGGCAGTGATTGGCCTGAGCTATGTTCCGCAAACCATCGCTTTTCTGATTGGCGGATATGGTTGCCGCGCGGCGCTACAAAAATGGCAGGGCTACCAATTGCTTCCGTGGCTGTTAGGGCTGTACGCGCTGAGCGTTATCGCCACCTGGGGAGCGGGCCTTCTGAATAATGCCTCACTGGTGGAGATCCTGATTCCTTTCTGCGTAATGGCGATTGCTAATGGCGCCATCTACCCTATCGTCGTCGCGCAAGCGTTACGCCCTTTCCCTCAAGCCACTGGGCGCGCTGCGGCGCTACAAAATACGCTGCAGCTGGGGTTATGTTTCCTGGCAAGCCTGGTGGTTTCATGGCTCATCAGCACGCCGCTACTGACTACCACCAGCGTAATGCTCTCTACCGTTGTTCTGGCGGCGTTAGGTTACAAAATGCAGTCTCATGCAGAGTGCGCTGAGGCCGAATTTCACCATGCCAATGTCGCCCACGACAAGTCTCACTAAAAGCTTGTTAACCGCTGGTAATTAGCACGCTAACAATTTTCGGTTGAATCATCAAAAATTGCGGCCTATACTGATTCACGGTTGTTTATATTACGATAATTATTAGGCATTAACGGGAACCGGAGCGTTCCCGATTCACCATGGATGGCCTTTTCGGCAAGGGTTCCTCCCTTCCTCTGTTCTACGTCGGATAACTGGCTCACGGAATTGCCCGTGGGATTTCTCACAAAGCCAAAAAAGCGTCTACGCTGTTTTAAGGTTCTGATCACCGTCCAGTGATGGAGAAACTATGAGTTCATCGTGTATAGAAGAAGTCAGCGTACCGGATGATAACTGGTACCGAATCGCCAACGAATTGTTAAGTCGCGCGGATATTACAATTAATGGTTCCGCCCCGTCTGACATTCGTGTTAAGAATCCCGATTTTTTTAAACGCGTCCTTCAGGAAGGATCGTTGGGGTTAGGTGAGAGTTACATGGATGGCTGGTGGGAATGCGAGCGTCTGGATATTTTCTTCAGCAAAGTCTTACGTGCCGGTCTTGAAAATCAACTCCCCCACCATGTTAAAGATACGCTCCGTATCCTCGGCGCGCGTCTGATTAATCTACAAAGTAAAAAACGCGCCTGGATTGTCGGCAAGGAACATTACGATCTTGGTAATGACCTTTTTTCCCGTATGCTCGATCCCTATATGCAATATTCTTGCGCCTACTGGAAAGATGCCGATACGCTGGAAGCGGCACAGCAAGCCAAGCTGAAATTAATTTGCGAAAAGCTACAGCTACAACCGGGGATGCGTGTGCTGGATATCGGCTGCGGCTGGGGCGGCCTGTCGCAATATATGGCGACCCATTATGGCGTTAGCGTGGTGGGCGTAACGATCTCCGCTGAACAACAAAAAATGGCGCAGACGCGTTGCGAAGGTCTGGATGTCTCCATTCTCCTGGAAGATTATCGCGACCTTAACGATCAGTTTGACCGAATCGTCTCCGTCGGTATGTTCGAACATGTCGGGCCAAAAAACTACAACACCTATTTTGAGGTTGTTGACAGGAATTTAAAACCGGATGGTCTTTTCCTGCTCCATACTATTGGTTCTAAAAAAACCGATCATAATGTCGATCCGTGGATCAATAAGTATATTTTCCCCAACGGTTGTTTGCCGTCTGTTCGTCAAATCGCCGAGGCCAGCGAATCACACTTTGTAATGGAAGACTGGCATAACTTTGGCGCCGACTATGACACGACTCTGATGGCGTGGCATGAGCGCTTTATCAATGCCTGGCCAGAGATTGCGGGCAATTATAACGAGCGCTTTAAACGTATGTTCAGCTATTATCTCAACGCCTGCGCGGGTGCGTTTCGCGCGCGTGATATCCAGCTTTGGCAGGTGGTATTTACGCGCGGCGTTGAAAACGGTCTGCGCGTTCCTCGCTAATCATCTCCCCCGCATTTCATGCGGGGGAATCTTATTTTCCGTTAGCCAATGTCGGCCTGATTTCTGACCGCATTTTCTCGTGCAGCCAGTACGCGTTCTACGGTATCAACAACCGCCTGCGTTTGCGGATCGATCTCGATATTCACACGCTCACCCAGTTTTTTTCTGCCAAGCGTAGTACGTTCCAGCGTTTCCGGAATGAGATGCACGCAGAAGCGCGTTGGCGTTACCTCGCCGACGGTCAAACTGATGCCGTCGACGCCGATAAAGCCTTTATACAGGATATACTTCATCAGGGACGCATCCTGCACTTTAAACCACACCTGATGGTTATTTTCGGAGGTCAGGATTTTCGCGATCTCCGCCGTCGTAATAATATGCCCTGACATCAGATGACCACCGATTTCATCGCTGAATTTGGCGGCGCGCTCTACGTTGACCTCATCACCTACCCTCAACGCGCCCAGATTGGTGATGCGCAACGTTTCTTTCATCAGATCAAAGCTTATCTGGTTGCCGTTTATTTCAGTCACCGTCAAACAGCATCCGTTATGCGCTACCGACGCCCCCGTCTCCAGCCCCTCCAGCATGTAGTCCGGTAACGTCACCACATGGGTGCGAAAGTTGGGTTTTTCATCAATCGATACCAGTTTCGCGGTACCCTGTACGATCCCCGTAAACATATCTTCAACTCCTGAAATAAATAAAAGCAGAACTGTTCAGCACAATAGCAGGTGGAAAAACAGCTTGCCAGCAATGCGCCGTTAACAACTGTTTTTTCGCTGGAGAAATAGTAATACCCCGCTACAATAGACTGAAATTTCCCCTGCTATTTCTTTTGGCTGCCACTACGGCGGCTTTTTAGTCTTTCATATAACAACAAAATAAAAGGTGAATACGTGCAGAAGTATACCAGTGAAGCGCGTCAGTTATTAGCGTTAGCGATACCGGTGATCCTTGCGCAAGTGGCACAGACCGCAATGGGATTCGTCGATACCGTCATGGCAGGAGGCTATAGCGCTACGGACATGGCTGCCGTCGCTATCGGCACCTCTATCTGGCTTCCCGCCATTTTGTTTGGTCACGGCTTACTGCTGGCCTTGACGCCTGTGATTGCGCAACTCAATGGCTCCGGCCGTCGTGAGCGTATCGCGCATCAGGTTCGACAAGGGTTCTGGCTGGCGGGCTTTGTCTCCGTGCTGGTGATGATCGTCCTGTGGAATGCCGGATACATTATCCGCTCTATGCATAATATTGATCCGGCGCTGGCCGATAAAGCCGTGGGTTATCTTCGCGCGCTACTGTGGGGCGCGCCAGGATACCTTTTCTTTCAGGTAGCGCGAAACCAGTGCGAAGGTCTTGCCAAAACCAAACCGGGTATGGTGATGGGATTTTTGGGCCTGCTGGTGAATATTCCGGTGAACTATATTTTTATCTATGGCCATTTTGGTATGCCTGAACTCGGCGGTATCGGCTGCGGCGTTGCGACCGCGGCGGTCTATTGGGTGATGTTTATCGCCATGCTTTCTTACATTAAACACGCGCGTTCAATGCGTGATATTCGTAATGAAACAGGCTTTGGCAAACCCGATAGCGTCGTCATGAAGCGCCTGATTCAACTGGGGTTGCCGATTGCGCTGGCGCTGTTCTTTGAAGTGACGTTGTTTGCGGTCGTTGCGCTGCTGGTTTCGCCATTAGGTATTGTGGATGTCGCGGGTCATCAGATTGCGCTTAACTTTAGCTCGCTGATGTTCGTACTGCCGATGTCGCTGGCTGCGGCGGTAACGATTCGAGTGGGTTATCGTCTGGGCCAGGGCTCAACGCTGGATGCGCAAACCGCAGCGCGTACCGGTTTAGGCGTCGGCATTTGTATGGCTGTGGTTACCGCGATCTTTACCGTTACTCTGCGTAAGCATATTGCTTTGCTCTACAATGACAACCCTGAGGTCGTGGCGCTTGCCGCGCAATTAATGCTGCTCGCTGCGGTTTACCAGATTTCCGACTCTATACAGGTTATCGGCAGCGGTATTCTGCGCGGTTATAAAGATACGCGTTCCATCTTTTTTATCACCTTTACCGCCTACTGGGTGTTAGGTTTACCCAGCGGTTATATCCTGGCGTTAACGGATCTGGTGGTGGATCGTATGGGACCGGCAGGCTTCTGGATGGGGTTCATCATCGGCCTGACCTCGGCGGCGGTGTTAATGATGCTACGGATGCGCTATCTACAACGTCAGCCGTCCGCCATCATTTTGCAGCGCGCTGCGCGATAATACGACGATAGCCGTCGCATGGCGGCTATTTTCTCGACATGTTGCATATTTCCACCGCAATCAGGTGATTTCAGGAAGAAAATTGCGATTTCCCTCTTGCCTCATTGCAGTTGTGACGCTAATATTCGTCCCCGTTGTCACCTACAACGTTGCGTTCATAGCTCAGTTGGTTAGAGCACCACCTTGACATGGTGGGGGTCGTTGGTTCGAGTCCAATTGAACGCACCATCATTTTAATGCGTCTGTAGCTCAGTTGGTTAGAGCACCACCTTGACATGGTGGGGGTCGATGGTTCGAGTCCATTCAGACGCACCAATCCATTATCTTGTTTAATTTTATAATACGCTATCTGGTGCTTGTGTCAGGCTAAACGCGATTATTTTCAGTCTCTCATCTTTATCGTCAAACAAATCAACGCGCTGCTCTATACGCTATTACCCCTCTTAACCTTCGCAGTGGCCTGAAGAAGCATACCAAAGGCATTTATGGTGTTTCGGTAGAATGCGCATAATCTATCTTCATCACCATACGTAACAAGGCTGCAACGGGTTCAAATAACGTTTCAGGAATTTTATCTCCACGTTCCACTTCAAAAAATAATGAGCGGGCCAGCTCAACATTTTCAACAACGGGGATGCAGTTGCGTTCAGCGATGTTAACAATATAGTTAGCTTGAGCATCACTACCTTTTTCCAGAACGCGTGGTATTGGCATATCGGTGGGATGATAGCCAAGACAAACCGCAATATGCGTTGGATTACGCACTACCGCAACAGATTGTTTAACAGATTGAGCTAAACTCCCACTTTGTATTTCACTCTGCATTTCCCGACGCCGTGTCTTCATTTGAGGGTCTCCCTCCAGATCTTTATGCTCCTGTTTTACGTCATCTTTACTCATTTTTAGATCTTTTCTAATCTTATAATATTGAAAAGAATAGTCCAGTATGCCAACGACGATATAAAAAGCCATCACCCCTACCCATAACCATTTTATTAAAGAAGAAACTACAAGCAGGCCACAGGCTAACCCACAGTACGGTAGTGCCCGAAAAGTACTGGCATAATAATAAAAGAAAAAGGCAAAGATAAGAGATAGCATGATAACTTTTAGGCTGGATTTACATAATTCCACTACGCTATGTAAAGAGAATATCTGCTTAAAATTACTTACCGGATTTATATGCTCGCTTTTAAAACCAATGGCCTTGCTGGCAATAACCACCCCCACCTGAAGAAACACGCTACCCACAGTAGCAACTATTACCCCAGCGCCCAGAAACAGCAGTGCAGAAGTCAATGACTCTATCAAAGCATGAGTCAATTGCGTTAATGCATAAGAAAATGGTTTATTTACTAATTGTAATGTGAAAGTTATTGACGCAATCAGTATCAAAATCATCTTTTCAGTAAAGAAATGAAAATACAAATAAAGCGCAATCAGCTGAAATAATGATGTTATTTCAATACTTTTGACGACCTGCCCTTCCTTACGGCCATCACGTAATTTCTTTTCTGTAGGCTGTTCTGTTTTCTCGCTCATACAGATGGGAACCAGTCTTTCAGATAAATATAAAATTTATCGCTTTCAACCAAATAGTGATGAAGAGCATAAGGGAATGAGATCAGGAGCGTTAGTAAAACTAATATACTTTTGAGCGGCATTGAGAAGAAAAATACATTCAATTGTTGTGCCGACCGATTTAAAAGACCTAAAGCCAGATCGGCTAATACCATACATATTATGGCAGGAACAGAAAAACTGATGCATAATTGATAAAGTGTTCTCCACTCTGCCTGGATATATTTTAAAAATTGCCGATCAAATAATAAAGTACGCCCCGGTGGTAAATATTGGTATGACTCATACAGAATGTTTAATATAAACTCCATGCCGCCGCTTATAAAGAAAATAACACACAAAAACTGGCTGAAAAGCAAGCCAAAAAGTGAGGTTTCAGCTTCCATTGTAGAATTGAATATCGTACCCATTGTCGCGCCACGTAAAGTATCAAGCAGAAACCCCGCCATATCAACGGCCCAAAAGGGAACCGCCGCACAAAACCCAATTAAAAAACCAATAATCACCTCTCCGGTGACTAACCCTAACCAACTGTAATCTTTACCAATATGCATCATAATCTTCTGCTGGTAAATGATTGGTAATATGGGAAAGGTAAGTGACATAAGCACGCCATTACGTAAAAGCGCGGACCCTAAACTGCCACTTTTTAATAGGGGAAGTAATAAAGAGAGGCTCAATGGTCGAATAAAAGCCACAGCCAATGCAATAAGCCACTCATTTACCTGTTGTGCCATTCAACCATGCTCTCCAATTCGTAACATTATCTGCCGGGTATAATTCAACAGGATACCGCTAAGCCATGGGTAGCTGACCATTAAGGTTATTGCAATTGCCAATAATTTAATCATGAACTGTAGCGTTTGGTCCTGTATTTGAGTCAAGGCCTGAACAAGGCTTACGATGACACCAACTACCGATGCCACCAACACCACCGGCATAGACGTAAACAGGACGATCCATAAAAGTTGCGTTACAAATTGCGTCAATTCAGAATCATTCATGAAAAGCTCTGTACCAATTGCGCCAGTGTCAGATCCCAACCGCCTGCCAGTAAAAATATTAGCAGCTTAAACGGCAATGAAATGGTCATCGGCGACACCATCATCATCCCCATAGCCAGCAGTATATTTGAAATAAGCAGGTCAATAGCCAGAAAGGGAAGATAAATAAGTAATCCAATCCGAAACGCCTGCGTTAACTGACTCACCGTAAATGCCGGAATTAATATGAGCAAAGAATCAGGTTTTATCTTTCTTTTTATGTCTTCAGGCCAGGTTCGTTTTATCAAATTCCGAAAATAATTGGCTTCCTTTTCTTCAGAGTTTTTTTGCAAAAACTGTCGATAAGGCGCTAATGCTTTACTGTCCCACTCCGACGTCCAGAAAGGAGCGCCAGCGACCTGAACCGGATGCCAGCGCTCTTTTACAGCTAATAGCGTCGGCCCCATAATGAATAAGGAAAGTACAAGCGCGAGGCCATACAGTGCGATATTTGGGGGAACTTGTTGAATACCCAGAGCATTTCGTAAAATCGAAAATACCACCGCCAGTTTAAGGAAAGAGGTTCCCATGACGATAATGAGAGGCAGTATTGAAAGCAGAAACAATATACCAATCAGTTGCAAAGGCGAATCGGGTAAAGACATACTGTATCTCTCATGACACGACCTGGAACGCTATTATATTGTTCGCATATTATTTTTCTTATCAGGTTTACGCTGTATTTTTGGAAAGATACCAACGTGTAATACGCACCATAAATTCATTGCCACAGGCAATCAACTCACCTTGCCCAATAATACGGTCATTTACTCTTATCGTCACCTCTGGCGCAAAACATCCACCTACAGGCAAAACGTCCCCCGTTTTAAGTTGCCGTAATTGTCCAATTTCCAGACTCGCACGTCCGATCTCAAAGAGCACCTGTTGTGGTATCTGCTCAAGTTCGACTGAAGACGTTCCGTCACTCTTTGACATTGGGCTCCCTGACGCAAGTAGCGTTTCGATATCCTGGACTAATTCGTCAAATTTCATCGTGTTATCCTCTGTCAGCAATACCCTTGCGTAGATTCCCCCTGGTAGTTGAATAGCAAAAAAACCGAGTCTGATGTCGCCAAAGCAATGAATCCGAACGCCCATGCCGATTTCGATAGACTCAAGTTCAATTAATGTAAGCTGGCACCAGCCTAAATATACAGGGACTACAATAGGAGGAGCAGGATAAATCTGTTGACGCTCAGCAGAAAGCTCTCCGACTATATTGCGCAAAAAACCCGTTGGCCATGTAAAAATAATGCTATGGAACTCATGTTCTTCAACTATCCATTTAATATGCAACGCTAGCTGATGTGGTAGATTACTGCAGGATGTTGGCGGTTCGTTCTGACAGAGGGTGGCATCACTGGCTTGCAATAACGGCGCCAGCCCCCATTCAGCTATTCCATATAGCAATTCAGGATCGATAGCCGATCGATTAGCGGTGCCAATTAACCCTTCACACCAGCGCTGCCAGCATTGTTCTGCAATCCACACCCTACCCAGCTCATTATGATAATTTATGGTAAATAATGTCCCTTGCTGTACTGGATATTGTTGCATACTCAATGTCAGCTCACCAATGGTAGCGCCTTGCGTTGGAAGCATCTCCACCCACGGACGCTCTTCATTCGCTATTCTTAACATAGAATATCTCCAGGGAAATTATATACCCCATATGCAGCAACTGAGACTCCAGCCACTGCTTTAGCGCTTTCATCGAACGGTAAATTTCATGATGAGGGACATTGATTCTTAACTGGATTAGCCCCCCTGATTCACATACTTCACACTCTACACCGTCAAGATAACCGCCACTAACACGATAACGTTGCGTGAAAACCACGTTCTTATTCAATGCTGCAGGAGGATTATTCTCACCAATGGGTAATGCCTGGTGCATGAGTTGTTCAAAGTCCATACGTTCCGCCTCCGCCTCGTTATCATCCTGATAAGACTGGCATGGCAACCCTAGACTTCCTTCAACTTTGGTAATACGCATCGCTTAATACCATAGTAATTTTTTCTTTCTTTTTCATAAGCGCATTAAAATTCTTCTGTAATTCGCTTCGCCGGGAGACAAGCTGCTGATACTGATTTTCTAACTGCTGCCGTTGCGTCAAAAAGCTCTGCGCCTGAGTGAATAGCCCGGCCATTTGTTGTTTCTTATCCAACAATAAATGACAAGATAACGTACCTTGCCAGCCCATTAATTCTTTCAGTCTGGTAGTCACTGCTAAAGCGCGCGTCTGGCAAATCTGCTGTTCCGTAATAATCGCCTGTTGCTGCTGATCAAGTACGGTAAGTTTGCCGCGTAATTGCTTTTCACGCCGCGCGATTATCTCCAGCAAAGTTTCCATGATCACTCGGTGAGTATTTGGTGTAATTTTTCTATAAGTAGCTCGGGTCCGCATACTTCATCCTTACTTTGTCGCAAAAATGTGCAAATATCCGGATAGGTATCAATGGCTTTGTCAGTATCAGTATCAACTCCTCGCTGGTATTCCCCAATGCGTATTAACAGCTCAACCTCCTGGTAAAGCGCCAGGCGCCGTCGCAATATCGCCGCCAGTTGACGATGCTCATGGCTGGTAACGACTGGAAAAACGCGGCTGAGCGTTGCCAACACGTCAATGGCAGGATAATGCCCCCTCTCTGCAAGCCGTCGGGATAGCACAATATGTCCATCAAGCAGTGAACGGACTTCATCCGCCAACGGCTCATTCATATCATCGCTTTCCACCAGTACCGTATAAAATGCGGTAATACTGCCTTTTTCTCCCATTCCTGTACGTTCTAAAAGTCGTGGCAATGCACTAAATACGCCTGGCGGATATTCTCCAGAAACTGCGGTCTCTCCGGCGGCCAGTGCGATTTCCCGCGCGGCCCTGGCATAACGCGTCAGTGAGTCGGCAAGCAAGACGACTCGCTTTCCATTATCACGAAAAAATTCTGCTATCGTGGTGGCCACAAACAGCGCCCTCACGCGCTCTAAGGCGGGTCTGTCAGAGGTTGCGACAACAATGACACAACGTTTTCGGGTCTCTTCAGACAGTGTAAAATCGATGAACTCGCGGACTTCTCGTCCACGTTCACCAATTAACACCAGAACATTACTGTCTGCGTCTGGCGCATTACACAGCATCGCCAGAAGCGTGCTTTTCCCCACGCCAGGAGCAGAAAAAATACCCACTCGTTGCCCTTCGCC
This sequence comes from Salmonella sp. NW38, assembly GCF_051807745.1. Classification (NCBI taxonomy): domain Bacteria; kingdom Pseudomonadati; phylum Pseudomonadota; class Gammaproteobacteria; order Enterobacterales; family Enterobacteriaceae; genus Salmonella; species Salmonella sp. NW38. The sequence goes on along the minus strand of NZ_JAMMTO010000001.1, from coordinate 349,592 downwards.
ACAGGTCGCAACGCTATCAATAGCGCGAATCCCCGTCATTAATGGTTGAGTGATAGGCTGTCGAACCATTGCGGGAGGAGGCATTGCATCATAGTCTTTCCAGCAGACGTCGGGCAGTTCGCGGCCATCAAGGGGACGACCAAAGCCATCAATGACTCGCCCTAATAACGCTTCGCCCACGGGAACCTGATGGCGTCGCCTTAAGGCCGTCACTTGCTGCCCGCAGTGAAGTCCGATAGTACTCGTAAAAGGAGATAGCAAAGCTTTGCTGCCATTAATCCCCACGACTTCAGCAAGTTCTTCTCCAGGCTTTATACAGCACAACTCGCCCATAAATACCCCAGGCAACCACGCATTTAACAACGTTGCGCTGACATCCTGAATTCGGCCCCATCGACAATAACCATCAGGGGGCGGATATTTCAGCCTCAGACGTTGCATCAATTCATTCTTCATTGTCCGCCAACTCCTCTTCGCTAAGGTCAATACTTTCTACCACTTGTATAAGGCTCTCCTCTCCTAATTCCTGCCATGACAAAATCGGTACGTCGAACAAGGTGGCTTCTGTAATTTTTCGCAAGAAACGTCGGGTGTCGACAGAAGTGACAATGAATAATTTGGCTGACTGCTTCAGCGCCTGCTCGATAAGTTGCAGGATCTGCGTCTTATGACGAGACGACAGCGCAGTATAGGTCCCCATTGCCGTCTGGCGAATGGATTCACGCACGAGGTTCTCAATACCTTCGCCGATCCGCAAAATCGGCAGCGGTTTTCCTTCCGGATTAAGACGACGCAGAATATGACGGCGAAGCGCGATACGGACATATTCTGTCAACATCAGGACATCTTTTTCACGTGGTGCCCAGTCAATTAAGGTGCCGAAAATAAGACGTAAATCTCTAATAGAAACCCGCTCTGATACAAGCCGCTGCAAAGTTTCAGCGATTTTATTAATGGGTAACTGGCGCTGAAGTTCTTTCACCAGCTCAGAGTAGTTTTTTTCCATCGCATTCATTAGATAACGCGTTTCCTGAACACCAATAAACTCTCCCATATGCCGAAGCAGGACACATTTTAATAAGGCAGAGATACGTTGGCTGCCCGCGAAAACGTCCAGTCCAAAACCTTGCGCCTTATGGGCCATGTCTTTTGTAAGCCAACATATCTGCCCCATCCCGTTCGGTAACGTCTGGCTATCACCCACCACACTGGCGTCCGCGCCTATCAATAAATAATCCGCCTGGGCGGGAATAGATAAACTAAATACGGGTTCCTGATATAGCAGTACCGTCAATTTTTCGGTGGGTTCAGGCAAAACCTCAATATTCACCTCAGGGAGAGGGACGCCGGTATCCTCAAATAAAAACCATCTCATGGCGTCAATATCACGAATCAGGTCGGCAGAATGTAACGTCGGGGTAAGACGTAAGATTAGAGGACATGCGCCGGGAACCATACTATCTTTTTCCGGCGCTTCGACGCCATTTGCGGAAACCACAGTCTTTTTGCGGCGAATGAGGATAATTGGCAATGCTAACAACGCTGAAAAGAAAGCGAGAGTAATAAAAGGAAAGCCAGGAATTAAAGCGAGGAGCATTAAAACCACAGCGGTTAATATGAGCGACTGAGGTTGTCTGGCAATTTGAGAACTCAACTCTGTCGCCAGGTTCTGGCGTTTCTCACCCGGAACACGGGTGACAATAATTCCCGCGCTAAGGGAAATCAGCAGCGATGGAATTTGTCCACATAAACCATCTCCGATTGACAGTACGCTATAAGTGTGAACAGCCTCACTCATCGACATATCATATTGTACGATAGCGATAATAATACCGCCGATAATGTTCACCAGAACAACAATAATACCGGCAATCGTATCGCCTTTAACAAATTTCATCGCACCGTCCATCGCACCGAGAAAGCGGCTTTCCTGCTGGACGTGCTGTCTTAATGTACGGGCATGGTCTGCATCGATAACTCCGGCACGCAAATCGCCATCGATACTCATTTGTTTGCCTGGCATCCCATCAAGCGAGAAACGTGCGCTAACTTCCGCCACCCTCTCGATACCTTTTGTAATGACAATAAACTGCACGATAGTAATGATGGTAAATACGACCAACCCAACGGTGAGATTTCCTCCTACGACAAACTTACCGAAAGCATCCACAATATTACCGGCATTATGTTGTAACAGTACCAGCCGTGATGTGCTGATTGTGAGTGACAAACGATATAATGTAGTAATAAGTAATAAAGACGGAAATACCGATAAATCGAGAGGGTCACTAAGATAAATAGCAATTAAGAGCAGGATCACTGAAAACATAAGGTTGATAGTAATCAGGATATCAACCATCCAGGTCGGCAAAGGTAACAGCATCATCACAATAGCGATTAATAACACCGTCGCCAGAACCATATCCTGCCGACCCGCGCATACACTGAGCCACTGTTGCGCCCTGGTTCCCTCACCTAACCATGAACGCATTGCGACTCCAGAAATTTTATTTGTCGATGATGTAATCGTAACCAGAGCTCGGCGGAGCTGGAAAGAGGAGGAGAACAGCTCATTGCAAGCCCGTCGCGCAACAAAAATAATCGCTGAGGAATACCCTGGAACGCTGCAGGTTTCCAGTGAGTTAAGGCTTTAAAAAGCAGATCTTCGTCTAAGAAGGTTTGCTTGAGTATCTGACATAAGTGAATACGACCGTTATGATAGTTTAGATAGGTTTCATATTGTCCTTGCCGCCAGAACATATTGGTTGCTAAAGGCCGTTCAGCCAATCCTGCTAATTGAATAAAAAGCTGAATATTACGTTCAGTAATGAGATCCCAATCCATCCTGCCGCCTCATGATGAGCCAGAACGCCAATTTACCTAAATATTGAAAGCCAGGTATCAGAATAAAACCTGATTTACCTTTACTTCACGAAGCGTTTCGAGAATTTGTTCACGTTGATCTTCGTCGTTAAAACAGTTATCAGGTATCAGCATAAACTGCGCATCAAGTTGTTGGAGTAACCGATTGAACATCTTCGATGAAGAAACTATAGCGGTAAGTCTATCAAGCAACCAATCACTGAAAAGCCAGCGCTCACAAATGATATCGAGTAGTAGCGGCAGTAATGTATTAGGCGGCAACTGGCAAATCCACTCCTCACGCTGGCACTCTTTTTCAAGGCCAAGGAATAACAACAAACGACGCAAGCGTACTAATGCTGCGGCCAAACGACTTTGCTCCGAGGGTTCGATGCATATGCTAAGTTCAAAGGCTATTGCTCTTAGCAAAATACGAACCCGTTCACAGCGATCCGGCCAGTCTGCCACGCGTCTGAACCACTGCGATAAGGGCATTTCATCGTTGTCTATCGCCTGTTGCATAAAACGCTTCAGCGAGGACAGCGTAGCGGTATCCACTTCGCCAAGTTCCAGTAAACTAAAAACGGCAAGTTCCCATCCCTCCTCCGCTGTAAGCGTATCCAGTTGCGATTGCAAATCGCGTTTTTTCTTTTTTGACAACCCGCCGGCAGTAAGCGCCATTGCAAGAGCGATAATTTGATACGCATTCTGTAAATCAGGATCACTATTCTCTTCGGTAAGCGGACGCAACGTTGCCCCATTATCCTCCTGTATTTGTTTTATCAAACGCAGCAAAGCCTGCTGTCTGCGCTCCAGTTTCTCAGCATCAGTGAATTTATAACTTTCGCGCAGTTTACCACTCAGCGCCATTCCTATTTCTTCCATCGTCTCATAGAGCGCTGCCCCCGTCGTTTCCTGTAACTCTTGGAGAGCTAACATTGAAGGCGAAATAACCTCTTGTTCCTCTATAACCTGGCCAGGGGTAAATGCTGTAGGGGGCGTCATTTTTATCTCATTAATTTTAATATTCATCGCTACCTCCTTTATCTTCACCATTACGTAACCATTTCAGTAACGCGTTGAAATGACGAGAAAGTGAAAATTCAACGGCATATCGTGTTGAGGAGAGTTCAGCCTGATCGGGAGAGAAACCAGACTCGATAATCAACGTAAACCGCTTGCCAAAAGTTTCACGCATCAATGCCTCTTTTTCAGGATGAATACGCAAATAAAGCGCTCCCTCTTCCGCCATAGCCGTAGCCTGGCGTGCCAGACGATGGCACATAACACTGTCTACCGACTGTTGGTCGAACCAGGCCAACAGAACCTGTTCTATACTATTTTTAATATGATGCTCTGCTTGATCGACCAATGAACGAAATTGATTTTCATCGTCTTGTAAATGTTTTACATGCTGTTCCAGCCATTCCACTTCCATTTTTTCCAGCGTATTTTTACGCAACCACGCTAGTTCTTGTTGCTGCTCAACTTTCTGTTCACGCTGATAACGATAGGCGTCTCGGATGATTTTTTCAGCCTTACGGTAAGCGGAGCTCACAATAGCATGTGAAACTCTCTTAGCTTGTTGCTCTTGTGCAAATAAAGTTAATTGTAATGTTATCCACTGTGACTCAATAATATTTCGAGCGGGTAGCTTATGGTTAATTTCCGTCAGTGGAAGTGAAGTGAAACTCATAGCAAATGCTCCATGAAGATAATCTCGGTAAGAGAAGTCTTCGGCCAAAGTATACGCTGCGGAGGGGGTAATAATACTAATAGCGCATGTAAAACCGCATCGTCATGCGCTTCCCGATTAAGAATGGCGGTACCGATCTGCAATGCAGTTTGTTGCATCACTTGCGGAGGAAGTAATTTGCCATCTCTTTGCCCCAACCAACCATATAGCTGCCAGATCTCATCCTCGCTAAACCACTGTAGAAGCAATTGCCGATACTCTGGTAGCATAAAATAGTCACTGCACCTGAGTTTGAATAATCCCAGCCCAAAGGCAAATGCCGATATACGCGGCGCAAGACGAACCTGCCGTTTTTGCCTGTCATTTAAACAGGCTGGAATAACAGAGCTTCCCCTTAGTCTATTTAACGCTCTGTCAAGAAGACGATCCAACTCGGGCCGATCGCCATAACGCCAGCAGTTTGAAGGATGAAAACCCAGCTTATCAAGCCATTCCGGTACAGCGTAACGAGCAGGTTGCCAGAAATAACGATAAAGTTGCAACACCTCGGGATCAGGTCGGCTCAAAAACGGCGTCTCAGGCAAAAATAGCCGATCAGGATGCCCACTCCTATTAACAGTCCTGTCAACGATAACATCAACTGATAAGGGTATTTCATCAACCACTTCTCCACCTTCCCTTTATTGGCGTTGATCACGTCCATAATCCAGAATGTTTGTTTCACGGGTACATCAGGTACCATTCTGAATTCAGCAGGCTGCATCAAGATACTAATCTTACTGTATTGCAACCCAGGAATTGACATTTCTATTAAATCTTTAATTTTTACCCGAAAGGCCTCCATATTGACCTGAGGTGAATATTTTATAAATACGGCAACTGAGCTCGGAGAAGCGTTACTTCCCTCATCATAAGTCGGTAGCGCAATGGTCACTTTTGCATTAATTACGCCCTCCATCTGACTCAGCATTCCTTCAATTCTTTGTTCTTTTAAAAAATTAATCTTCTGCTGTTCTTCCTGGGGTGATACCACTAACTGATTAGCCGGAAACATCTTATCCGCCGTTGTAAACTGCCGATGCGGATAACCGTTAAGTCTAAGTAGCTCAACCGCATTAATAAACTGCGACTGCTCGACACGTAAGGTTACACCATCCTCTTCCTGTTTTTTTTCCGCATCAATATGATGCTGCATAAGTAATGCCAGCATTTGATTCGCCTCATCTTCTGGCAATGAGCGATAAAGATCCACATCACATGCCGTAAGAAAGAACGTAAGGACAGTAAGAAATACTATACGCTGAACCTTCATGTCATGCTATCCAGCTTATTAAGCGCTTGCGATGCTGCGCCTGATATTCTGGCAAGATAATCGACGCCTACCGTTAACTGCATATAATCCATTTGACTGGTCAACATAACCTGCGGTAATAAAGCACTGGCGTTACTGGTGGATGCATCATCTTTCAGCAATTGTTCAAAAAAATTAATTTGCTCCTGACTCGGTTCTGCAGAGGACTTTACATAAGATTGAGTGCTTACAGGCACTACGCTCATATCAGAAATATTCAATTTTCAAACCCCTCATTTGGTGCAGGAAATAACAGACGCAGCGCCATAGCCTCTGGCAAATCAATATCCGATAAAATTTTCGCGGCTTTTAGCGGCTCATTTAAACCCGCCAACAATAATGCCAGACATACCAACTGTAATTTTTTATCCGGAACAATAACCGTTAGCGCTGGTAACATCGCATGTACCTGGGAAATCAGGCTATGGTTAACGCCCGCAAACATGATTTCCAGCAGCAACCGTCGAACATCGTCGCTAATAACTTCAGATTTTAGCAATGATTCCACTAAGCATATCCTTGATCATTTTGATCAGTGAACTTTCGTAATTAATAAATGTAGAATACTGCTGTAAGGCAAATTGCGCTTTAATCATCGATTCTGGGTTGAGCAAATCATTACCATTCATTTTGTCATTAATGGCCTGGCCTGCCTGGTGCGCCATGTGGGAGAGCATATCCACTAATTGTGCAATATCCATAATGCTTTTCCTTAAAATAAATACATCGTAAGGATACTGGCAACATAGCAAAATTTAGAAATCAATGAACATCCGGTATATACCTGAAAACGATTACTCCGGCGCACGTTGTTCTGGCGTCACCTGAGCCAGCAAACGATATAATGGGCTGCTGACCTGCATACCGGTCATTGCCATCCCATCCATACCGAAGCGAGTAAAACCCATTAGTCCGTAGGTAATCTCATTAAGACGCTCTAATAAATGAGGCTGTAGTCCCAAACTACCACTCCAGTATGAATGCGTCATTACCGTCGCGGTTAAGACTAATCTACCGCCCAGGGAGACGGCTTTAGCAATCGCCATACTTTTGCGTTGATTGACGAAACAATTAGCAATATAAAAAACGGCATTGCCTATACTGTCGTGAGCCATAGGTAAATGATGTTTATGATGGTAGATAAGACAGGCGACATCCGCGATGGCAATAGCAAGGCCAATTCCCGCCAGGGCTAAGAGCGGTGCGCCTCCACCACTTAGCACTGTTAATGCTATTCCAGCGGAACAGCATAAAATCTGTCCGCCCAAAATGACCGTTTGCCAACTAAAAATTTCTTTTGGAAAACACTCTATCACTCGTTTCGCAAGTCCGGCCAATACCCGCTCTTTTCCTTGTTGAGGTCCTATTCTACCACTCTCTATATTGGTTTCCGGATGTGGCAATGAGGGACATGGAGGTGATTCCTCAGGCGCGTAAACAGGACGTTGCCCTCCTACCTGAGCATTTGGGCTAACAGGTTTCATGGTTCTCCCCGAGATGTATGACCAGAACTGTCCATTAATGCAGGTGTAGTAGCAGATTGACAGAGCGATGCCATTTGTTCCGCCAATAACACACTGGGATCGGCATGAAGTTCATCAACAGAATTTTCCCGATCGTCGCCAGAGCGGCGGGCAAGGCAATAATCCAGTACCGCACCTATCGCCGTCAGGCTAACGGAGGTAATTACACTCCCCATGTCCAAAGAGGCCGCAATATTTTCAGCGGCGGGCAGTGGAAACTGTAGAGGTAAAACCAACATAGAAATAGCGATTCCTGAACGTATTAATAAAGAAAGACAATTAGCAAGGGTGTTAGCGCAGTTAAGACTTGCCCCACATTTTAAGGCCAGCGCACTGACCACAAGAGCAACGCTATCACTGGCGGTTTGTAACGGCTCCTTTTGCTGACATATCAATTGATAATTATGATACGCACAGCAAGCATCCCCAATAGCAATCACGAGCGCCGCCCCCGCAAGAATAGCAATGGGTAATCCTGCCCCGCCAGAAATTACCGCTGCAGCAACCGATAACCCAAACACGACTGTCGCACCCAGCGCACGAATAGTGTATTGCATAAAATGTATCGCATAATCCCTCTGCTGCCTTATTAGTTCAGGCGTAAGCAGCACCGGGGCTGCGGGGGTACCTGGGGCTGGAATTTCAGGGGGAGGAAACGATACCTCCTTCGCTTGTATATCGGAAGGAGAGCTATTACCATCGACTATATTACTTGCCGCTGACGGAATATGAATTTTCATATTTCGTTCTGTTATTTAAGCAATAAGAGTATCAACCATTATTTGCGCATTCTGGCGAATCTCACTCCATGAGGCATCCGCATAACTCATCTTGATTGCGGTTTGAAAAGCCTCTCTCGCCAACCCGGGTTCCCCCATCATTTTGAGACAGACGCCCGTTTGGTAAACCGGTTCTGGATGGCTGGCATCCAGCATTAAAGCATGTCCATAGAAATTAATGGCCGTCGTGTATTCTTTAAGCATCATCCAGGTGCCAGCCAATGCAATATGGGCACGCCAACTCCATGGCTGGGCCATCACCAGCCAGCTAAAATCGATTACGGCGCGCGAATAATCCCCCTCCTGCCATGAGGCGTAACCACTGGCATAAACGGTTTCCGGATCAACGGATAATAGCTGTTTCAGAATGTCTTCGGGTATTTTATTTTTCTGATCTTCTTTCATCATCATACCTATTGATTGTTATTTTCACGTGATAATGATTTACGTCAGGAAGGTCATTTAAAAACGTCGCTGGATAAGATGCTCGGCGGATAAAACTGTCCAGTTATCGCCATCAAGCTGTGTAAAGGTCGCTCCCATTACTGTCAGGATGCGCAATAATTTCCTGCGTAGCAGGGCTTTTTTTTCATCCAGAACGTCGGTGATTATCAACATCTTTAAACATGTTAACTGCGGGTGATGCACAAATATCCCGCGTAAAAGTCCCAGTAAGTGAAACAATTGCTGTGGTCGAGGTTGCCCGGGCGTCAGGCGCCTGAACTCACAAATAATCATTTCTTTTGCCTCAATACGATAGATCACCAGGTAAGGCGATAATATAAACTGTTGCCCAAGTAATATGGCGGTCTCCCCTAAATATGCAGGCTCAGTAAACACCTGATGCCGACGCAACCATTGCTCTATTTCTTGCACCATATTTACCTCGTTAATGCCCGGAGTATTTCAGCAAGAACCGTGACCAGTGACGACCCCACACCGATGATTTGCTGCATAATTTCAGCCGCTTTCTCCATAATATCCATCAGGGATTTATTATAAGATTGGGCCCCATTTTGTTGCAGGTCGGCAATCGCTTTATCTTGATCACTTTGACGTTGCGCTACACCAGCCCCCAGGCCCATGACGCCCCCAGCTGTGTGGCCTACGGCTTGACCCGCTATAAGACCGGTTTCCCCGCCTACAGCCCCTAATCCTATCGTCAGCACTCCCGACAATATTGCGCCACCCGCAGTAATCATTGATGCTTTAAACGCTTGATCAATTGTTTTCATTTGCGTCTGTAAAACATTGACTTGCAGTTCCCAGCCCAGCCGTTGTTTTACTACGTTATAGCTGCGCATGATATCGCGCAACTTTTTGGCAAGCTCCATTAGCTTCGTCCAGATATCATCAAATAACAGAAGCATTGATTCAGTACCCATTCCCTCCCCGGAGGGAGCTTGACTGGAAGAAGGCGTTAACAAGGAAGGCGCTGGTAATACCAGTGCTACGTTACTCGCTTCCATATTTTTATCCTCAGATTAAGCGCGACAGCCAGCTATTCTCGCCTGAACGCTACTATAGTGATCAATGGTATCTAATACATCTCTAAGCGCGGCACCGCTACTCTTATAAAGCTCCTCTAAGCGTTTTTGTTCTATCTTTTTTTGGTCTTCCGTTTGTTGCATTATGAAATCCAGAAATCGTTGCTGAGTTATTAATTGCTCTATTTTCTTTTCGAGCTTCGCTTTTTCTGTGTTAACCATGCCAGTATTCATCTGACTGGCACCCTCGGTTGCACATCTGATAGCCTGTAAGCCTTTAAATGAACAATCCCTCAGTAAGGCATACAGGATTTTTTGGAACATATTCCAGAGAACTTTCTTACGAAAATTTTTTAACAGAAATTTTCCCCCTTCTTGCGCATATTTTTCCAGGGCTTCTTTTGCCGCTGCTTTTGCCATGGCTTTCACCCCCTCTTTCGTAAAGCTTTTTCCCGCGCTTCGCGTCATATTATTTTCTACCTCACGAGAAAACTCGGCAGACTTCTCTGCCATCTCATTCGCCATAACCATTTCACGTTCAAGCGGCTCAAATTGTTTGAGAAAATTTTCGCTCACTTCTTCGCCAAACTTTTCAGCCAACTCCTCTATTTCTGCTTCCCCTGCACCAACCATACGCTCAACCACTTCCTCGCCAAAACCGGAGTCAAGCACTTTTGCAGCTGCGCCAGATAAACCTCTCGTCGCCATAAAAGCACGGCCAATCTGGAAAACATCCAGTGCCAGCGCGACGGCTTCACAACCAAATTGAATCTTACTTGTCACGTCAATAATTGCCTGACAGGTATCGTGGTCAGCACCGCACATCATTGCCGTTTCGGCTCCGGCTTTAACCATTCCTGCACAACCTGCGGCTATATAAGCTACCCCGCTAGCCATTTCTGCGGGATTACCGGACAGAAAACCTTCCACAACCTTTAAGGCGCCAATCACGGTTTCAAATATGCCGGTGATCCAGTCAAAAATAGCGCCAAAAATGCCCGCTTTACGCGCTTTATCCTCCTGCTCTATCGCTTTCTGGATCTGCTCCTGATACTCCTTTACCTGCTTATCACGTAATGCATTTTGCACCTCAGTTGCCCGCTCAAGCTGTTGGCATAACGATTGAGCGTTATTACCAAAGACGCTGAGTATTAATGTCGTCATCATCATTGATAAAACCGCGGGATTGGTCTGCAAAAAGTCAGGCAATGATGGACGCTTATGATTTCCGGGTACGGCATCAAGCAGTTGCTTCAACGCATTGCTTGCCTCCTGAAGACTAATTTTCCCTGACAGCAGACACGCGGCGTTGCCATCGCCAAAAGTAGAATTCACACGATGCTGGCGCTTTCCCAGCGAACCCGAGGAAACGCAACTGACATTGCTTAAGTGATGATGTGTTAAGGCGGTTACTCCTGCGGCGCTATCGCTATTACTGTGAATTCGATTCATTTTTAGCTCCTGTCAGAAAGTTGCTGTAACATCTTTTCTGCACGTAGTCGGAGGATTTGATGTTCACTGACCTCGCCGCAAATACGCACCACGGCCTTTAGCGCTTTTATTGCATAGCAGACGTTATCACACGCGAGATAGCATTCCGCTGCGGCCCATGGCGCCTGCGGCGCATCAATCTTAATTTGTGCCGCGCGTCCATAGGCGTATATCGCTTCCCCCCAATGTTTTTGAGCCTGGCAGCATTCCCCTAACCTAAACCAGTAGTCAAATGACCAGGCATCATATATCGTCAACAATTGAAAAATTCGCGCTGCGCCGGCGAACTCTTTTACCTCCATAAGCTGCATGGCATAGCGATACAGAGTATTAAGCGGCTGTGTAACATCGTCATCCAACAACATACGCAGCGAGCCGCCACGCCGGAAAAATCGCATCGTGTCATGTGCCTGTTGTAGGGTCGGGTCTTTTTTCATGAGTACGTTTTCTGCGCTATCATACTGGAAATTTCCCCCCACTTACTGATAAGCCCTGTCAGTTGGGTAAGGACAGCGTTAAGCTCCTGAGACATTTTTTGAATTGTTATCTGCCCCTGACTCATAAGATCGGTATTCCGGTTGGCGTCATTATCCAAAGCCGCTTTGATCGCCTGTAGACCACCTTTATCCAGCTTCCCATGATCGCCATATTTAGCCATATAATCATCAATGGTCATACCATCGATGAGAATACCGTGATCGCGCATGTATTTAATTACGTCATCAGGCACCTCCTCTTTGGTTTTAGCATCCCCTTTTGCTGCTTTAGCAATCACCTCATCCATCTCATTTGACTTTTCCTGGGTATTTCTGGCACGTTCAGCGTTCTTCTGGACTTCAATAAATTTATCGTTTGCAATAGCCTGAATAACCATAAGGAGAATAAGCAAAACACCATACCCTTCGGCAAACGGATTTTGCTGGGATAAGTCATCCTGCCCCCCGGTATCAGTGTTGCTAACGCCGAAACTATTTTTAAACACAATAGGGTTTTGACTTCCCCATAAGATGTTTCCTGAAGACATTATGCTTTACCTTTTTGTTTTTCCTGACGGTATCTCCACCGGGGCTTGAGCATTAAGTTGTTTCAGTCGTACTTCAAGTTGTTTAAACAAACTTACTATTTTCTTTAAATCCTTCTCGGCCTCCTGGTTAACCCCGGCAACGCCTTGTGGAAATAGGTTATGAAGAATACTCTCTGTCTCTCTGCTCTTTTTGGGGCTCTCTGCACTTTCAGCAAGCTGTTGACTCACCTTAGCCCGGATTTGGTGAAATTTTTTAAGACAGTGATTTAGCTGCATGTAACTTTGCTCTAAATCACGATATTCACTAAACGCAGCCTTTTTCTTTATCATCATTCCCCTCCATATACACGATAGATAATTAACGTGCTAACTAAGAGCCTATCCCATTAGAGCTATTTTACTTGCCATTTTGGACCTGGGCAGTGCTCGCCAAAACGCGTTAGCGTTTTGAACGCCGCTAGCGGCGGCCCGAAGGGCGAGCGTAGCGAGTCAAACCTCACGTACTACGTGTACGCTCCGGTTTTTGCGCGCTATCCGTGTCCAGGCTGGCTGCGCCAATTAACGCCTGGTGGGATAGGCTCTAAGATATTTTTACTTTACTCTTGCTCACTCACTACAAGTGCGCTGTTATGGTAACGATAATAAATAATGTTGATGATATTTTCGGCCTGCTCGATCGCTTCAAGCAATAAGGTGTTTTGCTGATATTGCTGCGGATCCTGCAACTTACCGTTGTTCTCTTCTAACTGTTTCCGGGCAGCCCTTAATTGTAAAATTATGCCTTTGGCCTCTTCACGCGAATGAAGCAGCAAATCTTCTAACCGGGTCAGAGTTGTCATTTTCCACTCACTTAAAATCTAATGGATAGTTAATCAAAGTATCATTATGTTTAATCGTTACCACATCGGCGCTCAGATGGACAATTTCTCCCCCATTGGGTAACAATGCCCCTACACGTAAACGCTCTTTATTCGTCAGTAATAAGTAATTACCATGGCGACTCTGTACAAAGCCAGCCACTGGCGCAGGCAGATACTTGCTTTCATCATGAGAAGGCGCAATATCCTGATAAATTAAAGAAAGAGCGGGGTCCTTTTTCTTTAATGCTGCTAACGTTTCTTGCAAAATGCGTTGATGAGATTCATCCAGTACACCACTGATAACAAAAGAGCGCCGCATTGGCGTAACATTGACAAGCCCCACTAAACCGTTCTCTATTATCGCAGAAATAATATCATCCCCCTGAGACTGATGAGAATGACTAATCTGCCAGTGCAATAACCCGGGAATATCTGCAAGTAATGGTTGAACCTTACGCCATTGCTGATCCATTTGTATATCATCATGAATTAACACGCTTCCCGGCCCTTCGCTGGATACTTCAGCATGCGGGTAACCCATTTTTATCAAAACATCCTGCACTTCTCGTACCAATAAGTCATCACAGATTACACCATCCCGATACATGACCCCCCATGATTCGAGAGTCGCTCTCACCTTTTGCATCTGTTCGCTTGACGAGCAATAACCGGACAACTGCAGGCTGCCATCTTCTTTCCATTGCGCCCGCACATAATGAATATTGCTTTTGTCTAATAAAAACTTAACCCGCAAAGGTAAGTCATTTACCGTTTCAGGCTGACCGCCAATACTTAACAGGACACCCATTCCACCGATGAAAATCAAGAATACGCCAGCCAACCACCAGTACCCTGATCTGGAAACGGGTATTTGATAATCAGCAAGTTCACAATCCTGTTTACCAAACGCGATAGCCACTCCCGCAACCTGCAAAACCCCACTGGATGGTAGCGGCTTATTTGGATTAAATCTGCGGCCGTTAACTTTAACTCTGGCTTTCCCGGCATCAACAAATAAACTATCTGCCTGTTCTCTCAGAATAATTTTTTCATTTATAGTAAGCGGAATACAAATATCGCATCCTTTCTCCCCCAGTGACAGGTTACCTTCATTCAGCCATACTTCCCGGCCTTGTAAGGCGTGACCTAAAAAACGTATTTTCCATGAACTCTTTGGATTAACCATGAGATATGCCATTATTTACTACTGAGGCTTTAATCAAAAAAAGCCTGATTACACTATGTACTTGAGTCGTATCATTGCGAAACAAATGACCTACGACAGGAATATCGCCCAATAAAGGAATTTTGTTTTGCGAGTGGATTTGTTTACCTTGTTTAAATCCTCCCAGCAATAGACTTTGTCCGGCCAATAATGTGGCCTGCGAAGCAATTTCAGAATTTTGCACTTCGGGCAGCGGGTCTGTTTCGCTTTGCGTATCACTTTGTTGTCCATCCTGAATATTAAGATTAAGCATTATTTTTTGCGTGCCATTGTCATTTAACAAGCGAGGTGTAACGCGCAACAAAGAACCCGTAGTGATGGATTCAAGTTTAGCCACTTTTTCTCCCTGCAGTTTGGTATAGAAAGTAATATTCTTATCCAGCACAGCCTGGATATTATTTAAAGTCACCACAGATGGCTGGGAAAGTACATAAGCCTGAGAGCTTTTTTCCAGGGCATTCAAACGCACCATAAAGTTTGAGGTATCGCTGATTACCGTTGAAAAACCGCTAGCTCCACCGTCATTCAAACCTGTATTGAACGCAATTTTCTTGCCACCCAGCGACACTGCCGTTCCCCAGTCGATGCCTAACTGGTTAATATCTCCAGCATTAACATCGATAATTTTCACCGAAATCTCTATCATCTGCTGGCGTTGATCTAATTCTGTGATGAGTTTCCGATACCCGGCCATATTGGCCGCATAATCACGAACGATCACTGCATTCTGGCGTGGGTCGGCAGCAAACATGGGCAATGCCTGTGTAGCGGGTGAACCATTGTTCGTCGATGACGCCGGGACGCTGGTTTTACTCATCTCACGCAATACACTCACGACCCCAGGAACCACGACGGACTGATCGCGATATTGGTATTGGGTATCCATCGCAGTGGCATACTTAAGCGTATATATACTTACACTCACCGCACTGTCTTTTCGTTTGATTAACGCATTATCCAGCACTGAAGCTAATTGACTAATACGGGTCAGGCAACTGGGAACACCGCTCACCTCCACAGCGCTGGTACCGGTAATTTCTTTAACCTCGCATCCCGGTGATGAAAGGATATTCTGGCTGCGTAAGTAATGAATGAACCGCCCAGTAGATAAGATATTGAAAGTGATAACCTGATGTTTTAATAACGATGCAGGATATACATATAACATGCTGCCATCAAACCAGGTAAGCAAATCATATTGTGCTGCCAGGTTATTCAAAATATCGACCGGTGGTCCAGGCGGAATTTTTCCACTAAATGTAGCTGTTATCAATGGGCTAATAGTAATAGCCGTATCATAGTTCTCTGAGAGCAGATGTAAAACCTCTGCTAATGGCATTTGTCTGGCATAAAGGGTGAAGTCATTACCTTTCCATGATAACTCATCACTCTTTGCCGTATTGAGTATAAATAGTAAAATTAAAATTAAACGTTTATTTACTACCATTTTATACCCCACCCGAATAAAGTTTATGGTGATTGCGTATTACATTTTTTAAAATGCAAGTTAAAGCCAGGTGTTTTTCTATCTCAATAGCAATAAGCTCAGAGCTACTACTTGTGGTATAATAACCGTTTAACCATCCTCCATCCGCTGTGAGCTGTATAGCATAATCATGGACATCCGGGTGTGCTGCAAGCAGTAGTGTCACATAGGCAAGACAAGGCTTAGGTAAGCTTTCCAGGTCATTTAAGAACAAAGAAATAGAAAATGCTTCTGAGAAAATTTCTCCTCTGGCAGGATGCCCATCAATAGTCATTATCCAGGATCGGCTATTACCTTCGGCCTTGATATCCTGAATTAATGGAATGCCTTTTAAAACTGCCAGCATGAATCCCTCCTCAGACATAAATGAGAGTTTCTATCAAATTCGCTCACAACCACATCCGTAAAAAGCCTGATTCACATTTATTTCGACTATACTCTTCTTGTACAATATCAAGATGCTGTCTACATACACCTTGTGACAGGCGATTCTATCATTCGGATTTTCCGATAAATTCACAATTACACTTTCAGTATTGACATAAAAAATTACAATTTGAAAAATTATTTATTAAATAAACTGTTACGATGTTTTTACATCACCGCTTTATTAAAAAGTAATTGTAGTCATCGACTGGGTTATATATGAAGAAATTTACCTTCCTAATGATAACACCATCGATTAATCTTCTGATGAAACTATATGTACTGCGATAGTGATCAAGTGCCAAAGATTTTGCAACAGGCAACTGAAGGAAAGCATTATGAATTTGCTCAATCTCAAGAATACGCTGCAAACATCTTTAGTAATCAGGCTAACTTTTTTATTTTTATTAACAACAATAATTATTTGGCTGCTATCTGTGCTTATTGCAGCTTATATATCAATGGTTCAGAAACGGCAGCATATAATAGAGGACTTATCTGTTCTATCCGAGATGAATATTGTACTAAGCAATCAACGATTTGAAGAGGCTGAGCGTGACGCTAAAAACTTAATGTATCAATGCTCATTAGCGACTGAGATTCATCATAACGATATTTTCCCTGAGGTGAGCCGGCATCTTTCTGTCGGTCCTTCAAATTGCACGCCGACGCTAAACGGAGAGAAGCACCGTATCTTTCTGCAGTCCTCTGATATCGATGAAAAAAGCTTTCGTCGCGATAGTTTTATTCTTAACCATAAAAATGAGATTTCGTTATTATCTACTGATAACCCTTCAGATTATTCAACTCTACAGCCTTTAACGCGAAAAAGCTTTCCTTTATACCCAACCCATGCCGGGTTTTACTGGAGTGAACCAGAATACATAAACGGCAAAGGATGGCACGCTTCCGTTGCGGTTGCCGATCAGCAAGGCGTATTTTTTGGGGTGACGGTTAAACTTCCTGATCTCATTACTAAGAGCCACCTGCCATTAGATGATAGTATTCGAGTATGGCTGGATCAAAACAACCACTTATTGCCGTTTTCATACATCCCGCAAAAAATACGTACACAGTTAGAAAATGTAACGCTGCATGATGGATGGCAGCAAATTCCCGGATTTCTGATATTACGCACAACCTTGCATGGCCCCGGATGGAGTCTGGTTACGCTGTACCCATACGGTAATCTACATAATCGCATCTTAAAAATTATCCTTCAACAAATCCCCTTTACATTAACAGCATTGGTGTTGATGACGTCGGCTTTTTGTTGGTTACTACATCGCTCACTGGCCAAACCGTTATGGCGTTTTGTCGATGTCATTAATAAAACCGCAACTGCACCGCTGAGCACACGTTTACCAGCACAACGACTGGATGAATTAGATAGTATTGCCGGTGCTTTTAACCAACTGCTTGATACTCTACAAGTCCAATACGACAATCTGGAAAACAAAGTCGCAGAGCGCACCCAGGCGCTAAATGAAGCAAAAAAACGCGCTGAGCAAGCTAACAAACGTAAAAGCATTCATCTTACGGTAATAAGTCATGAGTTACGTACTCCGATGAATGGCGTACTCGGTGCGATTGAATTATTACAAACCACCCCTTTAAACATAGAGCAGCAAGGATTAGCTGATACCGCCAGGAATTGTACACTGTCTTTGTTAGCTATTATTAATAATCTGCTGGATTTTTCACGCATCGAGTCTGGTCATTTCACATTACATATGGAAGAAACAGCGTTACTGCCGTTACTGGACCAGGCAATGCAAACCATCCAGGGGCCGGCGCAAAGCAAAAAACTGTCATTACGTACTTTTGTCGGTCAACATGTCCCTCTCTATTTTCATACCGACAGTATCCGTTTACGGCAAATTTTGGTTAATTTACTCGGGAACGCGGTAAAATTTACCGAAACCGGAGGGATACGTCTGACGGTCAAGCGTCATGAGGAACAATTAATATTTCTGGTTAGCGATAGCGGTAAAGGGATTGAAATACAGCAGCAGTCTCAAATCTTTACTGCTTTTTATCAAGCAGACACAAATTCGCAAGGTACAGGAATTGGACTGACTATTGCGTCAAGCCTGGCTAAAATGATGGGCGGTAATCTGACACTAAAAAGTGTCCCCGGGGTTGGAACCTGTGTCTCGCTAGTATTACCCTTACAAGAATACCAGCCGCCTCAACCAATTAAAGGGACACTGTCAGCGCCGTTCTGCCTGCATCGCCAACTGGCTTGCTGGGGAATACGCGGCGAGCCACCCCACCAGCAAAATGCGCTTCTCAACGCAGAGCTTTTGTATTTCCCCGGAAAACTTTACGACCTGGCGCAACAGTTAATATTGTGTACACCAAATATACCAGTAATAAATAATTTGTTACCACCCTGGCAGTTGCAGATTCTTTTGGTTGATGATGCCGATATTAATCGGGATATCATCGGCAAAATGCTTGTCAGCCTGGGCCAACACGTCACTATTGCCGCCAGTAGTAACGAGGCTCTGACTTTATCACAACAGCAGCGATTCGATTTAGTACTGATTGACATTAGAATGCCAGAAATAGATGGTATTGAATGTGTACAATTATGGCACGATGAGCCGAATAATTTAGATCCTGACTGCATGTTTGTGGCGCTATCCGCTAGCGTAGCGACAGAAGATATTCATCGTTGTAAAAAAAATGGGATTCATCATTACATTACCAAACCAGTGACGTTGGCTACCTTAGCTCGCTATATCAGTATTGCCGCAGAATATCAACTTTTGCGAAATATAGAGCTACAGGAGCAGGATCCGAGTCGCTGCTCAGCGCTACTGGCGACAGATGATATGGTCATTAATAGCAGGATTTTCCAATCACTGGACCTCTTGCTGGCTGATATTGAAAATGCCGTATCGGCTGGAAAAAAAATCGATCAGTTAATTCACACATTAAAAGGCTGTTTAGGTCAAATAGGGCAGACTGAATTGGTATGCTATGTCATAGACATTGAGAATCGCGTAAAAATGGGGAAAATCATCGCGCTGGAGGAACTAACCGACTTACGCCAGAAAATACGTATAATCTTCAAAAACTACACCATTACTTAATATTATCTTAATTTTCGCGAGGGCAGCAAAATGAAAGAATATAAGATCTTATTAGTAGACGATCATGAAATCATCATTAACGGCATTATGAATGCCTTACTACCCTGGCCTCATTTTAAAATTGTAGAACATGTTAAAAATGGTCTTGAGGTTTATAATGCCTGTTGCGCATACGAGCCTGACATACTTATCCTTGATCTTAGTTTACCTGGCATCAATGGCCTGGATATCATTCCCCAATTACATCAGCGTTGGCCAGCAATGAATATTCTGGTTTACACAGCATACCAACAAGAGTATATGACCATTAAAACTTTAGCCGCAGGTGCTAATGGCTATGTTTTAAAAAGCAGTAGTCAGCAAGTTCTGTTAGCGGCATTGCAAACAGTAGCAGTAAACAAGCGTTACATTGACCCGACGTTGAATCGGGAAGCTATCCTGGCTGAATTAAACGCTGACACGACCAATCATCAACTGCTTACTTTGCGCGAGCGTCAGGTTCTTAAACTTATTGACGAGGGGTATACCAATCATGGGATCAGCGAAAAGCTACATATCAGTATAAAAACCGTCGAAACACATCGGATGAATATGATGAGAAAGCTACAGGTTCATAAAGTGACAGAGTTACTTAACTGCGCCCGAAGAATGAGGTTAATAGAGTATTAACCAGGGGCATCCGATGGTATTAAGCATTGGTCATATTTTGATGAGCCTTACGCCACGCAGTATTGCTCATCATCGACAAAATCCATACGGATGCCCTGGTATGCCGCACCATTTATCACTACCTTAGTCTTCATTTAATCATGATATAGTAGAATCCCCTTATTTAACGGGCTTTACCATGTCGTATTCTATCGGCGAATTTGCCAGACTATGCGGTATCAATGCCGCCACGCTAAGGGCATGGCAGCGACGCTATGGTTTATTGAAACCGCAGCGTACTGATGGCGGGCATCGCTTATACAGCGATGACGATATTCGACAAGCGCTTAGCATCCTCGACTGGGTGAGAAAAGGCGTACCGATAAGCCAGGTCAAACCCTTACTATCGCGTCCGGTCATTCGCCTGGGCGATAACTGGATAACGATTCAGGAGACGATGCTTCAACATCTCCACGAAGGGCGAATTGACGCGCTGCGGCAGTTGATTTATGACTGTGGCCGGGAATATCCTCGCGCAGAACTGGTGACCCATTTATTGCGTCCGTTGCGCAGCAAAGTGTCCGCGCATCTTCCCGCCGTGATGACGCTGCGCGAAATACTGGATGGCATCATTATTGCCTACACCTCTTTTTGCCTTGAAGGCGACAGAAAAGCGCCTGGCAACAATGCCTTTATTAGCGGATGGCATCTCTCGGATCACTGTGAAATCTGGCTGGAAGCGTTGACTCGTACCGGACAAGAGCTGCGGCTCAATGTGCTTCCCTCTCCACCAGCCATGCTGGCGCCCGAGCTGTTCGCCCAGAGAAAATGGTTCCTGGTGACCACCGGAAAGCTCACTACCGGGCAGAAAAAACAGCTTGCCCAGTGGCGCAACGTGGTCGCTTCGCTGGAGGTTATCACACTATAAGCGCTGAAATAGATTTCTTCCCCTTATTCTATCTTATTGATATTTAACTACGTCAAAAAAATTCCCGCGAAAACTTAGACAAAAAAACAAAGTTGTGTAAGTTTTAAATCAGCGTGAGATAACATTTTGCGCCATTGGCGTCAGTCGTCGTACTTTCAATAAGGGGCAATCATGAATAACAAACCCGTAGTCGGCATTAGCGGATGTCTGACTGGCGCCGCGGTACGCTTTGATGGCGGACATAAGCGTATGGATTTTGTCATGAACTCTCTGGCACCGTGGGTGGACTACAAACCGATCTGCCCGGAGGTGGCGATCGGCCTGCCCGTGCCTCGCCCTGCGCTGCGTCTTATCCAGACGACCTGTGGCGACATTCGGATGCGTTATAGCCATGCCCCGCACGATGACGTTACCGAGCGAATGAATGCCTTTACCGATCGGTTTCTGCCAACAATAGGCGAACTGGCGGGGTTTATTGTGTGTGCAAAATCGCCCAGTTGCGGAATGGAGCGCGTTCGCCTGTATGATGAAAAGGGTAACAGGGGCCGCAAAGCTGGCACGGGGCTGTTTACCGCCGCGATGATGGACAAATATCCCTGGCTGCCGATAGAGGAAGATGGTCGCCTGCACGATCCGGTACTACGCGAGAATTTCATCGCACGTATCTTCGCGCTACATGAATTAAATGCGCTACGCGCGCAGGGCTTGAGTCGTCACAGTTTGCTCGCGTTTCATAGCCGATACAAACTTCAGCTTCTCGCCCACCACCAGGCCGGCTACCGCGAAATTGGCCCTTTCGTCGCGCGTCTGCATGAGTGGGACGATCTGGATGCCTTCTTTGTCCGATACAGAGAAAAACTGATGGCTATCCTGCGCCATCCCGCTTCACGTAAAAATCACACCAATGTGCTGATGCATATCCAGGGCTATTTTCACCGCGCGTTGAACAGCAGGCAACGCGCGGAATTACGCGAGGTGATTCTCGGCTACCGGGCGGGCCGACTACCTATCCTGGCACCGTTAACGCTGCTGAAGCACTATCTGGCGGAACATCCGGATGACTATCTACGCAGCCAGAATTATTTTGAGCCGTACCCTGATACATTAGGGCTGCGCTTAGCCATCAACTGATAACCCTGCGCATCGCTAATGGCGGGCAACCCGCCCGCCATGGTGACAATCGCGACAATTCAAAGGCGATTTCGTTATTGCCACCCTGATAGCGGCTATGACCGCGCCAGAGCGTTAATCACGGTTTCCATAGCCTGTTTTTCTAACGCGCTACGTTGGATGCGTTGATTCGCCAGCGCGGTTCTTAACACGCCCGCAATAACAATATATTTAGGCTCCTGCCCCAAATCGCGCATTTCCAGCACGACCTTGCCCACCACCCGGCACATCTCGCGGTACAGCTCGTCATCTTTTGTCGGTTTTGTCATACGTTTTACTCGTCGCCAGATCAAACCAACAGAATATAACAGTCTTCTCTATTAAACAAAATTTGATGCAAATCAAAGAAATAACGCAGTTTATTATTCATGGTTCATACGTTGTTCGTATTCTGGTCTCTGGCGAGGCCATTTTTTCGAAACGCCTAATCAGTTCCGCCAGGCTACCGGCCTGCATTTTTTCCATGACTCTGGCGCGGTGCACCTCTACGGTACGCACCGCGATATTCATCGCTTCCGCAATTTCACGGTTCATAAATCCTTTTGCCACCAGGCTGGCCAGCTCACGCTCTTTCGGCGTCAACTGCTGGTAACACAGTATAATCTCACGGCGCGCCACCGCTGCCGATGAAACCATCAGCGCACGCTCCAGCGCCGCCTGTAGCGGTTTTACCGATACCGGTTTTTGCAGAAAATCGACGGCGCCGCGTTTCATCTGCTCCACGGCCATCGGTACATCGCCATGCCCGGTAAGAAAAACAACCGCCAGGGTACTTCCGCACTGGCGCAACGCATCATGAACGCCCTGCCCATCCAGTACCGGCATTCGCATATCCAGTAATACGACCCCGGCCTGATACAGACTGGCCTGCGCCAAAAAATCCGCCCCCTGCGTCCAGCATTTTACGTCATATCCCAGACTTTCCAGTAAAAACGCGCACGCGTTAGTGACCGCCGTATCATCATCCAGTAGATGAATTGTCGCCATCCCTGCCCCCATGTTCATGTAAGAAATGTATCGTGACCACCGTTCCCGACAGACCATCCGGCGCGGTCTGGTTCCTGATGCTGATATCGCCCCGCCCATACCGCACCAGCCGCTGGCAAATCGCCAGCCCTAAGCCCATCCCCTCTTTACGGGTGGTCATAAACGGCTGAAACGCCTGACGTAATAGTGCCTCATCGATTCCCCCGGCGTTATCCTGTAAAACAATACTGATGCCGTTTTCAGTGCGTTCAGCAACGACCCATAAATGGGTGGCGCCCGCCTGAGCCGCATTAAGAATGATATTCGCCAGCACCTGTTCCAGCAGCACTGACGGCAGCGTTACGCGCAGCGCAGCGCTAACCTCGGTATGCAGAGTCACTGTCGGAAACTGTTGCGCCATACGCAACAATTGCCAGACATGATCAATCGCCTCCCGAATGGCTATGGCCTTCCACGCTTCGGTTAGCACCGGGTTGCCCTGCGCCTGGCTGACCCAGTGACGCAGGTTACGCAGAGTATCCGCACCGCGTTGCGCCTGCTGGTCAATCTGCTCCAGCGCCGGCAGCAAGGGATGCTGTTCATCTGCAGCGCGCAGTCGAATCAGGCACCCCTGGGCATAATGTCGAATCGCGGAAAGCGGCTGATTAAGCTCATGGGCAAACCCGGAGGTCATTTCACCCAACACGCTCATTTGCCGGGCGGTTTCCAGCGCCCGCTCATGCTGATGAAGAACTACGCTATTACGTTCCAGTTGCTTTCCACGTCGACGCACCAGCAGCATGACCCAAATATAATTGAGCGTGAGCAACAGGAACGCCAGAATCACGCCGCCGACCATTAGCTGGTGCTGGATTAACCAACTTTTGACATCCAGCCACAGTCGACGCTGCTGAGGGTGCTGACGAACATCACGCAGCAACGCTTCCACCTGACTGGTCGACGCTGGCGCGCCCCAGTGAAATGACGCGGCGGCGGGCGCGTTGAATAGCGCTCGCGTTACGCGATCCGCCAACGCATCGCTTACCGCAGGTAGCGCCGCGAACGACCAGTCAGGATATAACGGCGTACTGGTTAAGCAAGGCAGGGGCGTCGGTCGGGAAAGCAGCGCGATAAAGTCCTTTTTATTAATCAAGCCTTCCTGATCCATATTTTCTAACAGGCACACTGGCACAATTGCCGCCTGCACCGCTTTTTCGCGCAGCATATAGACTAAGGCATCGCCAGGGAATCCGGTAAAACGGAGATGAAAGTCGCGCTCCGGGCGTAAGCCCGCGTCGCTGAGCGCTTTATAGCCTAATAAATAGCCGCCAAATGCCTGAGCATCAATCGCGCCGACGGTCTTACCGATGAGATCATGCGCCGTGGTGATGCCGCTATCGCGCCGGGTCAAAATCACGCTGCCAATAACATTACTCACCGCTTTCCCATCGCGCGTGGAGCGCAGGGAAGCTAACCAGCGCAGCGGCGCATGGCTGTTCAGTTGGACAAATTGCGCCGGGTTGGTTATCACAAACTGCACGGTTCCCTGGTTAACGGCCTCCTGCATTTGATGCAGATCCAGCGGCTGGATGTGAAAGGTTTCGCCTGGAAGCTGTTGGCTTAATGTCTTTGCCAACGGTTGCCAGTGGCTACGCGTAGACGCCTCGCCGCGCATAGCCAAAATACCGATATTCCACGTCCCTGCCCACGCGCCATGACAAAGTAGCCCTACTGCCGCCAACACCGCCAGGCGCCTTACGGTTTTACCTCTCACCCCAATATCCCTGTCAATTATGTTGTTTTAGATCAACAACAAGCCGGGTATGTGGTTAACCACAATAGAGTGCACCCCGTCTCGATTTTTACACTGTAAATCATCAACATTTTTTATTCATTACACATGAACCAACATCGTGACAAATGTTTCATTGTTGGCAATGTGGACGGGAGTCAATATGGACAGCAGTAAACGGCTATTTCTCCAGCAACTCGGCGTCCTGACCGCTGGCGCCTCGCTGGTTCCGCTGGCTGAAGCGAAATTTCCTTTTTCGCCGGAGCGGCATGAAGGCTCTCCCCGACACCGTTACGCCATGCTTATCGACCTGCGGCGTTGTATCGGCTGTCAGTCCTGTACCGTAAGTTGCACTATTGAAAACCAAACGCCGCAGGGCGCATTTCGTACGATGGTGAACCAATACCAGGTCCAGCGTGAAGGTAGTCAGGAAGTCACGAATGTGCTATTGCCGCGTCTGTGCAACCATTGCGATAACCCCCCCTGTGTGCCGGTCTGCCCGGTACAAGCCACCTTTCAGCGGGAAGACGGCATTGTGGTGGTGGATAACAAACGCTGCGTCGGCTGCGCCTATTGTGTCCAGGCGTGTCCTTACGACGCTCGATTTATCAATCATGAAACGCAAACTGCCGATAAATGCACGTTTTGCGTCCATCGTCTGGAAGCCGGGCTGTTACCCGCTTGCGTAGAGTCCTGCGTCGGCGGCGCGCGTATTATTGGCGATATCAAAGATCCCCATAGCCGCATCGCCACCATGCTTCATCAACATCGCGACGCTATCAAGGTATTAAAGCCGGAAAACGGCACGTCGCCCCATGTTTTCTACCTGGGTCTGGACGACGCCTTTGTCACCCCATTAATGGGCCGTGCGCAGCCCGCGCTTTGGCAGGAGGTCTGAATGAGGCATTCACTCATCATTGAAGAAGTGCTGGCTCACCCGCAGGACATTAGCTGGCTGCCGTGGGCGGTACAATATTTCTTTTTTATTGGCATTGCCGCCTGCGCCGCACTGTTTGCCTGTTATCTTCACTGGCGG
This sequence comes from Salmonella sp. NW38, assembly GCF_051807745.1. Taxonomy (NCBI): domain Bacteria; kingdom Pseudomonadati; phylum Pseudomonadota; class Gammaproteobacteria; order Enterobacterales; family Enterobacteriaceae; genus Salmonella; species Salmonella sp. NW38. The sequence goes on along the minus strand of NZ_JAMMTO010000001.1, from coordinate 323,741 downwards.
AAAAAAGGCGCCGCAACAGAAGAAAATCGGGCATTACTGATTGCCATTACCTGTGCGATTACCGCACCGCTGGCGCTGACGGCGGATCTGCACCAGACCGCCCGCGTCTGGCATTTCTATGCCTGGCCGACGCCCTGGTCGTGGATGCCCTGGGGAGCGTTGTTCCTGCCGCTGTTTACCGGATTTCTCGCTCTGTGGTTCCTGGCGCAGCAAATAAAACGATTATTCAATAAAAGTTACAACGTCACTAAATGGTTGGCGTTAGCCAGCGCGCTTTGCGCGGTGGGCCTGTTGATTTATACCGGCCGCGAAGTCTCCGTTGTGCTGGCGCGCCCAATCTGGTTTAGCTACGCCTTCCCCGTGGCGATGTTTCTTAGCGCCTTACAGGCGTTCTTCGCGCTGATGATTGTCGCCGCCCGACGCGACTCGGTAAGGCTGCCAAAAATACTGTGGGGACAACTCTGGACGCTGGCGGCGCTGGGGCTGGTTGTGGCCATGTGGGTCAGCGGCGATACGCTTTCCGGCACGGCAATCCGTCAGTGGATTACCGTCGCCCTGTCAGCCAAATATTACGCTGTCGGCTGGCTAGCGCTGTGGGTATTCACACTGCTGTTCTGTAGCCTGGCGCTACGTCATCCGTTATCGGAGCTAAGACGCGTCCTGCTGGTTCTGAGCGCGCTGGCGCTATGTTGGCTGATGCGCTGGACATTGTTGATTCAGGTACAAACCGTACCCAAGTTCAACGCGCAATTTAACCCTTACTCGTTACCAGGCGGAACGGATGGCTGGCTGGCTATTCTCGGCACCTTCGGCCTGTGGATAGCGCTACTGATTATTATTCGTGAAACGCTGAACGGACTCACCAGGAGATTACAACATGGCTAATTTAACCCGTCGTCAGTGGCTAAAAGTCGGTCTCGCCGTCGGTGGGATGGTCACTTTTGGTCTGAGCTACCGTGATGTGGCGAAACGCGCAATTGATGGCCTGTTAAACGGGACGTCCGGCAAGGTAACGCGCGACCGCATCTTTGGCAATGCGTTAATTCCGGAGGCGCAGGCGCAAACGCACTGGCAGCAAAATCCACAACAAACCATCGCCATGACGCAATGCTTCGGCTGTTGGACACAGTGCGGTATCCGCGCCCGGGTTAATGCCGATGGCAAAGTGATACGCATCGCCGGCAATCCCTATCACCCCTTGTCGCAGGAACACCCGATTGACTCGTCCGTCCCTTTTAGCGAAGCCATGGAGCAACTGGCGGGAGAAAGCGGTCTTGACGCCCGCTCAACCGCCTGCGCGCGCGGCGCCACGCTGCTGGAAAGCCTGTACAGTCCGCTGCGACTGCTTGAACCGATGAAACGCGTGGGTAAACGCGGCGAAGGGAAATGGCAGCGCATCAGCTTTGAGCAGCTTATTGAAGAAGTCGTGGAAGGCGGCGATCTGTTTGGCGAGGGTCATGTGGACGGACTGCGCGCGATTCATGCGCCGGATACGCCAATTGACGCAAAGCACCCCAGTTTCGGGCCCAAAACCAATCAGTTACTGGTCACGAATACCAGCGACGAAGGCCGCGATGCGTTTCTGCGTCGTTTTGCGCTAAATAGCTTCGGCAGCAAAAATTTCGGCGCGCATGGCGCCTACTGTGGACTGGCTTACCGGGCCGGCTCCGGGGCGCTGATGGGCGATCTGGATAAAAACCCGCATGTCAAACCCGACTGGGAAAACGTGGAGTTTGCGCTCTTTATGGGCACCTCCCCGGCACAGTCCGGCAATCCGTTTAAACGCCAGGCGCGTCAGTTGGCGAGCGCCCGGCTGCGTGAGAATTTTCAATACGTCGTGGTCGCCCCTGCCCTGCCCTTATCAACGGTGCTCGCCGATCCTCGCGGTCGCTGGCAACCGGTCATGCCCGGCAGCGATTCGGCGCTGGCAATGGGGATGATCCGCTGGATCATGGATAATCAACGTTATAATGCTGATTATCTGGCGATTCCCGGCGTACAGGCGATGCAGCAGGCCGGCGAGCAAAGTTGGACCAACGCCACGCACCTGGTCATTGCGGATGAACTGCCGACGCTTGCCGGACAACACCTGACGCTGCGCCATCTTACGCCCGATGGCGAAGAGACCCCTGTCGTGCTGAATACCGACGGCGAGTTGGTCGATGCGTCCACTTGCCGACAGGCACGGCTTTTCGTGACGCAGTACGTTACGCTCGCCGACGGCCAACGGGTCACGGTGAAGAGCGGGTTGCAACGCCTGAAAGAGGCGGCAGAAAAGCTCTCGTTGGCGCAATACAGCGAACAGTGCGGCGTGCCGGAAGCGCAAATTATCGCGCTGGCGGAAACCTTTACCGGTCACGGACGTAAAGCCGCGGTCATCAGTCACGGCGGCATGATGGCCGGCAATGGGTTTTATAACGCCTGGTCGGTCATGATGCTTAACGCGCTGATCGGCAACCTCAGCTTGTCCGGCGGCGTCTTTGTCGGCGGCGGCAAATTCAACGGCGTTAGCGACGGCCCCCGCTACAACATGAACAGTTTTGCCGGAAAAGTGAAACCGTCCGGGTTGAGTATTGCCCGTAGCAAAACCGCTTATGAAGCATCGGAAGAATACCGCGACAAAATTGCCGGCGGGCAATCCCCTTATCCAGCCAAAGCGCCGTGGTATCCCTTTGTGGCAGGCCAGCTTACCGAACTGTTGACCTCCGCGCTCGAAGGCTATCCTTATCCGCTTAAAGCCTGGATTTCCAATATGAGCAACCCGTTTTACGGTGTTCCCGGTCTACGCGCCGTGGCGGAAGAAAAGCTAAAAGACCCTCGCCGATTGCCGCTCTTTATCGCGATTGACGCCTTTATGAATGAAACGACGGCGCTGGCGGATTACATTGTGCCGGATACGCACAATTTTGAGAGCTGGGGCTTTACGGCACCCTGGGGCGGCGTAGCCAGTAAAGCCACTACCGCCCGCTGGCCGGTTGTCGCCCCCGCCACTCACCGAACGGCGGACGGGCAACCTGTCTCAATGGAAGCATTTTGTATTGCGGTAGCAAAACGGCTCCATCTGCCCGGCTTCGGCGACCGGGCGATAACCGATCCGCAGGGCAATACTTTTCCACTGAACCGGGCGGAAGATTTCTATCTGCGCGTAGCCGCTAATATCGCCTTTATGGGCAAGACGCCGGTCGCGCCGGCAAATCAGGAAGATATTTCGCTTACCGGCGTCAGCCGCATTCTGCCAGCAATTCAGCACACGCTTAAAGCTGATGAGGTCGATCGCGTGGCGTTTATCTACTCGCGTGGCGGCCGGTTTGCGCCCGAGGATAGCGGCTATACGGAGCAACGGTTAGGTAACGAGTGGAAAAAACCCTTACAGATCTGGAATGCAGATGTCGCCGCCCACCGTCACGCCATCACCGGGGAGCGTTTCAGCGGTTGCCCGGTCTGGTATCCGGCGCGTTTGTCAGATGGTCGTGCGATTGACGACCAGTTTCCCATTGGGCAATGGCCGCTGAAACTGATTTCATTTAAATCAAATACCATGTCCAGCTCAACAGCCGTCATCCCGCGCTTACACCATGTGAAGCCAGCAAACCTGGTGGCGCTGAATCCGCAAGACGGCGAGCGTTATGGGCTGCAACATGGCGATCGGGTACGGATCATTACGCCGGGCGGTCAGGTCGTGGCGCAAATCAGTTTGTTAAATGGCGTGATGCCAGGCGTCATCGCCATCGAACACGGATATGATCACCGCGAGATGGGCGCAACGCAGCACTCTCTGGATGGCGTGCCTATGCCGTATGATCCACAAATCAGGGCAGGCATAAATCTTAACGATCTGGGCTTTGCCGATCCGACAAGAAACATTACCAACACCTGGCTCGACTGGGTTTCTGGCGCGGCGGTACGTCAGGGGCTACCGGCAAAAATCGAGCGTATATAACCCCAGGGCCGGAGAGCGATATCGTCTTATTTCGTCGAGGGTAGCGACTGATAAGCGAACGCTGTCCGGCTGCATATACTCACTGAATCGTGCAAGCCCAACTATTTTACGTTCACCCCGTCATATTACATAGAAAATATATGACAACACTCACAAAACTATTTTCCCCTTCTGTAAGCAATTAATATTTAACACATTGACTGCGCTTCTGATTATTGACATTCATTTGGGGTTACTTCCGGTTGACCGCATAATCTGTGATTGAATTCACCGCATGACAACATTGCCATAAATACAATTCAACTCACTACCCGGAGGCAATATGTTTAAAGAAGAAAGACGTCATGCCATCATTAATTTACTGATAAAGGATAATAGTGTTAGCGTCAGTAAACTTTCAGACCTTTATAAGGTTAGCCAGGAGACTATTCGTTCCGATCTACGCTATTTCCAGAAATCAGGTATGCTTCAGCGTTGCTATGGCGGAGGGATTTTAAACCGTGACGCGCTGAGTAAGCTTATCACTGAAAATAAGATTGATATCTCCAGCACTATCGCCACGCCAATCCATCAGGATGCAAAACTGCGCCGGGAAAACACAAAAAAAGCAGGCAAGGTGTGTGTTTTAGGCTCATTCAATATTGATGTTTCAGCAACCGTGCCGTGGTTTCCACAAAGCGGAGAATCCATTCTGGCCAGTCAATTTGGATTCTATCCTGGCGGTAAAGGAGCCAACCAGGCTTTAGCGGCAAACAATGCCGGCGCTGCGGCGCATTTTATTTTTAAAGTGGGCAAAGATCAGTTCAGCGCATTTGCTATGAATCATATTATTCAATCAGGCATCACCTCATACAGCGCGTATCAAACAGATAAAGCGCCCACCGGTAGCGCATTGATCTATGTCTCCGCCGTAGATGGCGATAATATTATCGCCATCTACCCTGGCGCCAATATGATGCTCACCACGCAAGAGATTAACGAGCAACACCGTTATATCGCCGAGTCTGACGTTATGTTAATGCAGCTCGAAACGAACATTGAAGCGTTGACTGAATTTATTCGCCTGGGCAAACAAGAAAATAAAATGATCATGCTGAATCCTGCCCCCTATACGAAACAGGTGACGCATTTATTATCTGATATTGACATCATCACGCCGAATGAAACTGAAGCCTCTTTTTTATCCGGCGTAACCATTACTGATATTAATGATGCGAAAAAAGCCGGAAATATTATTCTGCAATCCGGGGTGAAAAAAGTCATCATTACCCTTGGCGCCCGTGGTTCTCTGCTCTGTGAGCACGCCCGCACGTTGTATATTCCTGCGTGGAGCGCCGTGGTAAAAGATGCCGCCGGGGCCGGTGACGCTTTTAATGGCGCCTTAGCCGCCGCGCTGGCGCGACAAGCAGACATGGTCGCAGCCATTCAATATGCCTCCGCTTTCGCTTCTCTGGCGGTGGAACAAGTCGGTGCGTCGAGTATGCCTCAGCACTTGCAGGTTTTACATCGAATGCGTACCCAATCTAATAAAGTCATTAACATTAATTAACAGGTGACATAATGAAAATTTTATTTATTGGCGAATCCTGGCACATTCATATGATTCACTCTAAAGGTTTTGATAGCTTTACATCGAGCAAATATGAAGAAGGCGCAGACTATTTATTATCCTGCTTACGCCAGGGTAATATCGATGTGGACTACATGCCTGCCCATATTGTGCAAACTCGTTTTCCACAAACCGCCGAAGCATTAGCCTGCTATGATGCGATCGTCATCAGTGATATCGGTAGCAATACGTTCCTGCTACAAAACAGAACCTTTTATAATATGGATATTATTCCTGATGCATTACAACTTATCGCGGATTATGTTGCTGAGGGCGGCGGTCTGTTGATGATCGGCGGGTATTTATCCTTTACGGGAATAGAAGCAAAAGCCAATTATAAAAATACGGTTCTGGCGGAGGTATTGCCGGTTGATATGCTGGATGTAGATGACCGCGTAGAACTACCGCAAGGATGTAAAGCAGTAAATACTGCGGTAGAGCATGTTATTACCCAGCCATTTAGCGAATGGCCGCCGCTGTTGGGCTATAACAAGCTTATCGCCAAAGAAAATAGTCAGGTCCTTGCTGAAATTAATGGCGATCCACTGTTAGTTATGGGTACTTACCATAAAGGGAAAGTATGTTGCTTTGCCAGTGATTGTTCGCCGCACTGGGGAAGTCCGCAGTTTCTGCAATGGGAACATTACGCCACCTTCTGGTGTAATGTTTTACACACAATAAAAAAATAATATTATCCAGGCGAATATAAATTTCGCCTGCCCTGCCACACACTGAGTCATTAAGAATATGAATGATACTTATCTCTATGGCGAAATGTTTTCTGAAAACATATTGACAAGCTATCGGATTTATGGAGACAGAAAATCATTACTCACGCCGCTCATTATCCTTCACGGCGGCCCTTCTGGCGGCTTTGATTATTTATTAAATTATCGCCGTCTGGCTGATGACGGGCGCATGGTAATATTTTACGATCAATATGGCTGCGGTCGTTCAACGCATTTTCCTCATGCCGACGCGTCTTTCTGGACTATTGCGCGTTATCTCCGTCAATTAACCCAATTAATTCATCACCTGGGTATTGGGCACGGGTATTCGATACTGGGACATTCCTGGGGCGGAATGCTTGCCGCAGAGCACGCCTGCTTACAGCCTGCCGGGCTTCGCGGGACGATACTGGCCAGTTCGCCGGCCAGTATCGCCCTGTGGCAACAGGAAGGCATACGGCTCTTTAACGCTCTGACGCCAATGTCCGATGACGATATCAAAAACGTCATTATGCCCGCCGTCATTTATCAAAACCCACCGGAACAGCTGGTCGCTTATTATGCCAGGCACGTTTATACCCTCGCGGAAGAAGCCGTTCATGTTCAGCGATCTAATGCGCAGTTCGCCGCCGACCCTACGGGTTATCACATTTTATGGGGAACCAATGAACTGGCGGCAAATGGCAAACTTGCCGACTGGGATATTACGCCCCATTTGTGCCAGATACGCTGTCCTGTTCTGGTATTACGCGGCGAAAACGATCAGGCAACCGAGCGCGTCGTCTCTCCGCTGCTCTCTCACATTTCAGACTGCCGCGCGGTCACTATTCCCGGCAGCAGCCATAACCCACATGAAGAAAATATCGCGCCCTGCCTCGCAGCGGTAAGCGCGTTTTTACGCGATCTGGCATAAAAAGCCATTAAGGTATTTATCATGAAAAAAGTCAAAAAATTGTCTCTTACCGATTTAGTGCTTTATGGTCTGGTGTTTATGGTGCCTATCGCGCCAGTCTCTCTTTATGGCGTCGTTTATAATCTTTCGCACGGTATGGTTGCGCTGGTTTATATTATTGGCGCGATCGCGATGTTTTTTACCGCGTACAGCTACTCTACCTTATCGCAGCATATCTCCTCGTCGGGTTCGGCCTATGCGTATGCTGGCGTATGCATTAATCCCGCCGTAGGGTTTCTGACCGGATGGATATTACTGTTGGATTATCTTTTGTTCCCTACGCTCGTGGCAGTGCTGGGCGGCGTCGCGGTCCACGCTATTTTACCGCAAATCCCGGTCTGGGTCTGGCCGTTGATTTATGTGGCTATTGGCACCGGAGTCAACTATCTCGGGATACAGCAAACGGCGAAATTTGATAAGTTACTGGTCTTTATTCAACTCGGTATTCTGGCGATTTTCGTTCTGCTCATTGTCCGTCTGTTGATGCTGGACAGTAGTCAGATAACGCTTTCCTTCCGGCCTTTTTTCGATTCACAGTGGTTCACCCCAGGGCTCATCGCGACGGCGATTTCGGTGGCTGCGCTGAACTTTCTCGGCTTTGACGCTATCAGTACATTAAGTGAAGAAAGCGAAGGCGGGGGACGCGCCGTCAGTAAAGCAACGCTGTTAGCGTTAGTTTTGGCGACGGTACTGTTTATTATCGTTGTGGCGTTTGCGGCGTTCGCCACCGGTAATGTCGACCGCTTCGCGGAAGGTAATGCGACGAATGAAGCATTTTTCACCATTGCCGGCAACGTTGGCGGTATCTGGCTCAAAGTGGCGTTTTCCATCATTGTGGCGTTTGTGTGCGCCGTCGGCAACATTATTACCGCGCAAACGGCGGTGTCCAGAGTGCTATTTTCAATGGGGCGCGACCGAATGTTGCCCGCCTTCCTCGCTCACGTCCATACCACGCGTAAAACGCCGGATTATGCCATTCTGTTTACCGGCGGCGTCACCCTGCTGCTCAGCTACCTGTTTTCCGGCAAGATTGAATCTATCTCCACGCTGGTGAACTTTGGCGCGCTTTTCGCTTTTTTTGTCGTGAACCTGTGTGTGTTTATTCTGTTCAATTTCCGGATGAAAGCCCAGCGGCGCATTTTCGCCCATGTCATTTCGCCGATCATGGGGATGATCGTCATCGGCTACGTCTGTTTAAACATGAACATTCACGCTCTGATACTCGGAATTAGCTGGGCGGCGATCGGGATAGCGATTCTGTGCTATCGAAAAGCACACAACCAAAACATCGCCATCGACCTGGAAGGCAAAAAGTTGCTCGATTGACATTATGCGCAACAACACCCGCTGTTGCGCAACGCCGCCCCTGTTCGGGCGGCGTCATCGCCAGCGACATCGTAAACAGCGTAATAACAAACCGTTGTGGATCTGCACAGATGTCTTTTGAAACAGGGTTTTCATTTTCCTTTTTTGTAAATTTCAGCGTATAATGCGCGCCAATTGTCTCTTGAATGGTTTCAGCGCATTGGACTGTAAAACTCAACGACTAAAATTATCCCCTTCCCGTTGGGCTGAAACGCGAGCACACATTCCTCTGCACGCTCTTTCGATGTCACCTATCCTTAGAGCGAGGCATCATCACTTTAGCAACACAGGCTTAGCTTCCGGGCCGTGCGCGCCCGAAGCCAGATTTCCATATCCTCCTCAACTTAAAGACTAAGACTGTCATGAAAAAGACGAAAATTGTTTGTACTATCGGTCCGAAAACCGAATCCGAAGAGATGTTAAGCAAAATGCTGGACGCGGGCATGAACGTGATGCGTCTGAACTTCTCTCATGGCGATTATGCAGAACACGGTCAGCGTATCCAGAACTTGCGCAACGTGATGAGCAAAACTGGTAAAAAAGCCGCTATTCTGCTTGATACTAAAGGACCAGAAATCCGCACCATTAAACTGGAAGGCGGTAACGACGTTTCGCTGAAAGCGGGTCAAACCTTCACTTTTACCACCGACAAATCCGTGGTCGGTAATAATGAAATCGTTGCCGTCACCTATGAAGGCTTCACCAGCGACCTGAGCGTTGGCAACACCGTCCTGGTTGACGATGGTCTGATCGGTATGGAAGTGACCGCCATCGAAGGCAATAAAGTAATTTGTAAGGTGCTGAACAACGGCGATCTGGGCGAGAACAAAGGCGTTAACCTGCCGGGCGTTTCTATTGCTCTGCCGGCGCTGGCTGAAAAAGACAAACAGGACCTGATCTTCGGTTGCGAACAGGGCGTTGACTTTGTTGCGGCGTCCTTTATCCGTAAACGTTCTGACGTTGTCGAAATTCGCGAGCATCTGAAAGCCCACGGCGGCGAAAACATCCAGATTATCTCTAAGATCGAAAACCAGGAAGGCCTGAACAACTTCGATGAAATTCTCGAAGCTTCCGACGGCATCATGGTTGCGCGTGGCGACCTGGGCGTAGAAATCCCGGTTGAAGAAGTGATTTTTGCGCAGAAAATGATGATCGAAAAATGTATCCGCGCACGTAAAGTCGTGATCACCGCGACTCAGATGCTGGATTCTATGATCAAAAACCCGCGTCCGACCCGCGCAGAAGCAGGCGACGTTGCGAACGCCATCCTCGACGGTACGGATGCGGTTATGCTGTCCGGCGAATCCGCAAAAGGGAAATACCCGCTGGAAGCCGTTTCTATCATGGCGACCATCTGCGAACGTACCGACCGTGTCATGAACAGCCGTCTGGACTACAACAACGACAGCCGTAAACTGCGCATTACGGAAGCGGTATGCCGCGGTGCGGTAGAAACTGCCGAAAAACTGGAAGCGCCGCTGATCGTGGTAGCGACCCAGGGCGGTAAATCCGCTCGCGCCGTGCGTAAATACTTCCCGGACGCCACCATCCTGGCATTGACCACCAATGAAGTGACCGCCCGTCAGTTAGTACTGAGCAAAGGCGTGGTATCGCAGCTGGTGAAAGAAATCAATTCTACTGATGATTTCTACCGTCTGGGCAAAGATGTCGCCCTGCAAAGCGGCCTCGCCCAGAAAGGCGACGTCGTAGTGATGGTCTCCGGCGCGCTGGTTCCAAGCGGCACCACTAACACCGCCTCTGTTCACGTACTGTAATAATTGTTGTGTGAATTAATTTGTTTAAAAAAGCGCCCTTCCGGCGCTTTTTTTATTTAATCGATAGCCACTATTAATAAAAAAATCAAATCGGATTTTACTATCTAATTGCGGATTATCTAAGAAGAATCCGATGGAAGCCCCCTGTTTTCTTTCGGTTTTTTAGGGACTTTCATGCATTTCGATGCTTCTTTGAGCGAACGATCAAAAATAAGTGCATTCCCATCAAAAAAATATTCTCAACATAAAAAAGTTTGTGTAATACTTGTAACGCTACATGGAGATTAACTCAATCTAGAGGGTATTAATAATGAATCGTACTAAACTGGTACTGGGCGCGGTAATCCTGGGTTCTACTCTGCTGGCTGGTTGCTCCAGCAACGCTAAAATCGATCAGCTGTCTTCTGACGTTCAGACTCTGAACGCTAAAGTTGACCAGCTGAGCAACGACGTGAACGCAATGCGTTCCGACGTTCAGGCTGCTAAAGACGACGCAGCTCGCGCTAACCAGCGTCTGGACAACCAGGCTACTAAATACCGTAAGTAATAGTACCTGCGTAATAAAAATGGCGCACATCGTGCGCCATTTTTTTGTCCGTCGTTTGCTGCGAAGGCTACTGCGTCGCGCGCGTTTGCCCCTCTTCCCCGACAAAACCGTTCTGAGCGGATTCGACTGCGGTCGTATTTACCGCTGGCGTCTGCCCGGCGCTCACACTGACAGGATACCCGGCTCGCCGGTATAGCGCCTTATCGACCAGGCGACTATCCACCCCTTGCGCGTTTCTGAATGCGGTAAATTCCGCAGGCAACACGTAGGGCATCGTCTGCACGTTTTGCTCTTCTTCCGGCGATAGCGGCCTGTGTACCTCTACATAACGAATGCCATTCGGCTCGACAGAGAATTTCACCGGCTGGTTAATCACTTTTACCGGCGTCCCCGTTCTGACCTGCGCAAATAACGCTTTGATGTCCGGCGCGTTCATGCGAATGCAACCGGAACTCACGCGCAGACCCACGCTATCCGGCGCGCTGGTGCCATGAATGAGATATTCCCCATTACCGTGCGCCAGACGCAGCGCATAGCGTCCCAGCGGGTTATTTGGCCCGGCAGGGATCACCGGCGGCAGCGAGATCCCCCGCTCAAGCGAACGTTGGCGTATGCCCGCCGTCGGCGTCCACGTCGGGTTGGGGATCTTTTGCCCTATCCGGGTGTCCATGATGGGAGTTTCCAGCCCCTGCAAACCGATGCCGATGGGATATACCTGAACGCGGTTTTCTCCCGGCGGATAATAATACAACCGTAGCTCCGCGAGGTTGACGATAACGCCTTCCCTGGGCGCATCCGGCAATAGCATCTGCGAGGGAATGGTAATTAGCGTACCGGGCTTAGGCACCGGCGCAATCGTATTGTTCGCTTCAAGAATGAGCATCGCCGCCGTATCAAAACGCCGGGCGATAGCCTGCAGGTTTTTATCACCTTCCTGTACGGTATAGGTTTGATTCTGACCAATAAGACGGCTGCCTTCGGGCGGTAATGGATAATCAACCGCCCAGGCTGCCTGTAACGCGCTATACGCGCCGATAATAGTTAGCGTAATGAAAGACGCACGTTTCATACCAAACCTCCTGTATTCCTGGTGATGCCCTCTGCGACGACTGGTAGCGCTTCGCTTATCAGAACAACAAAATATACGCTCTGTCCACTCTGAATAAAGCGACGTCGCCGTCCGACAAAGGATTTGACATCAGGTAGAACGCTGTCTGTACAGTTTAGCTAAGAGTGGCGGCCTTAGCGCGAATTGCGCGAATCATTGCTTCCAGCCCCTGAGAACGAGAAGGCGTGAGGTGCTGCGTAAGCGCCATTTTTTCGAACCATGGCCGGACATCAAAATGCACAATATCCTGCGCCGTCATTTGGTGGTACAAAATAAATACCACCGCCATAAGGCCTTTAACGATCGCCGCGTCGCTGTCGCCCTGCAATTCGATAATGCCGTTGGCGTTTCGCCGCATCACGATCCACACCTGGCTCTGACAGCCATGAATCGTATTTTGCGGATTGCGATCCTGCGGATTTAACTCCGCCAGGCGCTGCCCCAACTCAATAATATATAAATATTTCTCTTCCCAATTAGCGCAACGCGTAAAGTTACGCAGCAATTTTTCTTTATCCGGTAGCGCAGCCATAAAACCTCACTGTTATCCCAATAAGCGGTGGATACGCGTTAATCCTGCCACCAGTCGGTCCACTTCTTCATGGGTGTTATACATCGCCAGCGAAGCCCGGCACATTGCCGGCACGCCATACCAGGCCATGAGCGGCATCGCGCAGTGATGCCCCGTTCGTACCGCGATACCGTAATTATCAAGAAAGCTGCCGACGTCATAAGCATGGTGTTTACCCAGATTAAACGCGATGACGCCCAACCGCTGCGCCGGACCATACAGCGTGATATCAGGCACCTGCGCCAGTTGCTCCAGCGCATAGCGCATCAGCATCTGCTCATAATCGCCAATCTTATCCAGTCCCAGCGACGTCACATAGTCAATTGCCGCGCCCAGACCGATGATGCCGCCAGTATTCGGCGTTCCCGCCTCAAAACGCCAGGGCGCTTTCGCCCATGTCGTTCCCTGCGTCAGGCTGACGGTCGAAATCATCGACCCGCCCCCTTCCCACGGCGGCATTTCTTGCAGCAACGCCTCTTTAACATACAGAATGCCGATGCCGGTCGGCCCGTAAAGTTTATGGCCGGAGAAAACGTAAAAATCGCAGTCCAGCGCCTGGACGTCAACAGCATGGTGCATCACGGCCTGGGCGCCATCCACCAGCACTTTCGCTCCATGCTGGCGCGCCAGCGCAATCATGTCCGGCAGTGGGTTTTCCGTCCCCAGCACATTGGAAACATGAGTAATGGCCAGCAGTCGGGTCCGGTCATCGAACAGCGCAGCTAAGGTCTCCAGCCGCAGCGTACCGTCAGGATGCAATGGGATCACGCGCAGTTCAGCGCCTTTGCGCTCACACAGCATCTGCCAGGGAACGATGTTAGCGTGATGCTCCATCTCGCTGATAATAATGTTATCCCCGGCGCGAATATTTTCCGTTCCCCAACTGTTGGCGACAAGGTTAATGCCCTCCGTCGTACCGCGCACGAAAACCAGTTCTTCTGCGGAGCGGGCGTTAATAAACCGCGACGCCTGCTTACGCACATTCTCCATGCTTTCGGTCGCCTGCGCGCTTAACGTATGGATACCCCGATGTACCGCAGCATAGCCGTGACGGTAGAAGGCAGATTCAGCGTCAATCACCTGATTGGGTTTTTGAGCGCTGGCTGCGCTGTCCAGGTAAGCCAGCGGCAGGCCGTTAACTTCACGCTGCAGTATGGGAAAATCCGCCCGTACTTTTTCTACAGGAAATGTCATACCAGGCCTCCGGGCAGTCGCTGGCCGATTCGCGCCAGCATCTGCTGTTTAAGGGCGCTATCATGGATAGCTTCCGTTAACTCTGCGGCAAACGCGTAAAGAATCATGTGCCGCGCCTCCTGCTGCCTGATGCCGCGTGATTGCAGATAAAACATCTGCTCATCGTCAATACGCCCGATCGTCGCGCCGTGGCTGCACTTCACGTCATCGGCATAGATCTCCAATTGCGGTTTGGTATCGACTTCAGCCAGTTTCCCCAACAACAGGTTATTATTGGTCATCTGGCCGTCGGTTTTAATGGCGTGTTGCGCCACGTTAATCAGGCCATTAAAGACCGCGCGTCCTTTGTCGCTGACGATGGTCTTGTGCAACTGGCGGCTGTTACAGTAACCTTTGTTATGTTCCAGCCATGTCCGCGTATCGCAGACTTCATTTTTCACCGGCATCGCCAGACTATTCAGTCGAAGCGTCGCGTTTTCGCCATTCAGTTGTGAGCTGCTGTGGTGACGTAGTACTGCGGCGCCCAGCAGAAAACTGTGGCTAAACGCCGAGGCGTCTGTCGCCAGCAGAAGATCGTTATGCGCAAAGTGATAGCTGGACGCATTTTCAAACGCCAGTTTGATATGACGCAGTTGCGCATTGTCTGCAACGTTCATCGTCAGACGCGCGCCGGTAAAATGTTTTGCCGCTGTAAGGCTGACATAATGCTCAATAACCGTCGCTTCCGCGCCTTCCGCCAGCGCCAGATGGTGGCGATAATGCGCGGTATTCAGCTCGTCGCCATCCACGCCCTGCGTGATATGCATTAACAGTAGCGGCCTGGTCGGACGCTGATTTCGCCGTACCTGTATATACGTGACACATTGCGCCAGGCTTTCCGTCAGATGCAGAAAAACCTCGGGATGTACCGGCGCGGCAAGCGTCTGGCGTTCATCCCTGACGCTAACGTCAAATCCGCTGTTTTGCGTGCTATCACTAAGCTCTGGCATAAACCGACCGTCGACAAACACCAGCCGCACGGCATCGATTTGCAGCGCCAGCGCATCACGCTGTGCGGCGCTGATAGTCGCACACTGCTGGATAAACTGGCTATGGGTTAAGCCCTCCAGCGGCGTGTATTTCCAGTCTTCATGTTTACGCTTCGGCAATCCCAGACGTAACATCTGTTGTAAATGTTGTCTTGCCTGCTCAGTTCGACTTTCTCCTTTTTCTTCAAAGAGATGCTGCCATTGCTGTAGCGCTTTACTGCTGTTCGGTAAGCCAGCCATAACCCTGCTCCTCCAGTTGTTTGACCAGAGTAAAATCGCCGGATCGGACAATTCGCCCCTGATAGAGGACATGGACGTAATCAGGCTTGATGTAGTCCAGTATGCGCTGATAGTGGGTCACGATAATAAAAGCGCGTTTATCGTCGCGTAACGCGTTGACGCCTTCCGCCACAATTTTCAACGCATCGATATCCAGTCCGGAGTCAGACTCATCAAGGATGCACAGTTCCGGCTCCAGCACCGCCATTTGCAAAATATCATTGCGCTTTTTCTCCCCGCCGGAAAAACCGACGTTTACCGAACGGGTCAGCAAATCTTCCGGCATTTTCAGCAATGCGATCTTTTCTTCCATCAGATCCTGAAAATCAAAGCGATCCAACGACGCCTGCCCGCGGTAGGCGCGCACGGCATTCAGCGCGGTTTGCAGGAAAAACTGGTTACTGACGCCGGGGATTTCTACCGGGTACTGGAAGGCCATAAAAATCCCTTCGCCCGCCCGTTCCTCCGGCGACAGTTCAAGCAGATCTTTACCCTTGAACGTAACCGAGCCGCCGGTGACCTCGTAATCTTCACGTCCCGCCAGGGTGGCGGAGAGCGTGCTTTTCCCGGAACCGTTCGGCCCCATAATGGCGTGAACTTCGCCGGGGCGAATCTCCAGATTCAGGCCACGCAAAATCGCTTTTTCTTCCACACTGACCTGTAAATCTTTAATGCTTAACATGGGTTTTCCTTCATCATTAACCGACGCTGTGCTCAAGGCTAATCGCCAGCAGTTTTTGCGCTTCAACGGCAAACTCCAGCGGCAGTTCCGAGAAAACGTCTTTGCAGAAACCGTTGACGATCATCGAAATAGCGTCTTCTTCGCTGATGCCGCGTTGCAGACAATAGAAAAGCTGATCTTCACCGATGCGTGATGTTGTCGCTTCGTGCTCCAGCTGCGCGCTGTTATTGCGGCATTCAACATACGGGAACGTATGCGCGCCGCAGTCCGCGCCAATCAACATGGAGTCGCATTGGGTGAAATTTCGGGCGTTGGTCGCCGTCGGCATAATTTTTACCAGCCCACGGTAGCTGTTCTGGCTGTGGCCGGCGGAAATGCCTTTTGAGATAATGGTTGAGCGCGTGTTTTTACCGATATGGATCATTTTGGTGCCGGTGTCAGCCTGCTGATGTCCACTGGTCAGCGCAACGGAATAGAACTCGCCGATAGAATTATCACCGCGCAGGATACAGCTCGGGTATTTCCAGGTAATCGCCGAACCGGTTTCCGACTGGGTCCACGACATCTTGCTGTTTTCCCCTTCGCACAACGCCCGCTTGGTCACAAAGTTCAGAATGCCGCCCGTGTTGTTGTCGCCCGGGAACCAGTTTTGTACGGTGGAATATTTTACTTCAGCATCTTTATGGATGATGACTTCCACTACCGCGGCGTGGAGCTGATAACTGTCGCGTACGGGCGCGGAGCAGCCTTCGATATAACTCACATAGCTGCCTTCATCCGCCACCAGAATCGTGCGCTCAAACTGACCGGTTTTCTCGGCGTTAATGCGAAAATAGGTGGATAACTCCATCGGGCAACGCACGCCTTTGGGAACATAGATAAATGTCCCATCGGAAGCGACTGCCGCATTCAGCGCGGCAAAAAAGTTATCGTTCCCCGGCACGACGGTGCCAAGATATTTCCTGACCAGGTCAGGGTGATCGTGTATCGCTTCGCCAAAAGAACAGAAAATAATGCCCTGTTCCGCCAGTTTTTCACGGTATGTGGTCGCTACGGAGACCGAATCAAAAATCGCATCGACGGCGACCTCTTTCCCTTCGCGAACCGGAACGCCAAGTTGCTCGAAGGCGTCTTCAACCTCTTTACTCAAAAAGGTATTCGCGCCCGTTTGCTGTACCGCTCCCGGCTGGGAAACGCAGCTATCGTCGCAGTTTCCGCATGATGGCGCAGAGTAATAGCTGTAGTCCTGATAGTTCAGTTTATCGTAGTGCGCCTTCAGCCAGTGCGGTTCATCCATGTCCAGCCAGGCTCTATAGGCATTGAGACGAAATTCCAGCATCCACTCAGGTTCGTTACGCTTTGCGGAAATCGCGCGCACCACCTCTTCGCTGATGCCTTTTGCCAGTTCATCAGTGGGTAGTTGCGTGAAAAATCCTTCTTTGTAATTAAGGCGTCCGCCTGTCCAGATGCCGACCTCTTCCGTTGCTTCAGTATTACGAGACATAGTACCGCCTATACCCCAAAACTTTCGCCGCAGCCGCATTCATTCTGGGCTTTGGGGTTATGAAATTTAAATAACTGGTTCAGCCCTTCCTGTACGTAATCCACTTCTGTTCCGTCAATAAAAGGCATCGCCTGTAACGGTGCGAAAAGCTTTGCGCCTTCGGCTTCAAAAACCAGATCGTCTTTATCCGGCTCCCGAACGGTATCCAGAACATAGCCAAATCCGGCACATCCCGTCTGTTTTACGCTTAACCGCACGCCCAACATGCCCGGCTGCTTTGCTGCCAGTTCACGTATGTGCGCTGCCGCCGCTGGCGTTAGCGTCAGCCCTTGCCAGGGGAAGTCCTCCGGGTTAAACGTGTCTGAATGCAATTCCATAGAGTTACCTCGCGTTCTAAATCACCAGGATATAACAGCATGTTAGTGATAATGATTATCACTTCAACCCCTTAACCGCAGGGGCTTTCCAACAAATGGTCATATTGAGCGCCTTTTATTAAGCATAGACCCTGTCCGCCAGGTCATACGACAGACAAAAAACCACTTAACCTTTTGATAAATAATAATTTATAAGATGTTAACCGTTCTGGCAGGTCAAAAACGAAAAGATGTATAGAAAATGACTATTTAATTAATAGGCTGTCGACATTGCCGGGCGGCGAGGTCAGAACCCCATTTTTTGTATGGATACCTGGCGTTGCGCTCTTTATAATCCGCTGCGGTTCTATAACTCAGTTTGAGCTATAGGTTTATGTAAACTCTTTCCGGCATTTCAGGTGCTGAATGAGGCAAGAGGCTTAAAATATGGTTGTTACGCTCGCGTATATCGCACTTTTTTTGGTTTTCTCGTGGGTCATCTTGAGAATTAATCAAAAAAGCGATTCCCTGTCGAAAAGCGTTTTTATCGCTATCTTTTTAGGGGCTGTTATTGGTTTATCTCTGCATTTAATTTCAGCAAATCACACTAAAACTATTATCGAATGGTACAGCATCGTCGGCAATGGTTACGTCCACCTGTTAAAACTGGTCGCTATACCGCTAATTTTTATTTCTATTCTTTCCGCCATCAATAAACTGGAAAATAGCGCCGGCATCGGAAAAATGTCGCTGACGATCGTCGGATGCCTGTTATGCCTGGTGATGGCTGCCGGTTTTATCGGATTACTGACCGCTCATGTGCTGGGGCTTGATGCCAGCGCTTTTGTGCACATGCCGTCAATGTTAACTACGGAAGAAGTCAATAAGACTGCTGCGGTGTCGATTCCCCAGTTAGTGACATCGCTGATTCCGACTAATATTTTTCTTGATCTTACGGGGGCCAGAAGTGTTTCCGTTATCGGCATCGTTATCTTCACGCTAATAGCGGGGATCGCCCTGTTAAAGGTCAAAAAAGAGGCGCCGGAAGAAGGTCAGAAATTAAGCGCAGGCATTAACGCTATTCAGATCTGGGTCATGAAGATGGTACGTATCGTTATTGCATTAACGCCCTATGGCGTCATGGCATTAATGACCACCGTATTTTCATCATACCGCCTTGAACAATTCGCCAGCTTACTTGGTTTTATCGGCGCCTGTTACATCGCGATTTTCATGATGTTTATCGTGCACGCCATCTTGCTGATCCTCAGCGGTAATAATCCAGCGCGTTATTTCAGAATGGTGTGGCCCGTCTTAACCTTTGCGTTTGTTTCCCGCAGCAGCGCAGCCTCTATCCCGCTGGCCATTTCCGCCCAGGAAAAATTTGGCGTACAAAGCACCATTGCCAATATTTCCGCCTCGTTTGGCTCCAGTATGGGGCAAAATGGCTGCGCCGGGATTTATCCGGCTATTATGGTAGCGATGATTGCGCCCACCATCGGCATTGATCCGCTCTCGCTGCATTTTCTGGCCGCGATGTTACCTGCCATTGCGCTAGGGTCTATTGGTGTAGCCGGCGTCGGCGGCGGTGGTACGTTCGCGGCGCTGATTGTCCTGTCGACGTTGAATTTTCCCGTTGCGCTGGTCGGTATTTTTATTGCCATCGAACCTATCGTTGATATGGCCCGCACGGCACTGAACGTTAACGGATCGATGATGTCAGGTGCGCTGGCTAACCGTATTTTGAATAATCATACGGCTGACGACATGCCAGCGGTTATTGACAGACCTTAGTTTTTTACGCGCCCGGAAAAGAAAAACCCTTAAGTCTGTTCAATACAGGCTTAAGGGTTCCGGCCCCATCCGGCGCTTATCTCCGGCACTCTTAATGGCTTAGCTCTTGAAGGGGCATAAGAATAATCTCATAAAGAGAGCGCGCCTTTTTAGCACAAATGGCGATCTGTATTTTTTTTAAACAAAATCAAGAGGATTATCTATTACCTGGGGACAGGGTCTGGTGAGATTGCCTGGTAACATAGCCGGATGGCGGCTAACGCCTTATCCGGCCTACACAGACTTTATTAATGCACGCCCAACCGCCAGGCGAAATAGATCTCTTCTTTCAGTTCGGTTGCAGAGAGGGTGAGGAGATCGGCAAACTCTAACTCCAGCTGTTTTAAACGCTTCAAATACTGCGCGGGAGAAAGTTCGGTTTTATCACGGCGTAAAAATTCAATCGCCAGTTGGGTTGGGTCTAAATCAGTAGACATATCATCCTCGCTTATGTGTAAACGTGCACAGTATATCACCTTTTTCTGCGCACATTTTGACCAAAAGCAATATGCATCACACTTTTATGGTGACAACGTCACACAATCGCCGTAGTAAGGCGCGAAGAACAGCACAGACGTCCCTGTTCATCAAAGATCTCTATCTGCCAGACCTGATGGCGAGCCCCGGTATGCAACGCTTTACAGACGCCTCGTACGCGCCCCTGACGCGCCGACCGTACATGGTTGGCATTCACCTCCAGCCCCACCACCTTTTGCTCCCCCTGCGTACACAGATAGCCTGCGACCGAGCCGATACTTTCCGCCAGCACCACAGACGCTCCGCCATGCAGCAAGCCGAACGGCTGTTTGGTGCGATGATCGACGGGCATTGTCGCTTCCAGCGTATCGTCCCCAATATGCTCAAAGCGGATATCAAGCAGGCCAACCATATTCCCTTCCCCCATCGCATTAAGCGCATCGAGGGTCACTTCACGTTTCCAGATCAACCTATAATCTCCAGTAATGCCTGCAACGGGTGACGCACGCCCGTACCTTCAATGCGTTTAACCTGGCTTCGGCAGGAATAGCCGGTTGCCAGGCAGCGGTTTCGCGGTAGACGTTGCATCGCCTGATGCCAGGATAGCTCATAAATTCCCAGCGAATTTTTATGATTGGTGAGTTCATGTCCATAAGTGCCCGCCATACCGCAACAGCCTACGCTGACATTTTCCAGCTTCGCGCCAAAATGGGCAAAGATGGCGGCCCACTGCGCAGGCGCGCCGGGTAACGCCGTGACTTCCGTACAATGACCAAAAAAGTACCACGGTTCGCCGCTCACCTCGACGGACAGTCTTGCATTTATTTCCTGCGCCAACCATTCATTCACCAACAACACATGAAAATCGCCGCGCTGTTCGCCCAGCGCCAGTTTGTATTCGTCGCGATAACACAGTACCAGCGCCGGATCGACGCCCACCATCGGCATCCCCAACGCGGCGATCCGATTAAGGAACTCAGAGGTTTTTTTCGCCGTTTTCGCAAAGCGATTAAGAAAACCTTTAATATGCTGCGCCTTACCATTCGGTGAGAACGGCAACAATACCGGTCTCCTGCCCAGTTTTTCCGCCAGGCGGATAAAGTCCGCTACGACCCGAGCGTCGTAGTAGCTGGTAAACGGATCCTGAACCACCAGTACCGTTTTCGCTTTTTGCTCGGCGCTCATGCGCTCCAGTTGCTCAAGCGTCATATTGGCAGACGGATGGCCCACCAGTTGCTGTTGCAATGAAGGGGCAGAAAGCAGAGGTAAATCCACCATACCGATATGTTTTTTCGCCAGATTACGAACCACCGGTTGGTTAATAAAAAAGTTAAAGGTCTTTGGCGCACGCGCCATCAGCGGCGCGTAGGTCTCGACCGTCGCCACCAGATGATCGCGTACCGGGCGCAGATAACGCGTATGGTAAAGCTGTAAGAAACGTGAACGAAACTCCGGAACATCGATTTTAATCGGACACTGGGTCGTACAGGCTTTACATGCCAGACAGCCGGACATGGCCTCTTTAACTTCATGGGAAAAATCATACTCGCCTTTGCGTTTGTGCCAGCTATTCCGGGTGCGGGCAATCAGCGTGCGTAAGCTGGCGCGTTTTTCTGGCAACTCCTTTTCCAGTTTCAACGGATCGACGCCGCGATCGGCCAATAGTCGGAGCCATTCCCGCACCAGCGTCGCCCGCCCTTTCGGCGAGTGGATCCGGTTAAGGCTAATTTTCATCGACGGGCACATCGGGCTTTTCGCATCGAAATTAAAGCACAGGCCGTTACCATTACACTCCATAGCGCCGCGCCAGGTCTGCCGCACCGCCAGCGGGATTTGCCGATCCCAGGTGCCGCGTTTTACCGCATCCACCTTCATCATCGGCGCCTCTATCCCCTGCGGTGGACAGATTTTACCCGGGTTAAGTCGATTATGCGGATCAAAAGCCGCTTTTATTTTGCGCAGCTCGCCATACAGGACTTCGCCGAAAAAGGCCGGGCTGTATTCCGCACGAAAACCTTTTCCATGCTCGCCCCACAACAGCCCGCCGTATCTGGCAGTCAGTGCGACGACCTCATCGGAGATCTGTTTCATCAGCAGTTCCTGCTGCGGATCGCACATATCCAGCGCCGGACGCACATGCAGCACCCCGGCATCCACGTGGCCGAACATGCCGTAACTTAAGCCATGACCATCCAGCAGAGCGCGAAATTCGGCGATGTAATCGGCCAGATGTTCAGGCGGCACGCAGGTATCTTCCGCAAAAGGAATCGGTTTGGCTGCGCCTTTCGCATTACCCAGCAGCCCTACCGCTTTTTTACGCATCGCGTAAATACGCTCAATACCCGTCAAATCGGTACAAAGTTGCCAGCCGATCACGCCCGCTTCCGCACGCGCCATCAGGCCATCCAGCCGGTGGCACAGCGCCTCGACCTGCCCGTCAATAAGCGCTTCATCGTCACCCGCGAATTCCACGATATTCAGGCCAAGCATCTCTTTATCCGGCACATCGGTAATCAATTCGCTAACGGAGTGCCAGACAATATCTTCCCGCGCGAGGTTAAGGACTTTGGAATCGACCGTCTCGACGGATAAGGCGCGCGCATCAACCATAAAAGGGGCGTTACGCAGCGCGGAATCAAAGGAGTCGTATTTTACATTCACCAGACGGCGGACTTTGGGTATCGGGGTAATATCCAGCCGGGCTTCAGTAATAAACGCCAGCGTCCCTTCCGACCCCGTTAAGATGCGGGTAAGATCGAAGCGGGTCATGTCATCGTTAAAGACGTGGCGTAAATCGTAGCCTGTCAGGAAGCGATTGAGCTTTGGAAAGCTATCGAAGATAAGTTGACGGTTTTCCAGGCAGGACTGATAGACGGTCTGATAGATGCGGCCTGGCATCGTCGTGTTTTCACCCAGCGTCCGGGCAAGCTCTACGGGCATCGATTGTGTGTCAAGGATATCACCCCCCAACAATACGGCCCGTATGCCTAAGACGTGATCTGACGTTTTTCCATAGACCAGCGAACCCTGACCAGAGGCATCGGTATTAATCATACCGCCAAGCGTGGCGCGATTACTGGTGGAAAGTTCCGGCGCAAAAAAATAGCCATACGGCTTTAACGCCTCATTAAGCTGATCTTTTATCACCCCCGCCTCTACCCGCACCCATCCCTCTTCAGGATTAATTTCAATAATGCGGTTCATATAGCGGGACATATCAACAATAATGCCCTGGTTTAGCGCCTGGCCATTCGTGCCAGTACCGCCGCCTCGCGGGGTAAATATCAGCGACGTAAAGCGCGGCTCCGCCGCCAGACGGGCAAGAAGCGCGACATCCGCCGTAGAACGGGGAAACACAACAGCATCGGGAAGAAGCTGGTAGATACTGTTATCGGTCGACATTGTCAGACGGTCGGCATAGCTGGTTGCCGTATCGCCCGTAAACCCTTGCTGCTCCAGCGCCTGCAAAAAATTGAGCACCAGCTGAACGACGCCGGGTGCCTGAGAAATTTGTGGAATCATTATATTGACCTTTTCCTGCGGTCTATGTTGTGAACGGTGGCGCCCAACCCGGCGAGCGCGAGCGGTCTACGCACAGGAAGGGATGCTTAATCGTTTGCGTGTTGCGTTATTTGTTGTATCACATTTTTTTCCTGTGCGCCCAACAGAATTACATGCAGAATCGGCCTGTTAAAAACCGCTGAAATTGCTCATCATTATAGGGTGTGGTTTGCATGTTCACGTCGCGCCAACGTTCTGGCGCAAAGACAAAGGTGAAAAGTATTTATGGTAAATGTTCGTCAGCCCAGGGATATTGCGCAAGTGCTGCTATCGGTGCTGTTTTTAGCCATCATGATTGTGGCCTGTTTGTGGATAGTACAGCCTTTTATTTTGGGGTTTGCATGGGCAGGTACGATTGTTATCGCAACCTGGCCCGTTTTGCTGAAATTACAAAAAATATTGTGGGGCCGCCGCTCGCTTGCCGTACTGGTCATGACGCTGCTGTTAGTGCTACTCTTCGTTATTCCCGTCGCCTTGCTGGTGAACAGCATTGTCGACGGTAGCGGCCCGCTCATCCATGCAGTGACCGGCGGCGATATGACGCTACCCGATCTGGCATGGTTAAATAATATTCCGTTGGTTGGCGCCAAACTGTATGCCGGATGGCATAGCCTGCTGGATATGGGCGGTAGCGCTATTATGGCGAAAGTGCGGCCTTATATCGGCACAACCACGACCTGGTTTGTCGGTCAGGCGGCGCATATCGGACGCTTTATGATGCACTGCGCCCTGATGCTGTTGTTTAGCGCCCTGCTTTACTGGCGCGGCGAACAAGTGGCGATGGGAATACGCCATTTTGCCTGTCGTCTCGCGGCTAAACGCGGCGATGCGGCGGTTCTGCTGGCTGCCCAGGCGATCCGCGCCGTGGCGCTTGGCGTGGTGGTCACCGCGCTGGTACAGGCGGTACTTGGCGGCGTCGGGCTGGCGATTTCCGGCGTGCCTTACGCTACCCTGTTGACGGTAGTGATGATCCTTTCGTGTCTGGTTCAGTTGGGGCCGTTGCCGGTATTGATTCCAGCCATTATCTGGCTTTACTGGACAGGCGACACCACCTGGGGCACCGTGCTGCTGGTTTGGAGCGCCGTCGTCGGCACTCTGGATAACGTGATTCGCCCGGTACTCATCCGCATGGGCGCCGATTTACCGCTGCTTCTGATCCTTTCCGGGGTAATCGGCGGACTGATTGCATTCGGTATGATTGGTCTGTTTATTGGACCGGTGCTTCTGGCCGTGACCTGGCGTTTGTTCTCCGCATGGGTACATGAAGTTCCGGCGCCGACGAATGAACCAGAGGAGATCCTTGAAGAGCTGGATGACATCGAGGAAGCCAACAAGCAGTCATAATCCCGTCGGGCGGCATCGCCGCCCGATGCTTTAGCGACGTTTATCAATTCAACGCACCCCTCATTTTGATTCGCCCGTCTGTTCCCCGCCGCATCTCATTTCTGTCGCAAATCCGTTACAGTTTTTAAACTATTGAGACGAATCTGATCGACGCAAAAAGTGCTCATGCCTACTATTAGCACACGGTTATAAATCAACACATTGATTTATAAGCATGGAAATCCCCTGAGTGAAACAACGAATTGCTGTGTGTAGTCTTTGCCCGTCTCCTACGATGGGCTTTTTTTTACTTCAAGCGGCCAGCCTCACCGTTCATAATGGCAAGAAGAAAAAAAACTGACAGGACACGCATGAAAACCGTCACCGTAAAAAATCTTATCATTGGCGAAGGGATGCCCAAAATTATCGTGTCGTTGATGGGAAGAGACATCAATAGCGTGAAAGCAGAGGCGCTAGCCTACCGCGAAGCTACATTCGATATTCTGGAGTGGCGCGTGGATCACTTTATGGATATCGCATCGACTCAATCCGTTCTTACCGCTGCGCGTGTTATCCGCGATGCGATGCCTGACATTCCGTTACTGTTTACTTTCCGCAGCGCCAAAGAAGGCGGCGAGCAGACAATAACCACTCAGCATTATCTCACGCTTAATCGTGCCGCAATCGACAGCGGCCTGGTCGATATGATCGATCTTGAGCTATTTACCGGTGATGCTGACGTTAAAGCCACTGTCGATTATGCCCATGCGCATAATGTTTATGTCGTGATGTCTAACCACGATTTTCACCAGACGCCGTCCGCAGAGGAAATGGTTCTGCGGCTACGTAAAATGCAAGCGCTCGGCGCGGATATTCCCAAGATTGCCGTTATGCCGCAAAGCAAGCATGATGTATTAACGTTACTCACTGCCACGCTGGAGATGCAGCAACATTACGCCGACCGTCCGGTAATTACTATGTCAATGGCGAAAGAGGGGGTCATTTCACGTCTGGCAGGGGAAGTGTTTGGCTCTGCCGCCACGTTTGGCGCGGTGAAGCAGGCTTCAGCGCCGGGGCAAATCGCCGTAAATGATCTACGCAGTGTATTAATGATTCTGCACAACGCCTGACCCGGCATTATGCAGGCGTCGGGCAACTTACGCCCTATCCGGCCTACACAACATGTTTCTTGTGCAGGCCGGATAAGCATAGCGTTATCTGGTCGCGGTTTACTTCTTCAGTTCCGCCAGACTCAGCCAGGTCTGAACCACGGTGTCCGGGTTCAGCGACAGGCTGTCGATCCCCTCTTCCATCAGCCAGGCGGCAAAGTCTTCATGGTCGGACGGACCCTGACCACAAATTCCAACATATTTGCCCTGTTTTTTCGCCGCGCGGATCGCCATAGACAGCAGCGCTTTCACCGCGTCGTTACGCTCGTCAAACAGTTCAGACACCACGCCGGAATCGCGATCCAGCCCCAGCGCCAGCTGCGTCATGTCGTTAGAACCAATCGAGAAGCCATCAAAATACTCGAGGAACTGTTCAGCCAGCAAGGCATTGGACGGGATCTCGCACATCATGATGATCTTCAGCCCGTTCTCGCCGCGTTTAAGCCCCTGGCGCGCCAGCTCTTCGATGACCGCTTTCGCCTGGTCGACCGTCCGCACGAACGGGATCATGATTTCGACGTTGGTAAGGCCCATATCGTTGCGCACGCGTTTCACCGCTTCGCATTCCAGCGCAAAACAATCGCGGAAACTTTCTGCGACGTAACGACCCGCGCCGCGGAAGCCCAGCATCGGGTTTTCTTCATGCGGCTCATAGCGTTCGCCGCCGACCAGGTTGGCGTATTCGTTGGACTTAAAGTCAGACAGACGAACGATAACGCGTTTCGGGTAGAAGGCGGCGCCTAACGTCGCGATCCCTTCCGTCAGTCGACCAACGTAAAATTCACGCGGCGAGTCAAACCCTTTCATCATCTCACGAATGTCGTTTTGCAGCGCGGCATCCTGGTCGTCAAACTCCAGCAGCGCACGCGGGTGAACGCCAATCATACGGTTAATGATGAATTCCAGTCGCGCCAGACCTACGCCTTCATTCGGCAGGCAGGCAAAGTCAAATGCCCTGTCCGGGTTGCCGACGTTCATCATAACCTTCAGCGGTAGCTCTGGCATGGTATCTACGCTGGAGCTTTTTACGCTGAAATCCAGCATGTCGGCATACACATAACCGGTATCACCTTCTGCGCAGGAGACGGTTACTTTTTCGCCATCTTTCATGCGTTCGGTGGCGTCGCCGCAGCCGACTACCGCCGGAATACCCAATTCGCGGGCGATAATTGCCGCATGACAGGTGCGCCCGCCACGGTTAGTGACAATCGCCGCCGCTTTTTTCATGATCGGTTCCCAGTCCGGGTCGGTCATATCGGTGACAAGCACATCGCCAGGCTCAATACGGTTCATTTCGCCGATATCGTGAATAACTTTCACCGTACCCGCGCCAATACGATGCCCAATGGCGCGACCTTCGGCAATGATTTTCCCCTGCGCATGTAGCGTATAACGCTCCATCACCTGGCCACGGGAGCGCACGGTTTCCGGACGTGCCTGCACAATAAAGAGCTTACCGGTATGACCGTCTTTCGCCCATTCGATATCCATCGGACGACCATAGTGCTGCTCAATCTGCACCGCTTGTTTCGCCAGTTCCTGCACTTCTTCGTTGGTGAGCGAGAAAATGTCGCGCTGTTCCTGCGGCACATCTTCAATCTTCACTTGCTTGCCGTGCTCCTGGGTGGCGGCGTAAACCATGCGGATTTTTTTCGACCCCATGGTGCGGCGTACGATGGCCGGACGGCCTGCCGCCAGGGTTGGCTTATGGACATAAAATTCATCCGGGTTAACCGCGCCCTGCACCACCATTTCGCCCAGTCCCCATGCCGAGGTGATAAAGACCACCTGGTCAAAACCGGATTCGGTATCGATAGAGAACATCACCCCTGACGAGGCGAGATCGGAGCGAACCATCCGCTGCACGCCAGCGGAAAGCGCTACGCCGCGATGATCATATCCCTGGTGAACGCGATAAGAGATGGCGCGATCGTTAAACAGAGAAGCAAATACGTGTTTCACTGCCACCAGTACCGCATCGAAGCCCTGAACGTTAAGAAACGTTTCCTGTTGACCCGCAAACGAAGCATCTGGCATGTCTTCCGCCGTGGCGGAGGAACGCACGGCAAAAGAGGCATTTTCATCATCCGACGAAAGCTGCGCATAGGCATCGCGGATGGCGTTTTCCAGCGCCGGCTGGAAAGGAGTGTCGATAATCCACTGGCGGATCTGCGCGCCCGCTTTCGCCAGCTGGGAGACATCATCAATATCTGTCTTATCCAGCAGCTCATAAATGCGCTGGTTTACGCCGCTTTGATCCAAAAACTGGTTAAACGCATCGGCAGTGGTTGCAAAACCATTCGGAACGGATACGCCCATGCCGGAAAGGTTAGTAATCATTTCACCCAGGGAGGCATTTTTGCCCCCAACTCTGTCTACATCATTCATGCCGAGTTGGTTATACCAAAGCACCAGCGGTGACGAGCCATTGTTGGACATCGAACAATCCTTTTGTGATAAATGAACGAGTTTAAGAAACACATAGTTGCGTATTTATCCTGGCATACTTAAACCCGCGAAAAAAACGGTGAATCGTTCAAGCAAATTTATTTTTTCATTTTTTCAGATTGTTTACGTAGTTGCGCAAACCCGCGCATAGCACGGCATTCCCTTAATCCCCCCCGATATAAACTGCGTTTCCAGGAAATGAAACATGCTTTTCATTAATTATAAAAAGCGCCTGTCATTTTATAAAATAAGCGACAAGTTATACGTTTCCCGTTACTTTTAATTTATGCTTTCAGATAATTATGTTTACTCTTCAGGATGAACAGAATGGATAATGTTGTTGATCGCCATGTTTTCTATATTTCTGATGGTACCGCCATCACCGCCGAGGTCCTGGGTCACGCGGTCATGTCGCAGTTTCCGGTGACGATCAGCAGCATCACGCTGCCATTCGTGGAGAACGAAAGTCGCGCCCGCGCCGTCAAAGACCAAATTGACGCCATTTATCAGCAAACCGGCGTTCGCCCGCTGGTATTTTACTCGATTGTTTTACCTGAAATTCGCGCCATCATCTTACAGAGCGAAGGTTTCTGCCAGGATATCGTTCAGGCGCTGGTAGCGCCGCTTCAGCAGGAGATGAAACTGGATCCGACGCCGATCGCTCATCGTACTCATGGGCTTAATCCGGGTAACCTGAATAAGTATGACGCGCGTATTGCCGCTATCGATTATACCCTGGCGCATGATGATGGCATTTCATTGCGCAACCTCGATCAGGCCCAGGTCATTTTACTTGGCGTTTCGCGCTGTGGAAAAACGCCCACCAGCCTCTATCTGGCGATGCAATTCGGCATTCGTGCGGCTAACTACCCTTTCATCGCCGATGATATGGATAATTTGACGCTGCCCACATCGTTAAAACCGCTACAACATAAACTGTTCGGCCTGACAATTGACCCTGAACGCCTGGCGGCTATTCGCGAAGAACGCCGTGAAAACAGTCGCTATGCCTCGTTGCGTCAGTGCCGCATGGAAGTGGCGGAGGTCGAAGCGCTGTATCGTAAGAATCAGCTCCCCTGCCTGAACAGCACCAATTATTCCGTTGAAGAGATAGCCACCAAGATTCTCGATATTATGGGGCTTAACCGCAGAATGTACTAGCAAACTAGTTTAATGGTTTGGTTTTTGTTATCATGCTGTTCTGCCTGCGAGGTGTGACACGCCTCGCACTTGAAATCAGCAGGGATTGGTTTATCGTGATGCCCATCACTTCCCGGTAGTCCTGCCGTTGAAGCAACAAATTTCTGAGACTTGTAATGAACAGAACCGACGAACTCCGTACTGCGCGTATCGACAGCCTGGTAACACCGACCGAACTCGCGCAGCGGTATCCTGTATCGTCCTCCGTCGCCAGTCACGTTACCGACTCCCGACGCCGGATAGAAAAGATTTTAAATGGTGAAGATCCACGGCTACTGGTCATCATTGGCCCCTGTTCGATTCACGATCTGAATGCTGCCATGGAATACGCGACGCAGCTCCAGGCACAACGCCAAAAGCATCAGGCGCGTCTGGAGATCGTCATGCGCACCTATTTTGAAAAACCGCGCACCGTCGTGGGATGGAAAGGCCTGATTTCCGATCCTGACTTGAATGGAAGTTACCGCGTCAATTATGGGCTTGAACTGGCGCGTCGCTTGCTATTGCAGGTGAACGAACTGGGAGTACCGACCGCCACAGAATTTCTTGATATGGTCACCGGCCAGTTTATTGCCGATCTGATCAGTTGGGGAGCGATTGGCGCGCGTACCACCGAAAGCCAAATCCATCGGGAAATGGCTTCTGCGCTCTCTTGTCCGGTCGGCTTTAAAAATGGTACGGATGGCAATACTCGCATTGCCGTTGACGCTATTCGCGCCTCCCGCGCCAGCCATATGTTTCTCTCGCCGGATAAAGACGGACAGATGACCATCTACCAAACGAGTGGCAACCCGTATGGGCACATCATCATGCGCGGCGGTAAAAAACCTAACTACCACGCTGAAGATATTGCCGCCGCCTGCGACACGTTGCATGAATTTGATCTGCCGGAACATCTGGTCGTCGACTTCAGCCACGGCAACTGTCAAAAACAGCATCGCCGCCAGTTGGAGGTATGTGATGATATTTGCCAGCAGATTCGTAATGGCTCCACGGCAATTGCCGGGATTATGGCCGAGAGTTTTTTACGGGAAGGCACGCAAAAAATTATCAGCGGTCAACCATTAATCTATGGTCAGTCCATTACCGATCCCTGCCTGAACTGGGAAGATACGGAAGTTCTGTTGGAAAAACTGGCCGCGGCGGTAGATAGCCGCTTTTAATAGCTCGCCCATCCTGCCGGGATGGGTGTTTTTTCGATGCTTTACCCGCCCTTTTCTCTCCGCGCGCGTATATCACTCCACAGAATTAGCACTTGCTGTCATCGCATTAATTATTGATAATAATAATCATTGTGAGTTTGATTATTAATAAATAACATGTCGCGTATGGATAACACCGAGCTGCCTCACCCTAAGGAA
This sequence comes from Salmonella sp. NW38, assembly GCF_051807745.1. NCBI lineage: Bacteria > Pseudomonadati > Pseudomonadota > Gammaproteobacteria > Enterobacterales > Enterobacteriaceae > Salmonella > Salmonella sp. NW38. Next base: position 292,731 of record NZ_JAMMTO010000001.1, on the reverse strand, counting down.
ATAGACAATGAAACGCTTCTCCCTGCCGCTGAACGGCGCGTCAACAGTCAGTCGCTATTAGGTCCGGACGGCAAGGTCATTATCGATCACAATGGTCAGGAGTATCTGTTGCGTAAAACTCAGGCTGGTAAGCTACTGTTAACCAAATAACGCTCCGCCAGCAGACGATGCTGCTGGCATCAGGCTAACTTGAACAACTGACCTCCAGCCGCTTTCCCCACTCCGGCGGTCGGCTGGCATAGTCATCATCTCGATCGGTAAAAGGTTGACGTAAAACTTCATGCAACCGATGCAGTTCCGCCATGTCTCCTTGTTCAGCCGCATCTATCGCGCGTTGCGCCAGCCAGTTGCGCAACACAACCGCAGGATTCACGCGTTGCATCTGCTGCTGGCGCAGCGCGTCATCCACCGCCTCTGTGCGCAATCGCGCCCGGTAGCGGTCGAACCAGGCATCGAACGCCGTGCGATCGATAAACGTATCCCGCAACGGCGAGGAAGCGCTCTGTTGCTCCGTATGGCTTAACATCCGAAATGTACGGGTATAATCACTCCCTTCGCGCGCCATCAGACTAAACAATTCATTCAGTAAAGCGTTATCGTCTTTTTGCTCGGTAAAGAAGCCCAGCTTCTGGCGCATTCGCTGCCCATAGTGCGTTAACAACGCGTCCTGGTAACGATCCAGCGCTCTGTTTAACGCGTCGATCTCAATAAAAGGAGTTAACGTCTGCGCCAGACGTTGTAAATTCCACAGCGCCACCGACGGTTGATTATCGAAGCGGTAACGTCCCTGATGATCGGAATGGTTACCAATGAAGCCGGGATCGTAGTCGTCGAGAAAACCAAAGGGGCCATAGTCGATGGTCAGCCCCAGAATCGACATGTTATCCGTATTCATAACGCCGTGCGAAAAACCGACGGTTTGCCACTCGGCGATGAGTCTTCCGGTTCGCGCCGCCACCTCTTCAAACCACAAAGCATATTTTTCCGGGACATCCTGCCATTGCGGCCAGTAATGACGAATAGCGAAATCAGCCAGTTGCTGAACTTTTTCCGGCTCACGGCGGTAGTAGAAATGTTCGAAATGACCAAAACGCATATGACTTTGCGCCAGACGCATTAACATCGCGCCCGTTTCCTGCGTCTCTCGCTGAACCGGCGTATCGCTGGCTACGATAGATAACGCGCGCGTAGTGGGAATACCCAGATAATGCATGGCTTCGCTGGCAAGGCTTTCTCGTATGGTTGAACGCAGGACGGCGCGTCCATCCCCCATTCGCGAATAGGGTGTTAATCCGGCACCTTTCAGATGCCAGTCGAGGGTCGAGCCATCCGCCAGGAGCTGTTCGCCCAGCAAAATACCGCGTCCGTCGCCGAGTTGTCCCGCCCAGACGCCGAACTGATGCCCGCTATATACCTGCGCGACAGGTGACATACCGGGTAATAAGGTTTCGCCGCCCCAAACGCCAGCGCCATTGGTAGCGTCAAATAACGAAGCGGGAATGGCTAGCTGCTGCGCCAGTTCGTCGTTATACCAAATCAGTCGCGCATTTTTTAACGGTGTGGGTAAAAGCGCGGTATACGTTGCTGGCAGTTCATCGCGCCAACGGGCAGTAAAAGACAGGGTCATAGGGCCTCCTGTCTTCAGTGTAGACGGTTAATCACCGGTTAAACACCGGCAAACAGAAAGGTTATCGCTGAACGAGTTTAATGAGCTGGCTTACTGGCACCGGAGGCCATAGTCCGCCCTGGAATGCGCTAAACCCCAATGGCGCTGCGCGCGCAAACATCGCCTCAGTATCAATACCGGCAATCATCAGCGACTCGCAGCTGGAGGAGAGCTGGGCAACGATAGCGTGCATGAATGGTTCGAATGAGATCATTTCAGCTCGCTGCTGAATAAAATTTTTATCCAACATGACTCGTTTGAAAAGCCCATCGAAAATAGCTTTAGTCGACGCCTCGCCTGCCCCAAAATTTGCCAGCATTAATGGGAAATGCATTGCCAGATTAGCTAACGTTTCATTGTTTTTGCCCTGGTTTAACCCAGGATAATTCTCATTTATAGCTAATTCAAGAAACGGAAAGCGCGCTGCCCGGGAAAAAAGTTCGCTATCTAATAATAAGTCACTAATTGCAGGCGGTAAATTAAGCCATGCAATAAGTTTATGCTGAATAAAAAAGTGCTGACAGGTTTCTAACAACGCCAGTTTTTCAACAAACAGACAGTATTGTTCCTCCACCGAAAGGCGAGGCGCTACCAACTCAGTCGGCATCCGCACGGCGCCGTCTTCAGCGGCAAACGTTGCAATAATCTCTAAACCAACAAGCCGAGCGTTTTCATCCATGACGGGAAGGAAAAAGAGTTCGGAATGGTAAAGCTCATCAAGTGAAGCAATCATTACGCCAGTCCCATGGTTAGGGCGCTATTCGCCATCCAGTCACTACGGACGGAAACAGACGTAACTTCAGATACTAATTGAAGCGTCATCATTTTTCTTGTTTACCGGTAAACCGGTTCCTTTTTTTAACTTACTCTGATTATAAACCAATATCCAATGTTGTACTTTTAACAGGGCGTGAGCACGCCCGTTTTTAATAAAAGTACGTTTGTAAATGCTACGGTTATATCATTATATATGATGACAACAGATGTCATAAGTTCAACCGACGGTATGTTAAAAATAGACTATAAAATTTATATCGTCTGCGAGGTTAAATTCGCCGTGCCTGCCAGAAGTTTTTTCGCCAGTACACATTATCCAGCGATGAACGCATCACGCCACGACTGGTAGAGGCATGAATAAACTCATTATTTGTATCGTAAATACCAACATGTAAACCACTTTCGCCCGAACCGGTTTTAAAGAAAACCAAATCTCCAGGCAGCAATTCATCTTTATCGATTCTGGTGCCGATTTTTGATTGTTCACGCGTATCACGAGGCAACTGCAAATCAAACTTGTCGCGCATAGTGACTACCACAAAGCCGGAACAGTCCACGCCTCTGCGACTCATGCCGCCGTAACGGTATGGCGTACCGCGCCAGGACTGCAACTGATCGTTCAGACCCGCAATGACGGTAATGGAGTCTGATAATCTGGCGTTTGGCGCCGGTGCCCGATGAGTACTGCATCCTGCCAGGAACAATGCTGTGATAACAAGAAGCCAAAAACGCATGCCGCAACAATCCTCTGTTTTTATTTTGGTATTAATTTAGCGTCGAAATTACCTGCTTTTCAAGAAACGATTTTACTTAAGTGGCCGAAATGAGCATTGGATGCCCCTCGACGTCGAGTCGTCGAAAGCGCAGACCGTAGGCTTGCGCCAGATAAGAGGGGGTGAGCACCTCTTCCCGGCGGCCGCAAGCGATGAGTTTACCGCGCTTTAATAACCAGGCTTTATGCGCATGCCGCAGCGTGTGGTTCAGATCGTGGCTACTCATCACAATCGCAATTCCTGCCTGACATAAATGATGTAATACCCGATCCAGAGCGTTTTGTTGCGCAACATCGAGACTGTTCATCGGCTCATCAAGCAGCAATAATTGACCGACCGGATTAGCGTTGGGATGAATTTGTAGTACAACGGCAGCAAGGCGAACACGCTGCCACTCGCCACCGGAAAGCTGATTCACGCTTCGCCCCAGTTTGTCGCCCAATCCAAGCATATCGGCCACCTCGTTAAGCTGCCCGGTTCGCGTTTTATCCGGTTGATGCAATGTCAGGTAATGCCAGACCGGCATGGCGAACGGCGGATTTTGCTGTTGCGCAAGATAAGCGCGGTGTTGGGCAAGCGTTGCCGTCGCCCATGCCTCCAGCGGCGCTCCGCCAAACCTGATGCTCCCCTCGCCTGAGGTTAACCCCGCCATACGCGCCAGCAACGTGCTTTTTCCGGCGCCGTTCGGCCCGACAAGGTGAAGGATCTCTCCTGCGCTTACTTCGCCGGAAAGCGGCCCCAGGCGGGTGCTCTCGGCGACGTCCTTTAATTGCATCAATTGAGACATTATTTTGCCAACGCGATTTTTATGCTTTCCATCACAATAGGATCTTCAGGCGTCATATCCGGCGAAAAACGCTGTACCACCTGACCATCCCGGCCTACCAAAAATTTTTCAAAATTCCACAGAATATCATCCGGATAGAGTGGCGTACGCCCTTTGCTTACCATCCGTTCGTAAAAGCCGCTCTTCTCCGGCGCGACTGCCGTTGGCGCAGCGGCTATCAGTTTTTGATACAGCGGATGACGCGCGTCGCCATTCACATCAATTTTACTGAACATCGGGAACGTGACGCCCCAGGTGCTGGCACAATAGGTTTTAATCTGCTCTTCGCTGCCTGGCTCCTGCCCCATAAACTGGTTGCAGGGAAAACCCAACACGACAAACCCCTGATCTGCCCACGCCTTCTGGATATTTTCCAGCTGTTCATATTGCGGCGTCAGACCACATCTGGAGGCGACGTTTACAATGAGCAGCACTTTTCCGGCGTATTTTTCAAGTGTAGTGACCTCTCCATCAATCGTCGTAACGTGAGTATTAAGAAGCGAGTTTTGCATGGTGTCTCCCTGATGTCGGTAGAATAGCGGGTTTCATCGTTAGCCTTTAATCATAGACTGCGAATGATGAAAGCAGTTGTTTACCGATGCGCTAACGCGCGGATTTGAGCAGCAGCCAGATAAACACTGGTGCCCCCAATGTGGCGGTGACCACCCCGATAGGCAGTTCAGCCGACGCCAGCGCCAGTCGGGCGATCACATCAGCCAATAGCAGGGCGATAGCCCCGGCCAACGCACAGCCGGGAAGTAAAACCCGGTGATCGGTTAAACCACATAAGCGCAGGATGTGCGGAATAACCAGACCGATAAAACCAATCGCCCCCGCCATCGCCACGCTGACGCCCACCATCCAGCCGGTGGCGACGACCAACAAATTGCGCCAGAACCACAGCGGCAGGCCAAGCTGCCGCGCCGAGGTTTCCCCTAGCGCCAGCATATTCAGCGGTTGCGACTGGCAACATATCCAGATCAGTACCGGGATGAGCGCAATCATTAGCCAGCTCTGCTGCCAGTCAACGCCGCCGAATCCTCCCATCATCCAGTACATTAATTGCCGCAGATCGAAAGAGGTGGAAAAATAGATAGCCCACGTCATCAGCGCGCTACAGATAATGCCCAGCGCGACGCCCGCCAACAACAAGCGGCTGGTAGAGAGATGGCGGCGCGCAAAACGCAGCAGGATTAACGTAATAATGAGCGCGCCGGCTATAGCGCACAGTCCCAGCGCCCATCCAGGCAGTTGCCCCTGCCCCAGTAAGACGGCGGCAATAAGCCCAACACCGGCCCCATTCGAAACGCCGAGCAGGCCCGGTTCAGCAAGTGGGTTTTCAAACAGCGCCTGCATCACAGCGCCCGATAGCGCCAGCGCAGCGCCAACCAGCAATACCGCAAGCGTGCGGGGAAGACGAATTTGCCAGACAAACAGTTCTCCCCGGGCGCTTAACCAGTCACCGGGGGCAATCCACTGTTCGCCTGCGCATAAGCTCAGAAATGTAGCCAGTAGCACCAGCAGTGACAGGCTCAGAAGCCAGCGAACGTTTCGTCGCTGTTGTTGGCGGGCAAAAGTCAGCATGTTATCCATTCAGCTGAAAAGAGGTAGCGTGATTTTACGGTGGGTATCCTTTACTTGAAAGAAAAAAGGCCGCAATGCGGCCTTTTTAGTTATACGAGTCATCTTTCAGGCTAACAGATACGCTGTCATCCCGCTGATCTACTTTCGGGATGGCAGCGTATCTGCCGCAATACACCCTGATGGATGTTATGCCTGGATCTGATTACTCTTCTTTGGGCGAAGCGTTCTCGACCCGGCTCTTTAACTTCTGCCCGGGTCTGAAGGTCACCACGCGCCGTGCTGTAATAGGAATATCTTCACCCGTTTTCGGGTTACGCCCCGGACGTTGATTTTTATCACGCAGATCGAAGTTACCAAAACCAGAGAGTTTCACCTGCTCACCGTTTTCCAGAGCACGACGGATCTCTTCGAAAAACAGTTCAACCAGTTCTTTGGCATCCCGCTTGCTAAGCCCAAGCTTATCAAACAGATATTCTGACATTTCAGCTTTTGTAAGCGCCATAGGTTCAATCCCTCAATGATGCCTGGAATCGCTCTTTTAATGCCTCTACACATTTGGCGACGGTAGCGGCAATCTCCTCTTCTTCGAGTGTACGGTTGGTATCCTGAAGGATCAGGCTGATAGCGAGGCTCTTATAACCCTCCGCAACACCCTTACCGCGGTACACGTCAAATAAGTTTACGCCAACTACCTGATTTACGCCAACTTTCTTACATTCGGATAAAATATCCGCTGCGGGAACGTTTTCTGCAACAACAACCGCAATATCGCGACGGTTGGCCGGGAAGCGTGAAATCTCCCGCGCCTGCGGCACGATACGGTCTGCGAGCTTATTCCATTCCAGTTCAAACACCAGCGTACGACCATTCAGATCCAGCTTACGTTCCAGTTCAGGGTGAACAACCCCAATAAAACCAATACGTTCATCTTTCAGATAAATCGCCGCAGACTGTCCCGGATGCAGAGCCGGATTCATCTCCGCCTTAAACTGGATATCACCCAGTTTGCCGGTTAAATCCAATACCGCTTCCAGATCGCCTTTCAAATCATAGAAATCAACGGTCTCTTTTGCCAGGTTCCAATGCTCATCATAGCGGTTGCCGCAAATCACGCCAGCCAGCATCAGATCCTGTCGAATACCCAGATTGGCTTGTGTATCCGGAACGAAACGTAAACCGGTTTCAAAAATACGCACGCGATTCTGCTGGCGGTTTTGGTTATAGACCACAGTCGTCAGCAATCCGCTCCACAGAGACAGACGCATCGCCGACATCTCAACGGAGATAGGGTTTGGCAGCAGCAGCGCTTCTGCGCCTGGATGGATAAGCTGTTGTACTTTAGGATCGACAAAGCTATAGGTAATCACTTCCTGATAGCCTTTGTCGTTCAGCATGGTTTTAACCCGCTTCAACGACAGATCGGCTTCACGGTGCGTCCCCATGATTAAACCGGCCTGGATTGGCTCGTCCGGAATATTGTTATAACCGTAAACGCGGGCCACCTCTTCCACCAGATCTTCTTCAATCTCCATATCGAAACGCCAGGTCGGCGCCACGGCTTTCCACTCGTCCTGCCCTTCGGTCACTTCACAGCCCAGACGACGCAGAATATCACTGACCTGCTCATCCGCAATATGATGCCCGATCAGGCGATCCAGTTTACTGCGACGCAGCGTAATGGTGGCGCGTTTCGGCAACGTTGCTTCGTTGCTCACATCAATTATCGGACCCGCATCACCGCCACAGATATCAAGAAGCAGACGAGTAGCGCGCTCTATCGCTTTATATTGCAGCGCCGGGTCTACCCCGCGCTCGTAGCGGTGAGACGCATCGGTATGCAGACCGTGGCGGCGAGCGCGACCGGTGATAGACAGCGGATTAAAATACGCACACTCCAGCAGCACATTTTGCGTTTCGCCGTTCACGCCGGAATGTTCGCCGCCAAAAATACCGGCTATCCCCAGCGCCTTATGGTGATCGGCGATCACCAGCGTGTCCGCATTTAACGTCGCTTCGCTACCGTCCAGCAGGACGACGGTTTCACCCTCTTTTGCCATCCGCACGACAATACCGCCATCAATGCGATCTTTATCGAAAGCATGCATTGGCTGACCCAGTTCGAGCAGCACATAGTTGGTGACGTCAACCACCGCATCGATGGAGCGAATACCGCAGCGACGCAGTTTCTCTTTCATCCACAGCGGCGTCGGCGCGTTAACATTGATGCCTTTTACCACCCGGCCCAGATAGCGTGGACACGCATCAGCGGCCTCTACCGTAATCGGCAGCGTATCGCTGATGGTTGCCGTAACCGGCGCCATTTCAGGCTCCTGGAGCGGCGCTTTGTTCAGTACCGCCACATCACGCGCAACGCCGATGATACCTAAGCAATCCGCACGGTTCGGCGTGACGCTAATTTCGATGGTATTGTCGTCGAGCTTCAGGTATTCACGGATATCGGTACCCAGCGGCGCATCCGCCGGCAGTTCGATAATGCCGCTGTGATCGTCGGAAATCCCCAGTTCGGAGAAGGAGCACAGCATCCCTTCAGACGGTTCGCCGCGCAGTTTCGCCGCTTTAATTTTGAAATCGCCCGGCAGGATGGCGCCAATGGTGGCCACCGCTACTTTCAGCCCCTGACGACAGTTTGGCGCGCCGCAGACGATATCCAACAGGCGTTCTCCGCCGACGTTGACTTTCGTTACACGCAATTTGTCAGCGTTCGGATGCTGGGCGCACTCAACCACTTCCCCAACCACAACGCCATTGAAGCTTCCCGCGACCGGCTCAACGCCGTCTACTTCCAGGCCAGCCATCGTAATCTGGTTAGCCAACGCATCGCTATCAATTGCCGGGTTAACCCACTCGCGTAACCACAGTTCGCTGAATTTCATTGTTTTATCCTGCCTTTATTTAAACTGTTTGAGGAAACGCAGATCGTTTTCGAAGAATGAACGCAGGTCGGTGACGCCGTAACGCAACATGGTCAGACGTTCCATCCCCATACCAAAAGCGAAGCCAGAATAGATTTCCGGATCGATACCGACATTACGCAGCACATTCGGATGCACCATCCCGCAGCCCAGCACTTCCAGCCATTTGCCGTTTTTACCCATCACATCCACTTCCGCAGAAGGTTCGGTGAACGGAAAATAAGAAGGACGGAAGCGAATCTGCAGATCCTCCTCAAAGAAATTACGCAGGAAGTCGTGCAGCGTACCTTTGAGGTTGGTGAAGCTGATGTTGGTATCAACAATCAGACCTTCCATCTGATGGAACATCGGAGTATGCGTCTGGTCGTAGTCATTACGGTATACACGGCCCGGCGCAATAATACGGATCGGCGGTTGCTGCGCTTTCATCGTCCGGATCTGGACGCCAGACGTCTGGGTCCGCAGCAGACGGGTCGCGTCAAACCAGAAGGTATCATGATCGGCGCGGGCCGGATGATGACCCGGAATGTTTAACGCATCGAAGTTATGGTAGTCATCTTCGATTTCCGGGCCAGTCGCCACGGTAAAACCAAGCTCGCCAAAGAAACTTTCAATACGGTCAATGGTACGCGTGACCGGATGCAGACCGCCGTTCTCAATACGGCGCCCCGGCAGGGAGATATCGATGGTTTCAGCGGCCAGACGGGCGTTAAGCGCTGCGCTTTCCAGCTCGGCTTTACGCGCGTTAAGCGCCTGTTGTACCTGCTCTTTCGCGGCGTTAATGACTGCCCCGGCTGCCGGACGCTCTTCCGGCGGCAGATCGCGTAGGGTCGTCATCTGAAGGGTTAAATGCCCTTTCTTGCCCAAATATTCGACGCGTACATTGTCTAACGCGGCAACATCTGACGCCTGGTTAATGGCGGCCGCTGCATTGGCAACCAGCTCTGCGAGATGTGACATGGTTTTCCTCATTGTGTCGGTGAAGACACCGGTTCATTGGACGTAATCTCTCGATTTCAGATACAAAAAAAGCCTCCATCAGGAGGCTTTTTTGCGCTGTTTTTCGTTTCGTTTTTCACGCGCTAGCCTCCTGGGATCAGGTGCTAAAGTAAAAAAAGAAACGGAAAATAGCAGCGTTCATGCTTGCGTTACCTTATGTGGTAAAACCGAATATCCTTTATTGAAAAGGGTTACAGGTCAATTGTCAACTCACTGAACAGTAAATAAAAGAGAGGGAGCCAGGCTCCCTCTTTTCACTGGCTTATGCCAGAGCTGCTTTCGCTTTTTCAACCAGCGCGGTGAACGCGACTTTGTCGAATACGGCGATATCAGCCAGGATCTTACGGTCGATTTCAACAGAGGCTTTTTTCAGGCCGTTGATGAATTTGCTGTAAGAAATACCGTTCTGACGTGCTGCTGCGTTGATACGCGCAATCCACAGTTGACGGAACTGACGCTTACGTTGACGACGGTCACGGTAAGCATACTGACCAGCTTTGATAACTGCCTGGAAGGCAACGCGGTATACGCGAGAACGCGCACCGTAGTAGCCTTTGGCTTGTTTCAAAATTTTCTTGTGACGTGCGCGTGCAATTACACCACGTTTTACGCGAGCCATATGTGCTCTCCTGTATCTATTCTAATTAAAAAGTTAAAAACGTTAACGGCTTATGCGTACGGCAGGCACGCGATAACCAGGCCCAGATCGCCTTTAGAAACCATGGCTTTCGGACGCAGGTGACGTTTACGTTTAGTCGCTTTTTTGGTCAGAATGTGACGCAGGTTAGCGTGCTTGTGCTTAAAACCACCTTTACCGGTTTTTTTGAAGCGCTTAGCAGCACCGCGTACGGTCTTAATTTTTGGCATTTTAATAACTTCCACTTCGCATTGTTAATAAACGAAACATAGGCGAACAAAACCTGTGAAGCCCGAAGGCTTCACAGAATTGTTACTTGAAGGCCTTACTGTTTCTTCTTAGGAGCAAGCACCATGATCATCTGGCGGCCTTCGATCTTCGTTGGGAAGGATTCGACCACTGCCAGTTCTTGCAAATCGTCTTTCACGCGATTAAGCACTTCCATACCGATTTGCTGGTGGGCCATCTCACGGCCGCGGAAACGCAGCGTGATTTTGGCCTTATCGCCCTCTTCGAGAAAGCGAATCAGGCTGCGGAGTTTTACCTGATAGTCGCCTTCATCTGTCCCAGGACGGAATTTAATTTCCTTCACCTGGATAACTTTTTGCTTTTTCTTCTGTTCCTTAGAAGACTTACTCTTTTCATAGAGGAATTTGCCGTAATCCATTATACGACAAACCGGCGGCTCGGCGTTAGGGCTGATTTCGACTAAGTCTACTCCGGCTTCTTCAGCTTTTTCCAGAGCTTCTCTCAGACTCACAATACCAAGCTGCTCGCCTTCCAGACCTGTTAAGCGAACTTCTTGCGCGCGAATTTCGCTATTAATACGATTCGGACGCGCCGTTTGAACTCGTTTTCCGCCTTTAATACTTTATTCCTCCAGTTGTTGAAGACTGCGGCTGCGAATCTCTTGTTGCAGCTTCTCAATCACGTCATTTACGTCCAGACTGCCCAGGTCTTTACCGCGGCGGGTGCGAACGGCAACTTTGCCTGCTTCCACCTCTTTATCACCACAGACCAACATATAAGGGACACGACGTAAAGTGTGCTCGCGGATTTTAAAGCCAATCTTCTCATTTCTCAAGTCTGCTTTTACACGAATGCCCGCATTTTGTAGTTTCTGCGTCAATTCGTTAACGTATTCAGACTGCGAATCGGTAATATTCATCACGACTACCTGAACCGGCGCAAGCCATGTCGGGAAGAAACCAGCGAACTCTTCGGTCAGGATACCGATGAAGCGTTCCATCGACCCAAGAATCGCACGGTGAATCATTACCGGTACCTTACGCTCGTTGTCTTCGCCTACATAGGAGGCGCTCAGACGAGACGGTAAGGAGAAGTCCAGCTGTACTGTACCGCACTGCCATGCACGATCGAGGCAGTCATATAAGGTAAATTCAATTTTCGGACCGTAGAATGCGCCTTCACCCAGTTGATACTCAAACGGGATATTATTTTCTTCCAGCGCAACCGCCAGATCCGCCTCAGCACGATCCCACATCTCATCGCTGCCGATACGCTTGTCAGGACGAGTGGAAAGCTTGACGACGATCTTCTCGAAGCCAAAGGTGCTGTACATATCGTAGACCATACGAATACAAGCGTTAACTTCATCGCGGATCTGCTCTTCGGTGCAGAAGATATGCGCATCATCCTGCGTAAAGCCGCGTACGCGCATCAGACCATGCAGCGCGCCTGATGGCTCGTTACGGTGGCAGCTACCGAATTCCGCCATACGCAGCGGCAAATCTCGATAGGATTTCAGACCCTGGTTAAAGATCTGAACGTGGCCCGGGCAGTTCATCGGCTTGATGCAATATTCGCGGTTTTCTGAGGATGTGGTGAACATCGCATCTTTATAGTTGTCCCAGTGCCCGGTTTTTTCCCACAGCACACGGTCCATCATGAACGGGCCTTTAACTTCTTGATACTGGTACTCTTTGAGTTTAGAACGAACAAAGACCTCCAGCTCGCGGAAGATAGTCCAGCCGTCGTTATGCCAGAACACCATGCCCGGCGCTTCTTCCTGCATATGATACAGGTCGAGCTGCTTACCAATTTTACGGTGGTCGCGTTTTGCGGCCTCTTCCAGGCGCTGCAGATAAGCGTTCAGGGCTTTTTTATCTGCCCATGCCGTACCGTAAATACGCTGCAACATCTTATTATTGCTGTCACCGCGCCAGTATGCGCCGGCAGTTTTCATCAGTTTAAAGTGATGGCAGAAACGCATATTCGGCACGTGCGGACCACGACACATGTCGACATATTCTTCATGATGGTACAAGCCTGGCTTGTCATCATGAGCAATGTTTTCATCAAGAATGGAAACTTTGTAGCTTTCACCACGCTTCACGAAGGTTTCACGCGCTTCGTGCCAGCTGACTTTCTTCTTGATAACGTCGTAATTTTTCTCGGCGAGCTCATGCATCCGCTTTTCGAGCGCTTCGACATCTTCCTGAGTTAGCGTGCGGTCAAGATCAACGTCATAGTAAAAACCGTTGTCGACAACCGGGCCGATCGCCATTTTCGTGTGCGGCCAAAGTTGCTTGATTGCGTGACCTAACAGATGCGCGCAAGAGTGACGAATGATCTCCAGACCCTCTTCATCTTTTGCGGTGATGATGGAAAGCGTCGCATCATTTTCAATCAGATCGGAAGCATCAACCAGGTCGCCATTCACACGGCCCGCAATGGTGGCTTTCGCCAGGCCAGGACCAATGTCCAGAGCAACATCCATCGGGCTTACAGGGTGGTCATAATGGCGTTGGCTGCCATCAGGAAGAGTAATAACAGGCATGTAATATCCTTATTTGCAGTGGTGACCCATACGCAAGATCACATACAAAGAGAAAATGAATTTATTGACAGTGAGTTGTGTATCCATCTAGCCAACCATTGCTAAATTGGCGCACAACCTTCGACACAGACGAAAATCGCTATTTTCGTCCGGCATGACGATGGTAACACTAAAAAAAGGGAGATTGCATCACTCTGTAGCAAATCAAGACCCTTGACAGGATTTCTCCGTTATCTTTCTACGCGCCGTATAGCGCTTCTCATCGACAACCTAACTTCTGCGCCAGACTCCCCTTTGTTGTTTTCACCTCGCTGGCTACCGCTTCAGGCAAGGCAGACCACAGCGTCAGCACTGGCTTCGTTTTATGTTCGATAGCCTCCACGGTAACCTGATAGTCGCAAAAATTCGCCGAACGGGGCGTATTCTGATCCATAATAAACGCAGCGTAATTTCCTTCACTTTTTGACGGCGCCGTTCCGGTGAATAAAACCTTCCAGTACCCGCTGGGAATTTCTACCGTCGCATCTTCTGGCAATGTGGCGATATGCCGCTCAAAAAGGGGGCCGGTCACTACGTGCACTACAGATACATCAGCCTGTTTGGCAAGTTCGCGCACCCGGTTTTCCAGTGCAGCCCATGCTCCCTGATTCAGGGCGGATTTCTGCGGCGTAATATTCGATAAATAATTTAACGACGGCCAGTCCGATACGCCGCCCAATCCTGCCAACGGCGCCTGGTGTCCCCTATCGACTTTTAATAGCGTATGGGCATTTTTATAGGCGGAAGGGGCCAACGTATCCGAGGGCGGTAAATCGGGGTCCTGCGCCCAGTTCCGCGGGCGACCGCTTGCCTGGCTGGTCTTTGTCACGCTATAGGCAACCCAGTTGGCAAATTTCGTGGCGCTATTATTATTGAGCGTATAGACATGGCGATAGATTGTTTGTTGACTTCCTCCTTGAGGACAGCCAACGCTACAGTTATCAGGTTGCTGAACGAGTACGTTACGATGGGGTAACTCGGGTGCCGATGTTGTATCCTGGGGAGGATACGATGTAGTACATGCGCTTAATAATACTACGGGCAGTAATTTTAGCAGATTAATGGTCTTATTCACTTTTGCTTCCTTAATAATAACCGCCCTAATAATTCAGATAGTAATAATTTGGTTATATTACCCTACCAGCCGTTAGATACTCTCATCATTAAAGACAACACTATCACGGTAAAAATTAATAACAGATAAACATCGAAGTCATCATAGAAAATGAGCTCAAAAGAATACAACGTGATATTCATGTTGATACCAAAAAACATCGTATTATATGCATAATCGTGAAGCCAATAATTTCTCGCACTCAGATAGCGAATGAAAAATGGATATTCAATAATATCTGACGCATGTTTTTCAACACCATTTTTCAACATTAAGGCAACGTATCCTCTCAATGACTCGCTGCTGGCAGGAGTTTAGTTATATTTAAAGGTTTAATAAGCACTGCGCATCATGCTGCTGTGCTTATTACTTTGTAAAAATAAGAGTATTCACTTTCATATTCAGGGGTAAAAAGTGAACAAATACAGCTATTGCGCAACGATGATTGCCGCCATACTCAGTACGACCACAATGGCCAATGCCAGTAGCCTTGCTATTTCAGTGGCGAATGATGATGCAGGTATATTTCAACCATCCTTAAATGCCCTTTATGGGCACAAGGCTGCAGACCGGGGTGATTATACTGCCGGGCTCTTTTTAGGCTACAGCCACGATCTCACTGACGCCAGTCAACTCTCTTTTCATATCGCGCAAGATATTTATTCTCCATCAGGCGCCAATAAGAGAAAGCCTGAAGCCGTCAAAGGCGACCGCGCGTTCAGCGCCTTTCTTCATACCGGACTGGAGTGGAATTCATTAGCCACCAATTGGTTACGTTATCGTTTAGGTACCGATATCGGCGTTATTGGTCCTGACGCAGGTGGTCAGGAGGTTCAGAATCGGGCGCATCGAATAATAGGCGCAGAAAAAGACCCTGCCTGGCAGGATCAAATTGAAAACCGTTATGGTTATACGGCAAAAGGAATGGTGTCCCTTACGCCAGCTATTGATATTCTGGGCGTCAATGTGGGCTTCTATCCAGAAGTCTCTGCTGTCGGCGGCAATCTCTTCCAGTATTTAGGGTACGGCGCAACCGTTGCGCTGGGAAATGATAAGACCTTCAACTCTGATAATGGGTTTGGGTTACTGTCCCGCCGAGGGTTAATACACACTCAAAAAGAGGGATTGATCTATAAGGTATTTGCTGGCGTTGAGCGCAGGGAAGTTGATAAAAACTACACGTTACAGGGGAAAACGCTGCAAACAAAAATGGAAACGGTGGATATTAATAAAACCGTGGATGAATATCGCGTCGGTGCCACCATCGGCTATTCTCCCGTCGCATTTTCTCTTTCTTTAAACAAAGTCACGTCGGAATTTCGCACCGGAGACGACTATTCTTATATCAACGGCGACATCACCTTCTTCTTCTGAGGCGTCACCACGGAATAACCGGGTTACGTAATGTAACCCGGTACAATATTACATCTTATAGCCCAGCGTTACCGTAGTGCGGCGATCGGTATGTTCAGGCGCTGATTCAGGCGGCTGCGAGTTCCACGTTAAATTATACCCCACCTTTAGACCAAAATGTTCGTTAATGGCGACATTGAGGGCTGTTTCCGAATTTAGTGTGGTGTCTTCTGCGCCAAATACTGACACCCCCTGTGTAAACTTAGCATTGTCAGTTAACTGCCAGGCATAGCTGCCGGAAGCATAACCCAACGGCTGCGTTTCAGTGGTATCGTCCGTATGTTCGTCATAGCGAACCCCTGGACCGAATTCAAAACGGAAGCTGTGCACTGGACCATTAAGGAACTGCCGCCCGTAACCGGCGGTCAGTACGTCGCGCTGACGATAACCGTTGAAACGGTCTGTCAGCCAACTGGCCTGGCCAAAGGTATAATCATAATCCGTCATATTAAAACGGTTACGCGCGCCTACCGCATATTTTTCTGAAGAGCGTTCATCATTAGAGGAGGTATTGCTGGCATTGCCCCATAATGACCAGGCGGTACGTTGTCCATACCAGGTCATCGCCGTGTCAGCCGTTAAGGAAGAACTTTTAGTATTGCCTGACTGAGCAAGGTAGCCCGCATTCAGATTACCTTCAAAAGGTTTTTTCGCGGTGGAGGGATCATCCATGACAGTAAAAACGGAATCATCGGCGGCGGCATACAGAGACGCGAACACGCCACCCGCCAGCATAACTACAGCGGGTACTGCCTTCAAAAGCTTCATTTATATAGAGTCCGTACAACTAAAAAAGAGACCACGACGGTCCCGGAAACTTTCATAGGGATCAATGACAAACGCCCCTGGAAAGGTAGCGAATTATAAGAAGCCCCGAATAACATAGCAATCAATTACTATTTCATTTTTTGAATAAGAACCCTCCCGAAGCATTCATTTATTTATATAACTTTACATCGTACTTCTTTAAATAAAGATCCGGAAAATCATATTGTTAATTCCTTCACTTTCCGGGGATTAAGTGCCAGACTGAAATCAGCCTAACAGGAGGTAACGATGGTACGTATCTATACGTTGACGCTTGCGCCCTCTCTCGATAGCGCAACAATCACGCCGCAAATTTATCCCGAAGGTAAACTGCGGTGCTCCGCGCCGGTATTCGAACCCGGCGGCGGGGGTATTAATGTCGCTCGCGCCATTGCGCATCTTGGCGGCGCCGCGACCGCAATTTTCCCGGCTGGCGGCGCTACCGGCGAACATCTGGTCGCACTACTGGCTGACGAAAATGTCCCCGTGTCTACCGTCGATGCGAAAGACTGGACGCGTCAGAACCTGCACGTCCACGTCGAGTCCAGCGGCGAACAGTATCGTTTTGTTATGCCCGGCGCCACGCTGGACGATGACGAATTTCGCCAGCTTGAAGAACAGGTACTGGAAATTGAATCCGGGGCAATTCTGGTTATCAGCGGCAGCCTTCCGCCCGGCGTTAAGGTCGAGAAAATCACGCAACTGATTTCCGCCGCGCAGAAGCAAGGCATTCGCTGCATTATTGATAGCTCTGGCGACGCGCTCACCGCCGCGCTGACGCTTGGCGATATCGAACTGGTGAAACCTAACCTGAAAGAATTGAGCGCGTTGGTCAATCGCGATCTGACGCAACCTGATGATGTGCGTAAAGCGGCCCAGGAATT
Organism: Salmonella sp. NW38; assembly: GCF_051807745.1. NCBI lineage: Bacteria > Pseudomonadati > Pseudomonadota > Gammaproteobacteria > Enterobacterales > Enterobacteriaceae > Salmonella > Salmonella sp. NW38. The sequence goes on along the minus strand of NZ_JAMMTO010000001.1, from coordinate 275,479 downwards.
AGTGCAAAGTGGCAAGGCTCGCCGGGTAGTGGTCTCTCTGGGGCCGCAAGGGGCGCTGGGCATAGACAGTGAGAATTGCATCCAGGTTGTTCCTCCCCCGGTGAAAAGTCAAAGTACTGTTGGCGCAGGCGACAGTATGGTAGGCGCGATGACGTTAAAACTGGCGCAAGACGCGTCGCTGGAAGAGATGGTGCGCTTCGGTGTGGCGGCAGGCAGCGCCGCTACGCTCAATCAAGGTACGCGTCTGTGTTCTCGTGACGATACCCAAAAAATATACGCCTATCTTTCCGCGCAATAATCGTTTCCCCCTCGCCGAGGGGGAAACCGGAAAATCGGTTAACGGGCGGCGCATCCGCCGCTGTTAAAAACACAGTTGCTCCCAACGAGGTGAACGATGGCCAGTGGCGATATTACCCGTTATGTTATTACCGTAACCTTCCATGAAGATTCCCTGACCGAGATTAACGAACTCAATAATCATCTGACGCGCAGCGGTTTTTTGCTGACATTAACGGACGATGAAGGGAATGTGCATGAGCTCGGCACCAATACGTTTGGCTTTGTTAGCGCTCAGAGCGCTGATGAAATCAAAGCGCTTGTCGCCGGACTTGCAAAAAGCGCGTTAGATAAGGATGTCGACATTACCGTGACGACCTGGGAGGCGTGGAGTAAAAACGCACAATAAGTGCCATTCCCGCCGCGGCGCGTCCGCGATGTGCGTTAGTTCGTATTTTTTAACCGCATTTTTGCGCTAACCTTATGATCTGGCAGACAACGTGGGGAGAGACATTATGTGGCAAGCTATCAGTCGTCTTTTAAGCGAGCAAGTCGGTGAAGGCGAAATCGAACTGCGTAATGAACTGCCTGGCGGAGAAGTTCATGCCGCATGGCATTTACGTTATGCAGGCCATGATTTTTTCGTGAAGTGCGATGAACGAGAAATGCTTCGCGGTTTTACCGCTGAAGCCGATCAGCTGGAACTGCTCTCCCGCAGTAAAACCGTTGTTGTGCCTAAGGTATGGGCGGTAGGTTCGGATCGGGATTACAGCTTTTTAGTCATGGACTACCTCTCGCCCCGCCCGCTGGATGCCCATAATGCGTTTATTCTTGGGCAACAGCTGGCGCGTCTGCACCAATGGAGCGATCAACCTCAATTCGGTCTCGATTTTGACAACGCGCTCTCTACCACGCCGCAGCCGAATACCTGGCAACGCCGTTGGTCGACTTTTTTCGCCGAACAGCGCATTGGCTGGCAGCTTGAACTCGCCGCGGAAAAAGGCATTACCTTTGGTAATATTGACGCCATTGTTGAACATGTTCAGCAACGTCTGGCGTCGCATCAACCTCAGCCTTCTCTTTTGCATGGCGATCTATGGTCGGCGAACTGCGCGCTTGGCCCTGACGGCCCCTATATCTTCGATCCAGCCTGCTATTGGGGCGACAGAGAATGCGATCTGGCGATGCTGCCGCTGCATACCGATCAGCCACCGCAGATTTATGACGGCTATCAGTCCGTTTCGCCGCTACCGCTGGATTTTCTCGACAGGCAGCCGATTTACCAGCTCTACACCCTGCTTAATCGGGCAAGGCTGTTTGGCGGTCAGCACCTGGCTACTGCGCAAAAAGCGATGGATCGGCTGCTTGCGGTATAGGTACAGCCCATGCCGGATACGGGCTATCCGGCATTTTTCAGTTTACATGAAGCCTAACAAGGAAAAGAAAAAGTAACCGAGCACGATAATAATGACCGGCAAAATATAGAGCGGGAAAAACTGTAAAAAGATGGTATGGTGCGGCACCACGATACGTGACTCTATCTGCTCACGCGTTAGCCCTTCCGCGCCTTTTGCTTTTTCCAGGATCAACTGATCTTCCACGCCTTCACGCAAAAAACGTGACTGGCGGCTCATTCTGGCGCCGGAATCCTGCATCGCCAGCCCGACAAAAATCAGAATAAAAATGAGCCAGAAACCGATATTCAGGCTTCCCTGAAAATTCGGCGTCGGCGAGTTGTACCAAAAAACATTCAGAAACGGCGTATTCACGCGCATCATGTCTATCATTACGTGGGTAAAATCCAGCATTACCGCATTTATCCCCTCCTGCTTTTCACTGTGCGCATACATAAATTTAAGGACTGAGATGAGCGTGGAAAGCAGTGCCGGAATAAAAATAACCCACCCAACAACTCTTTTTAGGATTGCAATGCGTCCAGCTTGTTGATACGTCATGAGTTCCCCTTGATAAAGACGCGTCGTTTTGGCCTAAGTCTACCTGTTGATTCCCGTTTTCGCCTGATCTTTAAGGGCGATATACTAAGAACATGGTCATAATGAACGCTTAATTCGTTATTTTTTAATCTCAACAGGAGAGGTTGTGATGTCAACCCCACGTCAAATTCTTGCTGCAATTTTCGATATGGATGGACTACTGATCGATTCCGAACCGCTCTGGGATCGCGCTGAACTGGACGTGATGGCAAGTTTAGGCGTAGATATTACTCGGCGCCATGAGTTACCAGACACGCTTGGGCTACGCATTGATATGGTTGTCGATCTCTGGTTTGCGCAGCAACCGTGGAGCGGCCCCGATCGCCAGGAAGTGACAAACCGTGTTATTGCCCGCGCGATTACGCTTATCGAAGAGACGCGCCCTCTTTTACCGGGTGTGCGCGAGGCCGTGGCGCTGTGTAAAGCGCAGGGGCTATTAGTGGGGCTTGCCTCGGCATCGCCGCTGCATATGCTGGAAAAAGTGCTCACCATGTTTGAGCTGCGCGACAGTTTTGACGCGCTGGCCTCTGCGGAAAAATTGCCCTACAGCAAACCGCATCCGCAGGTCTATCTGGATTGTGCGGCCAAATTAGGCGTTGATCCATTAACCTGCGTGGCGCTGGAGGATTCGGTGAATGGTCTAATCGCGGCAAAGGCGGCGCGAATGCGCGCCATTGTGGTGCCAGCAGAAGAAAACCAGCATGATCCGCGCTTTGCGCTGGCGAATGTCAAACTTAACTCACTGACAGAGCTGACGGCGGCGCATCTACTCGGTTAAGATGTTTCCGAAACAAAGTCAACGGGCAATTAGCCGCTGAGCCAGACGGCAAGCGGCTTTGACAGAGACAAAGAGTTACAACGTCACCACTTCCGCCTACTGTATAAAAACCCTATACTGTATGAATTGACAGTTTAATGGGTTTTATCATGACGGCGGAAGGACATCTTCTTTTTTCTATAGCCAGCGCGGTTTTCGCCAAGAATGCCGAGTTAACGCCCGTCCTTGCACACGGCGACTGGTGGCATATTATTCCTTCGGCTATTTTGACCTGTCTGCTGCCGGATATCGACCACCCCAAATCTTTTCTTGGTCAGCGCCTGAAATGGGTATCGAAACCGATCGCCCGCGCATTCGGTCACCGGGGGTTTACCCATAGTCTGCTAGCGGTCTTTGCCCTACTGGCGACCTTTTATCTCAAGGTACCGGATACGTGGATTATCCCGGCGGATGCGCTGCAAGGCATGGTACTCGGCTATTTAAGCCATATCGTCGCGGATATGCTCACCCCAGCAGGCGTTCCCTTACTGTGGCCGTGCCGCTGGCGTTTCCGCCTGCCTATTCTGGCGCCGCGCAAAGGCAATCAACTGGAGCGATTTTTATGTATGGCGTTGTTTGCCTGGGCGGTGTGGATGCCGCAGTCCATGCCGGAAAACAACGTCATACGCTGGTCTTCGCAGATGATCACTATCCTGCAAATGCAGTTCAATCGTTTTATAAATCACCAGATTGATTAGTAAATCAACGCCAAAGTCATTTTTGGTATAAACCATTCCATTTGAATATAAGAGCCAGCTCACAGTTCTGCTAATCTTGCGCGAACAGAATCGCTAAAACACAGCGCTTCATAATAAAAAAATCAGGAGAACGGGGATGAATTTTCCATTAATTGCGAACATTGCGGTGTTCGTCATTCTGCTGTTTGTACTGGCGCAGGCCCGTCATAAACAGTGGAGTCTGGCAAAAAAAGTGCTTGTCGGCCTTGTGATGGGCGTGGTCTTTGGTCTGGCCCTGCACACCATTTATGGCGCTGACAGTCAGGTGTTAAAAGACTCCATTCAGTGGTTCAATATTGTCGGCAACGGCTATGTACAATTGCTACAGATGATTGTGATGCCGCTGGTATTCGCCTCTATTTTAAGCGCCGTGGCACGACTGCATAACGCCTCTCAATTGGGGAAAATCAGTTTTCTGACTATCGGCACGCTGCTGTTTACTACCCTTATCGCAGCGCTGGTGGGCGTGCTGGTCACCAATCTGTTCGGACTGACGGCGGAAGGTCTGGTTCAGGGCGGCGCGGAAACCGCGCGTCTGAATGCCATTGAGACGAGCTATGTCGGCAAAGTGGCCGATCTCAGCGTGCCGCAACTGGTGCTGTCTTTTGTACCGAAAAATCCATTTGCGGATCTGACTGGCGCAAATCCTACGTCTATTATCAGCGTGGTGATTTTCGCCGCATTCCTGGGCGTGGCCGCGCTTAAACTGCTGAAAGATGATGCGCCAAAAGGCGAGCGTGTGCTTGTTGCTATCGATACCCTGCAAAGCTGGGTGATGAAGCTGGTGCGTCTGGTGATGCAACTTACGCCTTACGGCGTACTGGCGCTGATGACGAAAGTGGTTGCCGGCTCCAATCTGCAGGACATTATTAAGCTTGGAAGCTTCGTGGTAGCGTCATATCTTGGTCTGGCGATAATGTTTGTGGTTCACGGCATACTATTGGGCGTGAACGGGATTAGCCCGCTGAAATATTTCCGCAAGGTGTGGCCGGTGCTGACATTTGCCTTTACCAGCCGCTCCAGCGCCGCCTCCATTCCACTTAATGTCGAAGCGCAAACCCGCCGCCTGGGCGTGCCGGAGTCCATCGCCAGCTTTGCTGCCTCTTTTGGCGCGACCATCGGCCAAAACGGTTGTGCCGGTCTTTATCCTGCGATGTTGGCGGTAATGGTTGCGCCGACGGTCGGCATCAACCCCTTAGACCCCGTATGGATAGCCACGCTGGTGGGTATCGTTACCGTAAGTTCGGCGGGTGTTGCCGGCGTTGGCGGCGGCGCGACCTTCGCCGCGCTGATTGTGCTGCCTGCCATGGGCTTACCGGTCACGCTGGTCGCGCTGTTAATCTCCGTCGAACCGTTGATTGATATGGGCCGTACCGCACTGAACGTGAGCGGCTCAATGACCGCGGGTACGCTGACCAGCCAGTGGCTGAAGCAGACCGATAAAACCATTCTCGATAGCGAAGAAGACGCTGAACTGGCGCATCGATAATACATTATCGGGCGTTCACATCGTCTGAGACACGACGATCGGCAACTCAAAATGTCTGTCACTAAAAACGCCGGTCTCCAGTACCGGCGTTTTGTTTTTTTCTTAGTCAGCGATTTCGTTTTCCTGGCGAACCTGATTCGCCCAACGCTGCGCCGATTCTGGCACGCTAAAGGCGGGCGACCGTTGAAATGACTCCCCCGTCAGAACAAAGGCAACATATTTACCGCGCAGTATCCAGACGTCGCGAAACGTATCCATTTTTATCGCATGTTCCGGCGGCGCGGGTTCAACACGCGGAATATAGCTAATAATCTGGCGATTTTGCTGGCGAAGAGGTTTCATCATTAATGCTTCACTAAAAGAGGCTAAGGCTAAAAATCAGAAAAACACTATTTTAGCCGATCTTCGCCCCCGACGTCCTGTTCCGCGCGTGCGATTTCCCCGTTATACCCTGTCTTCCGTTCCGCTCTCCCCCGGCATAATTGCTGAAATGTTCTATAGTTAGAGTGATTTTGACTACTACCACGCCCATTTCAGTGATGAAAGCAGGAGACGAGTTCAATGTCGCATAATGAGAAATCCCCCCATCAGTCCCCCGTGCATGATACCCGTGAATCACAGCCCGGCCTGGACTCCCTGGCGCCGTCAGACGGTTCACATCGCCCCACGCCAGAACCGACGCCGCCGGGCGCGCAACCGACGGCCCCCGGCAGCTTAAAAGCGCCCGAGACCGCGAATGATAAGCTCACCGCCCTCGACACCTTTCGTAAAGGCAGCGAAAATCATGCGCTGACCACCAATCAGGGCGTGCGCATCGCCGACGATCAAAATTCTCTTCGCGCCGGCAGCCGCGGCCCTACGCTGTTGGAAGATTTTATCCTGCGCGAGAAAATTACCCACTTTGACCATGAGCGTATCCCGGAGAGGATCGTTCACGCCCGCGGATCTGCAGCGCACGGCTATTTTCAGCCATATAAGGATCTGAGCGACATCACGAAAGCCGCGTTTCTGTGCGATCCACAGAAAATTACCCCGGTCTTTGTTCGCTTTTCGACAGTACAGGGCGGCGCGGGGTCTGCTGATACCGTACGTGATATCCGCGGTTTTGCGACCAAATTTTATACCGAAGAGGGAATTTTCGATCTCGTCGGTAATAACACGCCGATCTTTTTTATCCAGGATGCGCATAAGTTTCCGGATTTTGTGCACGCCGTTAAGCCCGAACCTCATTGGGCTATTCCGCAAGGACAGAGCGCGCACGACACCTTCTGGGACTATGTTTCCTTACAGCCTGAGACGCTGCACAACGTCATGTGGGCAATGTCGGATCGCGGTATTCCACGGAGTTATCGGACGATGGAAGGGTTCGGCATTCACACCTTCCGTCTGATCAATGCACAAGGGAAAGCGACCTTTGTCCGTTTCCACTGGAAACCGTTGGCAGGTAAAGCCTCGCTGGTATGGGATGAGTCACAAAAACTGACCGGTCGCGATCCGGATTTTCACCGCCGGGATCTGTGGGAGGCCATCGAAGCGGGCGATTTCCCGGAATACGAGCTGGGCCTACAACTCATTGCCGAAGAGGATGAATTTAAATTCGATTTTGATCTGCTCGATCCGACCAAACTGATTCCGGAAGAGTTGGTGCCAGTACAACGCGTCGGCAAAATGGTGTTAAACCGTAATCCGGATAACTTTTTCGCTGAAAACGAACAGGCGGCATTTCATCCAGGACATATTGTTCCCGGCATTGATTTTACCAACGATCCGCTGTTACAGGGGCGTCTGTTCTCTTATACCGACACGCAAATCAGCCGCCTGGGCGGGCCAAACTTCCACGAAATTCCGATTAACCGCCCTACCTGCCCCTACCATAACTTCCAGCGTGACGGTATGCACCGGATGGATATCGACACCAATCCGGCGAACTATGAACCGAACTCCATTAATGACAACTGGCCGCGCGAAACGCCGCCAGCGCCAAAACGCGGCGGCTTCGAATCATACCAGGAACGCGTGGATGGCAATAAAATCCGCGAACGCAGCCCCTCTTTCGGTGAATATTACGCGCATCCTCGCCTGTTCTGGCTCAGTCAGACGCCGATAGAACAGCAGCATATTATTGACGCGTTCAGCTTTGAACTAGGTAAAGTCGCCCGCGCGTATATTCGGGAGCGGGTGGTCGATCAGTTAGCGCATATTGATGTCACGCTGGCTCAGGGCGTCGCGCATAATCTCGGTTTTGCACTCACCCATGAGCAAACGCAAATTGCCCCGCCTCCTGATGTCAACGGTCTGAAAAAAGATCCGGCGCTCAGCCTGTATGCGGTGCCAGACGGCGATGTTAAAGGTCGCGTGGTCGCTATTCTGCTGAACGACAAGGTTAACGCCGCCGATCTGCTGACCATTTTGCAGGCTTTAAAAGCCAAAGGCGTCCACGCAAAACTGCTCTATTCACGGATGGGTGAAGTAACGGCTGATGACGGTTCAACATTAACGATTGCGGCAACCTTTGCCGGCGCGCCGTCGCTAACGGTCGATGCGGTAATAGTACCGTGCGGCAATATTGCCGATATCGAGAGTTGTGGCGATGCCCGTTACTACCTTCTGGAAGCCTACAAACATCTGAAGCCCATCGCACTGGCAGGCGACGCCCGACGGTTTAAGGCGCTTTTAAACATTGATAGCCAGGGGGAAGAAGGACTTGTTGAGGCAGATAACGTTGACCACCACTTTATGGACACTCTATTGACGCTGATGGTGGCACACCGTGTCTGGTCGCGTGCGGGGAAAATTAACGCGATTCCTGCATAAACGACAAAAAATGCGGCGCATTCTTGCGCCGCAAACTCAGGAGCTAAATATCAAGAAAACTGCCAGGACGATATCCACGTTCCGCAATCGCTGCCTTGAGTGACGCAGACGTCAACACCTCCAGTTCAGTTAAGCGGGGGTAACAATAGGCGCTCTGGCGAATAATGTTGTCCACAAACGCCGGATGACACATCACCTCCAGAGAGGCTTCTCCTCGATGCGCCGAGGCATCCAGAATGCGTAAAAAGCACGCTTCGGTGATCTCCTCGCCGTAAAATTCACTACTAAATCCTTGAGTGCTGCGCAAATCCGACGGCAGATCGTCGGCGTTCAACACCGTCTGGCGGTCAATACGTAACGCAATCCCGCGCTGCGCCGCAAAGCGGGCGACGATGGGGAAAATTTGCGGGAACATATGCACATGATGGTGGCTGTCGAGATGCGTTGGCTCGCGGCCAAATACGTCGATGAAACGCTGATACTGACACGCCAGTTCATGCGCAATTTCATCCAGCGGAAGCGTATCCTCCTCCGCCATTTGCCAGATCCATTTCCCCAACAGGCCGTCTCGCGTCAGGCCCGGCATCTCTGACACCGGTTTGCCTAACGTCAAAACAAAATGCATTCCCACCCCAAGCGCAGGCAGCTCGCGGCTAAGCTGCGCCGCATGGCCAATAGCCTCGCCATTGACCAGCGCCGTCGTGGAGGTCACAACGCCGTTGCGATATGCTTCAACAATGCCGTAATTTTGCCCTTTACTCAGGCCAAAATCATCGGCATTCACAATCAACACGCGTTCCATAGCCTACCTCTGTCAGTGGTGCTTACCTTTAAGCGCTTCGATGCAAGCGGCAAAATTAGGCAGCCATTTTTCATGCGCCAGAATGAGCTCACGCGCCAGGACTTCTGCGTCGCGGTCGGAATGCACCAGCGGACTCAGGTTAAGCGCCAGCAGCACATCATTAAAGTTTCCGCTCAGCGCCGCATTGCTGGCCGCAACCTCAAATCCTTTAATAGTGTGGATAAGCCCCAGCACTTTTTCGTCAAAACGGGTGATACGCGGGTGCGGCGTCGCGCCATTGCGTCCCAGAATGCAGGTCATTTCCACCGCCCAGTCCGCCGGGATATTCTCGACATGCCCATGATGTGGAATATTAACGTAATGCTCAGTCTGCTTGTCATTATAAATAGCGTTAATGACTTCACAAGCGGCATCGGAATAATAAGCGCCGCCGCGTTGTTCAAGCTCTTTCGGCTTCACGTTTAGCTCAGGATTTTTGTACAAGTCGAAGAGTTGTTTCTCCACTTTCTGTACGACCTGAGCGCGCGCGCCGCCTTTGTAATATTCGCCCATTTCAATCGCCAGCATCTCTTTTTGCTTGAAGTAATACAACAAATAAGAGCACGGCAGCATGTTCAGCGAGCGAATCAATCCTTCACTAAACGGCAGATCAAAGATATTTTTTACGGTTGACGCTTTCAACTGACCGGACGCCACGCCATCCAGTAATTCTGCGAACCGTGAGGTGCCATTCACCAGCACATCTTTAATAAAGACCATATGGTTTAGACCAAACAGGTCAATGGAAAGATCGTCATTCTCATTCAGCGCCAGCACGTCATGAATAAACATTTTCATGCCGACAGGAATATTACATACGCCGATGAATTTTTTAAAGTTGGTATGGCGATAAACCGCTTCCGTCACCATCCCCGCCGGATTAGTAAAGTTAATGACCCACGCATTCGGACATAATTCCTCAACATCCTTAATGATGTCAAAAATAACCGGAATGGTGCGCAACCCTTTAAATAAACCGCCAGCGCCGTTGGTTTCTTGCCCCAGATAGCCGTGGCTAAGCGGGATACGCTCGTCCAGTTCACGGGCTTTGAGTTGACCAACGCGCAGCTGGGTAGTAACAAAATTAGCGTCTTTCAGCGCTTCCCGACGATCCAGCGTTTTATACAATTTTAGCGGAACGCCTGCTTTATCAATCATTCGCTGGCAGAGATCATAAATAATGTCCAGCTTCTCTTTCCCGTCTTCAACGTCAACCAGCCATAATTCAGTGACAGGTAATTCATGGTAGCGTTTAATAAAGCCTTCAAGTAATTCAGGGGTGTAGCTGCTCCCGCCACCAATAGTGACGACTTTTAATTTCTGGCTCATAATATCTCCCTTCAGTGTATGACACTGATATGTATTACGCTATGCCCGCTCGTAAGAAATAGCGTGACGTTCCCCGCGCTATTGGGGCAAGCGTGAAATGTAATTAATCGAGCAATGCAAACCGTTACTCATTAATTTCCGTCAATCGCTTCCGATAACTATTCGGCGTGAATGAGGTCATCTTCTTAAACGTTTTAATAAACAGACTTGGACTGCTATACCCGGCTTCATAAGCAATATCCGTAACCGAATAGTTGGTCATTTCCAACTGTTTCTTGGCAAAATTAATGCGAATCTCATTAATGATTTGCATCGGCGTTTTGCTGTAATAACGTCGGGTGGCGCGCGTCAGATACTCCTGGGATTTTGCCGACAGGCGCACCATATTTTCCAGCGCATGTTCGCCAAACTGCGTTTTATCATGCATTATCTCCACGGTTGCTTTCAGCCATTGTGGAATATCATCATAAACCTGCTCTTCGCGGTAATGACGTAAGCGGTTTATAATATAAAATGTCACCACTTCAATAAATTCGTCGAGCCCATTACCGCGAAAGTTCAACGACGCAATCACCGTTTCAATATAGGTAAGGAAGGTGCTATTCGCCCTGTATACCTGCGATGCCACAAAACAAAACGGCAGTAACGGAAGATAATGCTGTTCAAAAAAACGTTTACTAATTCCTACGTTCAGAATACGCGTTGCGCCAAACTCATAGAAACTTTGGTGGTTCGACCCCACCGGGATAAAAACAAAATCTCCACGTTCCAGCAGCACACGCTTCCCGTTGATCTCCTGGTAATAACGTCCGGTTAATACCAGGGTAAATTCATAGTAGTCGTGCTGATGCAGCCCGGTGACGCTTTCCGTCTTGTTATAGATAAACACATGGAAATTTTTGCCATTGAAGAGCTGCTGCTCATAAACCGTTTTGATTTCCGTTGCGTTAACCTGTAGCTGCATCATCCGCCCCCTGTTATTTCAGTTTCTCATGGAGCTCAATCAACTCAGCGATCAGTTCACGAGCCAGCATTGAGGTCATCAAATGATCCTGAGCGTGAACCAGGACCAGACTGACTTTCATTTTGCCTTCGCCCTGATCGCCTTCGATGAGTTTTGTCTGCACAAGATGCGCTTCATTGAGCGCTATGCGCGACTGGTCCATCATCGCTTTCGCCGCCTCAAAATCGCCTTCTTTCGCTTTTCTGAGCGCGCCATATGCCAGGCTGCGCGCCTGACCAGAATTGATGATAAGCCCCATAACGACTTCTTCGAGTTCCTCAGCCGCTGTCTGGTTATCTACAACATTTTCAAGATCAAACATAGTCTTTCCTCTGATTCAGCCCGGCATGGCATCCCATGCCGGCGCGGAGTTTAGAATTTCAGTGCGTTAGCGATATCTTCTTCGCTTTCTTCCTGCTCGATGGCGTTCTGCGCTTTGTTAGCCACCACCACGAAGGGGAGATAAATCAGGGTAGCGACCGCCAGGTTAAATAGCGCAACCAGCAACGCGGCGACACTGCCGTTGGTGTTAAAGAACGCCCCCAACCCGGTTGGCATGGTCCACGGCGCAATATTGGTAATCGGCGGAATAATACCCAAATAGTAAGCCACCAGCGTAATCGCCGCCAGAATCGGCTGAACCAGAATGAAGGGGATAAACATCACCGGGTTCATAATAATCGGCAGGCCAAACAGGATGGGTTCGTTAATCTGGAAGATACCTGACGGCAGCGCCAGTTTTGCCACCTGGCGATAGTCCGCGCGACGAGATGCGAGGAAGATAGCGATGATCAGACCCAGCGTTGCGCCGCTACCACCGAGGAAGATATAAGAATCCAGCATCGGTTTCGCCCAGATATGGAACGTTTTACCGGCTTCCAGCGCCGCATCGACGGAGCCATACTGCTGGTAAATAGAGATGTTTTCCAGCGCCCAGGGCGTCATGATGCCGCTGTCCAGCGCGGTCAGCGCCAGCGAACCATGAATACCAAAGAACCACAGCAGCGGTACAAAAATGACATATGCCCACCCTACCACGCTACCCAGCGATGCCAGCGGCGTAGAGATAGTGTCCATAATAATCTGATGGAAGTTAGAACCGTAATTAGACAGCGCCCAGGCAATAATCCCCATAATAGAGAGAATAATAAAGCCGGGAATTAATGCTGAGAATGAACGAGACACCGAAGCCGGTACGCTGTCCGGTAGTTTAATCACCCAGTTGCGCCGGACAATAAATGTAAACATCTCCGCGACCACCAGGCCAATAATAATACCGGAGATAATATTCGCGCCGCCCAGCCAGTTTGCGCCTACGGCATAGGCCTCGCCGACACTATACGGCGTTACGGTCATAAATGCCGCCACGGAGAGCAGTCCGGCGGCCAGCGCATCAACCTTGCGCTCTTCCGCCAACGCCATGCCGATAAAAAATGGCGCCATGAGCGACATAATGCCCAATGTGCCGTTATAGACGTTCCCGCCGATGCCTTTCAATCCATTAAGTGTTTCAATGGTTGAGGCATCAAGCCGAATGCCCATGGAATAAAAAAACGACCCCTCCCCAAAGCTCAGGAAAACGTTATTAATTAATACAAACATCGCCCCCGCAAGGGTTAATGGCATTAAACGAATAAAGCCGTTCTTGATTGCATTAACGTGTGGCTGCTTTCCTATTTTTACAGCAAAAGGAAGGAGTACCTTTTCAAGTGAAGCAATGACGTTACTCATAGAAAAATACCCTTAAATACCGCAATAAAATATTGCGGTTAGTGTATGAAATAACTCTTTGACGGGAAAAATTAAAAAATAATTAATTCGCGGCGGCTTTTTTAATTGCCGCTACCGCAGCTTTAAGCACGCCTAAACCATCTACCTTGCCGTACAACATTGAATCAATGACTTCTACCGGTTTACCGGGTAATAAACGCTGAATTTCGGGGAGCATATAAGCAATTTGCGGGCCTAATAACACGACGTCCGCTGCCGGGCCTTTTTCACCGGCCAGGGTTTCAGGGAATGCTTCAATAATAACCGGTACTTCATATTTTTCAGCCTGAGCGCGCATTTTTGATACCAGTAACGATGTTGACATGCCCGCAGAACAAAACAGATAAATGTGTTTCTTTTCCATAAAAACCTTCCTCATGTGCGATTATCTGTCAACCAGATACGCCGCAAGCCTCAACCTGCATCCATACTCTGGGCGACTTGCGTAACCGGATTTACTTTTTTAGGTGGCTGAAATGAGTATACGGGATCGGACCGCCGGATGGTATTTCCTTGACCCACTAAATTGTCTCTCATTGACCTGGCGTTATGACCCCCCTCACATTTCGGGCAAATAATTCGCGATAATAAATAAGGTTATTGCAGGCACAAAAAAACCGGCTCGCAGGCCGGTTTCCTTGAATGTTCAGGCAATGTACAGTTGTTACTGCTTCGGCGCCTGTGGGTCAGTGTCGTACTCCGCACAGGTCTGGTAGCCGGAGTTAATCACGTGCCCGGTATCATCCAGCGCAACAAAGTAGGTTTCCGCTTTACCATCACGTTGACCCAGGATGTAGGTCTGACAGGTACCGCGCGCATGAATCATGCTCACTTCAGATGACGGTTTGCCCGCAATCTGCGCAACCTGTGCCCTGCTCATTCCTTTTTTAACATCTTTAACGACAGGCTCAACAAATTGGTCTTTTGTACGATCATACGCCGTACAGCCTGCCAGCATAGTCATTACCGCCGCTGCGCTTAAAATTCCTGCTACGTTCTTGTTCATTTTCCGTCCTCTTGTTTATCAGCGTGTTATGTAAGCCTGGAATACATCAGAATATTTTTCAAGCCGCGACCCGCCACAAAAAGCCTTTCGGAAAATTCTCTAACGCGGCGATATGTTGTTTTAAACACCGCTTAGCCCGCCAAACCTTGTCGTTTCAGCGGCGAAGGGTTAGCTTTAACAGGGTAAAGATTCATTTTTTTAATGTCGAAGGGGGTTAAATGACTCTGCAGCAAGAGATAATCCAGGCGCTTGGCGCGAAACCACATATCAACCCTGAAGAAGAAATTCGCCGCAGCGTGGATTTTCTTAAAGCGTACCTGAAAACCTATCCCTTTTTGAAATCGCTGGTGTTAGGCATTAGCGGCGGGCAGGATTCGACGCTGGCCGGGAAACTCAGCCAGATGGCTATCGCCGAATTGCGGGAAGAGACTGGTGATAATGCGCTGCAGTTTATCGCCGTTCGTCTGCCTTATGGCGTACAGGCCGATGAACAGGATTGCCAGGACGCCATTGCTTTTATTCAGCCGGACAGAGTACTCACCGTCAATATTAAAGGCGCCGTCCTCGCCAGCGAGCAGGCGCTGCGCGAAGCGGGAATTGAGCTGAGCGATTTTGTTCGCGGCAATGAAAAAGCGCGTGAGCGAATGAAAGCGCAATATAGCATCGCCGGTATGACTCACGGCGTCGTGGTGGGCACCGACCATGCGGCGGAAGCGATAACCGGGTTCTTCACCAAATATGGCGATGGCGGTACCGACATTAACCCGCTTCATCGCCTTAACAAACGCCAGGGCAAACAGCTTCTCGCAGAGCTGGGCTGTCCTGAGCATCTGTATAAAAAAGTCCCCACCGCCGATTTGGAAGACGACCGCCCTTCACTGCCTGATGAAGCCGCGCTGGGCGTAACGTATGACAATATTGACGATTACCTGGAAGGCAAAACGCTGGACCCCGCCATCGCTAAAACTATCGAAGGCTGGTATGTAAAAACTGAACATAAGCGCCGTTTACCGATTACGGTATTCGACGACTTTTGGAAAAAGTAAGCGTACTTCTACTGTTGCGCCGGATATCGCTCGTCTATCCGGCCTCCTCTCTTCCCAGCCTCTTTTTTAATCACCCATCCGCTGTTATACTGGATGAATAACCAGTTAACGGAGATCACTGTGGTACGGCGTCAATCAGCCCCCCGCCTTGAGTTTGAAGCGGCGGCCATTTACGAATATCCAGAACATTTACGTCCTTTCCTCAGCGAAGCGCCAGCCTTACCGGGCGTCTATATATTTCATAGCGAAAGCGATACGCTGCCGCTTTATATCGGTAAAAGCGTAAATATTCGCAGCCGGGTGCTCTCACATCTGCGAACGCCTGACGAGGCCGCTATGCTGCGACAGGCGCGGCGGATAAGCTGGATCTGCACCGCTGGGGAAATGGGCGCGTTGCTGCTGGAGGCGCGGCTGATCAAAGAACAACAGCCGCTGTTTAACAAGCGGTTACGGCGTAATCGCCAGCTTTGCTCTCTACAGTTGAGCGAACAAAAGATTGAGGTCGTTTCCGCCCGCAGCGTCGATTTTTCCCATGAGCCGAACTTGTTTGGGCTCTTCGCCAACCGTCGGGCAGCGCTGCAAAGCTTACAGAACCTCGCCGATGAACAAAAATTGTGTTATGGCCTGCTGGGGCTTGAACCGGTAAGCCGTGGTCGCGCCTGTTTTCGTTTCGCTCTGAAGCGCTGCGCTGGCGCGTGCTGTGGGCAAGAAACCCCGCAGGCGCATTTTCTTCGTCTGCAGGCCTCACTGGAACGGTTACGTGTGGTTTGCTGGCCCTGGAAAGGCGCTATCGCGTTAAAAGAGAGCCGCCCACAAATGACCCAGTTCCACATTATCAACAACTGGTTATGGCTGGGGGCGGTACCCTCGCTGGATGAGGCCGCCACACTGGTGCGCACACCTGCGGGCTTTGATCAGGACGGCTATAAAATTCTCTGTAAGCCGCTAATGTCAGGTCAATATGAGATCATTGAACTGCACACCGATTGTCGCCAGTCATAAAGAAAACCGCCGATCCTGTCCACCTCAACGATTGTGTTGTCGACAAGACCGGCGGTCTTAAATTATGTGGAAAGTTATTCTGCCGCAGCAGGCATTTTACCTTCTTGCGCCGGGCGTTCTGTCAGACGCTTCTCAAAATTAGCGTTATATTGCTTTTTCTGCTCCGGCGTCAGAACGTTATAAATTTTATTCTGGGTTTCCATATGCGCCAGCATATTGGCCTTGCGCTGCGCTTCCATTTTCGTAATTTGCGCTTCGGCTTTGGCTTTATCGAAGGTATCGCTGGCAATAATATCATGCATGGCGCGACGCTCTTCCAGCAGCGGACGTTTCATTTGCTCGCGCTGCGCTTTCATAATGTCGCGAATTTGTTGCTTCTGTGCGTCTGTCAGGTTCAGGTTTTTAAACATCATATCGTGATGTGGGCCAAATTTACCTTTATGCTGCATCATTGGCTTCGCATCCGCTGGCGCGGCGGTGGTAGTCTCAGCGGCATGAGCCAGATTCGCAGCACCCATCGCCAGGGTAGAGGCAACAAATAGAGCAGTCAGTTTACGCATATTTCCATCCTTCCTTTCAGTTATTTTTACGGCATATTTAAAACAGCGCCGTGTTGTCGTGATTAACTTTAACCGTCTTAGCGTCAATTAGTCATAACAACGGTAAAACAATGAAAGTATAAAAAACACTTTTTCGCCAATTGTGAAGAAAAAAAGAATAAATTGCGCAGAGTTGAAAGATAAATATACAGTAGCATGATATAGCAGAAATTATGCAGAACTATAACGCAGCAACGCTTATTAATAAAGCAATTCTCCAGGAATAATCCGTAATAGCATGAAACTGTGTCCCAAATCATCCCTGTAATCCTAACGTGAGCTTACAGGGACATTTATCAAGGCAGTCTTTCCAGCATTAATCCAGCCCGCAATCCGCAGGCGACAGAGGGATTAGGAAAGAGAACATATTCAACGTCATGCGTCACCGTCACACGCTTATCCCCCTCCTCGGCCAGCAACGTTCCCTTCGCAAAGGCAGCAAAATTCAGCGTTTGCGCATCCATATAAAGCGTGAACTTATCGCTGTGACGCGTGATTTGCGACACCACCCGATAGCGTAGCGGCGGAGAAGACGAGGTTGACGTTTCGACACCGCTCAACAGCGCCGACAACGCCTGCGAGGTTACGCTGAACTGCGTCAGATCGTTTTGCCCAAACGGCAACGCCTTTCCCAACTCCAGCGTACAGGAAAGCGCGCCGAAATGTTCAGAGCTAAAGTGCGTAAACGTACCGCCGGGCGCCTGATGAAATACCAACGCCTCCAGTCCTGCCGCGCCCAGCCATGCCAGAAAATCTGTCTCCCACGGGCGGTCGCGCTGCGGCAATACGCCAAAACGCAAATGATGCGAGCCACGAATGGCGGTATGCAGATCCAGATGCCAGCGTACCCGCGCCTGACCAGAGGAAAAGAAGGTCTCCAGACTTAGCTCCAGCTCACGCGCCCGCCGCGTTTCATCGCTTTCGGCAAAGGACTGCCAACGCCCGCCAAACATACGGTTCATATCGCTGTGACAATAGCGTATTCCCGCCGCCAGCGCCTGCGGATTGCCGAGTACCACCAGCACTCGCCACGTTAACATCAAGCTTCCTGAAAACAGCGCCGACAGCAGCTTATCCAGCATCTCGACCGGCGCGGTTTCATTGCCGTGTATCCCCGCAGAAAGAATTAACGCGCGGTCGACCGGCGCATCGGGCGTGAGTTCAAGCAGACCATGGCCTAACCAGCGCCAGCGAAAACCCGCGCCCTTCCCCTGCGTCACCCGTGGTGTCGTGTCGCTTAGCGTCAACGCCAGAAAGTTATCCATCAGCCGCCCCCGTTTGCTGGAAAGGATAAACCGACCCCAAATCCAGCAGACGCGTTAACACATCCAGCGCCTCCCGGCCTTCTCGCAATAATAACGGATCGGCCAGATCGGCGGCGGTCAGGCGATCGCGATAATAACGATCCGCCCACGCGTTAAGGGCCGTAAACAGAGCGTCATTCATCATTACCGCTGGATTCACCGCCCGTCGTTCTTCTTCTGTTAACACCACGCGTAATCGCAGACAGGCCGGGCCGCCGCCGTTGGCCATACTTTCTCGCAAATCAAACACCTGCATCGCGCTGATGGGGTTATCCTCCGCCACCAGCTTATTCAGATAGCGCCAGACGCCGGCATGGTTCTGACATTCCCGCGGCAACACTAACAGCATTGAGCCGTCGTCACGGCTTAGCAACTGACTATTAAACAGGTAGGTGGCCACAGCATCTGATACAGAAACCTCGCCGGCGGGCACCTCTATCGCCATAAAACCGTCAACGCGCGTACGCAACTGATTAATGAGCACTTTCTGACGGGCAAACGCCGCTTCGTGACAAAACAATACCTGTCGATTCGAAACGGCGATGACATCATTATGGAATACGCCTTGATCGATGACCTCCGGGTTTTGCTGAGCGAAGATAACCTGTTGCGGATTCACCTGATTAAGACGCGCCACGGCCTCGCTGGCTTCGCGGCTCTGGCGCGCCGGATAACGAGCGGGTCGTATTTCATTCTCCTCTTCGCGCCCATAGACAAAAAGCTGCACGCCTGCCGAACCATACTCGCCGCCAAGACGGTTATGATTCGCCGCGCCTTCATCTCCCAATAATGCGACCTGCGGTAACGCGCTATGCACTGAAAACTGACTTTCATCGCGAAATATGGCGCGTAGCAGCGCTTCGGTAACAGGCGCCTCAAGAGCGCGATGAAATTTATTGTTTAAATTCGCCACCGTCAGGTGAACTTTCCCGTCCAGCGCGTCTGCCGATGGGCAAACCGTCGCCGCATTCGCAACCCACATTGGCGACGCGGAACTCACGCTGGAAAGCCAGCGTGGCGCCTGACGCGCAACCTTATCCAGAATCTGCTCATCGCTACCCGTGAAGCCGAGCTGACGCAACGCCGGAATAAAAGGCCGCTCATGCGGCGGGATCACCGCCTGGGGAAAGCCGGC
Source organism: Salmonella sp. NW38 (assembly GCF_051807745.1). NCBI lineage: Bacteria > Pseudomonadati > Pseudomonadota > Gammaproteobacteria > Enterobacterales > Enterobacteriaceae > Salmonella > Salmonella sp. NW38. The sequence goes on along the minus strand of NZ_JAMMTO010000001.1, from coordinate 256,317 downwards.
ATCCGCCAAAGCCTTCATCTTTAGCAGCCCCTGCTTTACCGCCAGACGAGGATTCGACATCTGAAAACGGTGGCGGGTCGATGCCTCATTGCCGAAGGATAGCCCGGCATAATGGTGCGTAAGCCCCACCAGCCCGTCAAAATTAACTTCATGCGCCGTCATACCGCCTCCCTGCGAGAAAAGTCGAGGCCGGGGCTTAATGTCGCAGGCAACGTCAGTTCGGGAGACTCCAGACTAGCCATCGGCCAGGCGCAATAATCGGCGGCATACCAGGCGCTGGGCCGATGGTTGCCAGACGCGCCGACACCACCAAACGGCGCAGTACTCGCTGCCCCGGTGAGCGGTTTATTCCAGTTAACGATCCCTGCCCGTGCCTCCAGCAAGAGCTGTTCGAACTGCGCGCGATCCGTCGACACCAGCCCACACGACAGACCAAAACGGGTATTATTCGCCAGACGAATCGCCTCATCGAAATGCGCATAACGCCAGACGTTCAGCAGCGGACCAAACACCTCTTCATCCGGCACATCCGCGACGCCCGTCAGCTCAATGATGCCAGGCGTCAGCAGAGAGGTTCCCTCTTTGACCTTCCGCGGCGCCAGTAGCGTGCGACCGCCTAATGCCTCTCGTTGACGCCAGGCCTCCATCACATGCTGTGCCGCCTGCGCTGAAATCAGTCCGCCGATAAACGGCTGCGGATCGTCGTCCCATCTGCCGGGCTGCAGACGTCCGGCGACGTCAACCAGCCGCGCCAGAAATGCATCTCCCTGCGCACCCTGTTTTACCAGAAGGCGTCGCGCGCAGGTACAGCGCTGTCCGGCGGTAATAAACGCCGATTGCAGCGTCAGATGTACCGCCGCATCCATATTTGCCACATCCTCAATAATGAGCGGGTTGTTTCCGCCCATTTCAAGGGCCAGGATTTTTTCCGGCTGGCCGGATAGCTGGCGATGAAGCTGATATCCGGTACTGGCGCTGCCGGTAAACAGCAGTCCGTCGAGATCGTCGAGCGAACTCAGCGCTTGTCCGGTCTCCCGGCCGCCCTGCACCAGATTAAGAACACCTGCCGGTAGCCCCGCCCGTTCCCAGAGTTTTATTACCGTTTCCCCGGTCCATGGCGTTAGCTCGCTAGGTTTGAAGATCAGCGTATTGCCTGCCAGCAACGCGGGCACAATATGGCCATTCGGTAAATGGCCGGGAAAGTTATAAGGGCCGAATACCGCCAGCACACCGTGAGGACGATGGCGCAACGTCGCGGCGCCATCGACAAGTTCGCTTTTTTGTTCGCCGGTTCTGGCGTGGTAAGCCTTAATCGAGATGGCAATCTTATTGATCATCGCCGTCACTTCCGTCGCCGCCTCCCAGCGCGGTTTACCGGTTTCACGTGCGATGACCTCCGTGAGCTCGGCTTTATGCGCCTCCAGCAGGGCGGCAAATTTCTCTACGATAGCCTGTCGTGCGGCAAAAGGCTCTCTGGCCCAACGAGGAAACGCCGCGCGCGCCGCCTGACAGGCTTCGGCGACCTGTGCCGCATTAGCGTCATTCCCCTGCCAAAGTATCTCCGCGCTCACCGGGTTCGTTTTGCGGCGGCGTTCGCCCTGACCGGTTATCCAGTCGCCGTTTATCCATAGCGTCATACGGTTTTCTCCTCAGCGCAAAGGCGTACCAGCCGAACGTGGTCGCCCGCGCGACATTTCAGCGCATCCAACTGCGCAGCGGTAAGTACAAGTCGTGAAGTCTGCGGATCGGCACGCACCAGCGCGGCCCGAAAGTGGTGATAGTTTTCATTGGCGACCAGACATGCCGGATAGTCGCCAGGCGCGGGTTGCCCTTCCGCGACTTCCACCAGTCGGCTTTTACGAATGGCCCGCACGCGGTCAATATCACACTCCAGCGTCGGCCCGCCGTCGAAGATGTCGATATAGTGGCGATAGCGAAAGCCTTCCTTTTCCAGCACCGCGCGGGCTGGCGCCGTTTGCGGGTGGACTTCGCCAATTACGGCCTGTGCCTCTTCAGATAAGAAGTGGGTATAAATAGGATGTTTGGGCATCAGCTCGGCGATAAACGCTTTTTGCCCGGTACCGCATAAAAAATCCGCCCGGCTGAAATCCATAGAAAAAAAGCGTTTGCCGAGACTTTGCCAGAAGGGAGAATAACCGTGCTCGTCAATGACGCCGCGCATTTCCGCCACCACTTTCTCATTGAATTTATCGCGAAACGCGGCCATAAACATAAAGCGCGATTTTGACAACAGGTAGCCGTTACCCTCTTTACGCCATTCGGGATCGAGAAACAGCGTGCAAAGCTCACTGCTGCCAGTGTGATCATTACTCAGGAATAATGTTGGTAACGCGTTATATACATTCAGCTCTTTGGAGGCATGAACCAGCGTACCGACACGATAGTTATACCAGGGGTCGTTAAGGCCGACCGCGACCTCAATGGCGCAGATCCCGCCAACCTCACCCGTTTCACTGTCCTCGAGAACGAATACATACCCTTGTTCGCCTTTTGGCAGCTCGCCGGACCAGGTTTTTAGCGCGCGTTCAATGCGGGCCGCCAGCGTCGCTTCATTTGCCGGTAGCGAGGTTAAGCCGCCGCCCGTTTTGCCTGCAAGCTGCATCAGCGCGGCGATATCCGCATGTTCGACAGGACGAATCACCCGCATGATGCGCCTCCCGTCTGAAGGCGTTCGCACGCCAGGGCAAAACGATCAAGCCCGGTGGCTATCTCCTCGTCGCTCACATTTAACGCTGGCGCAAAACGCACCACGTCGCCGCCGGCGATGAGCACCATCACGCCTGCTTTTGCCGCTTCCTGGGCGATGAGTTTGGCTTTTCCGGCAAACTCCGTCTGTAGCACACAGCCAAGCAGTAGCCCCAGCCCGCGAATTTCACTGAACATGCCAAAACGTACATTAATGGTATTTAGACGTTCAATAAACGCATCGTGGCGCTGTCTGACGCCGTTTTGCATCTCCGGCGTATTGATGATATCCAGTACTTTTCCGGCAACTGCCGTCGCCAGCGGATTACCGCCGTAGGTGGTGCCATGCGTGCCTGGCGTCATAACGCTGGCATAGTCTTGCGTGGTCAGCATCGCGCCGATCGGGAAGCCGCCACCCAACGCTTTAGCGGTCGTCAGGATATCGGGCGTAACGCCATAATGCATATATGCATACAGTTCGCCGGTACGTCCGACGCCCGTCTGCACCTCATCAAAAATCAGTAACGCCTGATGCCGGTCGCACAATTCACGCAGCCCCTGCAAAAAAGCTTTCGTGGCGGGGATCACGCCGCCCTCGCCCTGCACAGGCTCTACGATCACGGCGCAGGTATTGTCATCAATTAGCGCGCTGGCGGAGTTCAGATCGTTATAGGCTGCATGACGAATATCCGGCGGCAGCGGCGCAAAGTCCTGTGAATAGGAGGGTTGACCGCCAGCGCTGACGGTAAAGAGCGTGCGACCATGGAACGCGTTTTTAAAGGCCACAATGCCGCTTTTATGGTTGCCGGCACGATCGTGGGCATATTTGCGCGCCAGTTTTAATGCTGCTTCATTTGCTTCAGCGCCTGAATTACAAAAGAAAACGCGTTCGGCGAAGGTCGCGTCGATCAGTTTTTTCGCCAGTCGCAGCGCCGGCTCATTGGTGTAACCGTTCCCGGTATGCCAGAAGCGATTCGCCTGTTCATTTAACGCCTCGCGCAGCGCCGGATGCGCATGTCCCAATGCGTTGACCGCGATCCCGCCAGCAAAATCAATGTACTCTTTCTCCTGCTGATCCCACAGGCGTGAGCCTTCTCCGCGTACAGGAATAAAAGGCGCGGGAACATATACCGGCACCATCCATTCATCAAAGTTTTCGCGCGTAACTGACAGAGACATAGCGACCTCTTTTGGTAAAAATAAAGTTATTTATATGTTAATTAATATGAGTGTTTGCGCTGTAAATGTAGATTGCAGCATTCGTGCCAGCCAGCGTTAAAATTGCATAAACAGAAGTGATAGACGGTAAATCAATGGGTTACAGCGTAGCGATATTCACTTTTACTGCATGAAAAGTGAATATTTCCGCATAATCGGTGGCTAAAAAGAGGAAAAAGCGAAATATTATTCAGTTGCCAAATATAATTCTGGAATTGTGATCTTATACGAAATTTACTGGAAATTACCGCCCCGTTCTGGCGCATCTGCACGCAAACCGTGCCATTTTCGCGCTATAGAAAACACCATACGCTTCCATTGGCCGAATCTGACGATGAGTGGCAGTCACCCGGTAAAATTTCTGTTACCATCCCAACACGATTCACCTTGCAAAGTGGCAGTGACTATGAAATTTGTCTCTTTTAATATCAACGGCCTGCGCGCCCGTCCCCATCAGCTTGAAGCGATTGTCGAAAAACACCAGCCCGATGTGATCGGCCTACAGGAGACAAAAGTCCACGACGAAATGTTCCCGCTCGAAGAGGTCGCGAAGCTGGGCTATAACGTTTTCTATCATGGACAAAAAGGCCATTACGGCGTCGCGCTGCTAACAAAAGCCACGCCCATTTCCGTCAGACGCGGTTTCCCGGATGATGGCGAAGAGGCGCAACGCCGCATTATCATGGCGGAAATCCCCTCGCCGCTGGGTAATATTACCGTCATTAACGGCTATTTCCCGCAGGGGGAAAGCCGGGATCATCCGTTGAAGTTCCCCGCGAAAGCGCAGTTTTATCAGAACTTGCAAAACTATCTTGAAACGGAACTCAAGTGCGATAATCCGGTATTAATTATGGGCGACATGAATATCAGCCCGACCGATCTGGATATTGGCATCGGCGAAGAGAACCGCAAACGCTGGCTGCGTACCGGTAAATGCTCCTTCCTGCCGGAGGAGCGTGAATGGATGTCACGGTTACTGAAGTGGGGATTAGTGGACACGTTCCGTCAGGCGAATCCGCAAACGATGGATAAATTTTCGTGGTTTGATTACCGCTCAAAAGGTTTCGTGGATAATCGCGGGCTGCGTATCGACCTCTTGCTGGCAAGCGCTCCGCTGGCGGAACGTTGCGCAGAAACCGGTATAGACTATGACATTCGCAGTATGGAAAAACCCTCCGACCATGCGCCGGTCTGGGCGACGTTTCGTGTTTGATTCCGCTTTCTGATTAACCGTAAGGCCGGGATAGCGCGACGCTTCCCGGCAGGAATAACGACCTTAACGACAATGATAAAAAAACTCGATGTTGTTGCCGCCATCATTGAACGCGACGGCAAAATTCTGCTGGCCCAGCGCCCAGCTCATGCGGATCAAGCCGGTTTATGGGAGTTTGCCGGCGGTAAAGTCGAACCCGGCGAAACCCAGCCGCAGGCGCTTGTCCGCGAGCTACGCGAAGAGTTAGGGATTGACGCCACGCCCGGCGTCTATATCGCCAGCCATCAACGCGACGTGTCTGGCCGACGAATTCATTTGCACGCCTGGCATGTGCCTGCGTTTAACGGTCTGATACGTGCGCTGGAACATCAGGCATTAGCCTGGTGTACGCCGGAAGAGGCGCTGGAGTACCCCCTCGCCCCGGCGGATATTCCGCTATTGCAGGCGTTTATGGCTTTACGCGACGCCAGACTAACGGATTCGTGCTGATGGTTTTTTCGTCACGCTGGCACTGGAGCAAGACGCCTTCCACTTTTATTACCGCGCCTTCGGAGTAATTCTGATCCTGGTAAACGCAGCACTGAATGCAGGGCTGGGACGACTGACCGCGCGTGCTGAAAACTTCCGGCGGGACATTCACCTGAATATCAGGACGACTGTTCTGGTTTGCCAGCCCGACCATTGGCATTATAGCCATCACGGCGACCACGAGGCTTCGGCACATAGGAGTTCCTTATTTTTCTAAATATATTCTCAGTATAACGGTAAGCCGCCGTGAAAACTTTAATCCTCTTTTGTCATCGCTTTTAGTTATGACCCTCGCCCCGTTATGAATTTACTTAGCAGCGTCATTTTTTTCTTGCTTACCGTCACATTGCTGATGGTATAGTCGAAAACTGCAAATACATATTCTGATAAAACGCAAATACAACCACATTAATATATAAGAGGTTTTTATATCTATGGATCAGACATGTTCTCTGGAATCGTTCCTCAACCATGTACAAAAGCGCGACCCGCATCAAACCGAGTTCGCGCAAGCCGTCCGTGAAGTCATGACCACCCTGTGGCCGTTTCTTGAACAAAACCCCCGTTACCGCCACATGTCTTTACTGGAACGTTTGGTTGAACCAGAGCGCGTAATTCAGTTTCGCGTAGTGTGGCTGGACGACAAAAACCAGGTGCAGGTAAATCGCGCCTGGCGCGTGCAGTTCAACTCTGCTATCGGCCCCTATAAAGGCGGTATGCGCTTCCATCCTTCGGTAAACCTTTCCATCCTTAAGTTCCTCGGCTTTGAGCAAACCTTTAAAAATGCCCTCACCACGTTGCCGATGGGCGGCGGTAAAGGCGGCAGCGATTTCGATCCGAAAGGGAAAAGCGAAGGCGAAGTGATGCGTTTCTGCCAGGCGCTAATGACTGAACTGTATCGCCATTTAGGGCCGGATACCGACGTGCCTGCCGGGGATATCGGCGTGGGCGGGCGCGAAGTGGGCTTTATGGCGGGAATGATGCGCAAGCTTTCCAATAACAGCGCCTGCGTCTTCACCGGCAAAGGGCTTTCCTTCGGCGGCAGCCTGATTCGCCCGGAGGCGACGGGCTATGGCCTGGTCTACTTTACCGAAGCAATGCTTAAACGTCATGGTCTCGGTTTCGAAGGGATGCGCGTCGCCGTGTCCGGCTCCGGCAACGTAGCGCAATACGCCATTGAGAAAGCGATGGCCTTTGGCGCGCGCGTGGTTACCGCGTCGGATTCGAGCGGGACGGTGGTCGATGAAAGTGGCTTCACGCCAGAGAAGCTGGCGCGTCTGTGTGAAATTAAAGCCAGCCGTGACGGTCGCGTCGCTGACTACGCCCGTGAGTTTGGCTTAACCTATCTGGAAGGCCAGCAGCCCTGGAGCGTACCGGTGGATATCGCCCTGCCATGCGCGACGCAGAACGAACTGGACGTTGACGCCGCGCGCGTACTGATTGCCAATGGCGTAAAAGCCGTGGCGGAAGGGGCAAATATGCCAACCACGATTGAAGCGACCGATCTCTTCCTTGAGGCGGGCGTACTGTTTGCGCCGGGTAAAGCCGCCAACGCGGGCGGCGTGGCGACATCAGGGCTGGAAATGGCGCAGAACGCCGCGCGGTTGAGCTGGAAAGCCGAGAAAGTGGATGCCCGTCTGCATCACATTATGCTGGATATCCACCACGCCTGTGTCGAGTACGGCGGCGATAATAAGCATACCAACTACGTTCAGGGCGCCAACATCGCCGGTTTCGTGAAAGTTGCCGACGCCATGCTGGCGCAGGGCGTCATTTAATCCCGTCGTCAGGCCAGATGGCTTTACGCTTATTCGGTCTGACGGCCTGTCTCCTCAGCAGGCGGGCTTTTTTTGCCCGCTCGCTTACGCGGCGCGCTCTTTTTCTTTTCTCCGCCACCTGGCGCGACTATCCCTCTGAAGCGCTTCACCGGCGTGCGCTTAGCCTGATCGATCAGCTGATATAACGTGCCGACCAGCGGTTGCATAAAATCCTGATAACGGCACTGCTTTTCGCTGATTTGCGTCAAAACAGATTCCCAGTGCGCGGTCATATCTGGACGGGCCGCCATTTCCGGCAGCGAATGTATTAACGCTTTGCCAGCATCGGTAGAATGAATATAGCGCCCTTTTTTGGTCAGGAAGCTACGTTTGAACAGCAGTTCGATAATCCCGGCGCGCGTGGCTTCCGTCCCCAGCCCATCGGTCGCGCGCAGGATCTTTTTCAGATCTTTATCCTGCACGAAGCGGGCAATTCCGGTCATCGCGGAAAGCAATGTCGCATCGGTGAAATGACGCGGCGGCTGGGTTTGGCGTTCGACCACTTCCCCCTTTTCACACAGCAACTCATCACCTTTGGCGACAACCGGCAGCGGCGTACCGTCGTTTTCCTCGTCGCGCTCTTTACTGCCCAGTAACGTCCGCCAACCGGCCTCCGCCAGAAAACGCGCTTTGGCGACAAATTTTCCTTTGGCGATTTCCAGTTCAATAACGCATTTACGAAACACCGCGTCCGGGCAGAACTGCATCAGATACTGACGCGCAATCAGGGTGTACACTTTCGCTTCGTTTTCCGTCAGATGGACAGAAGAACTGCGCGCCGTCGGGATAATCGCGTGGTGCGCATCCACTTTTTTGTCATCCCAGCAGCGATTGCGCGTATCAGGATTAACCACAGGCTGCGGCAGTAAATCCGGGGCGTGGACGCTAATCGCGTTCATGACCGCCTGCCGTCCGGCAAAGTGTTCTTCCGGCAGATAACGGCAGTCGGAACGCGGATAGGTAATCAGTTTGTGGGTTTCATAGAGCTTCTGACAAATATCAAGCACGTTTTGCGCGCTCAGGCCAAAGCGTTTGGCGGCTTCAATCTGTAGCGTCGAGAGCGAAAACGGCAGCGGCGCGGATTCTGATTCCCGTTTATCATTATAACTGGTTACCAGCGCGGGCTGACCGTTGATTCGGTTCACCACATGCTCCGCCAGCGGACGATGAAGCAAGCGCCCCTCTTCATCCTGATAAGGTTCGCACGCCTCGCTCGGCTGCCAGATAGCGGTAAAACGCTCGTCGGCAGGCGTAACGATGTGCGCCTTTACTTCAAAGAAGTCTTTGGCGACGAAGTTCTCAATCTCTTCGTCTCGCCGCACCACCAGCCCCAGTACCGGCGTCTGCACGCGTCCCACGGATAACACGCCCTGATAGCCGGCATTCCGGCCCAGGATCGTGTAAGCGCGGGTCATATTAATGCCATACAGCCAGTCCGCTCGCGCTCGCGCCAGCGCGGAGACGCACAGCGGCACGAAGTCGCTGTTCGCTCGCAGCCTGTCAATAGCACGCTCGACCGCCTGCGGGTTAAGGTCGTTTATCAGACAACGCCGCACCTGCTGGCGCTTTTCGGCAGGAAGCTGGAGATAATCCAGCACTTCATCAACCAGAAGCTGCCCTTCGCGATCCGGGTCACCGGCGTGAATAATTTCACCGGCTTGATGCAAAAAGCGCTTAATCACATTGAGCTGTTTGGTGACGGAAGGACGAGGCTGAAGCTGCCATTTTTCCGGCACGATAGGCAGGTCAGCCAAATTCCAGCGCGCATAACGGCTGTCATACGCATCCGGCTGCGCCTGTTCCAGCAAATGACCAATACACCAGGTGACGACCTGCCCATTTCCGCACTCAATAAAACCATCGCCTTTACGGTGCGGTTTTGGCAGCACATCCGCAATGGCGCGCCCCAGACTCGGTTTTTCGGCAATAAACAACCGCATCAGGTTAACGAATCTCAACCATAGCGCGACCGCCGCGGGCCTCGACCAGTTCACCAATCGCGGTCAGATCGATACCAAATTCCGCCGCGGTGGCTTTAACATCGTCTTCGGCGTCCGGCGTTACCGCCAACAACAGACCGCCTGACGTTTGCGGATCGCACAGCAGGCTACGAACTTCACGCGACATGTCGCCCATCAGATGACCATAGCTGGCGAAGTTGCGCTCTGTGCCGCCCGGTACGGCGCCCAGAGCAATATACTCTTCCACGCCCGGCAGTTTAGGGATGTCCTGATAGCAAAGCAGCGCCTGCACACCTGCGCCCTGGCACATCTCGCTCAGGTGCCCCAGCAGGCCAAAACCGGTAACGTCAGTCATAGCTTTTACGCCGTCGATATTGGCAAACGCCGCGCCAGCAATGTTCATCCGACACATGACTTCCGTCGCCAGCCCCTGATGTTCAGGCTTAAGCAGCGATTTTTTCTCGGCGGTGGTCAACACGCCAATCCCCAACGGTTTGGTCAGAAAGAGTTTGCATCCCGCCTGCGCGGTACTGTTTTTCTTCACCCGTTCGGTCGGCACTACGCCTGTGACCGCGAGACCAAAGATCGGCTCCGGGGCGTCAATAGAGTGTCCGCCCGCCAGCGCGATACCGGCCTGACGGCAGGCAAAGCGCCCCCCTTCGGTCACTTCACGCGCAATATCGGGCGACAGGGTATTAATCGGCCAGCCAAGGATCGCGATCGCCATAATCGGTTTGCCGCCCATCGCAAAAATATCGCTGATGGCGTTTGTTGCCGCAATGCGGCCAAAATCGAACGGGTTGTCGACTATCGGCATAAAGAAGTCGGTGGTGCTGATAATACTGGTGCCATTACCCAGATCGTAAACCGCCGCATCATCGCGGGTTTCATTACCCACCAGCAGGTTCGGGTCGACGAACTTCGCCTGCTCGCTATGCAGGATAGTCTCCAGCACTTTAGGGGAAATTTTACAACCGCAACCAGCGCCGTGGCTGTATTGCGTTAAACGAATGGCTTGCTCGCTCATGGACATCTCCTGTCATTGCATTCGCGCTATGGTAGCGCTCATTCCCTGATGTGGTAAGTATCACTGTCTGAATTACCGCGCCTTTGCTCAGAATCCAGACAGTTTTATCCCTCAGCGTCAGAAATAACGCACAAACGGCGTGGGGTCGGGGGTACTGATCGTCGTTGACGCTTTGAGCTGCGGCGTGCCGAGATAGAGAAAACCAACAATTTTATCCTGAGGGCGGCACTCAAAGGCTTCCCGCACGATAGCGCTCTCCGTTAATGCGCCGCTACGCCAGATACCATTAAACCCTTGCGCAATCGCCGCCATTTGCATCGCCATCACCGCGCATCCGGCAGACATCTCCTGTTCCCACACCGGAACCTTATGGTTTTCTTCGCATTTCGCCACCACGGTAATGATCAGCGGCGCACGAAACGGCGCGTTACGCGCTTTTTCGTTCGCTTTCTCATCGCCCCCGGCAGCGACAGCGCCTTGTTCAAGCACGGCGCTGAAGCGGTCGCGCCCCTCTCCTTCAATCACAAAAAAACGCCACGGCTGTAGAGATTTATGATCGGGAACACGCATTCCCGCCCGCAGAATGTTCTGTAATTGCTCTCCGACAGGCGCCGGTTCTGCGAGACGAGAGGCGCTACGACGGTTGATCAGCAGTTCTAGTGCATCCATTTGATTAACTCCAGCAATGATATTTATTCACAAAATTAACACGGGAGCGGATTTTGTTACAGCGCAGGCAGTGATTCCTGCTGACAACTGCCTGATGGGTCATTACGATAGCCACATCTTAATGCTTTATCCTCACCAAGGTATAAGCGTTGTTACTCAGATAGGGAGAATACATGCGAACCCTGTGGCGATTTATTGCCGGATTTTTTAAATGGACGTGGCGAGTGTTGAACTTCGTCCGTGAAATGGTACTCAACCTGTTCTTTATTTTTCTGGTCCTGGTGGGCGTTGGGATCTGGATGCAGATCGGTAACGGCAGCAACAGTGAGCAAACCGCGCGCGGCGCTCTGCTGCTGGATATTTCCGGCGTCATTGTGGATAAACCGTCCACCAATCACCGTCTGGGCGCGCTGGGTCGCCAGTTATTTGGCGCCAGCTCCGACCGTCTGCAGGAAAACTCCCTGTTTGACATCGTCAACGCTATTCGTCAGGCGAAAGATGACCGTAACATCACTGGTATCGTTCTGGATCTGAAAAACTTCACCGGCGCCGATCAGCCGTCAATGCGCTATATCGGTAAAGCGCTGCGCGAATTCCGCGACAGCGGCAAACCGATTTTTGCCGTGGGTGAAAACTACAGCCAGGGTCAGTATTACCTCGCCAGTTTCGCCAATAAAATTTGGCTTTCCCCACAGGGTCAGGTAGATCTTCACGGCTTCGCTACGAATGGCCTGTACTACAAAACGCTGCTGGATAAGCTGAAAGTCTCTACCCACGTTTTCCGGGTCGGCACCTATAAATCCGCCGTCGAGCCGTTTATCCGCGACGATATGTCGCCCGCCGCCCGCGAGGCCGACAACCGCTGGATAGGCGAACTGTGGCAGAACTACCTGCATACCGTTTCCGCCAATCGCCAGATTTCGCCGCAACAACTCTTCCCCGGCGCCCAGGCTATTATCGACGGGTTAACCAGCGTGGGCGGTGACACCGCCAAATATGCGCTCGACCATAAACTGGTGGACGCCCTCGCCTCCAGCGCAGATGTTGAAAAAGCGCTGACGAAGCAGTTTGGCTGGAGCAAAACTGAAAATAACTATCGCGCGATCAGCTATTACGATTATTCGCTGAAAACGCCTGCGGATACCGGCGGTACTATTGCGGTTATTTTCGCCAATGGCGCGATTATGGATGGCGAAGAAACGCCAGGGAATGTCGGCGGCGACACTACGGCATCGCAGATCCGCGACGCACGCCTTGATCCTAAAGTGAAAGCGATTGTGCTGCGCGTCAATAGCCCAGGCGGGAGCGTCAACGCCTCCGAAGTTATCCGCGCCGAACTGGCGGCGGCAAAAGCGGCCGGCAAACCGGTGGTGGTCTCAATGGGCGGCATGGCGGCCTCCGGCGGTTACTGGATCTCTACGCCGGCAAACTATATCGTGGCCAGCCCCAGCACGCTGACGGGTTCAATTGGCATCTTCGGCGTCATCAATACGGTAGAAAACAGCCTGTCGTCGATTGGTGTACACAGCGACGGCGTTTCCACCTCGCCGCTGGCGGATATTTCGATGACCAAAGCGCTGTCACCGGAAGTGCAGCAGATGATGCAACTCAGTATTGAGTACGGCTACAAACGCTTTATCACGCTGGTGGCAGACGCGCGTAAGCGTACGCCGGAGCAGATTGATAAAATCGCACAAGGCCATGTCTGGACCGGAGAAGACGCGAAAGCCAATGGTCTGGTGGACAGTCTCGGCGACTTTGACGACGCCGTCGCCAAAGCGGCGGAGCTGGCGAAACTGAAACAGTGGCATCTTGATTACTATCAGGACGAACCGACGGTCCTTGATATGGTCATGGACAGTATGACCGGATCAGTACGCGCCATGCTGCCGGAGGCCATTCAGGCGATGCTCCCGGCGCCGCTCGTTTCCGCCGCCAACACGGTGAAGGCCGAGGGGGATAAACTGGCGGCATTTAACGATCCGCAAAACCGTTATGCGTTCTGTTTGACTTGCGCGAACGTTCGCTAATGCTTCATCAATAGCCATACCGGATGGCGGCGTCTGCTCATAGCCGCCATCCGATAATCATTAATACGTCCTTCGCGACACGACTGAACATTATCATGCAAAAGAAATCAATTTACGTTGCCTATACCGGCGGTACTATCGGTATGCAGCGCTCAGATAAAGGGTATATCCCGGTGTCCGGGCACCTTCAGCGCCAGCTGGCGCTGATGCCGGAATTCCACCGCCCGGAGATGCCGGATTTTACCATCCATGAATATGCCCCGCTGATGGATTCATCAGATATGACGCCGGAAGACTGGCAGCATATCGCTGCAGATATCAAAGCGCACTACGATGAGTATGACGGTTTTGTTATTCTGCACGGCACCGACACGATGGCGTTTACCGCATCGGCGCTCTCTTTCATGCTGGAAAATCTGGGTAAACCGGTTATTGTGACAGGGTCACAAATTCCGCTGGCTGAGCTGCGCTCCGACGGGCAAATTAATTTGCTGAATGCGCTTTATGTCGCCGCCAACTACCCTATTAATGAAGTAACGCTGTTTTTTAATAATCGTCTGTTCCGCGGCAATCGCACGACCAAAGCCCATGCGGATGGTTTTGACGCTTTTGCCTCTCCTAATCTGCCGCCCTTGCTGGAAGCAGGAATTCACATTCGCCGTTTAAATACGCCTCCCGCGCCCTACGGTTCTGGTGAATTAATCGTTCACCCTATTACGCCGCAGCCGATAGGCGTAGTGACGATTTATCCGGGGATTTCCGCCGAGGTAGTACGTAACTTTCTGCGTCAGCCGGTAAAAGCGCTGATTCTGCGCTCTTATGGCGTAGGCAACGCGCCGCAAAATAAAGCGTTTTTACAGGAGCTGAAAGAGGCCAGTTCGCGCGGCATCGTGGTGGTTAACCTGACGCAATGCATGTCAGGGCGAGTCAATATGGGCGGGTACGCTACCGGTAATGCGCTGGCGCACGCTGGCGTGATTGGCGGTGCCGATATGACTGTCGAAGCTACCTTAACCAAACTGCATTATTTGTTAAGCCAGGGTCTGGACACTCAGGCGATTCGTAGCGCGATGGCGCAAAACTTGCGTGGTGAATTGACGCCGGATGATTAAAAAATCCCGACGACAAGGAGAAGATAATGACAAACCGGGCCTTATTACTGGTCGACTTGCAAAATGACTTTTGCGCCGGCGGCGCGCTGGCTGTAGCGGAAGGCGACAGCACCATCGACATCGCCAACGCTCTTATTGACTGGTGCCAGCCCCGGCAGATTCCGGTGCTGGCCAGCCAGGACTGGCATCCCGCGCAGCATGGCAGCTTCGCCAGCCAGCATCAGGCGGAACCCTATAGTCAGGGAAAGCTGGACGGGCTGCCGCAAACGCTCTGGCCGGATCACTGCGTTCAACATACCGACGGCGCGGCGTTACATCCCCTGCTTAACCAACATGCGATTGACGCCTGCATCTTTAAGGGTGAAAACCCGCTGATTGATAGCTACAGCGCGTTTTTTGACAACGAACATCGGCAGAAAACTACCCTTGATACCTGGCTTCGCGAGCATGACGTTACCGAGCTTATCGTGATGGGGTTGGCGACCGATTACTGCGTAAAATTTACGGTGCTGGATGCGCTAGAGTTGGGCTATGCCGTTAACGTTATCACCGATGGCTGTCGCGGCGTGAATATTCACCCGCAGGATAGCGCACACGCGTTTATGGAGATGGCGGCGGCAGGCGCGACGCTGTATACGCTGGCAGACTGGGAAGAGACGCAGGGCCAGGCTGTCGCCAGGTAGCGGAGCAGGTATCGTATCCGGTCAATACATCACGCAGCGGTGAGACCATTGCATAGATCTTTGGGCCGGATACGTCACGTCAGCGTCGCTACCAGGCAAAGCTCAACGCAGGCTGGAGAGCGCTTCTAACGAAACAGATTACAAAGCGCGGGCTGGCCGGCGCAATGTTCTGGGAATAAGGCACCGATGACAATAACCAGTTAGCAACACAGTTGGCGGACTCGCTGGACATTAAGCGTTATTCGTAAAAATATGGCGGGCCTGTATCTGGCAGCAATGAGCAGGCCCGGTAAGCACAACGCATTGGCAATTAAACCACCGGATGGCGACTACCTCTTATCCGGCTGCCGTTACTGCATTTTCAATGTCGCAATCGGCTTTGACGTAATACCGAAATCCGCTTTGAGCTGCTGCTTGCTTTTCATCACCATCTGACCGTGAGTATCGATCGTCATATGTTGCGCTTCGGTATTGTGCCGCGCCTGCCATAGCATCACCAGCTGTAGGCTGTTTTCTTTCTGTTCCGGCGTCAACGCCACGCCATCCGGCCATTTACCCAGCTCAACGGCGGTGGATAAACGTTGATACACTTCCGGCGTCATGCTGTTAATGATCTCATCAAGATTCATGATGTGTCCGCTCCTGTGGAATAATTTGCTGAATCGTTTTTTCAGCCTTTCAGTTGATCGCCGTTTTTCTCGTCAGAAAAGGCCAGCGAGGCCGAGTTAACGCAATAGCGCTCACCGGTTGGCTGCGGACCATCCGGGAAAACGTGTCCGAGATGCGCATCGCAGTTACCGCAACGAATTTCGACACGCTGCATTCCATGAGAAAAATCGTCTATGTAACGAATCGCCTCTTCGCTGACAGGCTGGTAAAAGCTAGGCCAGCCGCAGCCTGAATCGTATTTGGTGTGGGAGTGAAAAAGCGGCGTATCACAGACCAGGCAGTGATAAACCCCATCGCGTTTATTATGTAGCAGGCGTCCGGTAAATGGCGGTTCTGTGCCACGATCCTGCGTCACGTAGAATTGCATTTCGGACAATTTTTTCTTGAGTTCTTCTGCTGAAGGTTGGTTAGCCATTTGCTCACATCTCACTTTAAACGTGCTCACATTGCCTGACCGATTCTAACAAAACATTAACACCTCAGTACCAACTTTTGTTCTAAACTTGATCATTGCGAAATGGCGGCTCACGAATCGTGACTGATGTCACATTATTATCTCGGTTGCCCTTTAAAATTCGGGGCGGCGCCCCCATGTGGTTTCAAGCCGAAAGGAAGAGTGAGGCGAATCAGCCGCGCAAAGGTTGTGCAGAGGATTGATTTGTCGCAATGATTGACACGATTCCGCTTGACGCTGCGTAAGGTTTTTGTAATTTTACAGGCAACCTTTTATTCACTAACAAATAGCTGGTGGAATATATGACTATCAAAGTAGGTATCAACGGTTTTGGCCGTATCGGTCGCATTGTTTTCCGTGCTGCTCAGAAACGTTCTGACATCGAGATCGTTGCAATCAACGACCTGTTAGACGCAGAGTACATGGCATACATGCTGAAATATGACTCCACTCACGGCCGTTTCGACGGTACTGTTGAAGTGAAAGACGGTCATCTGATCGTTAACGGTAAAAAAATCCGTGTTACCGCTGAACGCGATCCGGCTAACCTGAAATGGGACGAAGTTGGTGTTGACGTAGTGGCTGAAGCTACCGGTATCTTCCTGACTGACGAAACCGCGCGTAAACACATCACCGCCGGCGCGAAAAAAGTGGTTCTGACGGGTCCGTCTAAAGACAACACCCCAATGTTTGTTAAAGGCGCTAACTTTGACAAATACGAAGGCCAGGACATCGTTTCCAACGCTTCCTGCACCACCAACTGCCTGGCACCGCTGGCTAAAGTTATCAACGACAACTTCGGCATCATCGAAGGTCTGATGACCACTGTTCACGCGACTACCGCAACCCAGAAAACCGTTGACGGCCCGTCTCACAAAGACTGGCGCGGCGGCCGCGGCGCATCTCAGAACATCATCCCGTCCTCTACTGGCGCTGCTAAAGCGGTAGGTAAGGTACTGCCTGAACTGAATGGCAAACTGACTGGTATGGCGTTCCGCGTTCCGACTCCGAACGTATCCGTTGTTGACCTGACCGTTCGTCTGGAAAAAGCGGCTACCTACGAGCAGATCAAAGCTGCTGTTAAAGCTGCTGCCGAAGGCGAAATGAAAGGCGTTCTGGGTTACACCGAAGACGACGTTGTATCTACCGATTTCAACGGCGAAGTATGCACTTCCGTGTTCGATGCTAAAGCAGGCATCGCGCTGAACGACAACTTCGTGAAACTGGTCTCCTGGTACGATAACGAAACCGGTTACTCCAACAAAGTACTGGACCTGATTGCTCACATCTCCAAATAAGTTGAGATGACACAGTCATTGGTAAGAGCGACTCAGGTCGCTCTTTTTTTTGCTTAAAGATATACCCGTCATACTTCAAGTTGCAGGTGTGTTGGCTATGCTTTCTCACCCGAATCACTGACGGAAGTCGAACTTATCGGGATGAATCAGGGATGTCCCTGGCCGGAGGTTACCTACGGTTGTTCAAATTCGTTCCCGATGAATTTGTCGTTCACTTGCCGCGTTACTCGGCCTGCGGCCCCGCCTCTACGGGCCAGCGCAAGCACTGGTCAAGGCACAAGCGCCTTGTCATGCAACTCGAATTATTTAGGGTTAAGAGGATTGCGTAATGATTAATAAAATTTTTGCCCTCCCGGTTATCGAACAGCTTACCCCTGTCCTTTCCCGTCGTCAGCTTGATGACCTGGATCTGATCGTCGTTGACCATCCGCAGGTTAAAGCCTCTTTTGCATTACAGGGCGCGCACCTTCTCTCCTGGAAACCCGTTGGCGAGGAAGAGGTATTGTGGCTCAGTAATAATACGCCTTTCAAAACCGGCGTGGCGCTACGCGGCGGCGTACCGATCTGCTGGCCCTGGTTTGGACCTGCGGCTCAACAGGGTCTGCCGTCACACGGCTTTGCGCGTAATCTACCGTGGGCGCTAAAAGCGCATAATGAAGATGATAATGGCGTAATGCTGACATTTGAGCTGCAAAGCAGTGAGGCCACCCGGAAATACTGGCCGCACGATTTCACGCTGCTGGCACGTTTTAAAGTGGGCAAAACCTGTGAAATTGAACTGGAAGCGCATGGCGAGTTTGCAACCACATCCGCGCTCCACAGCTATTTTAACGTTGGCGACATCGCCAACGTTAAGGTCAGCGGACTCGGCGATCGGTTTATTGATAAAGTTAACGACGCTAAAGAAGGTGTCCTGACCGACGGTATGCAAACCTTTCCGGACCGTACCGATCGCGTTTACCTCAATCCTGAAGCATGTAGCGTGATCCACGATGCGACATTAAACCGCACGATTGATGTGGTCCACCACCATCATCTTAACGTCGTAGGCTGGAACCCTGGCCCGGCGTTGTCCGTCAGCATGGGCGACATGCCGGATGACGGCTATAAAACGTTTGTCTGCGTTGAAACGGCTTATGCTACTGCGCCGCAACAAGCCACAGAAGAAAAACCCTCTCGTCTGGCGCAGACTATCTGCGTCGCAAAACGCTAAAAGTGAATGGATAACGGCGTTGCTATAGGCTCTGGAAGGCGTCAGCCGCCATCAGGCATGACCTGCCGGATGGCGGCGCTTACGCATTTTATCCGGCGTCACACCATATCCAACGCGGTTTTCCCTTTTGGCGCAGGCCAGGCGTTGTCCAGTAAGGCAAGTTCGTTTGCTGACAAGGCGATCTCAAGCGCCGCCGCATTTTGCTTCACGTGTTCTGTACTTCCGGCTTTCGGGATCGCCATCACGCTCGGATGCGCAATCACCCACGTCAGTAAGATTTGCGCCGCCGTAGCGTTATGCGCTTGCGCAATTTCATTCACCACCGGATGATTCAGTAAACCGCTACGTAATCGGCCAGCCTGCGCCAGCGGGCTATAGGCCATCACTGGCATTCGCTGTTGTTGACACCACGGCAATAAATCATACTCAATACCGCGTGACGCCAGATGATAGAGCACCTGATTTGTCGCGCATTGCTGTCCCCCAGGGATGCGCCACAGCGCCTGCATATCGTCATAAGCAAGATTAGAGACTCCCCAACGGCGAATTTTTCCCTGCGCGATTAGCCGCTCCATACCTTCAACGGTCTCTTCGAATGAAAAGTTTCCGGCCCAGTGCAATAGATAGAGATCGAGATAATCTGTTTTCAGACGACGCAGGCTTTCCTCACAGGCGGCAACTATCTTCTGGCCGCCAGCGTTCCACGGGTACACTTTTGACACCAGAAATGCCTCATCGCGTCGCCCTGCCAGCGCCTCGCCCACGACCTTTTCCGCCCCGCCGTCGGCATACATTTCCGCCGTATCAATAAGGCGTAACCCCAAATCCAGCCCCACGCGCAGCGCCGAAACCTCGCGCTGACGTTGATCCGCGCGCTCGCCCATATACCATGTTCCCTGTCCGATGGCAGGAAGCGTCACCTGCCCGCAAAACGTTACGTTTTTCACTGATTTCATTTCCTTTTCAATGTCACTCGACGGTAAAACAATACAGGACTCTTAGACCCTACGGTAATGTCCGGCATCATACCGCGCAAGGGGGCGATTTTCTTGTCACTGACGAACGTCATCCGCAATCATGTCGACGATGCGGGTAATATGCGCGGCGGGTCGCTGATTCAGTAATAATTGACGCATCACATTCATATAGGGCGTCACATGTTGAAAGAACTCCAGATATCCTTTACAGAGATAATTTTGCCGTTCGCCGCCGTCCATGCAAATTCGATGTTTCGGACAACCGCCGTGACAGGCAAAGCGCCACGTACAGTTCTGGCAGCGTGAGGAAAGGTTTGCTTTAGCCGCGCCAAACTGCTGCTGAAAAGAAGAAGCCGCCATTTCTTCTAAAGAGTGTTGCTGCAGATTGCCCAGTTTATAGGCGGGAAAAACAAAATGGTCACAGCTAAACACGTCGCCATTCTGCTCCACCAGCAAACTTTGCCCGCAGGTCGACTGCATCGTACAAAGCGTGGCGGGCTCCCCCATCCAGACGCCAAGTAAGTTGTCAAAAAGCTGTACGAATATGCGTCCGACATCGTGACGTATCCATTGATCAAAAACATCGCACATAAAGGCGCCCCACCCTTCAGGCGTGACGGAAAAGGGCATCAGCGAAGGCGAATCCTCATTGTCAGATAACGTCAAAGAACGCTGCGTTTTTTGCGCGAGCGGCTCAACAATGGGAATAAATTGCAGGTGTTTACTTTCCAATTCCTGCGTCAAAAAATGATAAATAGCGTTGCCATGACGGCATGACACATCATTCACGACAGTGAGCGTGTTGAACTCGACATCATTTGCCTGCAGAAGGCGGATAGCATTAACGACACGGGAAAAAGACGCCCGCCCTGACGGCGTTTTCCGGTAATTATCATGAACGACTTGCGGCCCATCAATCGATATACCAATCAGGAACTGGTGCTGCGCAAAGAAAGCCGCCCATTCTTCATTGATTAATACGCCATTGGTTTGCAGACTGTTGTAAATAGTTTTGCCGTTGGCATAGCGTTGCTGCAAGCGCACCACTTTTTGGTAAAAAGAAAGACCGCATAGCGTCGGCTCTCCCCCCTGCCAACAAAACGAGACCTCTGAGGATGGCGTATCATCAATTACCCGGCGGATATACGTCTCCAGCACATCGTCAGACATGACGCGCTGGCCCCGGGGTTTATCAAGATAGAAACAGTACTTGCAGGATAAGTTACACAGACTGCCGCTGGGCTTGGCTACGGTATTGAATACTATGCTCATTCGTCTTACTCGCTGTGAAGAATGGGTATAGCATAAGCGGGACGTGACAGGGCGATATCAGCCAGCATTGCAACAATTATTACGCTAATTGTTAGCGCAGTTGTAATCACCTGGATTTTTCATATAAAAGGCTAGTTTTTTAAATTGATGTAACAAAGTATAAATCACATAAGGCTGCGCCATACCCGGTCAACAGCGCATTTATGCAAGCCGCCATGTTCGCGTTTCAGACAGCACAAAGCCTGCATAACGCAGGCTTTGTCATGGTTTTTCTGGCAAATTCAATCAATCAGAATCTATAGGTCACGCCAGTAGAAAGGATACCGGTCCAGGATTTATCCACCATCGGGCTATCGGTAATTTCATCCGACAGACGGGTGTAGCGCGCAGTACCATATACGCTCCAGTTACCGGCGAAATTATAGTTAGCGCTCAGTTCAAGATACGGGTTCCAGCTATCGTTCGGGTTATAGCCGCGCAGGCCGCTACGCGAAGATTCTTTACGTGATACGCCGTAATAGTAATCGTTCTGGTTCTCGCTATTCCATTCAACCCCGATACCTGGCGTTAAGGTCAGCCCGCCATTGGTATACCGATAAAGCCAGGCCAGATCCCAGACAATACCGTTACTGTTATCCAACGTATCCCCTGCCAGTGAGGTACGCAGGAATCCATACTGGGTGTGATGCGCGTAAGAAACGCCCGCCATCATAGTACTTTTACGCCTGTCCAGACGACGCAACTGATGGTCATCGCTGTCGCCCGGTTTGAAGTACATCGGGGACCAGTATGCCATGATTGACAACTTATCGGCATTGTCATTCCACAAGTAGTACCCGCCGCCCAGACCACGGAACCAGAAGTTTTCGCTTTCATAAGCGATGACCGGTATCGGATAAACATCGCTATCGTAATCTTTATAAGGGTGTTCAACCACACCAACGCCTGCGCCCAACGTCAGGTTGCTTTCAGCGTGCGCGACGCTGGCGGATGTTGCAATAAACACGCCAAGAGCCAGAAGTTTAAGTTTGGTCACAATCCATAATTCCTTATTCAAATGTTCTGCGGCAAAAGTGTAACCGCCAATACCTGTAAGCCCAACTATTTTACACAATGTAACCGTTTAATATCACCACCACCGATTATTTTCAGATGATCGGCTGATGATCGTTATGTGACCGGGAACGCTTTTTCTGATATCCACCAGCCTTTTCTACCTGATGAGTTATTGATATGTCATCGAAATCCACTGACGCGTACAGGCAAGTTTTGCAAATGCCATCTACGCTTAATGTTAAGAAGGTGTATCACCGGACACGTTGATCTTCTGGCCAATAAAATGGCATGAGAGTTGCTTTTTTTTCCTTAGCAGAGACGGCGTTCAGTCTACCTCTTCCGGGAGCCTCTACTATTCATATGAACGGCTCTTAACATGTGCGAAAAAACGAAAGGATGGCATATCATGAATATATTCGATCACTATCGCCAGCGTTACGAAGCTGCCAAGGACGAAGAGTTCACACTGCAGGATTTTCTTACCATTTGTCGGCAAGATCGCAGTGCTTATGCCAACGCGGCAGAGCGGCTATTAATGGCTATCGGCGAGCCTAATATGGTCGACACTGCCCAGGAACCCCGACTTTCCCGACTCTTCTCCAACCGGGTTATTGCTCGCTATCCTGCGTTTGAAGAGTTTTACGGCATGGAAGACGCGATTGAACAGATTGTCTCTTATCTGAAACATGCGGCGCAAGGGCTGGAAGAGAAGAAACAAATTCTCTATTTGCTGGGACCTGTGGGGGGTGGCAAATCATCGCTCGCTGAACGGCTGAAATCGCTAATGCAGCGCGTGCCAATTTATGTTTTAAGCGCCAACGGCGAGCGTAGTCCGGTCAACGATCATCCGTTATGCCTGTTTAATCCGCAGGAAGACGCGCAGATTCTGGAAAAAGAGTACGGTATTCCGCGCCGCTATCTCGGTACGATTATGTCCCCGTGGGCGGCCAAACGCCTGCATGAGTTTGGCGGCGATATTACTAAATTCCGCGTGGTGAAAGTCTGGCCCTCCATTCTGGAGCAGATTGCCATCGCCAAAACGGAACCCGGCGATGAAAACAACCAGGATATTTCGGCGCTGGTCGGCAAGGTGGATATTCGTAAACTCGAACATCACGCCCAGAACGATCCGGATGCGTATGGTTACTCTGGCGCGCTGTGCCGCGCTAACCAGGGGATCATGGAGTTCGTCGAGATGTTTAAAGCGCCTATTAAGGTGCTGCACCCCTTGCTGACCGCAACCCAGGAAGGTAACTACAATGGTACGGAAGGTATTTCCGCCCTGCCCTTTAATGGCATCATACTTGCCCACTCAAACGAATCTGAATGGGTGACTTTCCGTAACAATAAAAATAACGAAGCGTTCCTTGACCGTGTCTATATTGTGAAGGTGCCTTATTGCCTGCGAATCTCCGAAGAGATCAAAATCTACGAGAAACTACTTAATCATAGCGAGCTGGCTCATGCGCCCTGCGCGCCGGGCACGTTGGAAACGCTTTCGCGTTTCTCAATTCTTTCTCGCCTGAAAGAGCCGGAAAATTCCAGTATTTACTCGAAAATGCGCGTTTATGATGGTGAAAGCCTGAAAGATACCGACCCCAAAGCCAAATCGTACCAGGAGTATCGCGACTATGCGGGCGTGGACGAAGGGATGAACGGTCTCTCCACCCGATTCGCCTTTAAGATCCTCTCCCGCGTATTCAACTTCGACCATGCGGAAGTGGCGGCAAACCCGGTACATCTGTTCTACGTTCTGGAACAACAAATCGAGCGTGAACAGTTCCCGCAGGAGCAAGCTGAGCGTTATCTGGAGTTCCTGAAAGGCTACCTGATCCCGAAATACGCCGAATTTATCGGCAAGGAGATCCAGACGGCCTATCTCGAATCTTACTCTGAGTACGGGCAGAACATTTTTGATCGTTACGTGACTTATGCGGATTTCTGGATTCAGGATCAGGAGTATCGCGACCCGGATACCGGTCAACTGTTCGATCGCGAGTCGCTGAACGCCGAACTGGAAAAAATTGAAAAACCAGCGGGTATCAGTAACCCGAAAGATTTCCGTAATGAGATAGTAAACTTTGTCCTGCGCGCCAGAGCCAACAATAGCGGCCGTAATCCAAACTGGACCAGTTACGAGAAGCTGCGCACGGTGATTGAGAAAAAAATGTTCTCTAATACTGAAGAGCTGTTGCCGGTCATTTCTTTTAACGCCAAAACGTCGACTGACGAGCAGAAAAAGCATGACGACTTTGTCGATCGGATGATGGAGAAAGGGTATACCCGTAAGCAGGTTCGTTTGTTGTGCGAGTGGTACCTGCGCGTGCGTAAATCGTCGTGATGTTAATGCCCGGTGGCGCTTGCGCTTACCGGGCCTACAAAGTAATGTTCTGTAGACTGGCTAAGCGTTAGCGCTATCCGGCACTGACAGAACAGGCGCTCAGTTGGCAGTACGGGGGGCATATGACCTGGTTCATAGACCGACGTCTTAACGGCAAAAATAAAAGCACGGTGAATCGCCAGCGCTTTTTGCGTCGTTATAAAGCACAAATTAAGCAGTCGATTTCCGAAGCGATTAATAAACGCTCTGTGACCGATGTCGACAGCGGAGAGTCCGTCTCTATTCCAACCGATGATATTAGCGAACCGATGTTTCATCAGGGGCGCGGCGGTCTGCGCCATCGCGTCCATCCGGGTAACGATCACTTTATCCAGAATGATCGCATTGAGCGTCCGCAAGGCGGTGGCGGCGGCGGTTCCGGCAGCGGTCAAGGTCAGGCCAGCCAGGACGGCGAAGGCCAGGATGAGTTTGTTTTTCAGATTTCAAAAGATGAGTATCTGGATCTGCTCTTTGAAGATTTAGCGCTGCCTAATCTGAAAAAAAACCAGCATCGCCAGCTTAACGAGTATAAAACTCACCGCGCCGGTTTCACCTCAAACGGCGTACCGGCCAATATCAGCGTGGTACGTTCGCTACAAAACTCTCTGGCGCGCCGTACAGCAATGACGGCAGGAAAACGCCGCGAACTGCACGCGCTGGAAACGGAACTGGAGACCATCAGCCATAGCGAACCAGCGCAACTGCTTGAAGAGGAGCGGTTACGTCGGGAGATTGCCGAACTACGGGCTAAAATCGAGCGAGTGCCGTTTATCGACACCTTTGATTTACGCTATAAAAATTATGAAAAACGGCCTGAGCCCTCCAGCCAGGCGGTGATGTTCTGTCTGATGGACGTCTCGGGTTCGATGGACCAGGCAACCAAAGATATGGCCAAGCGTTTTTACATTCTGCTTTATCTGTTTTTGAGCCGAACGTATAAGAACGTAGAAGTGGTTTATATCCGCCACCATACCCAGGCGAAGGAAGTGGACGAACATGAGTTCTTTTATTCGCAAGAGACCGGGGGGACGATTGTCTCCAGCGCGCTTAAACTCATGGATGAAGTGGTTAAAGAGCGCTACGACCCGGGGCAGTGGAACATCTATGCGGCGCAAGCGTCAGATGGTGATAACTGGGCCGACGATTCACCGCTGTGTCATGAGATTCTGGCGAAAAAGCTGCTGCCGGTAGTGCGCTATTACAGCTATATCGAGATTACCCGCCGCGCCCACCAGACCTTATGGCGCGAGTATGAACATCTGCAGGCGACGTTCGATAACTTCGCCATGCAGCATATTCGCGATCAGGAGGATATTTATCCGGTATTCCGCGAATTGTTTCAGAAACAGAGCGCCAATCAAAGTGCATAACCCTAAACCTGCCCGTTGTTATTACGGGCAGGTTTATTAGCAACTTAACGTTCACCCTTCGCGACTGATATCATTATTCGCGTATAGCGTGAATGAAGCTGTTCTGACCTATGTTACAAATTGATTCGTTAGCGCTATGCCTTTGCGTTAATATTACAAACACCACGGCCATTCCATGCCTGGCAACGGCGGCAACTCCATACCATCTGGATCAAAGAGAGTACACCAGTGTACATGTTCACCAACGGGCTTAACTTCAGCTGCTGGAACTCTTTCAGGCGCCTGGTCGTCTGCCATAACCGATGCGGAAAAACCCGCCGCCAATAATGTAAAAAGCGAGATAGCAGCCATTTCTTTCAACTTTTTCATCATTCCCCCTACAGGAATAAGAGAATAACTAAATTATCCTTACCGCTCGACGCTCCTTTCACTGTAATAATAATGGTTTTCCTATTTTTAAAAGAAATAACGTAACATCGTTACCTGAAAATTTACTTTCGCCACCATTAATAACCATTGAAAATATCAACACATCGAATTATTGCCGCAATTAAACCGAGAATGATTTTTATTCCACAACATCAACACGTTTTATTTTTAAACAGTCTATTAGAGGAATTCTCATCGCTATGGTAAACTAACGCATCCGACTTTCAGGGCTGTAGTTCATCATGAATTTGCATCATAAAGCGCTCAGGCACTTTATCTCGGCAAGCGTCATCGTTTTGACATCGTCCTTCCTGATTTACGAACTTATTGCCAGCGACAGGGCAATGAATGCCTATATGCGTTATATCATGGAGAGAGCCGATTCGTCGTTTTTGTACGATAAGTACCAGAATCAGAGCATCGCCGCACATTTGATGCGAACTTTTGAAGCGCCGGGAGACCCCGTCACCGCAGAAAAACGCCGCGCGTTTTGCGACGCCTTTGAGGCTATTAACGGTACGCACGGCGTCAACCTGACCCGGCATAATTACCCGGCGCTACATGGTACCCTGCAAACCGCCGCTACACAGTGTACCGATAATCTTGATGACGCCCTTTTACTGCCTGCATTTGATCAGGCGGTAAGCATCAACCGTTCGCAGGACGACCACAGTCACGGGCTGGGTACACTGGAGCTTAAATTCCGTTATTACGTTGATTTAAATAAACATTATGTCTATTTCTATGATTTAATCAACTCACGGCGCTTCGCCATGCATCGTTGGACTTTTTTACAAAAAGGCACAATGGGTATTAACAGAAAAGATATAGATAAACTTTTTACCGGCCGTACAGTTATTTCAAGTATTTACATGGATGATATTACCCAGGAAAACGTCATGAGCTTTTTAACGCCAGTCTATCTGGCGGGAACGTTAAAAGGTATCGTGATGGTGGATGTTAACCAGGATAATTTAAAAAATATTTTTTATACCCAGGACCGTCCGCTGGTTTGGCGTTATCTTAACGTAACACTAAAGGATATGGACTCCGGAAAAGAAATTATTATTAATCAAAGCAAAAATAATCTGTTTCAATATGTGAATTATAGCCATGATATCCCTGGTGGGCTGCGCGTTTCGTTGTCCCTTGATTTTACCTATTTCCTTGTCTCGTCCTGGAAGGCGCTGGCCTTTTACTTACTGGCAACGGCGCTCCTGCTTAATATGGTACGGATGCACTTTCGGCTTTATCGCAACGTCACACGCGAAAATATTAGCGATGCCATGACCGGGCTTTACAACCGTAAAATATTAACACCGGAGCTGGAACAGCGACTGCAACGCCTGGTCAATGCCGGGACGCCGGTGACATTTGTCGCTATTGATTGCGATAGGTTAAAACTGATCAACGATACCCAGGGGCACCAGGAAGGCGACCGAATTATAACCCTGTTGGCGAAAGCGATTAAAACATCGATTCGTAAAAGCGATTACGCCATTCGCCTCGGCGGCGATGAGTTCTGTATTATTCTTGTCGATTACGCGGCGGATTTGGCTATCCATCTGCCGGAGCGTATTATTCGTAACCTGCAAATTATCGCACCGGATAAGACAGTCCATTTTTCCGCCGGGATTTATAATATGCAGCCCAATGATACGATTAATGATGCCTACCAGGCTTCCGATGCGCAGCTCTATCTGAACAAACAACAAAAACAACATCGTTCATCATAGTGCTTCGCAGTAAATGTTCATATTGCACCAGGAGTAAGAAATGGCCGAAATGACTGAAGTCGCGAAGGGTGTCGCTACACACCAACGTTTAGTGGCTTTATTAACGCAGGAGAACGCGCGCTATCGTGTAGTGAGCCATGAAGCGGTAGGAAAATGCGAAGCGGTTTCTGAAATACGCGGTACTGCGCTGGGCCAGGGCGCAAAAGCGCTGGTCTGTAAAGTCAAAGGCAACGGCGTCAACCAGCACGTTCTTGCTATTCTGGCGGCCGATCAGCAAGCCGACCTCTCTCAGCTTGCTTCACATCTGGGCGGCTTACGCGCTTCCCTTGCCAGCCCGGCGGAAGTCGATATGCTGACCGGCTGCGTTTTTGGCGCGATCCCGCCTTTCAGTTTTCACCCCAATCTGAAACTGGTCGCCGATCCGCTCCTGTTTGAGCGTTTCGATGAAATTGCTTTTAATGCCGGCCTGCTGGAAAAATCAGTCATTATGAATACACAGGACTATCTGCGCATCGCCCGACCAGAACTGGCAGTCTTCCGCCGCTTTCAGTCATCGCCAACGGCTTAGTCCCCTTCCCCTTCAAGGAGCAATACAGACACAACGATAATGATAAAAATGGCGAAAAACGACGCCGTAATCATCAGCGCTTCAAGAAACGGTGGATCGTACATAATTGTATCCTCAGGAAGACAACAATGACGGTTCACCTGTTAGCAATACGCGGCGTTGATGGCAATTTAATGACAACGCCGTTTTTCATGTAAAGATTGTCTTTCAGGCAGTTGCCTGAAATCCGCATCAATCGTTAAAAAGGCCTGTGCGCTTTCCCGTTTGGGCGTAAAGTAGTCAGGCTTACTTTTTGGCAAGGAAACCATAATGTTTGATGTCACTCTGCTGATCCTGCTCGGACTGGCAGCTCTGGGATTTATCAGCCACAACACCACTGTCGCCGTCTCAATTCTGGTGCTGATTATTGTCCGCGTAACCCCGTTGAATACCTTTTTTCCCTGGATTGAAAAACAGGGACTTACCGTCGGGATTATTATTCTGACCATCGGCGTGATGGCCCCCATCGCCAGCGGAACCCTACCGCCCTCCACATTGATCCACTCTTTTGTGAACTGGAAATCGCTGGTCGCGATTGCCGTCGGCGTTTTCGTCTCCTGGCTGGGCGGTCGCGGCATTACGCTGATGGGAAACCAACCGCAGCTCGTCGCCGGGCTGCTGGTCGGTACGGTACTTGGCGTCGCGCTGTTTCGCGGCGTGCCGGTCGGCCCACTGATTGCGGCGGGGCTGGTCTCTTTAATTGTGGGGAAGCAGTAACTCGCCCGTCAGATACTGGCCTGGGGTCTGCCCCAGGCCTTTTTTAAACATGGTAATGAATGCCGTGGTGGAATCATAACCCAGCATTTGCGCCGTCTGCTGTACATTACGTCCCGCGATCAGCGCTTGTAGCGCCAGAATTAATTGCAACTGATGACGCCAGCGACGAAAGCTTAGCCCCGTCTCTTTGACGACCAGCCGGGCAAGGTTACGCTCGCTCATCGCGAATACGCTGGCCCACTGCCCTAACGTATTCCATCGCGCGGGCTCCTGCGCCATTGTCTCAACCATTTGGCGAATTTTCGGATGACCCGATACCGGTAATTGCAATTGTTCCTGCGGCTGCTGCGGCAGTTCATCAAACAACACTTGAATAAGGCGCTGCGTTGGCATTTGCGCTCTTTCGGGATCGGTTCTGCGCGCCAGCGACAAAATCAACTCCCGGCATAACGGCGAAATTTTCAGCGTGCAGCAACGCTCCGGCATGACGACCGCCGCAGGTTCAATAAATAAAAAGCACAGCTCCGCCCCTGCGGTCACATGATTACTGTGCGGCAGCGAGCCGGGGAGCCAGACGGCATACTGGGGCGGAACCATCCACATCGCATTTTCCACCTCGCAGGTGATCGCGCCGTGCAGAGCGAGGATCAACTGTCCCTTGCGATGCTGATGGCGAGGGCTAAACAGTTCATCATCCCTGGCGCGAATACAAAAGGCCACAGCGGCATCGTGGTGAAGGTCGGGATCGTAACCGTCCAGTCTCAGGCCAATCATTATATTGTCCGATTTTAGCGATAAATTGTCATTTTAGCTTGATTCATCCAAACAGTAAAAACTGTTAAGGTATCGCCTCGCCTGACAAGATGAGAAAACGATGACGACAGCCCTTTCACCACGCGGCAAACAGGGCGCTTTACTGATTGCCGGTATTTTGATGATAGCCACTACGCTACGTGTAACATTTACCGGCGCTGCGCCGTTGCTGGAGACAATCCGTTCGGATTACGGTCTTTCCACCGCCCAGACGGGCCTGCTAACAACCTTGCCGCTTCTGGCGTTTGCACTGGTTTCGCCGCTGGCGGCCGGTATTGCCCGCCGGTTTGGGATGGAACGCAGTCTGTTTGCCGCAATGCTGCTGATTTGCGCGGGTATTGCTCTCCGCTCCCTGCCCTCCGCTGCATTGTTGTTTGCCGGAACTGCCATTATTGGGTGCGGGATAGCGCTGGGTAATGTGCTGCTACCAGGATTGATTAAACGCGATTTTTCACAACATGTCGCCAGGCTGACGGGCGCGTATTCATTGACGATGGGCGCCGCCGCCGCGTTGGGGTCTGCGCTGGTGGTTCCGCTGGCGTTGCACGGTTTTGGCTGGCGCGGCGCGCTGTTAATGCTAATGCTGTTTCCGCTGTTGGCGTTTCTTATCTGGTTGCCGCAGTGGCGCACTACTCGCACAGCTAACCTGAGTAGCTCCCGGGCATTACATGAACGCGGTATCTGGCGTTCGCCTTTAGCCTGGCAAGTTACGTTGTTTCTGGGACTTAACTCACTGATTTATTATGTGATTATCGGCTGGTTACCAACAATACTCATCAGCCACGGTTACAGCGAAGCACAGGCAGGATCGCTACATGGCCTGCTGCAACTGGCGACCGCGGCGCCTGGGTTAGCCATTCCGCTTATTTTGCCTCGCTTTAACGATCAACGCTGGATTGCCGCGCTGGTCTCACTATTGTGCGCGTTGGGCGCGGCGGGACTTTGGTTTGTGCCGGGCCAGGCGGTCATCTGGACGCTACTGTTCGGCTTCGGTTCAGGCGCGACAATGATCCTCGGCCTGACGTTTATCGGCCTGCGTGCCAGTTCGGCGCATCAGGCGGCGGCGCTTTCCGGCATGGCGCAGTCGGTCGGGTATTTACTGGCGGCATGTGGGCCGCCCGTCATGGGAAAACTTCATGATGCCAGCGGTAGCTGGTATCTGCCGCTGTCAGGCGTGACGGTTCTGGCTATCATCATGGCGATTTTCGGCCTCTACGCCGGACGCGATCGAGAGATAGCGTCATAAATAAACCTGATACCCACATCTGAATGCCTGATGACGCTTCGTTTATCAGGCCTGATCCATTAAAATCATTACTGCTATCCGACAAAAGTACCGTAAGCGACACCATCACAGGAGGGAAAAATGCGAATCCAGTGTAAGCGCGTCTATTTCCCGGCGGAAAAAGACGATGGTTATCGGGTATTGGTTGACAGGCTATGGCCGCGAGGCATTAAAAAATCCGCGCTGGTCTATGATGAATGGAATAAGGCCATTACGCCCTCAACCGAATTGCGCAAAGCCTTTCATAGCGAAGTGATTGATTTTAACCACTTCGCGCAGCAATACCGGGCAGAACTTGCGCAACAGCATCAAGAAGGCAAACGGCTGGCGGATATTGCCCGACACCAACCGCTAACGTTGCTATACGCCGCTAAAGATACTCGCCAGAACCATGCCATTGTACTGGCGGAGTGGCTACGAGAGCTGTGATTGTCGTGCCGCCGCCTGGCCTGGTTGTCTGTCCGGGGACAACGGCATCAAATGTTCTGCCCGCACCCAGGCAAAACCGTGCTGACCATCGGCGGAGGCTACATCGCCCGTAACCAGCCACAGCGCCCGAGGCGCTTCTTTCGGCAGTAAGGTGACGTGTCCATTTACCGGGTTAATGAATTCATCCCCAGGTTGGCACAGGCAAAATAGCTCAACCGACTTACCAATATTCCGCCGTCCGGCGGGTGTTTTAGCACCAATAACTATTGCCAACGCGCCCGGCTTTAACTGAAACATATTTTCTTGCGCCGCATGAAACTCATTATCAGATTGTTCTTAATCATATCCCGTCGGACCGCAGGTTGTCACTTTTTCGTATCAGGGTGCTCTCTGCGCCATAATGTCCACTCATCAATGATTTCGCCATTGGGCAATTTGCAATCGGAACGCACGCCTTGTGGGGTCTGCACCGGCATCAGCGTACCGCCTTGTTGCTCACAGTAGACGGCTGCCGGATTAGGCATCCCAATGCGCGGCGGCCTGGGGGCGTTGGGTTGCGACGATGAACAAGCGCTCAGCAGCAATACGCCTGGCAACGCAATCCACGTAAATTTCATAACGACTCCTTAAAGCGATATTTTGTCCAGGATAACCTGGCGGGTACGCTATTTCCATACTTTCTGTCAGCGCTTTAGCGGGTGTTTATCCCGGGTTAAGTCAGTAATAGCCACGCCCTGTCACAAAGTAACCGACCTTTTGTCGCTGAGAAAACCCTGCTATTCTGGCGCCCCCTGAACAGTGAAGGTAATAGCATGAGAGTGGGTATCCTCTTCCCTGTCGTCATTTTTATTACGGCAATATTATTTTTGGCATGATTTTTTATTGGCGGTTACGCCGCGCCGGGAGCATAACCATGAGGAAAACAACGATGGTGTTGATGGGCATCGCGCTAATTGCGGTGGCAGGTACCGAACTGGGCTGGTGGTAAATTCATTTTGAATAATAAAGGCTACCTGTCGTAGCCTTTATTATCTCTGAAAGTTCTGCGTTTAGCTTTTGATTTTTCTGTAGATTAACAGCACGACAATCGCGCCGATCACCGCGACTGCAAAGCTGCCGAAGTTGAAACCATCCACTTTGCCAAAGCCAAAGAACGTACTGATCCATCCTCCGACTACCGCACCAACGATCCCCAGAATGATCGTCATAAAGAATCCGCCGCCATCTTTACCTGGCATGATCCACTTAGCCAAAATACCCGCAATAAGTCCAAAAATAATCCATGAAAGAATGCCCATTTTTTCCTCACTTATGTCTTAACGTTAGCGGTTTATTTGCCGTTAAAAAGAATAGCACATCGTCAGGAAAGTGAAGTTTGTGATATCCATCACCTTTTAGCGTCGTGGATAAAAGCGCATAAATATCAGGGTTGCAATCATTAATGATAACGATTATCTTTATCAATACCGAGTGGTTGAGTTTATAACCCACCTGTTCGGTACGACATTGCTCACATTGCTTCCAGTATTATTTGCCCGCCTCACCGAGTGCGGGCTTTTTTTGCTAACCGCTATCTATCCCATGTCGAATTCATGGTCTTTTTCAGCCGCGCTATTTTGCGTGATACGGGGTCATCTCCAGCGCCGTACATTCATCCTGCTTGTCCTGCTGCATAAACCCCATGGTCACCATAAACAAACCGATCATAAATGGCACTTCATAAAGCTCTTCAATCAAATCTGTGTAACGCGCGTTATGCAGGAATATCGGCGACAACCACCGATGATGCTCGACAGTGTCGGAAATCAGATATGAACATGCCGTCACGGCAAACAGCCACAATGGCAGAGAAACGTCCCGCAGACGACGAACAATCTCCTTACGTAGCCCGGCAGAAAACAGGACTGGCAAGACTAACGCAGCAATTAATAGCACTGAAATCATTCTGAACAGTATACGCGGCTCGTCAGGGAAATAGTCACGCCCCCAACTGGTGCTTCTACCCAGCAGTACCAGCCACCAGACAACAGCCCATAGCCAAAACTGCTTTGCCCCTTCGGGACGGGAAAGTGGCCGTATATACCAGGCGGTAAATAGCGCCCCAAACAGTAACCATAACGCTTGTCCGTTTTCAATCCATCGGACCACCACGCCGTTAAGCAAAGGCAATTGCCAGTCCGCCGTAAACGGGATGACCACAGCGGCAAGCGCAAGAGTAAGTGCTGACGAAGTTAATCGGGTATCGAGTTTCATGATTATAAGACTCTTCTGGTTTTTAATACCCAATCATAAGTTTTATGAATACGCTCTCATTAGCAAACAATGCGATATTCTTAATGTTTTCTTAATGTTTCTTTTCAACCCATGTCTGATGTAAATAAACAGCGCTTTTCAATACGCAAAAACCGCATCACGCTGGCGACGCGCGATGCGGCTTCTCATTTAAAAAATCATTTTATATCAAATAGATACTACAGCATCTTTACCAACCGCAAACGTCGTGTTCGTTTTCGGTATCGTAGGAACGCACGGTATTGACCAAATCCTTCACAACTTCTGCCGCAACTTCAGGTACCAGCAACGTCATCGGTGCTTCCGTTTCATAGTCCACAGAGACGCCGTTGCTATTATTCGTGACCGTGACGGTATAAGTAGCTTTTCCCATTATTATTTTCTCCCGGCATGAATGACTTTTCGTGAGGTCGCCCCTTCCATCAGTACTTCCGGCGCGACAAAAAAGTCGATGTTAAAATAGGTATCATCCGTCATGACCTCAATATTGTGCCACTTTTCCGGAGGAAACACGCCAAACTCGCCGGCATTGATCACCATGATCTCTTCCGGCTCAGAGCAATGTTCATCAGCGTATCCGAGATATTTGACCGCCCCCTGCATCACCGAGAGGCGAGGATAAACGCCGGGTCGCGTTCCCTTATCAAGGTGGCGTTCGAAAATTCCGGCAGGCGCCGTCTCTTTGTTCCAGAAGGGCGTGGAACGTGTATGGATATGATTTTGTGGAATTTGCCGCATTTGCTTCCCTCTTCCCGCAGGTTACTCAGCGATAATCTCATCGCTGTCGTAAAAAGGTTACGCTCCAAAAACAGCATTTTAAATACCATTTATTGGTTACTATTTTGCTGTTTTCCACGCAATAAAACCGAAAGGAGAGCAATGACCCGCCGTTGACGACGGGTCCAGGGGTTAAGACTGGAGCGTTGCCAGCCGGGCGGCAAATCCGACGAAAAGAAGGCCAATCAAAGAATTGCCCACTTTTGCCAGTTTCTTTTTGGTACCAATATAGTGGGTTACAAAAGCGCCAGAAAGAATTAAAAAGCTCAGATAGCAAAAACTGACGATTTCAAGGGTGGTGGCCAAAATAAAAAATGACACCCCAGTATGCGGCGCAGTAACGTCGATAAATTGCACAAAAAAGGAAACATAAAAAAGTATGGCTTTAGGATTCGTCAGGCTAAGAATTAAAGCACGCTTAAAAATAGCGCCAAAAGGAACTACCGTTTCCGTCGCCGCACGCCCCTTTGAGGTCAGCGTGGCGTAAAGGATTTTTGCGCCAAGGTAGAGCAGATAAAACGCGCCGAGATAGCGAACAATGTTAAACAGAACCGGCGTTGTTTTGATCAGCGTCGCCACGCCCGCATACGCCAGAAACATTAATATCGCATCGCCGATAAACACGCCGCATGCGGCAAGATATCCTCCTTTAACCCCGCGTCCCACGCTGTTTTTAAGCACAAAAAGCGTATTCGGCCCCGGCACCAGAACGATAAAAATCGCCCCAACCAGGTACGTCCAATAATTCAGAACACCATACTCCGCGAACACATTAACCTCTTCCTGAAAACATTTACGCTTAGCTGCGAAACAGTATGCTAACGAATGCACCGGAAGATGGGAAGCGAAACCACGTCTCTCCAGCCGCTATTCCGCCACGCTTATATCCACATCACCCAAAAACGTTCTTGTATCGCAACCCCCGCAGGCAATCACCAGGTATTGGCCCACGTTTCCTCATGGTGTATTAACGCGCGCGTCGCACCAAAGACAGGGCTGCCAACACATCACTGATATCGCTCTCATTCAGATTCGGCGCATTAAACTTCGCTCTCAGCCACACCATATCCTCGTGGCTGAAAGCGCCGACCATCAAGCGCTGGCTGATGATGATCAACATTTGATTATCAAGTTGTCGAATACGTTGCCGGGTGACCGACAAGGTTTGTATCGGAAAGGAGGGTTCTGGGCCGGTTCGCCACTGCGCCAGGTAGCGGTACTGTATCGCTTTACTGGCATCCATTAGCGAACGAATAAAAGGGGTTATCGAATGCGGGTCCAGACCGTTATTTTTCGCTTCTTCTTCAGCCTCGGCGAAAACATTTTGTTCACGCGTGAAATCCTCTATCGGCAGATGGTGCTTCATTTTATAAGCAGCCACATCTTTCATTAATAACATGCGTTCATTGAGCGCGGTTAAGAGTGCGCCAAGCGATACCGACGTTACCGAATCGGCAAAAGTGGTGCTGCACATCAATAAAGAACAAAGAAAAATGGCGATATGACGAATCATTAATCAACCTCCTTTTACGGAGGCCTGACAGTAATTTACCTTTATTAAGATAACATTAAGTAATTATTACAGATTGGTATTAATGCTTATTCGTTTAAACTGGAGTGATAAAAAGAACAGGCCGTTGATTCTACGGAATCTTCACCTTCACTTAAAGTGTATAAAATATACAACAAATCACACAAATGTGATGCACATCACGTTTTTATGATTTTTTATTACGGTTTTATGATATAGGTCTAATTTTAATAGGTCACTAATTTCTCTCCCCCGCTCAGGGAGATCGGCTTCAATTTACATCGAATATGGTGAAATATGACTACCATTACACTAGTCAACGAACAAAATAGTACTGGCAATCCTTTTTCTGCACATATGTTATGTGAACAGCGAGCTATTCAGGAAATTACTTACGAACTATTGCAATCGCAGCAGCATGTCTCAAATAAGGATATCATCGCCAAACTTATTGAAAAACTGGAAACAGAAAAAGACGTAGTGCAGCTTGATATTTACCGTAATGCCTTAGAAGCCGTTTTGTTTCAGACACCTGACGACATCTAATATATACCCAAAATAATTCGAGTTGCTTAAAGGCGGCAAGGGAGTGAGTCCCCAGGAGCATAGATAACTATGTGACTGGGGTGAACGACAAATCTGCCGGGAGCAGATTTGAACGTCGCGTGCGACGGCCCGTCAGGGCGAGGCCCATGGATGGGCCGAGTAATCCGTAGCCAACACATAAGCAACTTGAAGTATGAAGGGTATAAACAAGGGAGGGGGTTACTCCTCCCCTGTTCGTTAATAATGCAGATGCCTCAACGTGCGGTACCTGATTTTTCGTAGCCGTTTGCATGGATTTGCGGTGCAACATGCTGCATGCTTTCTGGCATCTCATGCTGCCGGTATACGGCTGGCAGTAATGTTAAGCCTGAGCCATTTTTCACATGAAGACTAAATTTACCCGATTCTTTTAACGCCTGAATAAGATTTTCCTGGGCGGGAGTTAATGTCTCATCATGCCACAGAACAATATGCTCGAAAGACGTTGATAAAAGATCGGGCATCGGCGCCTGCCAGGGGATGACTTCAACTCGCATACCTTCACTACAATATTTAATCGTTTCCAGCCATAGCTCAATGGGGTCGTTCAGCGAAAACGCAGCAATAAGCATTGTGCCTGCTGGCGCCTTTCGTACGCTACTTAGCTGGAACGTGGCGTATTCAATAATCGCAGTATCCAGTAATGCCTTTTCAAATCGGCGTGCATCATCATCGCCTGCGGACAACCACAGCCGTAAAGGACGCAGTATTGACTCAATTACGATACACGGCGGAATTTCCCGACCATAACGCCAGAGTAATTTTCGCAATTTGGCGGGTTCGAATTTTCTACACTGCGCTAAAATCTCTTCCTGGTAGAATAACCATCCCGAGCGGCAATGCGTTTCTTCACCATAGAGGGCAGGTTTAATCTCTTTTAATGAGAAGCCTTTGCTTAACGCGTCGATAATATGCTGTATTCTGATAGCATCTTCTATGCAATAAAAACGATTGCCAACTTCATCTTTGGTAGGTTGAAGCAGGCCATAGCGTTCCCAGGACCTGATATTTGCTGTTGTGACACCACACTGCGCCGCCATTGCGCTAATACTAAAAGTAGCCATGCCTGTCTGGCCTCATGATGATGTAAGAAAGCATAGTGAACCTAAACGCCATCAGAAGCAAATCATTATTAAGCAATGACCTTACTATTTACACGTGAAATTACATTATCGACATTATTTATTGTCAGCCAGTGCGTAAAGGCTTTAGAGACGGACAGTATTTGATAATCCAGAACTGTTCTACAACCTAATTTAGTCAGAACATGGTAGCGTACTGAGTAAATAGTTTTTAAATGTACATTCAGCTCACAGCTTATTTGTCGGATATCCATTCCTTTAACAAGCATCGCCAAAACATTTCTTTCATTCGCCGTTAATCTGACTTTCTCTGACCTGGGGAAAAATTGACCAGCAGCGGCCAAAATCAGTAACTCACGCCACTCAGCAATAGAGGCATCGACCTTTATTCGATATATAGCATGATGTTCATCAATAAAGTTATATTCATTATGGGTAACAATTCCAATGAGTACCGTTTTAAATGTGGAAGTAATATACTGCTGTACGGTGTAGTAATCGTCGATATCAAAAATAATATAATTTACGTTACCAGCTATTATTGCGACGTCCTTAAATAAGGACTCCAGACCATAATTAAGAAACAGGTTTTCGCTCAATAGTCTTGTATCTGTCTTTAAAACAGATGATGCGGAACCAGTCATATCCACCTCAACAAAACGAGAGCCATGTGGGAATATCCATTCGATGGCCCGCATAAGATCATCTGCTTACTTCAGCGATGAGAACCTATTAAGTAGTAGTTGAGGAACGCCGTTTGCGCAACCTGACAGACGTCCTGGGGCATCTTATGTGAACTGCGTGGGGATGTGCGTTTTCGCAAAATCCACAAAGCGTACGACCGCAGGCAGCAAAATATGCCAGTCCTGCTGCTCCAGACCTAAATATTCACGCTGCGCCGCACGCAACGTGGCAGCATAATCTTCCGGCAACTGAGGTAACAGCCAGTCAGCCGCCGCATCCTTAGAGGTAAATCTCCCGGTAGAAAGGGTGTACCAGATACGCGCCAGGGTTAAAACGATATGATACTCATCTCCCTGCACATCTGCCGTGGATTGCCAAAGGTCGAGGGGATAACGCAAGGCCTTCAGCAACTGCGCCGCAGGGGCTGGCGTGAACAGCCGTTCCGCGCGTTCGCCCTTTAGCGGTATACTGGTTTCCAGAATTTGGGTTATCAGTAACACCATGTCCCAGTCCTGTTGCGCTGGTTCATAAATCCCCTGACAAATGTCCTCTCTTAGCCACTCGCCAAATTGCATTTCCCGGGAAGGTGGAAAACACCAGGGAACCAGCTGCGAATAAAGCACGACAGTGACCTCCAGAGCGCGTTTTTCTGCCGACGCCCCCGGCGGCGATGAAAGCGCCAGCAATTCCTGCATCAGCGTTGCGCGTTGGGTCTCCGTCAGCGGCTGGCATATTGTCACCAGCAGATCAATGTCGCTGTTTGGCTTCAGACCGCCCGCGACAGCGGAACCATATAAATGAATAGCACGCAACGTATCGCCTGTGACACGAGTAATCAGGCGACATGCCGCTTCCGTTTGGCATTGAATCGAGGGCGGTATGGACAGCGTCATCATCGCTCCGGGGGCGCAGGTATTTTTTATATTGATTGCCAGAAATATGGCATAACGGCAGAAAAAAAGCTCGCTATTCATAGCGAGCTTTTAACATTGCAATCAGACTTAATGATGTAGCATTTCGTCAACGACCTCATTCGCCTTTAACTGATAAGGATAATAGGTAGGCCAGTTTTCCATCTCTTGCAGCAATGCCTGCTGCGAGGTATTTCCCATAAAGATATGGAAGTGCGCCGATTTTCGCGGG
This sequence comes from Salmonella sp. NW38, assembly GCF_051807745.1. NCBI lineage: Bacteria > Pseudomonadati > Pseudomonadota > Gammaproteobacteria > Enterobacterales > Enterobacteriaceae > Salmonella > Salmonella sp. NW38. The sequence continues at coordinate 216,554 of NZ_JAMMTO010000001.1, read as the reverse complement.
GCAATAATATGATCGCTAAACTGAACATATTTAGGCGCTTTGCTATTCGCATCTTTACATTCGAACAGGTAGCGCACCCCTTTTTTACCCGATGCGTAAGTCAGAATTTTATAGCCGGCATAATTGTATTTACAGGATGCAACGTTATTGTCGCGATGGAATTCTATAACGCCATTTTCAATGCCAATAGTCTCAACATTCGTCGCGTATCCTTTGCGATAATACGCTTTAATATCCTCAAACGTTTTCTCCGGGTCTTTCTTCGCCTTTTGTCTGAAGACAGGGTCCAGCTCGCCGCTGACCAGATAAGGATAGACGGATTGCCACATACCATCCCAGTCGGTGAGCGCGCGATCGCGTACATTAGCGTCATCAAACACGCCCGCTGCCGCTTTTTGCTCAACCTCCGTCATCGGCGCGCCATGAGCATGATGACCATGCGCGAAGGCAGGACTATTTACCAACAGCATTCCCAGAAGCATTGTCAGTTTTTTTAAATGAATCACCAAAACGTTACCCTCATCTTTTTTAGAAAGATGATTGTTATATTATAACATTACATTTATTTCAACAAAAACTCAGCGGCCACCGCGCAGGTGGCCTTTTTTGATATCAACTGGTCCGCCATCGAGGAATTGAACCCCGAACCTTAGAGGTAGAAGCTCTATGCTCTATCCGGTTGAGCTAATGGCGGAAGAAAAATTACGCGGCCATTTTAAGGCAGACGTCTGCGCATTGGCTGCATGCCCGCGCACAATTCTGGCAATGGTCGTGATCGTGCCTTGCACACTCTTCGGCGCAGGCTTTGCAGATATCCGCGCACAGGCGGCATAATTTTTGTGAGTACTCGCTTTCCAACGCCATAAATTGCGCCGCCAGGCGACAAATGGCCGCACATTGCATATCTAACTGGATGCAGTGCTTCATCATTTCGACGTTATCTTCACGCAGACAAGAAGAGGCGCAGATATCACACGCCGCCGCGCATTCATAACACTGCTCAATACACTCACGATATTCTTGTTGCATAAATGACTCCTTATTTTATTAAGAGGAGTAGATAAGTCTGCACAGAAACGCCGGGATAGCCAAACGGCTACCCCTCTTTTTCATACTTTTTGAACAAAAGTGCTGAATAAAACAGCAATAGTAAAGCCGGAAATCGGCCTCCGTGATGTGACGTCTATACTGTAATGTTCATCTGCTTTTCATCGGAGGTAAAATGGAGTATTTAGCACGACTAAATATCGTTGCGATGCTGATGTCAACGACGTTCTGGATCAATCTGGCGGTCGTTTTTTTCGTCACCCTCATTACTTACTGGCTCATCAACTGGCTACTTAATGTGGTCTATAAAGCGCTACAACGCCCGGATAAAAAGGATGACGCTCATGGGCGGCTGCGGCCTATTGTTTTCGAGATGCTGAAAAAGACCAGTAAAATGCTAATCTTTTTTGCCGCATTTCTCTTTAGTCTGCGCTTTGTCGCCCTGCCCGACCGGTTATTCTCTACCCTCTCTCACGCCTGGTTTTTAGTGGTTGCGATTCAAATGGCGATTTGGCTTGATCAGGGCGTACAGTCATGGATGCGTCATTTACTGTATGCCCCAGGCTCCAATAAAAACCCGGTGACGTTAGTCATTCTTGGTATGATTTTGCGCGTGCTCGTCTGGTCTATGATGCTGCTCTCCATCCTGGCGAACGTCGGCGTGGATATTACTGCACTGGTAGCCAGCCTCGGCGTGGGCGGTATTGCTATTGCCCTGGCGGTACAAACCGTTCTGAGCGATGTCTTCGCTTCGCTGTCGATTGGTTTCGATAAGCCCTTCGAGATCGGCGATTTCGTCGTCTTTAATGATGTAGCCGGTACGATTGAACATATCGGTTTGAAAACCACCCGCATCCGTAGCCTCAGCGGCGAACAGATCGTTTGTGCAAACGCGCAGTTGTTGCAGCAAACCATACACAACTATAAGCGGATGCAAACGCGTCGTATCGTGTTTACTTTTGGCGTCGCCACTGCGACACCGCCGGAAAAGTTACGCCTCATCGGCGATATGGTGAAAAAGATTATTACCGATGTCGGCGAAACACAATTCGACCGCGCCCATCTACTGGCCTTTGGTCAGGATCGGCTGACCTATGAGGTGGTGCATATCGTCAATACCGCGGATTACAATAAATACATGGATATTCAGCAAGAGATAAATATCCGTATTATTGAAAAACTCATTGAGAATGATATCGAACTGGCGCTGCCAAGTCTGGTCGTCAGAGCCCCTGTACAGGTTGAAGAGACCAGGGACTACAGTAATACCACTGATGCAAAAAACGCAGATAAACGCGTCATGCAGTAAAATCTCTGCCGACAATACCGGGAACCCATGGGTTCCCGGTGCGTTAACGGCGACACGGCAATGCGGGGAAACGACTTGCGGCTATTCCACCTGTAAATGGCGGGTACAGACTTGATCAAGTAGCGCAGACTGATGACTAATCACCAACATCCCTAATGAACGGCTGCGACACACCTCAAGCACGTATACCCATATCGCTTTTTGAATAGACGGATCGAGTTGCGCCGTCATTTCGTCGGCAATCAGAAAACGCGTTCGCGGGTCAAGCGCGCGCAGTATCGCAATACGCGCCAACTCACCGCCAGAGAGCTGCATTGGCCGACGCGTCAGCCACTCGGGCTGCACATGCAAATGCCTCATCGTTTCCGGGTCAGGCTGCCAGGCATCACGCACAGCGTCTCCGGCGCTTCGCCAGGGATTAAACGTCAGTTCAGGATGCTGGGGGACCAGCTGTACCGGACAATACTGATGCAGGGGTAACGGGCTACCGTCCAGCAGAACGTCGCCCGCCGTCGGTTTTTGCCATCCGGCCAGGACGCGCCCCAACGTTGTTTTCCCCGTTCCGCTTGGCGCATGAATTCCTACCCGTTCACCGGCAGAAATCGTAAACGTCAGGTTCTGCCATAAGACTTTCCCACCCTGACGAATAACGAGGTCGCGGCAGCTTAGCATTCTATTCCCTCTCCGGTCGGCATAAATAACGGGTTTAGTTCAGGCAATGCTTGCCATTGTCGTTTTAACGGCTCACTCATCTCTTCCGGCTGTAATCGTTCACAGCGAATATTGTCCGTGATATAACCCTGATGCAGCGCCACAATGCGATCGGCATACCGCGCCGCCAGCAGCAGGTCATGAGTCACCCACAGCACGCCGCATCCCCGCTCGCAGAGACCTCGCAAGTGCTCAAGCAACTGGTTTGCCAGTGCGGTATCAAGCCAGGCGGTGATCTCATCCGCGAGGATATAACGTGCCTGGCTGAGCGAGGCGTGGCACGCCAGAATTCGTTTAGCCATCCCGCCGGAGAGCTGGCGAGGAAAGCGTTCCAGGACTGTCGGTTCGAGATCGCTTTGCTGCAATAGCTGTACCATCTGCGTCTCATCCCAGACGCGTCCGGTCAGATGACATGCTCTGTTCAAATGTTTTCTGATATTCAGCATGGGATTAAGCGCCTGTACCCCCTGCGGCACGTAGCTAAACGTATTGCCCCTAAGCTGCCTGATGGTATGTCTGTCCAGCCGGTTGCCATCAAGCGTAATTTCCCCCCGAAAGCGTAAATTTTCCGGCAGCAGATCGAGCAGGCATTGCAGCAGCAGACTTTTGCCCTCCCCGCTGCCGCCAACCAATGCCACCATTTCTCCGGGCGCGATATCAAAAGAGACATTCTGTAATAACGGCGACCAGCGTCTCGCGCCATACCAGCGATAACGCGCGCTTTCCAGCGTAACCTGTTGAAAACTCAGCATACGTCACTCCTTAGCCACAGCCGCTGAATGGCGCGCGCAAACTGATCGAAGAGCATCACCAGCGTGAATAACATTAGGCCGGGAAACAGCACCAGCCACCAGTTTCCATGGCTAATAAACCGTAACGCATCCGCCAGCAACAGCCCCAGCGAAGGCTCATGCGGCGCCAGCCCAAACCCCAGAAAACTTAACGCCGCGCTGTGCAATACCGCATGAGGAAACATCAATAACGTTCCCGTCAACCATTGCGGCAATAGCGCCGGAAAATAGTGATATCGCCAGCAATAAAGGTGTCCATGCCCCAGACGATAGGTCAATGTCAGGTAGTCACTCTGCGCTACCCGCTCCGCGTCGGCGCGCAGAATCAGCGCCAGACGGGGCCAGTGCGTTAACGCCACGGCCGCAATGACGCCGCTTTTACCGCCGCCGAGCGTAAAACAGATAAGGATCAGCAAAAGTAAATGCGGCATGGCGAGCATGGCATCGGTTATCAGCCGCATCAGGAGGTCCAGCCGGGGATGAATGCGCGCCGCTGCCGCCATCACTAGCGCGATAACGCCGCTGCACAGCGCGGCGCCAACGCCAATTTGTAAACTGGTGAAGGCCCCCTGAAAGCAACGCAGCCATACATCACGCCCCAGATTATCGGTGCCAAACCAGTGCTGGATATCAGGCGACAGATGCCGGGCAAGCAGATTAACCTCTGGCGGCTGGCTCAACGTGGCATAACCGTATCCAGCAATAAACAGCAGACAGGTAACGGAGAGGATCAGACGAAGCAACGTTGGGGCAGGATTATAGAGCATCGGGACGCTCCAGCGATCGATTAAGCACCACCACAAGCCAGGCTGAAATCGTATTTCCGGCAAACACTAATAGCGTACAGAATAAAACGATCCCCATGAGTAGCGGGACATCGCCACGCAGGCCGGCATCGATAGTGGCCTGTCCCAGCCCCGGATACGCAAAGACTTTTTCTGCCAGTAACGCCCCCCCCATCAGTTCGCCCAGAGAAGCAAACTGTAAGCAGAGCGCTGGGGTAATCGCATGACGTAACACCTGGTGACGTAACAGCGACCATCCTTTATCCCCCTGAGCGCGCGCAAAACGAATAAATTCGCTCTTCATTACGCTGGCTATTTTTTCTCGCGTATGCAGCGCAATTTGCCCCATGCCCAACAGACTTAACGCACATACCGGCAACACAAGATGGCGTAAACGTTCCGATAAAAGAGCTGTTCCTGCATTATTTCCGGGGTCCCAGGCGCAACAAACAGGTAATATCGGCCAGCGGACGGCAAACAGCGCCAGCAACAGCATTGCTATCCAGAAAGTGGGCAACGATGACAATAAGTAGCTGATACGGCAAATCATCTTATCCGGCCAGCGGTGGAGAAAACGTCCGGCCAGAAAACCCAATGTCACGCCCAGCACACCAGACAATAGCCAGGCGCCTGCCAGCAGCGCGAATGACGTCGCAAAACGTTCCCGGATCACGCTGGCGACAGGCATGTTGAACAGCATGGAATACCCCATGTCTCCCTGGAGCAGACGCCAAAACCAGTGACCGAAACGCTCCCACAGCGGCTGGTCAAGCCCCCAGCGCGCCGCAATCCGCGCATATTGTTCTGGCGGAACATGGAGCAGATCGTTGCCGATATAAGCACGGATAGGATCAACGGGCGAAAAGCTGAGCAAAATGAAGGTGCCGGCAGCCACCAGCACCAACAGAATAATCAGCCGCAAAAAATGGCTGAAGAACAATTTCATCACCGACAGGTCCAGGTCCAGTCATCAAGATTGTTTAACACCGACCAGCTACCGTGGATTTCTGGCGCGCCTTTCCCCAGATCAATACAAGGGTTGGCCAAATAGGTATGCTGAATATTAAGCAGCCATGCCCATGCCGCATCGCCCTGAACGCCCGCGCCCTGCTTTCCATCCCACTCAACCTGCTGCCAGAAAGGAATCGCCTTTTGCCAGTCAGGCGCATCTATAGCCTGTTTCAGATGTGCTTCTACCGCAGGGTTGCTGTAATAGCCCGGGTTATAATATTCCACACCAGCGGCTTTCCCGCTGTAGTGATGGAAGAGTTCCATCGGGTCCAGACTTCCCCAGCCAAACAGCGTAGGGTTAGCGTGCATATGGCGCTCTACGGTTTCCCAGCTTCCCGATTGCAACGAGACGACAATGCCTAAAGGCTGCAACATGGCGCGCACCGCCTCGGCCAGATCCCGCCGGGTGCTGTCGCCACTGGCATACCATAAGGTCAGACGCGCTTCTTTACCTGCTTTTTCACGCACGCCCGCACTGTTTATCTTCCAGCCAGCCTCTTCCAGGATGGCGCGCGCTTTTGCAATATCGCCATCGCTGAATACCACTGAAGGATTTTGCCACGGCAATCCCTGCACCGCGCTATAGGCGGGTATCGCATGGCCTTCCATCACCTGTTCCGCTAGTTGCTTACGATTAATGGCATAGTTAATTGCGCGTCTGATAGCGACATCAGCGGTCACATCGTTGCCGACAGGATAACCGTTAGCATCCTTTTTACCGGCTGGCACCATCGGGAAGACTATGCCCCGGTTTTCAACGCTATCGCGTACCCAGAGTTTAAGATTATCCTGCTGCGGAGCCACCGCCATAGAAGGGGCAATGCGCACCAGTCCCAACTGTCCGCTGCGCGCGGCGGCATAAGCATTATCTTCATCCAGGAAGACAAAAACCAGCCGGTTAAAGTCATTCTTTTTACCTGCATACCAGGGGTTGGCTTCAACAATCAGTTGCTGACCAGGCTGGAAACTGACCAGTCGGTACGGACCGGCGCCTATCGGTTCGCGGGCAAACGTTTTTTCATCATAACGGCTGGCCGGAACAATCCCTAACGACCCGAGTACATTCACAAAGGTGCTCTGCGGATGGCTCAGCGTCATCTCAAGTCGGCGCGCATCCAGCGCTCGCGCATGACTAAAGTTGCCCATGTCAATTTTACCGCCACTCTTCGCCGCTTTGTTATATGTAAAAACGACATCTTCGGCAGTCAATGGCGAGCCATCGGAGAATTTCAGATCGGGTTTTAAGGTCAGTATCCAGGTTTTACCATCGGGGCTGGTGTCCACTTTTTCCGTCAGTAAATTACCCCAACTCATATCGGCGTTTTGCTTGAGCAACGGCGCATGAAGCAATAAGTAACTGCCGTGGCTCCAGCCCAGCATAGGATCAAAGCCTTCCGTTGGCTCAGGGCCAATGGCCAGCTTTAAGGTATGGCCATCTGCCGTGTCCGACGCAGCGAAAAGCGGCGAGGTGAATGCCAGAGCCATCGCGCACGTTATGAGCGCCAGTTTGCCTTTAATCATCAGTTTACCCCAGATTATACGTTGTTTTTGTTCCTCCCGGCGCAGCATAAACGTCGGGAGGCCTCCTGAGGACGGCATTATGGCGAGCATTTGTAATGAAAAAATTGATGCAGAACAGAAAGTATGACGATCTTTTAAAAACATCATACGCACAAACGCCGGGAGCGCCAACGTGGGCTAAAGGCCGCTTTTGATGGGGATAAAACGCAAGAGAAATGATGCCAGGAATAGCGGGTTAATTAACGCCATCTTATTCTCTTATTGCCTTTCTATTCTGTATTACGTCTTCCCATCCGACGCTGTTCATTTTCTCAACGTTATTAGTCAGTGCTGAAACGTAAGAAGGTATCGTAATTAGCGCCTCCTGGCTTTAAACCTAAACCAATATTAAACGAACCGGGCGTTAATGAAACTTACCAGCAGAACGCCAGTCATATGGCAACCCGATGAAATGACATGCTATGGAGTCCAACCGAAAAATGTTAACGCCGCCAGGGCTCGTGATGATTTTTTTAGCCGTACTGTTCTCATTACTGACAGGATGCGCAAGTTATAAAAACACGGCGTGGGGAATATATCCGGCTTCAACGGATATTTGTCCATCAGGTACGACATCAACAGGAGGGTGCAAAGAGTAATATCGCATATTTAATATACACCACTTTTTAAATGACTGTCCGGACATTTTCGGACGGTAAATTTTCTATTAATTTATAATGGACTAATCCCATGACAAATAAAAAACACATTTTTTCAATTATCTTTATTGGTTCTCTTTTAACGGGGTGCGCTACAGGACCATCACCGACAGGGATTGGCTTATATACGGATGTTAAAGGGCCAATTACTGCCACGAGTCTCCCGGCAACCAAAACCGGTAAAGCGTGTGCGCAAACGGTATTGGGTATTGTAAATACCGGCGACGCATCTATTGATTCAGCGAAAAAAGCGGGCGATATTTCTTTAGTGTCGAGTGTTGATTATGAAACTACGGGCTCATATCCGTTTTATGGTAAAACCTGTGTTGTCGTAAGAGGACAATAACAACAGTAAGCCGGCGATGCCGCCGGCTTTTTATCCCATTTTACGTGCCGCTATCTTTGTCTGTTCCTTGCGACTCAGCCCCCGCTTTAAGGTTCTGTTAAGATCTTACGCATACTCTACAAGCAGTTGTTAATAAAGGATAATAATAATGGCACATTTCTCAAGACTGCAAATAACGCTTCACTGGTTAACACTGCTCCTGACAGGCATCGCATATGCGGCTATTGAGTTACGAGGGTGGGCGCCAAAAGGCTCCAGCGTTTATCTGTTTATGAAAGACATACACTATGATATGGGCGTTCTGGTCTGGGCGCTGATGTTTTTACGGTTATATCTTAAACACAAATACCCGGATCCGGTCATTACGCCTCCCCCTCCTCACTGGCAGCACGTAGCCGCTAAATTAATGCATATCGCGCTTTATCTCACTTTTCTCGCCTTACCGCTGCTGGGCGTCGCGATGATGGCGTCAGGCGGGAAAAGCTGGAGCTTTTTTGGTTTTACTGTACCGGTATTTTTGACGCCAGATAGCACCCTAAAATCGGATATAAAGCGTATTCATGAAATGCTGGCCAATATCGGCTATTTCCTGATTGCCATGCATGCAGCAGCGGCGTTGTTTCACCATTACATACAAAAAGACGATACATTTTCAAGGATGTTACCCGGTAAATCATGACTATTTCGGCCATCCCGGCGTGAGAGAGCACGCCGGGCAAGGCATTATTATTCCAGCGCTATCGGTTTCGACTGATAGCGCCTTATACCGTTTGTAATCGACAATATACGATATTTTTTCGGTTCCACGTGTAGGTGATATGTACGACGCCGCCCTCGCTAATAATAGCGGGATAAGAATACTCACCGTGGTCACTTTCCAGGTCCAGTAGCGGTAGCCATGATTCGCCATTATCCTGGGAAGCAATCAGTGAAAGCGGATAGCGCTTTCCCCAGTTGCCGTTGACCGGATTTAACGCAAGAATCAGCGTACCGTCCTGCATACTAACCAGATCGATACCACTATTATTATTCGGTAAAGATGTCGCGCGGGCAACAGACCAGGTAGCGCCATAGTCGATTGAATCACTGCGAAAAATTGCCCCGCGTGTGCTTCGTAACAACATATGGATATGCCCCGGAGAAGACTCCCACAGCGTAGGCTGAATAACGCCATCCCAGCGCAGGAGGTTTTCCAGACAACATTCCCACAACATCCCCTTTTTTACACCATCCCACAACGCTACGTTTGTCCCGGAAATAGCGTTATCAGGCTCCAGCGGAACAAAAGAGATATTCCAGTGTTTTCCTTCGTCAGAGGATCGATCCACAAATGCCCTCCACCGTTCAGGACTTTCAATCGACCCTGGCGCAATCCAGGCGCCATTTGATGCCAGCAGGAGTTTATTTTTTACGGGACCGCGCGGCAAAATATCATCGTTAACCAACGGAGCTGGCGTACTCCAGGTAAATCCTCGATCGCTGGAGATGATAAACCAGGTTTTCCACACGTGTACGTCGCTGCCTACTTTATAAAATAACCACAATTTATCCGACGGGTAAAATAACACCGGATTCCAGTGCGCTTCCCCCTCGCGTGCCGCCACTCGCTGCGGTGTTGTCCAGATATTATGTTCATAGCGAGATAGCCAGATGGCTGTATCTTCGCTTCCTTCGCGCAACCCCGCGAACCATGCGGCCACGAGCGTACCGCACGGTAAGCGAACAAGCGTAGAGGCATGGCACTGGAAGGACTCGGTTCTGCTTTCCGGTAAAATGACCTGCCGATTGACGAGCGCTAATTTCATACCTGCCTCTATTAAATAAGGTAAAAAGCATCAGCTTTTTTATGTATGAAAGTAGTGTTAGCAGAAATAGCATCAACGCGGTGAAAACGATGAACTGCTATACGAATTTATGTTCAGATATCGCGCCCATAACAGGCAGAATGTCGAGAGTGGTCAAAAATTGGACTGACCTCGCGGATAATTCCAACTTACCGCCGTCCAATGGCGACGAGGTCAGTGGCACGGGATAATATAGAGGTCAGGGCTATAATATTTAGCGATCTGTGCCTACAAGCATGACGGGATACTTTTCGCTACAGGCAATGAAGGCCCGTCTAAACGGGCCTTCATTAACGCGATTATGATTTGTGTTCAATCGCCTTTGGTTTGCTTTCTATGGCAATTTTTTTCGGTTTCTCGCTTTCAGGGATCTCCTGGTAAATCTCGACCAACAAGAGGCCCTGTTCCAGTTTCGCATTATTCACCTTAGCATGTTCAGGCAAAGAAAAACTCAACTGGAAATCCGCCTTACGAATACCACGATAAATCCAGTGCGTCTGATCCTCTACCGTCTCTTCAGTGTGTTTACCCGTAATATTCAGGTTGCCGCCAACCGTTTCAATTTCAAGCTCTTCCTCTTTCCAGCCAGGAACGCTCACGGTAAGCAGATAGTTATTCGCATCGCGCTTTTGCAGATCGTAAGCTGGCGTCGCAGCGACTGGCGTATCTCCTGTTAATTGACTGAAAAGTCTATCAATACGGTTGAAACGGTCAGAGAAAAGAGAATCAGCAAACACGGGAAGTGCTGACAAGGTTCTGAGTGCCATCATTAACCTCCTGAATCACTATTCAAAAGTTCAACATCAAGGCAAGCATTGCTTGTCCACTGACTACATAGGGACGGAAAAAACATTTTCAAGCCTATAAAAGCCTTTTTTTAGTCACGAATTTAAGTGGTTAACGAAAAGTCTCATCCCGTTCATTGCCATTTCCGCTGTCCCTTCATCTTTACAATTTTTCTTCATCAGCATAATTGATAATGATTATCAATTGCATTAGTGTATACAGGTTGGTTATGGCAGTGACCAACGCCCTTCTCCATTATCAAACCCAGCGCCGCCTTCGGGCGGCCTTTTGGGAGGAAATATGGTCGCCAAAAATAAAATTCACGGTCGTCGTATTCATCAGTCTCTGCAACAGTTACATCAGCGTTGTCTTTTTCAGCAACTGGCGGTAAGCCCACCAGGAACAAAATATGTTTCAGTCACCGCTGAAACAAAAAACTGGCTTATTCATCTTGTGACTTCAGAGGGTCGTTAGCACGCGATAGTGGCTGTCCATGTTGTCGCTAAAATTTTAATGAAATGACATTTGAAATGACATTTATACATCTACAATTTGCGCCCGGCTACTCCGGGCGCCATACCTGAAGATATGACACCCGTTGCCAACTGACAGGAATTTTAGTCATCGTCTCCGGCGTAGAAAAATTCGATATCTTTATTAAACCATTTATCAATGTTGTGCCACATCAGACAACCGGTCAGAAAACTTGCGATCAATATTCCTCCTATAAGCCACTTTTTCACATATACTCCTGAATAACCCCTGTTGATGCCATTATCTGATCGATAATAAAAAGACCATCATTTGAAGAAATAGTTTCACTGACAGATACCGTATGAAACGAGACAGTGAACAGTACCGTTTTCTTCGGTTTTTATGCCATAGTATTGAGCAGTGGTGACAATCATTTTCTATCGCGCCATAATGATTTGCAGCCTATAGTTTATGATTTTAAGATTTGTCTACTCATCACATATGTCAGTGATGGATAAATTATAATACGCTTTTCTGGCGCACTTTTCGTCAGTAAACAGGAATACTACAGCATTCATCGTATTGATGCCGCTTTATCTCCCGTTCTTCAGGGAATTAACGACAATTTTATGCACAAAGGATACTAATGATGAAACGTAAATTGATCCCATTTGCCCTCTTTCTCGCTGCGCTTAGCGCCAGTACCACCTCTCTAGCAGCTTCGCAGGAGATTTCTAAATCTATATACACCTGTAATGATAACCAGGTTATGGAGGTGATTTACGTCAACACTGAGGCTGGAAACGCCTATGCGATTATCAGCCAGGTAAACGAGATGATCCCGATGCGGTTAATGAAAATGGCCTCCGGAGCAAATTACGAAGCCATAGACAAAAATTATACTTATAAACTTTATACCAAAGGCAAAACGGCTGAACTGGTGGAAGGTGATGATAAACCTGTTCTCAGTAACTGTTCCTTAGCTAACTAACCTTCAGAAATGCCTGAAGGCTCATCAGGCATTTCCACTTCAACCTTCCTGTAACGTAACGTTAAAAAATATGTGAATCACTACAATAAAATAATGGCTAATTAGTAACCACTTTTAAACATGGCTAATCCTATTTTTAAAGAAAAGTTCGAACTGTCTTAATTGTCGTTGTTTAGTGTTTAAATGTTTTGCTTTATTAAGTGGCCCAGGTAGAATTCACAGCGGCTGGTAACCATTCATATTCGCACTATTGAACGATTACCAGCCAACCGCGCCAGGGTCTTGCATACGCTCTGGCGCGGTTAAATCCCCAGGCCATAAACGAAATCACAGGTTTCTGCTATTGCTCATATCTTTCACGTTAACCTGCATTATGCTTGCCCACCTGATGTAGAAAAACACCGCTCTGAACCATAGGGTGTGAATTTCATTTTATAAAAAATTGCGGTGCCGGGTGCCTCCCGGTGAACCATACCACAGTCAATATGGCTCGCGAGGAACATTAACTATTTGACTGGACGCCCCGCCGCAAAGGGGGATTCACCGCATAAGAAAAATCTACAACTCGCAAGTAATAAAAGACAATAACATTTTTGTGCATTTTTTATAAATGACTATCTTGTCACGTAATAAATGAAATTATTCTGTAACAGGGTTGCAAGACAATACTTATTCAAAACTGAAGTGGTCAGTGGGAGTCGAACCCACATCATCAGCCTGGCACTGAGGTAATAACATTATACGATAACCACATTGGACCGCCACCGAGGCCTCGAACCTCGCACCATCAACTTAGGAGGTTGATGCTCTATCCAGCTGAGCTAGTGGCGGCTGGGGACTTCTGCCAGGCGCAAAAAAGGTGCTCTCCTGGATAAGATACATACCTTGCTACTTTTCAGTAGTCGTTCAACGGCAGGTACAATATGCGAAGGCGGTCACAAAATCTTGATGACATTGTGATTAATTCCAGGAAAATTTTTCAGAGTGAATATTGTGAGATCTGGCGTTATTTATACCAGATTGTCCTTCCTGCTTATCACCTACCTGAGCAACCTTGATTGCTTACCACAATCCCTTATCTGTGCTTATGCTGGTAAGATGTTATGTACAGCATCACTATAACGAAGAGAGAAAAGTCAGGCAGGTACGTGCACTGGTAAAGAAGCCCTGTTTTATTGACTGGCGGTGCGGAAGGCGAACCTTCCGCATAGCTTATGCTTTTCAGAAACGGTATCCAACCCCGACGTTGAAGCCGTTTATTTTTGTAGAGGAGATGTTGCTTCCTTCATACCCAACATCGACGACGATATTCTCCAGCGGATTCATCTGTACACCTGCGCCCCAGGCAAATCCCGTTTTCCTTGAGGAAATTTTGTTAGAAAAAGAATCGCCATCCTGAGTGGAATGTTCTTTAAACGTCGCCTTTACCGTGCCGACACCTGCCAGCGCGTATAACGAAAAATTGTCAGACAATCGATAGGCTGGCCCAACCATAAAAGAGCCGTACTTCACCTCAAACTTGTCATGGTAATGAATACCTTCAGACTCAACAGACCCGGAAGCCTGGCTGTCTCCATATAAGTAACTTAGCGAGGAAATAAAACTTACCGGAGAGTCATCCTCATAACGATATTTCACATTTACCCCTCGGATATTTTTGAAATCCTGAACTTTACTTTGTGCATACCCCACGGAAAAGGCGTTAGTATCGGCCTGTGCAACATTTACAACCAAAACGCCTGTAGTAATAACTAAAGTGGATAAAATAATATTTTTCATAACAACTCCTTAATACTACTTATTATTTACGGTGTGTTTAAACACCTGCGGTACCGATCCGGCATTCAGTTATCGCCACTATGCCGAATCGACAAAACCACGAATAATTCACCACTATCGCTCCTGATACGTTTACTTCCTGAAAGAGATTTTTACTACCGAAGTTCTCTATCGCTCCTTAAGGTAACCGGTTCTACAATGTCATCTCACTTTTATAGATTTGAATGCTAATTTTTCTCACGCATATATATTTAACAGAAACCATAAAGTGTTTAGCCACTATGGAACAATAAATTCACCACGTAACCCTTTGATATTTAAAGAAAAATACAACAACCATGCTAAGAGAACTGACGCCGCGCGACTAGAAACATATCAGTAAGCAAACTCGCCATATAACCAGAACATATCTCATTGTGCTTCACAGCCCTCACTTGACGCTCCAGCCGAAATACCGTTATATGCCATCGCTGGTGCCGTAACCATATTCACTATGATGCTCAGCACGCTTTATTCCCGCTCCGATTTAACCTTTTTAATATATCTATCAGTTACAACATTTCTTGTTATAAGAATAGAATCAATACCACAATTACAATATAAATATCACCTGTGTTGAGAGAGAATTTACATTCCAGAAAAATAATAACGGACGCAAATATTGAAAACCCGATAAAAAAGTCTATTTCTCTATAAAACCCATTATTATTAAGAATGGTTAACTCTTCGTTGAATAAAAAATGCCAATGACGTTCCATAATTCTGGAGATGAACTTCACAAGTCATTGCGTATAACAGGAGGCGTTATGAAACATCATGCTTTTATACTTTGGTCATTACTTATTTTTTCATTCCATGTTTTGGCCAGTTCAGGCCATTATCCTGGTTTACAACAGGCATCATGGGAAATTTTTATCTACGATTTTGGTAGTAAAACCCCGCAGCCGCCTGCAAGTACCGATAAAAAGCAAGCCAGGCAGATTAGTTCACCATCCTGCCCGACGGCAAAACCCATGATGTCCGCACCAGTCAATGACGCCAGGAAAGGGAATACTTTCTCCAGAACATAATGTTCTTTATCTACAATGGTGCCGAACGACTACTTTTAGCCGTCCGGAAATCTTGATTGCCATCAAATATAGCTGGCATTATTTATCCTGACGTGTATAGTGCGCCTCGTTATCCCCATTAAGGAATTTATTTGTCTCGTAAAATGACAGGAATTGTCAAAACCTTTGATTGTAAGAGCGGTAAAGGTCTCATCACCCCCTCCGATGGACGCAAAGATGTTCAGGTCCACATTTCAGCATGTCGCCAACACGAAACAGAAGCGCTTATCCCCGGTATACGCGTTGAGTTTTGTCGTATTAATGGCCTCCGCGGACCTACCGCCGCCAACGTTTATCTTTCATAATTCGTCCCTCGGCATTTTTTCAGAAAAATTTAGCGAGCCCGTATACCTCCGCAGTCTGCTATGAGGCTTTGTCTGAAAGGCTGCAGAATGTTTTCAGTGACGAAAATCTAAAGGATTTATTTTGCTGATGACTCCCGTGACCTCTCTTATCATATATCGGGTGTCAGCCCCCTTCTCACTTTGTTTAACGTGAAGAAATGTACAGCTGTTTTTCACTGTGATAGCATCTAATATTGCAAAAGTATTTAACGCTATATACCCATCGTCACAGGAGTGGCTGGCTGCGCGCATTTAACCGAAGTATTTATGTGATTCTATCGGAATTATCTCTATTGCCGCTCAATGCTACGTCATATTCAGTGGGTATAAATCGCCAATATAGTTGTAACGCTATTTATTTTTAGGGTAATAATTGAATGACTTTGCTTTCAGGAAAAACCACACTAGTTCTCTGCCTCTCCTCTATTTTATGTGGATGTACGACGAACGGCTTACCCGCACCTTATAGTATTAATTTGTCGTTCCCGGTCATTACACAAAACCAGATTAATTCCGGTGGTTATTACATAAATGACGCGGAACAAATTCGGACAACTGATGGTCTGTGCCTTGATACAGGCTCAGATCAACAGAATCGTTTGACGCTGCGGGAGTGTAAGCATGTGCAATCTCAGCTTTTCTTATTTCACCGAGACAGAATCACGCAGGGTGAGAAATGTCTGGATGCTGCAGGACAGGGTACGAAAGAAGGCACGCCAATCATTCTTTATTCATGCACGGGTAATGATAACCAGCGCTGGCTCACTGATGATAACAAAATCAAGGGGAAGCAGAGCCGAAAATGCCTGGGCACAAATAGCATTATTGTCAGAAAAGGCGACCCTGTTGTATTGGCCGATTGCGATTTTAGTCGTGCCCTGGAATTTACCATCAGGTAGCAGGACACCGCTGTGAAGAGAGAGCCGCTAACCTCATGACACGACAACAGGTTAGCGACCTTTACTTCCACGTGCGGTCAATTTACTTTACGCCCGCAACGTCAGGATGACAAAACGGCGGCTAAACCTTGACACCAGTTATATACCCAGCTTAAATACTGGTCATCCAACCAGTAAAAAGGAAATAGCGATGTTCGTCGAACTCGTTTATGACAAGCGAAATGTTGAAGGTTTGCCAGGCGCACGCGAAATCATCCTCAATGAACTCACAAAACGTGTACATCAACTTTTTCCCGATGCGCAAGTGAAAGTTAAGCCAATGCAGGCGAACGCATTAAACAGTGACTGTACAAAAACCGAGAAAGAACGGCTGCACCGTATGCTGGAAGAGATGTTTGAAGAGGCTGATATGTGGCTGGTCACCGAATAACGTCCCCTCCTGCGAAAGCGACATATCCGATCGAAAACAGCGCCCTGAGGCGCTGTCTGTGACGATATAACGCAAACGCCACCACTCAGAACATGTAGCGGAAGTTGGCGTTTATCGCGTGGTCAATATGCTATTTGCCAAATGCCGACTGCTCCAGCGCCAGTCCTTGCCACTGAACGTTTTGCCCAGTGCCACGCCTGTAAGCCCTATCAACGAATTATACGTTTTGCTGCGCATCGATAATATTGGTCACGGTTTTACAGTAAAAACGGTACCTGTTCTCAGGTTCTTCCGGCATCAGTGCACCGTTATAATGGTGAGGTCTGACGCTATTGTAGTCGTTCAAGATGTATCCATTAATTTGTCCGGTTTTCTTGTTCATTAAGTCACCTGTTTTGTGTTGAGGTGAGAATATCACCTTTAATCAGGTGACCAAATTTACTGTGTCACTACAAGAATGAGAATAGATGAAATGTTACCTTCCACACAGGGATATAATAATCCTGGTAATTAAAAATTTATGTTTACTTATAAAGTACTAATGATATCGAATCTCTATTTCCGCATATAAATCAACCCAATACAGTTACAATGAGATAAGTGAATGTAGTTTTAAATTCAGTTAGTTGTTTATCTATAGTTGTTTCTTTGGTATTAACAATAATTAATTGATTGTACTGAATAAACTATCATTTTACCTCTGTAATAGACATCTATTTTAGTTTTATTGACGTTAGGCTATGTATCTTACTATCTGCACAAGACATAGAACCAGAAACAAGTCAGGCATTGCCAGAATAAAATCAACGTCATGAAACAATGGGTTATGAACACATATATCATTCAGATAAAGAAGTAATAATCGGGAGAGTAGATATCATGAAAAAACCTGTTTTTTTTCCTTCTGACCATGATCATCTGCAGCTATATTTCTTTTGCCTGCGCTAATATCAGTGACTACAAAGTTATGACCTGGAATCTTCAGGGCTCTTCAGCATCTACAGAAAGTAAATGGAATGTCAATGTCAGACAGCTTTTAAGTGGTACTGCCGGTGTGGATATTCTTATGGTACAGGAGGCCGGTGCTGTTCCCACCTCAGCGGTTCCTACCGGACGACATATTCAGCCTTTTGGAGTGGGTATTCCCATTGATGAATACACCTGGAATCTCGGAACCACCAGCCGTCAGGATATAAGATATATCTACCACTCGGCTATTGATGTTGGAGCGCGCCGTGTTAATCTGGCAATAGTTTCCAGACAAAGAGCGGATAATGTTTATGTCTTGCGTCCGACAACTGTCGCATCTCGCCCCGTCATTGGCATCGGACTGGGTAATGATGTTTTTCTGACAGCGCACGCACTGGCTAGTGGAGGTCCGGATGCTGCAGCTATTGTCAGGGTTACCATTAATTTTTTTAGACAACCTCAGATGCGGCATTTATCCTGGTTTCTTGCCGGGGATTTTAATCGCAGCCCAGACAGACTTGAAAATGACCTGATGACTGAGCATCTGGAACGAGTTGTAGCCGTACTCGCACCTACAGAACCCACGCAAATTGGCGGTGGTATTTTAGATTATGGGGTCATTGTCGATCGAGCACCTTATTCACAAAGGGTTGAAGCATTACGTAATCCACAACTCGCTTCTGATCATTATCCCGTAGCCTTTTTGGCACGAAGCTGTTAATGAGTAAATAGCGTTGACGACATGTACTTTGAGCGTAAGGTGCAGAATATATATTTATTGTAAGGTAAAATTATGAGTTGTTTTACCAGTCCAGCAATTATGGAAATGTTAGGTCATTATAAATGGCGTGTTTATGAGCCATTCAGGTTTTATCTCAGTGAAGATAAAAATGATGTCATTGAAGTACCGGTAGGATTCGTTACCGACCTTGCCACTGTTCCGCGTATTTTCTGGTCATTATTGCCACCGGATGGTGAATATGCCAAAGCGGCAATCATTCATGACTACCTGTATCATTATCCATTACGTAACAGAAAAGAGTCCGATCTCATATTCCTGGATGGAATGAAAGTTCTGGGCGTGCCAAAATGGAAAAGGATAATAATGTATTTAGCCGTAAGAATATTTGGCTGGAAATACTATCATTCTCATACCATACAACATAATTAATTTCTCGTTTTTAACACACAAAGAACTATAGAAAAACCTGACGCCTTAATATAGTAATAATGAGACTTAGTGGCTTTCACCAGTTCTCTGTGTGAATATATCATTATATGATATCATCACAAACCGCCATAGTGGTAAGTAAGGGGATTACAACCTTACCCGTTCCTTTATCCATCCATAAATAAATGACTCATTCGCCTGGCGCTTTTCAGCTAACTCCAGATAGCGTTGTCCCTGACTACAATTCAATGCCCGGATAAGTATCATTTCGCCCTCATCTCTCCGGTGAGAGAGAAAAAATGTTAGTGCCGAAAGCGTCCGTGGCCCAATCTGACCATCTGCTATCAAATCCGGATAAATTTTTTGCTGATCATTAAAAACATTAAGCCAACGCTGGAAGTACTTAATCGGGATTGAGGGTCCCATGTTCACACCAGTATCACAAAGCTCAGCTGCGATAGAGTGAGAGATAATGGCAACCTGATCAAGTCGTGGACCATACCAATAATCTGCCTCAAGGATTTTTAATGCTTGATTACGGGTAAGATTCCGCATATCCCCCATATAGCCATTAGCCCGGGCCGTCGTCAGGGTTATACCCCAATGCGTTGGTCCCCCCCTGTCGTCAGGGTGATCAACGTAACCGCCTTCTCTACTAAGGATAGATGCAAAGATTTCATCTTTAGTCATAATGACTCCTTCTAATATTAATAAAATACGTACCTGAATGCTATGATTGATAATGCAATGAATCTGATAAAAAACTTATTGAAGTATATAAACAATTTATATTTAAGTGGATAGCCAACTTAATAAACAATATTAACCAGACCACTAATAAACGGTCTGTTTAATTTAATAGGCAACATAGGTAAGTTTCATTTATTTAGAAAGTATAAGTTCTATTACAGGTCTTGCATCATAAAAAGACATGTTGTATACATCAGCTCTTTGCCCTCGATGTGATTGACATACGCTACCTATTGAAAAGCATGAACTTATTAATGGGCCGAATGCATCAATTCGTTGTTGGGTATACGTCTGCGGTTCCGGAAGAAAAGGTATCACGCCAGGATTAGACGTAGTGCTTAAACCTAAATAACTGGAATTCATTGTGCTTACACCATCCTTTACCAGACCTGTTGCGCTATCATAAACAAGCGCCACGGCCTTTTGAATATTCTCGGGTAAAATAGATAATGTGGAAACATACTCTCTTTGCAATCGCATCATCGTTTTTTCATAAGCATTAAAGTGACCACCTTGCGTTTCCAGATAGGTGATGGATGGGAGCAAGCTGTAGAAATTATTATCTGCACGAATCTGATATCTGTATAAATTACCTTTGAATGTTGAGCGAGAATAGTACGCTCTGGCTATAGCATATGTTTGATTAACACTTGAGGTTGTTGCAATATAGCGACTGTCACTACTTCCACCACTACATGACCTTCCACTGATAAATTGCTGAAAGTTACGGTTATACCCAAGTAGTGAAAACCCATCGCGAAAAATAACGTCCGGCGGGGTTGAGTCCACACGATACACAAAATCTACTGCATAGTTATTAAAGCTAACTATAGATAAGGTTAAGAATATTAACTTTTTCATTATTTCTTCTCCCCTCTTACTTGGGTCCAAAGCATTGTGTCGCACTGCACGATGATAGTCCCACAAGAGCATTTGCTGAAAAGGTATTTACAAAAAGCGGATAGGTCCAGATATTTTTTTGAACATGAATCCTTACGGATTGCCCTGTACTATAAAAATATCTTGCCTGGTCAAGAAGTTCTTTAAAGGAGGGTGCCCATATGCTCTGCTTTGATACCGCACATGCAACAACTGGTGTACCACTACCGTTAGCTTTAACCGTTTTTATACAAAAATAAGGACTAGTATCTATCTGACCAACATGTAATTCACTGATAACTTCGTCTGAGTAATAGGCGTTCGTTTTATCTCCTGTCCACTCAGCGCTGGCATTAAAAGAATAAATGAGAATTAATAATGTATAAACAGGCACAAACTTATTTATATACATACTACTCTCCTGTACATTTAAAATAATTAACAAAGCACAAATTTATTTATCTCATCACATCTAAATCCAGTCTATCATGATTTACTTCAACACAATGTTACCAACCACAACAAACACTCAAATTACTTGTGAATAGCAATTAATACATATATAAAAAATTTCATCACTGATAATAAGCACACCTGTTTTATCAGTTACAGAATTCCTGCCACGGTAATAACACAGGTACTTCCGACTCATATTGATCGCCGTCGTCTGTCTACTGGTTTTCATTTTCAGCAAAGCAGGACATAACTCATTAAGAAATTGACGATAATTTAACAAGTCCGCTCTTTGCAAGAACGTTCTGGACAACTATCAGATCACTATTATAGGATCAAAGAGTGGGGAATAAATCATTATCATCCAACTGAATCATGGACGACATCTTATTAACTGGCAATCTTTTTCCGGTGTAGTGATCCTACCCGAGTAATCTGTCTGTACCCTCCAGGTAAAGTGTCCGGCAATTTAGTCAGCCTATTGTTGATAACCGCCAGAAAAGTAATATGTTCAGAAAGATGATCTAATAAAGTTGTGAGTTGTAGGTCGCTGAGATCTAGTATAAGGCAATGATATTTCAAACATTCCCGCATCCAAGTTTGTTGCGCGAAAATTTACCTAAAGAAAAAATAATAAGCCTTAATATTTTTACAGTATTTCAACTTATAGCAGAATAAATGTTCGTAGATGGCGTAAAAACCTGATGAGCAGGAACATCGATAGCCAGTAAATCACTCCTGTGGTAATGCAGGACACCTGATGACTGTGAAGGTCGCTTCATCTGAAGCGCCGGTGAAGTCCAGCGATTTAAGTGAAAAGTAGCCAGCAGGCGCTTCTGCTGGTCCATATTCCTCTATTTTGCCAGGCCATACTGAAGTGCCACACAGGTATCTGCCAGATTGATCCTAAGCTAATAAATATGAAAAGATAGCAGCTACTGCCTACCTCAAGGAGTATGCGCTCATGATCATTTAAAGCTCTTTTAAAGAGCCTGATACTAAGCTTGTCAATATAATATTATGCAGTCTCTATCAAGCGCCTGGTTTATTTGTTTTGCATAATCATATAGTTGACTTTTCGAGTAAGAATTTTCTTGCAAAGACAAATAAACGTGTTTTATATCTCTAAATAAGCATACATCACCATGGATATGAGCCTCTATATAATTCCCTTCATAGCCTGTACCATAATTAGAGTGAGCTAAAAACTTTTCGCCCTTAGCCATTTTAACCAAACTCTTAAAGCAATTATAACCAAAAAAATCATTTTGACAGGATGCAATCAGGTTCTCCATATGCCAAAATGTAGATAATTTACTCGTATCCAGACCAAATCTGTGGCCGTAGGTATCAAAAGGTGAGAATGTACAATTTGTTTTTACATTATCATTTAATTCAAAAAATGATTTCCCATAGGCGCTGGCACCTCCATTTTTACCGTTCAGAAAGTCCAGTGCAGCATAAATTGGTCTGCTTGTAGGGCTAAAGGTTCTACTATTGGGAGTATATGCTACGGAAAAACCGCCTGTCTGACCATATGGGGCATAAGGTGAATCTGCAAGCTTCTCCAGTTCAAATGCTTTAGTTTCAACTGAATCACGTCCGACATTATAAGCAGGTAAATCGCCTGGTCTGCAACCTAATGCATAAGAGTTCAGATATTCTTTATTTTTTAAGAGAGAGACAAAGTCAATTTTTGCTGCATTAAAATTTATTGTCAACCGGGCATTTTGTAAAACATCCACCATCTTATTTAGCAAGAGAGCGCAATCTATTTCGGCACCACACTCACGGCTTATCCGCCTGAGCGCTTTTTCTCTTATTATGTCAGCGTCGCGCTGACACCTGGAATGAATATGTGCAAGTACTTGTTTTCCAAAAAGGCGACCATACGCCTTTTTACGCTCTTCATTGCTGATACCGCAAAACACTTCGTCAAAAGAAAGCCTGTACGCTGCGCTTACAGAACCTCTCGCCGCTCTGCTTTCTGGAAATGGCGGAACATCTTCAACAACATTTTTAACTTGCTGAATGTCTGAAGACAGAGGAGTATGTCCGACATTTTTTTCCTTATCTGTTTCCAGATATTCCGGAACCTTTACACTTCCACTATAGCAGATAGGTTTGAGCATATGTCTCCTGAATTTTTACGACTAATAGTATTCA
Source organism: Salmonella sp. NW38 (assembly GCF_051807745.1). Taxonomy (NCBI): domain Bacteria; kingdom Pseudomonadati; phylum Pseudomonadota; class Gammaproteobacteria; order Enterobacterales; family Enterobacteriaceae; genus Salmonella; species Salmonella sp. NW38. The sequence goes on along the minus strand of NZ_JAMMTO010000001.1, from coordinate 193,291 downwards.
CTTTCGCTGATGTATTCTTTATCAGGCTGATATTTCAACACTTCTTAGCCGCCTTGTAGAAGTGCAAATAAAGCATACTAATAATTTCATAAAATACTTAATCTACCCACTATTGCAGTCTATAAATTATCACCTTTTATTGAAATATTATCCTGATAATAACAACAAATCTGATAAGGCACTTTCAAAAAATAGCCAAACCACACATCATAAAGAAAACCACTACAATCAAAACCGGTAACTATCAACTTTCAGGAGGGCTCAGGTTACCACGACGATCGGGGTAAAGGATAGATTACTATTGCGGTCTGAATTGAGGGAGTTTTGATAAATTATTTTGATAACCGTTCGAATGCTAATAATAAAAACGGGAACGTTAAGTCCCCGTTTTTGTTTTTAACAATTATCGATATTACATATTTGCGATAATCGCGTCGCTAAACTCACTACATTTCAGCAGTTTAGCGCCTTCCATCAGGCGTTCAAAGTCATAGGTCACGGTCTTCGCGGCAATCGCGCCTTCCATACCTTTAACAATCAGATCCGCCGCTTCGAACCACTGCATGTGACGCAGCATTAGTTAGATGACTAAATCGTAACTATTTGACATAGCAACATAATTTTACTAATTTGCATATAACTCATTAGCCCTTAGCATTTCTATAACTCATTGATTATAAACATGTGTTTTTGAGTTTTGATAACCATTTTTAGCATAAAAATAGCAGTTAACATTTGCAGAAGTTAAGATCAGAGAAAATTTTTACCCTGTAGGGTATTACGTCTTAAATGTGACTTTAATAAATAATTTTATTTCTGTAATCGGTTTATATTAACGTAAAGCATCTCGATTAGTTCTTTTGCATTTTTACTATAGTGCAATTCTCTATGGCAATTCGGACAAAGGGCAACACAGTTATCTGTTGTATCAGCACCACCTGAAGACAGGGGAATTACATGATGCACTTCCAAATATGGGTTCCCATCATTTAAATAAAACGGAGCATTTTTACCACAGTTTTCACATATACCTTTACTTTGCTGTAAAATCCAAGCTTTTACCATCGGGTCTCGGACATAAACTTTTTGTAGTCTTTCTACCTCAACTGGTTTCCTGGAGCCCTCGGGTTGACTCAACGTTTTCTTAATTAATTTACTAACCCTCATATTCAGAAGCGATTCATCATCTGTAGGCTGTGAAAGCTCTGATAGTTCTCCACGTATTATAGACGCCCAAAAACTGTCACTATAAATACCTGGAACATTTATCAATATTCGTTTCGTTCTATTGCCGGAAGGAATTTCCTTTCTCCCCGTACGACTAAAATAAGCCTGATAACCACACATCTTCAAGCGTATATCGCGGGGGCTATTACCAATCAAAGTAAAATATTCACCAGGATGGATTTTTCTTTCATCCAAAGAATGCATATGTTTTCTGACTGATGATGACGCCAGATATACTACGACTTGGGATACACCAGAATCAACCAACCGTTCAATGATATAATCAAGAGCGATATTGTAATCTTTGTTTCTGTCACCCGGCCCCCACGACTCAAGGATTAGACCATAAACACCATCCTCTTCACCTATCGAACACTCAGCTTTCAGTTCAATTCCATTATTATCAAAAACATGCATAATATTAATCTTTAATCAATTTTTCACGACAATACTACTTTTATTGATAAAATTGCAACAAGTTGCTGTTGTTTTACTTTCTTTTGTACACAAAGTGTCTTTAACTTTATTTATCCCCTGCAGGAAACCTCTTATACAAAGTTGACACACCAACATCATAGATAATCGCCACCTTCTGGCGAGGAACTCCTGATGCAATTAATCGTCCGGCCTGTTCCCATTGTTCTGGTGTAAGTTTGGGACGACGTCCACCAATTCGTCCCTGTGCGCGAGCAGCTTCCAGTCCAGCTTTTGTTCTTTCAACAATCAGTTCACGCTCCATTTCAGCCAGGGCACCCATCACATGAAAGAAAAAGCGCCCCATTGGGGTACTGGTATCAATTGAATCCGTCAGACTACGAAAGTTGATGCCTCGTTCGCGCAACTCCTCCACCAGCACGACAAGATGCCGCATACTGCGCCCCAGCCGGTCCAGTTTCCAGACCACCAGCGTGTCACCTGCCGATAATGTCCTGAGCAGTTTTTTCAGTCCCGGCCTTTCGGACTTTGTACCGCTTATCTTGTCTTCAAAAATCAGCTCGCATCCTGCACAGTTCAGCGCATTACGTTGTAGATCTGTGTTCTGGTCATTTGTTGATACGCGTACATAGCCAATAAGCATGGTAGATCCCCCTGACAAAAGCAGGAATGATGCCATTTGCTCGTTATTTCTGCATTTTCATAAACGTTGGTTTGGGAGAAGGCTCTGCATTACCTGTTGGTGTGCCTGTTCCATGGCCTTCAGCCACACCGCCAACAGGCTGGCTGAAATGCAACGGTGCGGCATTTTCTGCTGAAGAATACCCGGAACTGGCAAAGGCTTATCCAACAAATAAATTACCTGATTTACGCGGTGAGTTTATTCGTGGCTGGGATGACGGGCGCGGTATTGATGCAGGACGTGTTTTATTGAGTATTCAGGCCGGAATGCTGGAAAAGCACCGTCATCCTGTTGTCGCCAACGATGGGTATGACTCAAAAGAGGAATGGGAACTGGCGACAATCTTCAGAAGAGCATATACGCAAGGCAGGGGGCTTGATGCTGCCGCTGCCGGAGGGAGTCTGATCCCATCACCGACACTTCATTCACGAGGGAGTATCGGTAACACTGGCGGGAGTGAAACCCGTCCACGAAATATTGCATTTAACTATATCGTGAGGGCTGCATAATGGATAACGCCGTATTAAATAGCGAGCTTATTACCACGAAGGCGGGGAGTATTACCGTCTATAACTATGATGGTGAGACGCGGGAATATATTTCTGCATCAACTGAATATCTTGCAGTGGGTGTCGGTATTCCAGCATATTCCTGTTTAGACGCTCCTGGTACATCTAAGGCTGGTTATACAATTTGCCGTTCTGTGGATTTAAAATCATGGGAATATGTGTCAGACCATCGCGGTGAAATCGTCTATAACACCGAAACGGGAGATGCCAAAGAAATCACAGCACTAGGCGACTATCCCGAAAATACAACCACTATCGCCCCGTTAACGCCATACGATAAATGGGATGGTGAAAAATAGGTGACAGATACTGAGGCACAACACGGTGCCGCAGTAGAAGCGGCAGAAGCACAGCGCCAGTCACTGATTGATGCAGCAATGGCTTCCATCAGTCTGATTCAACTGAAATTGCAGGCCGGACGTAAACTGACGCAGGCAGAAACAACCCGGCTTAACGCTGTGCTGGATTACATTGACGCGGTGACGGCAACAGATACCAGCACCGCGCCGGATGTCATCTGGCCTGAACTGCCGGAGGCGTAGGCCATTCAATATCTGGCGCACTGGAGGTATCAACCAGCTCCAGTGCATCCAGATAATCCAGCCACAAATTATATTGCGCCAGTTCCTCACCTTTCAGACGACCAATAGCGGCTTTACCGGGCCATTGCTTACTGTTCATGTATTCGTTGGCCTGGTTAATTAGTAGCTGTCTTTCTGATTCAGTAATTTCAATAAGCTCTTCATGCGTGGGTGGAGGAATATCTGCCCACGCAGGCAGCCGATCATCTCCGGCAATACGGATTTTTCCTTGTGGCGGTTCAGCCATAAACTCACTGATAATATTTTGATTTACTTCCTTAGCGTCTGATAAATCCCATCCCTCTGATTTATATTTATCAATCATATCCACAGGGAAAAAAGCATTATGCCTTGCGCTATAAACATATTCGTTCATATAAATCACCCTGAATAAAATTACTCACCAACAGCCCACCAACTGTAATTCATCGATACTGTTGAGCTGGTTGATGCAGTTCTGTAAGCGGAATTAAAACCGGTTAGTGTTGGACCTTCTGCAGTCATCACGAATCCCCGTCCAGCGCCTAAAGGCGCACCACCATCACCAGAATGGGTAAGCATGGCGCAGTCCACTTTTTTAGGAAAAGGGATGCTGAATGTAATTCTCATTGTTTGCGTCGATAATGTCGGCGTAATCGCACCACGACCATATTGCAGGATTTTCCCGTTGGGTAATTTCATCCATCCATCACCACTGGCAAAAGAGGTCATGTCCGGTATCTGATTTTCCCCTGTTCCTACATTCCGTTTTGCCGCTTCTCCCAAACCAAGATTTTTGGTCAGAATACCATAGGCTTCAATTTATCGACAAAGTCAGCTTTACGCTGATTACTCCGAATATCTTCGGAAGCAGTAAGCAAGCGTTAACCAATGATTTACGGAAGCTTGAAAAAGATACCAATGCAAATACTGTGACCACTATTTTTGAAAACAAAGATGGCAATTTGAAACTCAAAGGTTCTCATTGGGCTGAGACTCTTGTTGACTGGGTCAAAGATGGTGGCGGGTCATGGTTGATTAAAGGACGTAAGACACTCAAGTCAAAATCTACTACGGTATCCAGTAATCAGACAGCCAAAATCGTGCTGATCGAAGGTGAGATATCAGAAATTGAACTTGATGGCTACTCAGCAAATGATATTAAAGAGATCATAGCATTACATCAAAACAGGTATACGTTCAAAAATGCAAAATCTAACTGTCTGGATTAGAGCTATAGCTACCTTCTTTTTGTGCTTAGCATTAGCATCGACTGATAAAACCATTTATACCTTACTTGAGCAGGCTTCTGCTGGAGTAATAGGTTCAATACTTGGAGGTATTACCGCAGGTATCTCCGTTATCTTCGGAATTTTGGCTGTCATTAATAAGGGCGAGAAAAGCACAGACTTTACGGACTATTTAGATAGTTTAGAATTAGATTTGAAATTACTGGTCATGTGTCTGGCAGTAACAATCTTCCTTCCCTATTTACGTAATTATGACATACCACTAGTAAATTATCCTCAGCACGAATTTATCCCTTCTAAAGGCAAGCTATTTACTGCTTTAGAACTTTTTGCTATCGTGCTATCTCTTAACCTCATTGCAGAAGTGATTAGCTGCATGATTTTAGTGGTTAAAAAAAGTTTCAAAATTGAATCAAAGTGAACCTGTTTTGATAACCGTTCAAAATCTAATAATAAAAACTGGAACCTCTAGACTACCGTTCTCACATATTCCAGAATGTGAATTACATGTTTTCTGTGATTGATTCACTAAACTCTCAACATTTCAGCAGATTAGTAACCTCAATCTAGCGTTAGAAGTCATAGATTACGCTCTTGGAGTTGATTGCGCCTTCCATACCTTTAACAATCAGGTCTACGGCTTTAGTGCAATCTGTAAATAGATCCGTTTTAGACACATGATTTTTTCCGTTTAACTTCACAGACAGAGCGTGGTGCACAGGTTAAATCCAATTCGTTGACGGTGAATTTCATTAAAGCGAGGGATTTGGCAGGAAATGACCAGGGCACATGAACTCTAGCAACTTTTCATGAACAAAATTCTTTATCTGAGCGTCTTTACAAGGAACAAGGGGTTGATACCAGAAAGCTACTGGGCCATAAGACCCAGTAGCAAACTGCTCACCACTATGATGACCAAGGGAAAGACTGAGCTATTGTTATCTAATTTGCACCAACATAAAGTTTTTTATCATGAGATTCCTTATCAAATCTTTTTATATTTTCAAGTATTTTAATCATTGCAACACTAGCCTTTTCTTGCCCATTAGCAACGGCATTCATATAATAGGCAATCCGAACCCATGATTTAAAGTGATCATTTTCAAGCTCAGAAGAAACTGGGATTAAATTATTTATAATTTGACATTCACTCTTACAATACATTTGAACTTGAATAACAAGATTTTCAGCTAATCCTTTTTCTTCAATATGATTGATTAATTTTTCTAATGCTTTTTGATTTTGCTCATAGTCAATTCCATAAAAACGCCCTGGACGGCAGGATGGAGGAAAATCCATGCACGTATGGTTCAGAAAGAAAATAAGAAACTCCCTTAATCGTCTTTCAACCTTAATAAGTTTCCTTTTCTCATCTCTTTGCTGCCAGACCTCAAAAACCTTTAAAATAATAAGAAGCTCAAGGCACACTCCAGTAAATTCAGGCACAAAGCTACCTATAAAATATCCTTCACCATCTCCAAAATAAGCAGCACAGCCCAAGGCAATTAACACCACTATTAAAATAATTGTGAATTTTTGTTTTGAAATGCAGTCCATAACATGAATCTTCCAGAAGGGTTTTGATAACTAATTTTGATAAAATTTTGATAACCGTTAGCGTACTAACATAAAACAACGGGCGTGTTATACGCCCGTTACAATATTTAACACATGTAGTAATTACATGTTCTTGATGATCGCATCACCAAACTCTGAACATTTCAGCAGTTTAGCGCCTTCCATCAGACGTTCGAAGTCATAGGTTACAGTCTTCGCGTTGATCGCGCCTTCCATACCTTTAACAATCAGGTCTGCGGCTTCAGTCCAACCCATATGGCGCAGCATCATCTCCGCAGACAGAATAATGGAGCCTGGGTTGACTTTATCCTGGCCCGCATATTTCGGCGCAGTCCCGTGAGTGGCTTCAAACAACGCGCATTCGTCGCCGATATTCGCACCCGGTGCAATACCGATACCGCCAACCTGAGCCGCCAGGGCATCGGAAATATAGTCACCGTTCAGGTTCATACAGGCGATAACATCGTATTCCGCCGGACGCAACAGGATCTGTTGCAGGAACGCATCGGCGATAACGTCTTTAACCACGATCTCTTTACCCGTGTTCGGGTTCTTAATTTTCAGCCACGGACCGCCGTCAATAAGCTCACCGCCGAACTCGTCGCGCGCCAACTGGTAGCCCCAGTCTTTAAACGCGCCTTCGGTGAACTTCATGATATTGCCTTTATGTACCAGCGTAACGGAATCGCGATCGTTAGTAATAGCGTATTCAATCGCCGCGCGAACCAGACGTTTAGTGCCTTCTTCAGAACACGGTTTGATACCGATACCGCAGTGCTCCGGGAAGCGAATTTTCTTCACGCCCATCTCTTCGCGCAGGAACTTGATCACTTTCTCAGCGTCTGCAGAGTCAGCTTTCCATTCAATTCCGGCGTAGATATCTTCAGAGTTTTCACGGAAGATGACCATATCGGTCAGCTCCGGATGTTTCACCGGACTTGGCGTGCCCTGATAGTAACGAACGGGACGCAGACAAACGTACAGGTCAAGCTCCTGACGCAGGGCAACGTTCAGAGAGCGGATACCGCCGCCAACCGGCGTGGTCAACGGACCTTTAATCGCTACGCGGTAATCACGAATTAAATCAAGGGTTTCAGCGGGAAGCCAGACATCCTGGCCGTAAACCTGTGTGGATTTTTCTCCGGTGTAAATTTCCATCCAGGAAATTTTACGCTCGCCTTTATAGGCTTTCTCGACGGCGGCATCGACCACTTTAAGCATGGCTGGAGTGACATCAACACCGATACCATCGCCTTCAATAAACGGGATAATCGGATTCTCAGGAACGTTGAGTTTGCCGTTTTGCAGGGTGATCTTCTTACCTTCCACCGGAACAACTACTTTGCTTTCCATTCACCTCTCCTTCGAGCGCTTCTGGTTTGCTCGTCTGTCATCGCGCTGCATGTGCAATGGCGTCCTGCTGCACGACTGCGTTAGAGCAATTTTTTGTTAATGTTTTGTAATGAGCATGTCAATACTACCCTATTGTTTGCCGCCATGAAAGACACTCATTATTGCGCTATAATGCGGCAATTAATAAGTTCTGAAAACACCATGCAAAAAACTTCTTTTAGAAATCACTACGTTAAGCGATTCAGCTCACGACAAGCATCTAAATCACGGAAAGAAAACCAGCCAAAACGCGTGGTTTTGTTCAATAAACCTTACGATGTGTTGCCGCAGTTCACGGATGAAGCAGGTCGCCGCACGTTAAAAGATTTTATTCCTGTGCAAGGCGTTTATGCCGCAGGCCGCCTGGACCGCGACAGCGAAGGGCTTTTGGTGCTGACTAATGACGGCGCGCTGCAGGCGCGCCTCACGCAACCGGGCAAGCGCACCGGCAAGATTTACTATGTTCAGGTAGAAGGCATCCCGGATAATGAAGCGCTACAGGCGCTTCGTACTGGCGTCACGCTCAACGATGGCCCTACCCTGCCCGCCGGTATTGAGATTGTCGCGGAACCTGACTGGCTGTGGCCGCGCACCCCGCCGATTCGCGAGCGGAAGAATATTCCCACCAGTTGGCTAAAAGTCACCTTATATGAAGGCCGCAACCGCCAGGTAAGACGCATGACAGCGCATGTCGGTCATCCCACTCTACGATTAATTCGTTACAGCATGGGCGACTACACGCTCAACGGCCTCGATAATGGACAGTGGCGCGAGATCGCACAGGAGAAAGACAGATGAAACGGCTTCTCATTGCTTTTGCTTTATTAACACCGTTATCCGTTAATGCGGCCAGCTTCGACTGCCAGAAAGCGCAGGCTGCGGATGAAAAGGCTATCTGCGCGCACCTGACGCTGAATGATAAAGACGTGGAAATGCACACCAAATATCAGTTTCTGAAAGGGTTGTTCGCGATGGGCAGTCGCGGCGCGCTGCAGGACGCCCAGCAGAGCTGGCTTAAACAGCGTCAGCAGTGCAAGGCCGACGTCACCTGCCTGACAAAAGCTTATAACGAGCGTCTGAAACAGCTTGACGCGATCTATGACCACATTGATAAACCGCTTTAATAAGGATGCCTATGTTCAAGCCGCACGTGACCGTTGCCTGCATCGTACATGCCGAAGATAAATTTCTGGTGGTGGAAGAGACCATCAACGGTAAATCGTTATGGAATCAACCTGCCGGACACCTGGAGGCAGATGAAACGCTGGCGCAGGCCGCCGCGCGAGAACTGTGGGAAGAGACTGGCATCACGGCACAACCACAGTATTTTATCCGTATGCATCAGTGGATTGCGCCGGATAAAACCCCGTTCCTGCGCTTTTTATTCGCCATCAAGCTTGATCATATTTGCGCGACCGCCCCCCATGACAATGACATCGATTGCTGCCGTTGGGTGAGCGCCGACGAGATTCTGAACGCGCCGAATTTACGTTCTCCGCTGGTGGCTGAAAGCATTCGCAGTTATCAAACGGGACAACGTTACCCCTTATCCATAGTGGGTGAATTTAACTGGCCGTTTACAGAGGGTGTCAAGTAAAGGGCTGCGTGATAGAATACGCCGCCTTGAAGTTCAATGTCGCGAGTATTCCAATGTCAGAAAGCCCAAAAAAAGTGATCGTCGGCATGTCCGGCGGTGTCGATTCCTCCGTTTCCGCCTGGCTGTTGCAACAACAGGGTTATCAGGTAGAAGGCCTGTTCATGAAGAACTGGGAAGAGGACGATGGTGAGGAATACTGTACCGCGGCAGCCGATCTGGCTGACGCGCAGGCCGTGTGCGACAAGCTTGGCATTGAACTGCATACCGTCAATTTTGCCGCAGAATATTGGGATAACGTCTTTGAACTGTTCCTTGAAGAGTACAAAGCGGGCCGTACGCCGAACCCGGATATTCTGTGCAATAAAGAGATCAAATTTAAAGCCTTCCTTGAATTTGCCGCAGAAGATTTAGGCGCCGACTATATCGCCACCGGTCACTACGTTCGCCGCGCGGATGTAAACGGCAAAAGCCGGTTGTTGCGCGGGCTCGACGGCAACAAAGATCAGAGCTACTTCCTCTATACGCTTGGCCATGAGCAGATTGCGCAAAGTCTGTTCCCGGTTGGCGAGCTGGAAAAACCGCAGGTGCGTAAAATCGCCGAAGATCTGGGGCTGGTAACCGCCAAGAAAAAAGATTCTACCGGTATCTGCTTTATCGGCGAGCGCAAGTTCCGCGACTTTTTAGGGCGCTATCTGCCTGCGCAGCCGGGGAAAATTATTACCGTTGACGGCGATGAAATCGGCGAGCATCAGGGTCTGATGTATCATACGCTCGGTCAGCGTAAAGGGCTGGGAATCGGCGGCACCAAAGACGGTAGCGAAGACCCCTGGTATGTGGTGGATAAAGACGTTGAAAACAATGTGTTAATTGTCGCCCAGGGGCATGAGCACCCACGCCTGATGTCGGTAGGCCTCATCGCCCAGCAGCTACATTGGGTCGATCGCGAACCGTTCACCGGCACCCTGCGCTGTACGGTAAAAACCCGCTACCGCCAGACCGATATTCCGTGCACGATTAACGCGCTGGATGACGATCGTATCGAGGTCATTTTTGACGAGCCGGTTGCCGCCGTTACGCCGGGCCAGTCCGCTGTCTTTTACAGCGGCGAAGTCTGCCTGGGCGGCGGCATTATCGAGCAGCGACTGCCGCTGACGGTCTGATTATTCAATACACAACATCATTCAAGTCGCCTCAAAGCGGCTTAAAAGATGAAGTGTATTTTATTTGATACAAGGAAGCAGTGATTGTGGCAAAGAATTATTATGACATCACCCTCGCGCTGTCTGGCATTTGCCAGTCGGCACGCCTGGTGCAACAACTGGCGCACCAGGGGCACTGTGATGCCGACGCGTTGCACGTTTCACTCAACAGTGTCATTGATATGAATCCCAGTTCTACTCTGGGCGTGTTCGGCGGCAGCGAAGCTAACCTGCGTCTTGGTCTGGAAACACTGCTCGGCGTGCTGAATGCCAGCAGCCGACAAGGACTTAACGCCGAACTGACGCGTTATACGCTTAGCCTGATGGTGCTGGAGCGCAAGCTGTCATCCGCCAAAGGCGCATTGAATACGTTAGGCGATCGCATTAACGGCCTGCAGCGCCAGCTTGATCATTTTGATTTACAGTCAGACACGTTAATGAGCGCCATGGCGGGCATCTACGTGGATGTGATTAGCCCATTGGGCCCGCGCATTCAGGTGACGGGCTCCCCGGCCGTTCTGCAAAGTCCGCAGGTTCAGGCCAAAGTCCGCGCTTCGCTACTGGCAGGCATCCGTGCAGCCGTGCTCTGGCATCAGGTAGGCGGTGGTCGCCTACAGCTTATGTTTTCTCGTCATCGCCTGACGACTCAGGCAAAACAAATTCTTGCTCATTTAACCCCGGAGTTATGATCTATGGAATTATCCTCACTGACCGCCGTTTCCCCTGTCGATGGACGCTACGGCGATAAAGTCAGCGCGCTGCGCGGAATTTTTAGCGAATACGGTTTGCTGAAATTTCGTGTACAAGTCGAAGTACGTTGGCTGCAGAAATTAGCCGCGCACGCAGCGATCAAGGAAGTTCCTGCTTTTGCTGCCGACGCAAACGGTTACCTGGATACGCTTGTTGCAAACTTCAATGAAGAAGATGCCGCGCGCATTAAAACCATTGAGCGCACCACGAATCACGATGTGAAAGCGGTTGAGTATTTTCTGAAAGAAAAAGTCGCCGCGATCCCGGCGCTACATGACGTTTCCGAGTTTATCCACTTTGCCTGCACTTCTGAGGACATTAACAACCTGTCGCACGCGTTAATGCTCAAAACCGCGCGCGATGAAGTGATCCTGCCTTACTGGCGTCAGGTGATTAACGCGGTTAAAGATCTCGCCACGCAGTATCGCGACATTCCGCTGCTCTCCCGCACCCACGGCCAGCCGGCAACGCCTTCCACTCTGGGTAAAGAGATGGCGAACGTGGCGTATCGTATGGAGCGTCAGTTCCGCCAGCTCAACCAGGTGGAGATCCTCGGTAAAATCAACGGCGCCGTAGGCAACTATAACGCGCATATCGCCGCCTATCCGGAAGTTGACTGGCATCAGTTCAGCGAAGAGTTCGTCACCTCACTGGGCATCCAGTGGAACCCTTACACCACCCAGATTGAACCGCATGATTATATTGCGGAACTGTTTGACTGTATCGCGCGCTTTAACACCATCCTGATCGATTTCGATCGCGATGTCTGGGGCTATATTGCGTTGAACCATTTCAAACAGAAAACCATCGCCGGGGAGATCGGTTCTTCTACCATGCCGCACAAAGTTAACCCCATTGACTTTGAAAACTCAGAAGGCAACCTCGGTCTGTCTAATGCAGTGTTGCACCATCTGGCAAACAAACTGCCGGTTTCCCGCTGGCAGCGCGATCTGACCGACTCAACCGTTCTGCGTAACCTGGGTGTCGGCATCGGCTATGCGCTTATCGCTTATCAGTCCACCCTGAAGGGCGTCAGCAAGCTGGAAGTAAACCGCGATCATCTGCTTGACGAACTGGATCACAACTGGGAAGTATTAGCCGAACCGATCCAGACCGTCATGCGCCGCTATGGTATTGAAAAACCATATGAAAAACTGAAAGAGTTGACCCGTGGCAAGCGTGTCGATGCCGAAGGAATGAAACAGTTTATTGATAGTCTGGCCCTGCCGGAAGCAGAAAAAACGCGCCTTAAAGCCATGACGCCGGCAAATTATATCGGTCGCGCGGTGACTCTGGTCGACGAACTTAAATAATGCCTGCCTCACCCTCTTTTCTTCAGAAAGAGGGTGACTATTTGTCTGGTTTATTAACTGTTTATCCCCAAAGCACCATAATCAACGCTAGACTGTTCTTATTGTTAACACAAGGGAGAAGAGATGATGCGCGTACTGGTTGTAGAGGATAATGCATTATTACGCCACCACCTGAAGGTTCAGCTCCAGGATTCAGGTCACCAGGTCGATGCCGCAGAAGATGCCAGGGAAGCTGATTACTACCTTAATGAACACCTTCCGGATATCGCTATTGTCGATTTAGGTCTGCCGGATGAAGACGGCCTTTCCTTAATACGCCGCTGGCGCAGCAGTGATGTTTCACTGCCGGTTCTGGTGTTAACCGCGCGCGAAGGCTGGCAGGATAAAGTCGAGGTTCTCAGCTCCGGGGCAGATGACTACGTGACGAAGCCATTCCACATCGAAGAGGTAATGGCGCGTATGCAGGCGTTAATGCGCCGTAATAGCGGTCTGGCCTCCCAGGTGATCAACATCCCGCCTTTCCAGGTGGATCTCTCACGCCGGGAATTATCCGTCAATGAAGAGGTCATCAAACTCACGGCGTTCGAATACACCATTATGGAAACGCTTATCCGTAACAACGGTAAAGTGGTCAGCAAAGATTCGCTGATGCTTCAGCTGTATCCGGATGCGGAACTGCGGGAAAGTCATACCATTGATGTTCTCATGGGGCGTCTGCGGAAAAAAATACAGGCCCAGTATCCGCACGATGTCATTACCACCGTACGCGGACAAGGATATCTTTTTGAATTGCGCTAATGAATAAATTTGCTCGCCATTTTCTGCCGCTGTCGCTGCGGGTTCGTTTTTTGCTGGCGACAGCCGGCGTCGTGCTGGTGCTTTCTCTGGCATATGGCATAGTGGCGCTGGTCGGCTATAGCGTAAGTTTTGATAAAACCACCTTTCGTCTACTGCGCGGCGAAAGCAACCTGTTTTATACCCTCGCCAAATGGGAAAATAATAAAATCAGCGTTGAGCTGCCTGAAAATCTGGACATGCAAAGCCCGACCATGACCCTGATTTACGATGAAACGGGCAAATTATTATGGACGCAGCGCAACATCCCCTGGTTGATTAAAAGCATTCAACCGGAATGGTTAAAAACGAACGGCTTCCATGAAATTGAAACCAACGTAGACGCCACCAGCACGCTGTTGAGCGAAGACCATTCCGCGCAGGAAAAACTCAAAGAAGTACGTGAAGATGACGATGATGCGGAGATGACCCACTCGGTAGCGGTAAATATTTATCCTGCCACAGCGCGGATGCCGCAGTTAACCATCGTGGTGGTCGATACCATTCCGATAGAGCTAAAACGCTCGTATATGGTGTGGAGCTGGTTCGTATACGTGCTGGCCGCCAATTTACTGTTAGTCATTCCTTTACTGTGGATCGCCGCCTGGTGGAGCTTACGCCCTATCGAGGCGCTGGCACGGGAAGTCCGCGAGCTTGAAGATCATCACCGCGAAATGCTCAATCCGGAGACGACGCGTGAGCTGACCAGCCTTGTGCGCAACCTTAATCAACTGCTCAAAAGCGAGCGTGAACGTTATAACAAATACCGCACGACCCTGACCGACCTGACGCACAGTTTAAAAACGCCGCTCGCGGTTTTGCAGAGTACGTTACGCTCTTTACGCAACGAAAAGATGAGCGTCAGCAAAGCTGAACCGGTGATGCTGGAACAGATCAGCCGGATTTCCCAGCAGATCGGCTATTATCTGCATCGCGCCAGTATGCGCGGTAGCGGCGTGTTGTTAAGCCGCGAACTGCATCCCGTCGCGCCGTTGTTAGATAACCTGATTTCTGCGCTAAATAAAGTTTATCAGCGTAAAGGGGTGAATATCAGTATGGATATTTCACCAGAGATCAGTTTTGTCGGCGAGCAAAACGACTTTGTCGAAGTAATGGGCAACGTACTGGACAACGCTTGTAAATATTGCCTGGAGTTTGTCGAGATTTCGGCTCGCCAGACCGACGATCATTTGCATATTTTCGTCGAAGATGACGGCCCAGGCATACCCCACAGCAAACGTTCCCTGGTGTTTGATCGCGGTCAGCGCGCCGATACCCTGCGACCAGGACAAGGCGTAGGGCTGGCTGTCGCACGCGAGATTACGGAACAATACGCCGGGCAGATCATTGCCAGCGACAGTCTGCTCGGCGGCGCCCGTATGGAGGTCGTTTTTGGCCGACAGCATCCCACTCAGAAAGAGGAATAAACATTTCTGTGCGTTCTTCCACGCATCTCGTTAAGCATCCGTTATAATCGGTGTCAGATACCAGCCTGCGGATACTTAACATGGAATACCAATTAACTCTTAACTGGCCCGACTTTCTTGAACGCCACTGGCAAAAACGCCCGGTGGTGTTAAAACGTGGGTTTAGCAACTTTATCGATCCGCTCTCGCCGGATGAGCTGGCGGGGCTGGCGATGGAAAGCGAAATCGACAGTCGTCTCGTTAGCCATCAGGATGGCAAATGGCAGGTCAGCCATGGCCCTTTCGAAAGCTACGATCATCTGGGTGAGAGCAACTGGTCGCTGCTGGTACAGGCGGTAAACCACTGGCATGAACCAACCGCCGCCTTGATGCGCCCGTTCCGCGCTCTGCCGGACTGGCGTATCGACGATTTGATGATCTCCTTTTCCGTTCCCGGCGGCGGCGTTGGCCCGCATCTGGATCAGTATGATGTGTTTATTATCCAGGGAACTGGTCGCCGTCGCTGGCGCGTGGGCGAAAAGCTGCAAATGCGTCAGCACTGCCCGCATCCCGACCTGTTACAAGTCGATCCGTTCGAGGCCATTATTGATGAAGAGCTGGAGCCGGGCGACATTCTATATATTCCGCCAGGATTCCCGCATGAAGGCTATGCGCTGGAAAACGCCATGAACTATTCGGTCGGTTTTCGCGCGCCCAATAGCCGTGAGCTGATCAGCGGTTTTGCCGATTACGTCCTGCAACGGGAGTTGGGCAATACATACTACAGCGATCCGGATATGCCGTCCCGCAAGCATCCGGCGGATATCCTGCCGCAGGAGATGGATAAACTGCGTAATATGATGCTCGATTTGATCAATCAACCCGCGCATTTCCAACAGTGGCTTGGCGAGTTTCTCTCTCAGTCACGCCACGAACTGGATATTGCGCCGCCGGAGCCGCCGTATCAGCCTGATGAGATTTACGATGCCTTAAAGCAAGGCGAGGTATTAGTACGTCTCGGCGGGCTTCGCGTATTGCGTATCGGCGATGAGGTCTATGCGAATGGCGAAAAAATAGACTCCCCGCATCGCCCCGCTCTGGAGGCGCTCGCCAGTCATATTGCACTAACCGCTGAAAACTTCGGCGATGCGCTGGAAGACCCGTCCTTCCTCGCCATGCTGGCGGCGCTGGTGAATAGCGGGTACTGGTTCTTCGAAGGATAAGAACATCGCAATGCCCGGCGACCGCCGGGCTGACGCAAACTATCCACAACGATCGCCGCCAGGTTTGGCGAAATCGTTATATTGCGGATCGCTTGGGTAAATCGAGTGGGCCATTCGATGGCGAAATGACAATTGTCGGTAACGTCGCGCCAGTACGTTATCGCCAAGACCTTCGGCAATATTAGCCAATTGCTGTAATCGTTCATACTGCATCTTTGCTGGATAAGCTACGGCATCAAGCGTAAAGGCGCGTTCCGCAAAGTATTTTGCTTGTTCAAGCTGTTGATTATTCTTATAAAGCAGCGAAATACCATACAACACCATTGATACCTCAGACTGCCGACGTTTATATTCTGCCAGCAATGGGAGATAGAGGGAGGTACTGTCCAGGTCGATGTTTTCGGGCAAATAAAAGCGTAATCGTGATATTACCGTCGCCATTGGCGTTAAACGGCTCTGGTAATACGCGATAAGTTTAAGGTAGAGATCTTTCGCTTCCTTATAATGATGGCCCTGTGCATAAAAGCCAGCAAGATTATTGCTGTCAACCGTCATTTCGCCGAATTCGGCGCCATAAAGCGTTTGCTCAATTTTTAGCGCCTGACTTAGCGCATTAATCGCCTCGCTAATATGCCCTGCATTATAAGCAATATCCGCTTTCTGCTGCAAAAAAGAGGCGACGCGCTCACGATTATCCCAGGTTTTATCCCGTAAAATAACGCCCAGCCACTGCTGCTCCGTTGCGTCTATCTTCGCCAAATAATAGGCTTTACGCGCACTATCACATTCGACATCCCGCTCTTCCAGCGCATCAGAATAAGCGTCGCGCATCCTGTTTAAGGTATAAACCAATGCCTCCGTCGATGCCTTTTTGTCTTTAAGACGCCACGTTAATGCCTGCTCTTGCCAGGCTATCTGCTGACGGTAATCAACCTTGATCTCGTATCGCCACTTCTCTGTCGGTGAATACTCTATATAACGATCGTTACTGTAAACATTAAAGGCCGCCAGGTGTTCAAACATATCGGCCCGATCGCCCGGATAAGTGCCCGCCGGAAATGTTTTCATGATTGCCCGCGCTCGCAGCAGCATTTGCGGCGTTAACTCCGGTTTACCCAGCCATTGATAAATATCGCTTTGTAATAGCAGGCTACGAACAAGCTGTATTGAGCGTTTGCCATATTGCCGCGAGGCCAGCCTCACCGCATCATCAATAAACGTTATGCAGGTTTCATCGCCGGTCATAAAACATGCTGCAGATTGTTGCTGGCGCTGAGACCAGGAAGGCGGATATTCGGCGCTCCAGGCAGAAAAATTTATGGCGGAAAATATCCCGCCATAAATAATAAAACGCTTCACCACAATGCGTAACATTCGCTACTGGCCGCGCTTCGCCGTCAACTCCGCGATACGTACAATCACCTGTACCGCTTTTTCCATCCCCTCCAGCGTCACAAACTCATGTTTACCATGATAGTTATATCCGCCGGTAAAGAGATTAGGACACGGCAGGCCCATAAACGACAGTTGCGCTCCGTCTGTACCGCCGCGAATCGGTTTCATCTCCGGCGTAATATGACAGTCGCGCATGGCCTGCTGGGCGATATCGAGAATATGCGGATGTTCAACCACTTTTTCGCGCATATTGTAATAACTGTCTTCTATCACCAGCTCGATATAGCAGTCCGGATGCAGTCCCTTACCGACTTTTTTGGCAATCTCCATCATTTTGCGTTTACGCGCTTCAAACTGCTTACGGTCGAAATCGCGAATGATGTAGTGCATTTCGGCCCGATCAACGGTGCCTTTCATGCTGGCCAGATGATAAAACCCTTCGTAACCTTCAGTGGTTTCAGGCGCTTCATCCGCCGGCACTTCCGCGTGAATCCTCGCCGCCAATGACAGCGCATTGACCATCACGCCTTTCGCCGTACCGGGATGCACGTTATTGCCGACGATTTTGATATTCACCGAGGCGGCATTGAAGTTTTCAAACTCCAGTTCGCCCACGCCGCCGCCGTCGACCGTATAGGCCCACTGCGCGCCAAACTCCTCAACATCGAAGTGCTTCGCGCCTTTCCCTACCTCTTCGTCAGGCGTAAACGCCACTTTAATGTCGCCGTGGGGAATAGGATTACCTTTCAGCACCGCCAGCGCGGTCATGATCTCCGCAACGCCGGCTTTATCGTCCGCGCCCAGCAATGTCTTACCATCGGTAGTAATCAGCGTCTGTCCCAGTAATTGATGCAGTACCGGGAACATCACGGGTGACAACACCTCATCGCCAATCCCTAATGCTATATCGCCGCCGCGATAATTCTCGACAATCTGCGGGTTAACGTTTTTACCGCTGAAATCCGGAGAGGTATCCACATGGGAGATAAAACCAATGGCGGGAATATCCCCCTCAACATTGGCCGGGAGCGTCGCCATCAACGTCCCTTTTTCACTTAATGTAATGTTAACCAGCCCCATCTCTTCGAGCTGCTGTTTGAGCAAACGTAGTAACTTCCACTGCCCCTCAGTGCTGGGAACCTGCCGAACACCCGACTTTGATTGGGTATCCAGCGATACGTAGTGTAAAAAACGCTCAAGTAGTTTATCCATGCAGTCACCCTCACTTTTCGTGACAACATTATTAATAAGCAAGAAAAGACAAATATTGCGTCAGGTCACTTTTATCCCTGCAAACAAGAATATTTCACTTTGACACGCTTTCTGACTATAAAGCTAAGTCAGTAATTCGCAACAAGGATTGGCGATCACAGTGGTTTGCCGTAGAATGACCGCCCTCATTAAGAGTGATTAAGGTGGTTAACCACAAACCCCGCAGCGGTCAGCCATCCGTTGCGTTTACATGGGACAGAGTAAGAAATTGAATAAACAACCGCGTTCGCTTTCACCGCTGGTGCTTTTGTCGGGAATTAGCAAAAGTTTCGATGGCAAAGAGGTCATTTCACAACTGGATTTGACCATTAACAATGGCGAATTCCTCACGCTGCTTGGCCCTTCCGGCTGCGGTAAAACAACCGTTCTTCGCCTGATTGCCGGCCTGGAAACCGTTGATGCCGGGCATATCATGTTGGATAACCAGGATATCACCCACGTTCCCGCCGAAAATCGTTATGTGAACACCGTATTTCAAAGCTACGCTTTATTTCCGCATATGACGGTGTTTGAAAATGTCGCGTTTGGCTTACGGATGCAAAAAACGCCAGCCGCCGAGATTGCGCCCCGCGTGACCGATGCGCTGCGTATGGTGCAGCTTGAAGAGTTTGCACAACGTAAACCGCACCAGCTTTCCGGCGGACAGCAGCAGCGTGTGGCTATCGCCCGCGCGGTGGTGAATAAACCTCGCCTGTTATTACTGGATGAATCGCTCTCCGCGCTGGACTATAAATTGCGCAAACAAATGCAGAACGAGCTTAAAGCATTACAGCGTAAACTCGGTATCACGTTTGTTTTTGTCACTCACGATCAGGAAGAAGCGCTCACCATGTCCGATCGTATCGTGGTAATGCGTAATGGCGTGATTGAGCAAGACGGCACGCCGCGTGAAATCTATGAAGAGCCAAAAAACCTGTTTGTCGCCGGTTTTATCGGCGAAATTAACCGCTTTGACGCAACCGTCATTGAACGGCTTGATGAACAGCGCGTCCGCGCCAGCGTAGAAGGTCGGGAGTGCAATATATACGTCAATTTCGCTGTCGAACCAGGCCAAAAACTGAACGTCCTGCTGCGACCGGAAGATCTACGCGTCGAAGAGATCAACGATGATAACCACATCGAAGGGCTTATCGGCTACGTGCGCGAGCGCAATTATAAAGGTATGACGCTGGAGTCGGTGGTTGAACTGGAAAATGGCAAAATGGTGATGGTCAGCGAATTCTTCAACGAAGACGATCCTGACTTCGACCATTCACTTGACCAAAAAATGGCCATTAGTTGGGTAGAAAGCTGGGAGGTCGTACTGGCTGATGAAGAACACAAGTAAATTCCAGAATGTAGTGATTGTCACTATCGTCGGTTGGCTTGTGTTGTTTGTTTTTCTGCCCAACCTGATGATCATTGGCACCAGCTTTCTGACCCGTGACGACGCCAGTTTCGTCAAGATGGTCTTTACGCTGGATAACTACGCACGCCTGCTCGATCCGCTCTATTTTGAAGTGCTCCTGCACTCTCTGAATATGGCGCTGATCGCCACCCTCTCCTGCCTGGTGCTGGGCTATCCTTTTGCCTGGTTCCTGGCGAAGTTACCGGAAAAGATACGTCCGTTATTGCTGTTTTTGCTGATCGTTCCTTTCTGGACCAACTCACTGATCCGCATCTATGGGCTGAAAATATTCCTGAGCACTAAAGGCTATCTCAATGAATTCCTGCTGTGGCTGGGCGTGATTGATACGCCGATTCGCATCATGTTCACCCCGAGCGCCGTTATTATCGGCCTGGTTTACATTTTGCTGCCGTTTATGGTCATGCCGCTCTACTCCAGCATTGAGAAGCTCGACAAACCACTACTGGAGGCCGCACGCGATCTCGGCGCCAGTAAAATGCAAACGTTCATCCGCATCATTATTCCATTAACCATGCCGGGCATTGTCGCCGGTTGTCTGCTCGTGATGCTACCGGCAATGGGCCTGTTCTACGTCTCCGATTTAATGGGTGGCGCGAAAAACCTGCTGATTGGTAACGTCATTAAGGTACAGTTCCTGAATATTCGCGACTGGCCGTTTGGCGCGGCGACCAGCATTACGCTGACCATTGTGATGGGACTCATGCTGTTGATTTACTGGCGGGCTTCCCGCTTATTGAATAAGAAGGTGAGTGATATAAGCGATTAATTGCGCAACGCTAACAAATCCACACGCATTCAGGCATGAAGTTTATTCAAGGGTAAACTTCATGCCTCCGGCATAAAAAACGCATGAAAGCAGTTGCCGCCAGTATTGCAAATCTACAGCATCATCCGCGCCAGGCCTTCTTTTATTTTTACCTGTAGCGACGCTATCACAGACAGTAATGCGTTTATACGCGAAGCTCTCAGGTTTTATACTGATTGCCAGTCTCTTTTAAAAATTATATTACATCCGATGCGCCCGCAGTGGAGATAGAAAGGGCCGATTTAATCAATTATGTAGTCATTTTTACTTCAGTATAAGTGAGATTAATATGCCGATTACTATAGGGAATGGTTTTTTAAAAAGTGAAATCCTTACCAACTCCCCAAGGAATACGAAAGAAGCATGGTGGAAAGTTTTATGGGAAAAAATTAAAGACTTCTTTTTTTCTACTGGCAAAGCAAAAGCGGACAGTTGTCTACATGAGATGTTGTTTGCCGATCGCACCCCCACACGAGAGCGGCTTACAGAGATTTTTTTTGAGTTAAAAGAGTTAGCCTGCGCATCACAAAGAGATAGATTTCAGGTTTATAATCCTAATGAAAATGATGACACTATTATTCTTCGCATCATGGATCAAAACGAAGAGAACGAATTGTTACGTATCACTCAAAATACCGATGCCTTTACCTGTGAAGTCATGGGGAATGCTTATTTTTTAATAAAAGATCGCCCCGATATTTTAAAACCGCATCCACAAATGACGGCCATGATTAATAGAAGATATAGCGAAATCGTAGATTACCCCCTCCCTTCGACATTATGTCTCAATCCTGCTGGCGCGCCGACATTATCGGTTTCATTAGACAACATAGAGGGGTATTTATATTCTGAATGGAGAAAAGGAAATTTAGATGAGTGGAAAACGCAAGAAAAGGTAACCTACCTGGCAGCGAAAATTCAGTCTGGGATTGAAAAGACAACGCGCATTTTACAGCATGCGAATATATCCGAAAGTACTCAGCAAAACGCATTTTTAGAAACAATGACGATGTGTGGCTTAAAACAGCTTGAAATACCACCACCGCATACCCACATACCTATTGAAAAAATGGTAGAAGAGGTTTTACTGGCGGATAAGACGTTTCAGGCGTTCCTCGTAACGGATCCCAGCGCCAGCCTAAGCATGTTAGGTGAGATAATCGAAACCCTCTCTGATCAGGTTTTTCACGCCATTTTTAGAATAGACCCCCAGGCTATACAAAAAATGGCGGAAGAACAGTTAACCACGCTACACGTTCGCTCAGAACAACAAAGCGGCTGTTTATGTTGTTTTTTATAAAATCAGACGACGCTTTCTCAAACGTCACGTTCAGGGTTTACTCACGTACTCCATGTTTGCCTACAGAGTAACCTCTTGCCTGGCGCAATAATGCCGCATATGACCGGATCGGATGAGAATAGTCATTTAAATGGCCTTTTTTTCCCGCTCGTCTGGCAATTTGTTGTAAAATTCGCGGCTTCAAGCGGCAGCTTGCTTCTTCCTGGCTGCTGATAACCGCGAGACGTTTTGGAGAGATTTTGGAGAAGAGAAAAAATTGATCATTTTCAATACTCTAAAAGCACCCCATCCTCTGAATAAGAAGGTGGAACTTGAATGATCGGTCGGCTGCTCCGTGGCGGTTTCATGACTGCCATCTATGCGTATCTGTATATTCCCATCATTATTCTGATCGTGAACTCCTTCAACAGTTCGCGGTTCGGCATTAACTGGCAGGGCTTTACCACTAAATGGTACGAACTACTGGTCAATAACGACAGTCTGTTGCAGGCCGCTCAACATTCACTGACGATGGCGATTTTTTCAGCGACCTTCGCCACGTTGATTGGCTCGTTAACCGCGGTGGCGCTTTATCGCTACCGCTTTCGCGGGAAGCCATTCGTCAGCGGGATGCTGTTTGTAGTAATGATGTCGCCGGATATCGTGATGGCGATCTCCCTGCTGGTGCTGTTTATGTTACTCGGCATTCAACTGGGCTTTTGGTCGTTGCTGTTCTCGCACATCACCTTTAGCCTGCCGTTTGTGGTCGTCACGGTCTATTCGCGCCTGAAAGGCTTTGATGTCAGAATGCTGGAAGCCGCAAAAGACCTGGGGGCCAGTGAGGTAACGATTTTACGCAAAATCATTCTGCCGCTGGCGATGCCGGCGGTGGCGGCGGGCTGGTTGCTGAGCTTTACGTTGTCGATGGACGATGTCGTGGTCTCGTCGTTTGTCACCGGGCCGGGCTATGAAATTTTACCCTTAAAGATTTATTCCATGGTAAAAGTCGGCGTTTCACCAGAAGTGAACGCGCTGGCGACCGTTTTATTGGTGCTGTCTCTGGTAATGGTCATTGCCAGCCAGCTTATTGCTCGTGATAAAACCAAGGGCCGATAAGGCCCGTAATTCAGGGGACGTTAAATGAAAAAATGGTCACGCCACCTGCTCGCGGCGGGCGCCCTGGCGCTGGGTATGAGTGCCGCTCATGCCTCCGACAACGACACGCTCTATTTCTATAACTGGACTGAGTATGTGCCGCCGGGCCTGCTGGAACAGTTCACTAAAGAGACTGGCATTAAGGTGATTTATTCGACCTACGAGTCGAACGAAACCATGTATGCCAAACTCAAAACCTATAAAGATGGCGCGTATGACCTGGTTGTTCCTTCTACATACTATGTCGACAAAATGCGCAAAGAAGGCATGATCCAGAAGATCGATAAGTCGAAATTAACCAATTTCCACAACCTCGATCCGGAAATGCTCAACAAACCGTTTGACCCCAACAACGATTATTCCGTTCCATATATCTGGGGCGCAACGGCAATTGGCGTGAACAGCGATGCTATCGATCCAAAAACCATTACCAGCTGGGCTGACTTGTGGAAACCGGAATATAAAAACAGCCTGCTTTTAACCGACGATGCGCGAGAAGTCTTCCAGATGGCGCTGCGCAAGCTAGGTTATTCCGGTAACACTACCGATCCGAAAGAGATCGAAGCGGCATATGAAGAGTTGAAAAAACTGATGCCGAACGTAGCGGCCTTCAACTCCGATAATCCGGCGAATCCGTATATGGAAGGGGAAGTCAACCTGGGGATGGTGTGGAACGGTTCGGCCTTCGTTGCTCGTCAGGCTGGCACGCCGCTGGAGGTCGTCTGGCCGAAGGAAGGCGGTATTTTCTGGATGGACAGCCTGGCTATTCCGGCGAACGCGAAAAATAAAGAGGGCGCGCTGAAGCTAATCAACTTCCTGCTGCGTCCTGACGTCGCGAAAGAGGTGGCAGAAACCATCGGCTACCCTACCCCCAACCTGGCGGCGCGTAAGCTGTTAAGCCCGGAGGTCGCCAATGATAAGTCGCTCTATCCGGATGCGCAAACCATCAGCAAAGGCGAGTGGCAAAACGATGTCGGCGACGCCAGCGCCATTTATGAAGAGTATTATCAAAAGCTAAAAGCAGGACGCTAATTCAGCCAAAGCGCCTGTCGGGCCTACAGATGAACGTAACGTGAAATGTAGGCCGGATAAGGCGTTACCGGGCAAACAGCACTACAGCCCTTTCAGGAATTTATCAACAAATTCCGGCACAACCTGGCTTGCCGGGCCGTAGTGCTTCTCTTCAAACTCGCTGCCGACCTGGCTTGGCTCAAGATTCAGTTCCACCGTATGTGCGCCGTGCAGTTTTGCTTCATGCACAAAACCCGCAGCCGGATAGACATGACCGGATGTGCCAATGGCGATAAAAATATCCGCCATCGACAGCGCCATATAAATTTCATCCATGCCAAGCGGCATCTCGCCAAACCACACCACGTGCGGACGTAGCGGCGCCGGGAACTGACAGCAGTGACATTTATCTTCCGGCATCACATCACCGTTCCATTCCAGAATCTGGCCACTTTGCGAACAACGCACCTTCAACAGCTCGCCATGCATATGAATGATGTTGCGATTGCCCGCGCGTTCATGCAAATTGTCGATGTTTTGCGTCACCAGCAAAAAGCGATCGCCAAGCGCTTCTTCAAGCTTCGCTAACGCCAGATGCGCCGCATTGGGTTGTATTTCCGGCTGTTGAAGCTGCTGACGGCGGGCATTATAAAATGTCTGCACCAGCCCCGGATTACGGGCGAATCCTTCCGGCGTGGCCACATCTTCAACCCGATGCTCTTCCCAAAGGCCATCCGCCGCGCGAAACGTACGAATACCAGACTCTGCAGAAATTCCTGCACCTGTAAGGACTAATACTCTTGGGTTTTCCATCATTTCCGGCACCACTCTGTCTCTGAAAAAGATCCGCTGGCGCAGACGTTCACGCAACAGACGTTTATTTTTACGAAAGCGGCTTAATCGATGAAACCGACGCGACTGCATAACAACCTCTTTTTTTGATTAGTCGGTAAGATGTAAAAAAGCAGCACCGCGCATCCCACCTGCATCCCCATGCCGCGCACGCTCAATGCGCGGCGCGCGGGCAACAGGGAGGAGATGGCGCGGCAGTCTTTCCGCCAGTTGCGTTGTTATTGCCGTAAAGTTCGATAGTCCGCCGCCGATCACCAATAAATCGGGATCGACAATCGTCAGTATATTCCCCAGACAAACCGCCAGTAAATCCAGATAGCGCTCAACATGCGCGTGCGCCTGCTCATCGCCCTGCTCCCACAACGCGATAATCTCCGGCGCCTGCAGCGATTGATGATAATAATGCTGATATAGCCACGCAAACCCGCGCCCGGACAGATAATTCTCAATGCAGCCCATCTGGCCGCATCCACAACGGCGGAGAGGAAAATCAAACCCCATCAACGTTAGCGCGTCAACCGGCAAACGCATATGGCCAAACTCGCCGGTGATATAGCTCTGACCGGTAATCGGCTTCCCGTTTAGCACCAGGCCACCGCCGACGCCGGTGCCGAGGATAAGCCCCATAACCAAAGGATATTGCGTGAATTCATCATCCCAGGCTTCGGACAAGGCAAAACAGTTAGCGTCATTGTCCAGACGCACATCGCGATCCAGTCGGGCGCTGAGATCGGCGCGCAACGGCTTACCGCTGGCTGCCGGGACATTCGCGGCGTACAGCGTGCCGTCTTCGGTTTCCGGCATACCGGGTATGCCAATCCCTACCGACCCTTTTACGCCAAATCGCTGGTCGGCTTCCGCGACCAGTTCGCACACGGCGTCTAAAAAGGCGCTATAGCTGGTATGGGGCGTGGGAACCCGTTTTTCCCACTGCAGCCGCCGCGTTGAGTCAAATACGCCTAACGCAATCTTTGTTCCGCCAATGTCAAACCCGTAATACATCACCGCTCCTTGTTTTTATATTCCGCGATTACTGGCCGCTCAATACTCGCGCAGGGTCAATGTTGCTCGCCCGCCGCGCCGGATACCAGCTCGCCAGTAAGCTTAACAACAACGCCGTGACCAGTACGTAAACAACGTCCAGCCAATGTAATTCGGATGGCAGGAAGTCGATAAAATAGATATCGCCGGACAAAAACTGATGCCCGATCGCCTTTTCAATCCCATTAATAATGGCGGTAAGCTGAAGCGAAACAACAACGCCGATCGCCACGCCAATCAAACTGCCCAGCAAGCCCGCCAGTAGTCCGTACCAGACGAAAATGGCACGAATCAAACCATCTTTCGCCCCCAGCGTTCTTAATACCGCAATGTCGCCGCTTTTGTCTTTTACCGCCATCACTAAGGTGGAAACGATATTAAAACAGGCCACGCCGATCACCAGAATCATCGCCAGATACATAATGGCGCGAATCATCTGGATATCGCGATACATATAGCCGTAGGTGCCGATCCAGCTCTTAATGTAGACATAGCTGTTAGTCACCTCACCCGCGTCACGCACCAGTTTGTTCGCATTAAACACGTCATGGACTTTAAGCGCGATACCGGAAACGCTGGACCCCATATCCAGATACTGCTGCGCATCCTCAAGCGGGATCATGGCGAAGCTGTGATCGAACTGGCCGCTCAGTTGCAGAATCCCGATGACATGCAAACGCACGCGTTTGGGCTGGAGCAGCTTATGGTCGGCATTCGCATTGGGGATCATGATGGACACCCAGTCGCCCTGTTTCACGTTCAGCGCATCGGCGACGCCTTTGCCGATAATGATCTGCTGCTCGCCCGCTTTGAAATGATCCCAGGCGTGATTTTGCACAAATGACGGTAACGCGCTAAGCTGCTGCTCTTGCTTAGGGTCGACGCCTTTAACCTGAATGGCGCGCAAATTCGCCCCGCTCTCTACCAGGCCGGTAAAATTGATATACGGCGCGGCGGCGGCAATGCCCGGCACCTTCTGCACTTTTGCCAGCGCTTCACGCCAGTTGGTCCACGGCTGATTGACCGCTTCAATCTCCCCGTGCGGAACCACCGCCAGAATACGGTTATTCAACTCGCGTTCGAAACCGTTCATCGCGCTTAAACCGACAATCAACACCGCCACGCCCAGCGCGATACCGATGGTAGAAATGACGGAAATGAGCGAAACCATACCGCCGCGCCGCCGTCCACGGCTGAAACGCAACCCAATTAATAATGATAAAGGCGACGCCATTACTCAGCCCCCATCAGGCTCAGTTCCGCCGTCAGGCGACCATCGCGCATCTCAAGCTGGCGGCTCATACGTTTCGCCAGTTGCAAATCGTGAGTCACCACCAGAAACGCGGTTCCCTGCAGACGATTTAACTCGCCCAGAAGCTCAAAAATACTGTCGGCATTACGCGCATCCAGATTACCGGTCGGCTCATCCGCCAGTACCAGACGCGGGTTATTCACCAACGCGCGCGCTATCGCGACACGCTGGCGCTCACCGCCGGAAAGTTCCGAAGGTCGATGGGTTGCGCGATGCTCCAGCCCTACGGCGTGCAGCATTTCTCGCGCCCGAGCGTCAATCTCCGCCGGTTTCTTTTTGCCAATCAATAATGGCATCGCCACGTTTTCCAGCGCCGTAAAATCCGGCAGGAGATGATGAAACTGATAGATAAACCCCAGTTTCTGGTTACGTAATTCCGCTTTTGCCGCAGAAGAGAGTTTGCTCATCGGCTGGCCGCTAAAAATCACATCGCCAGAGGTAGGCGTATCCAGCCCGCCTAACAGATGCAGCAACGTACTTTTACCCGAGCCGGAACTGCCGACGATCGCCATCATTTCGCCTTCGCCGATACTGAAGCTGACATCGTGCAACACGTCGGTTTGTACGGTGCCTTCCTGATAGCGTTTGCACAGGTTGTCGCATTGCAACAGGATCTTATTCATAACGTAAAGCCTCAGCGGGTTGAGTGGCGGCAGCGCGCCAGGAAGGATAAAGCGTAGAAAGCAGCGCGATGGCCATTGCCACCAGCGCGATAACGATCACCTGTAACGGCTCTATCGCCACGGGCAACGCAGCGCCATCCAGAAACGCGCCGATGATCGGCATCAGGTTATTCAGTTGGCTGGCAAGCAATGCGCCCAGCACGGCGCCCAACAGCGCGCCGATAATCCCGGCGCTGGCGCCCTGCACCATAAAGACCATCATAATTTGTCGCGGCGTCAGCCCTTGAGTTTGTAAAATCGCCACTTCGCCCTGCTTCTCCATGACCATCAGACCCAACGAAGTAATAATGTTAAAAGCCGCGACCGCCACGATGAGGCTCAGCAACAATCCCATCATGTTCTTTTCCATGCGCACAGCCTGGAACAACTCGCCTTTACGTTCGCGCCAGTCCTGCCACTTAGTGCCTTGCGGCAGCGTCTGTTGGCTGAGGGTATCGACTTGCAGCGGTTCATCCAGCCACAGACGCCAGCCGGTAATATTGCCTGCCGGATAGCGCATTAAACGCGATGCGTCCTGAATATTGACCAGCATTTCATAGCCATCGACCTCGCTATTGGCGGCAAATGTGCCAATCACCGTAAACAGACGCTGGCTGGGCAGACGTCCCATTGGCGTAAACTGGCTGGCAGATGGCACCATTAGCCGAATCTGATCGCCGCGGTTGACCCCTAACTGTCCGGCTAGCTGCTCGCCGAGGATGACATTATACTTACCCGGCTGTAATTCGCTTTGCTTCACATTGACCAGATACGGCGTTAACGGATCTTTTTGCGCCGGATCGATACCCAACATCACGCCAACCGCAACGCTACGCGCGCTTTGCAGTACGACATCGCCCGTCGTCAGCGGCGCAATACGGTTAACGCCTTGCAGATTCACCGCTTTTTCCGGCATCTGATTCGGGTTAAGAGAACCATGTTCAGCAGAGAGGATGGCCTGAGGCATCAAACCAAGAATGTTATTTTGCAGTTCGCGCTCAAAACCGTTCATCACCGACAATACCGTGACCAGCGCCATCACCCCCAGGGTAATGCCGATAGTGGAAAGCCAAGAAACGAAGCGACCGAAGCGATCTGCTGCACGCCCGCGCATGTAACGCAGGCCGATGAATAGAGCGACAGGTTGATACATGTAATCCGTCTGGTTGCTGTTAGCAAAGTCCCGAGTATATAAGCGAAAGCGGAATGCGTAAATGTCTGAACCGTAAGAGTTCGTCAGCGTTATTCTGAAAAAGGCCGACAAATCAAGTCACTTACATGTTCATACTTTACCTGTTCGGCGTGTTATGCGGCGGATTCAATTTGCTAATAAACAACGATCGCGGATAATAAAGAACATTGCTTATCAGTCATATGCCCCTGAATACCTGAGTCCTTCATGCTGTCCTGGCGTGCAGCCAACCATGAAGCAGCCTGAAGGGTGACGCGTAGAGTGCGGCGTAAAACAAAAAGAGATACTGACAACCGTTATGCCTGAAAAACAACGTTACACGCTGCCGACAAAAGCGGGCGATCAGCGCCAGTTGGGCGAACTTACCGGTGCCGCCTGCGCTACGCTGGTGGCGGAGATAGCTGAACGCCATGCCGGTCCGGTGGTACTCATAGCGCCTGACATGCAAAATGCTCTGCGATTGCATGATGAAATCCGCCAGTTTACCGATCAGATGGTCATGAACCTAGCGGACTGGGAAACGCTACCGTATGACAGCTTCTCCCCGCATCAGGAAATTATCTCTTCGCGCCTGTCCACGCTCTACCAGTTGCCATCGATGCAGCGCGGCGTCTTGATTGTACCGGTAAACACCCTGATGCAGCGCGTTTGTCCGCATAGCTATCTGCATGGTCATGCGCTGGTGATGAAAAAAGGCCAGCGGCTGTCCCGCGACGCTCTGCGCGCGCAGCTTGACAGCGCCGGTTATCGGCATGTCGATCAGGTGATGGAGCATGGCGAATACGCGACGCGCGGCGCGCTGTTGGATCTCTTTCCGATGGGCAGCGAACAACCTTATCGCCTCGACTTTTTTGATGATGAAATCGACAGCCTGCGTCTGTTTGACGCGGATACCCAACGTACGCTGGAGGAGGTCGAGGCCATCAATTTGTTGCCCGCGCACGAATTTCCTACCGACAAAGCCGCTATTGAGCTTTTCCGTAGCCAGTGGCGCGATACCTTTGAGGTAAAACGCGACGCCGAGCACATCTATCAGCAGGTCAGCAAAGGCACCCTGCCCGCCGGGATCGAATACTGGCAGCCGCTCTTTTTCAGCGAACCGTTACCGCCATTATTTAGCTATTTCCCCGCCAATACTCTGGTGGTGAATACTGGCTCGCTGGAAACCAGCGCCGAACGCTTTCAGGCCGATACGCTGGCGCGTTTTGAAAATCGCGGCGTCGATCCTATGCGCCCGCTTTTGCCGCCGGAAGCCCTCTGGCTACGGGTAGATGAGCTCTTTTCCGAGCTTAAACGCTGGCCTCGCCTCCAGCTTAAAACCGACCATCTGCCGGAAAAAGCCGCCAATACCAATCTTGGTTTCCAGAAATTACCGGATTTGGCTATCCAGGCGCAGCAGAAAGCGCCGCTGGACGCGCTGCGTAAATTCCTCGAATCTTTCAGCGGTCCGGTGATTTTTTCGGTGGAAAGCGAAGGACGCCGCGAAGCGCTGGGAGAGCTCCTGGCTCGCATAAAAATCGCGCCGAAGCGAATATTACGCCTGGACGAGGCGCAGGATGCGGGACGCTATCTGATGATTGGCGCCGCAGAACATGGCTTTATCGACACCCAACGCAATCTGGCGCTGATTTGTGAAAGCGATCTCTTGGGTGAGCGGGTTGCACGTCGCCGCCTGGATTCCCGTCGTACGATCAACCCGGATACGTTGATTCGTAACCTGGCGGAGCTCCACGTCGGTCAACCGGTAGTGCATCTGGAGCACGGCGTCGGGCGTTATGCCGGCATGACCACGCTGGAGGCTGGCGGCATCAAGGGTGAGTATCTGATGCTCACCTACGCCAATGACGCCAAACTGTATGTGCCGGTCTCCTCGTTGCATCTGATTAGCCGCTATGCCGGCGGCGCGGAAGAAAGTGCGCCGCTGCATAAACTGGGCGGCGACGCCTGGTCGCGCGCCCGGCAGAAAGCGGCGGAAAAAGTGCGCGATGTCGCAGCGGAACTGTTGGATATTTATGCGCAACGGGCGGCAAAAGAGGGTTTTGCCTTTAAGCATGATCGTGAGCAATATCAGTTATTCTGCGACAGCTTCCCGTTTGAAACGACGCCCGATCAGGCACAGGCGATTAACGCCGTATTGAGCGATATGTGCCAACCGCTGGCGATGGACAGGCTGGTGTGCGGCGACGTCGGCTTCGGCAAAACCGAAGTGGCGATGCGCGCCGCGTTCCTGGCGGTGGAAAACCATAAACAGGTGGCGGTACTGGTGCCGACTACGCTGCTGGCGCAGCAACACTATGACAACTTCCGCGACCGTTTCGCCAACTGGCCGGTACGCATTGAGATGCTGTCCCGCTTTCGCAGCGCCAAAGAGCAGACGCAAATCCTGGCGGAAGCCGCCGAGGGTAAGATCGATATTCTGATCGGTACGCATAAACTGCTACAAAGCGATGTGAAGCTGCGCGACCTCGGCCTGCTGATTGTCGATGAAGAGCACCGTTTCGGCGTGCGCCACAAAGAGCGAATTAAGGCGATGCGCGCCGATGTCGATATTCTGACGCTCACGGCGACGCCGATCCCGCGGACGCTGAATATGGCGATGAGCGGTATGCGCGATCTCTCCATTATCGCCACCCCCCCTGCCCGTCGTCTGGCGGTAAAAACCTTTGTCCGCGAGTATGATAGCCTGGTAGTAAGGGAAGCGATTCTGCGTGAAATCCTGCGCGGCGGTCAGGTTTACTATTTGTACAATGACGTCGAAAATATTCAGAAAGCCGCAGAGCGGCTGGCGGAACTGGTGCCGGAAGCGCGAATCGCTATAGGCCACGGGCAGATGCGCGAACGTGAGCTGGAACGGGTCATGAACGATTTCCACCATCAACGTTTTAACGTGCTGGTGTGTACTACCATTATCGAAACGGGGATCGACATTCCCACCGCTAACACGATCATCATTGAACGCGCGGATCATTTCGGCCTCGCGCAGTTGCACCAGTTGCGTGGCCGCGTAGGGCGCTCGCACCACCAGGCCTACGCCTGGCTATTGACGCCACATCCTAAGGCCATGACCACCGATGCGCAAAAACGGCTGGAGGCGATTGCGTCGCTGGAGGATTTAGGCGCCGGGTTT
This sequence comes from Salmonella sp. NW38, assembly GCF_051807745.1. NCBI lineage: Bacteria > Pseudomonadati > Pseudomonadota > Gammaproteobacteria > Enterobacterales > Enterobacteriaceae > Salmonella > Salmonella sp. NW38. The sequence continues at coordinate 160,765 of NZ_JAMMTO010000001.1, read as the reverse complement.
GCGCTGGCGACCCACGATCTGGAGATCCGCGGCGCGGGCGAACTGCTTGGCGAAGAGCAAAGCGGCTCAATGGAAACCATCGGCTTCTCACTCTACATGGAACTGCTGGAAAACGCCGTCGATGCGCTGAAAGCAGGCCGCGAACCCTCGCTGGAAGATCTCACCAGTCAGCAAACGGAAGTCGAGCTGCGAATGCCGTCGTTACTGCCGGATGATTTTATTCCGGATGTTAATACCCGACTGTCATTCTATAAACGCATTGCCAGCGCGAAGAACGAAAACGAGCTGGAAGAGATCAAAGTGGAATTGATCGATCGCTTCGGCCTGCTGCCCGATCCAGCGCGTAATCTGCTGGATATCGCCCGCCTGCGCCAACAGGCGCAAAAGCTCGGCATCCGAAAACTGGAGGGTAACGAGAAAGGCGGAACGATTGAGTTCGCCGAGAAAAACCACGTTGACCCTGCCTGGCTTATCGGGTTGCTGCAAAAACAACCGCAGCATTTTCGTCTGGATGGTCCGACGCGCCTCAAGTTTATTCAGGATTTAAGCGAACGTAAAACGCGTATAGACTGGGTACGCCAGTTCATGCAGCAACTGGAAGAAAACGCTATTGCATAAGCGTCAGGCCGGGCGTCATTACTCTGCGTCCGGCCTAATCTTTACAAATTCTTTGCACTTCCCTGCAGTTTCAGACACAGCCAGCCGCCATAATTCTTATTTCCTCTTTTATAAAAATAACCACATAATAATCATGGGTTTATTATAATGTTCAACAATACGCGACTCTCTCGCTGGTGGGCGTTGTTTGCGCTTACCGCGACCATCATGCTTGCCCTTCCCGCGCAGGCAAATACGTGGCCTCTTCCGCCCCCCGGCAGTCGACTGGTGGGAGAAAATAAATTCCATGTCGTTGAAGACGACGGCGGCTCGCTGGAGGCGATCGCCAAAAAATATAACGTGGGCTTTTTAGCCCTGTTACAGGCCAACCCCGGCATTGATCCTTACGTGCCACGCGCAGGCAGCGTGCTGACGATTCCGCTGCAAACGCTGCTACCGGACGCGCCACGTGAAGGTATCGTCATTAACCTCGCGGAATTACGGCTTTACTATTATCAACCGGGGAAAAATACGGTCACGGTCTACCCTATCGGGATTGGCCAACTGGGCGGCGATACCCTGACGCCAACGATGGTGACGACCATTTCGGATAAACGCGCCAATCCAACCTGGACGCCGACCGCCAATATTCGCGCCCGTTATAAAGCGCAAGGCATCGATCTCCCCGCCGTGGTGCCTGCCGGTCCCGATAACCCAATGGGGCATCACGCGATTCGTTTAGCGGCCTACGGCGGCGTCTATCTGTTACATGGCACGAATGCCGATTTTGGCATTGGTATGCGCGTCAGCTCCGGCTGTATCCGTCTGCGCGACGGTGATATAGAGACATTGTTCCGTCAGGTCACGCCGGGAACCAAAGTGAATATTATCAATACGCCGATTAAAGCCTCGGTGGAGCCAGGCGGCGTGCGACTGGTGGAAGTTCATCAGCCGCTGTCTAAAAATATAGGCGACGATCCGCAGGTGCTGCCGATTGTGCTGAATGGCCCGATGCAGACCTTTAAGGACGCGCCGCAGACCGACGCCGCGGTGATGGAACATGTTATGGAAGTGCGCTCCGGAATGCCGGTGGATGTAACCCGTCAATCAGAGGCGAAACCGCAGTCGCTGTAAGCGTGAATAGCTGACCGACAAAAAAGCCTCGCGATGCATCGCGAGGCTTTCTCTTTTTATTGTGGCAATCGCAGCGGCATTAATGAGGGTTAATGCTTACTTATAGATTACCGCCGTACCGTGAAGGGTATTCGGGCCGGTAACAGAGGTAATACGGAAAGACTTCGCCCCCATCTCCTGCGCTTTTTGCGCCAGCTGATCTTCCAGCGAGCCCAGATTCGTGCCGCCATTCGCGGAAATGGTGCCAAACTTCTGTTGACCTTCTGGCGTTGCCTGAACTTCAACGGCGGCGAAGCTGGCGAATGAGAGCGAACTCAGTACCACAGCAGCGATGAGGGTTTTTACGTTTTTCATAGTGATGACCTTTAGCAGATGAATGGGTGTCGTAAGCATTAACTTAACGATCGATAAGTTAATCATAGATGTGATCTACATCACACGTCAACTTCTTTTTATAATGATCGTTATATAATTTATAAAGATGTTATTTTTCATGTGAATAGAATTGATTTATTTTTCTAATGAATACTCTGGAGCCAGAAGTGGTTTGTTTTTATAATAGAGAGACCGCTCTTTAAACAGGTACAACGGCATCATGACAACGGATACCACGAGTTGCGCGAAGAAAAGCCGTGGCCGACCAAAAGTGTTCGACAGGGAAGCTGCGCTTGATAAGGCCATGACTCTCTTCTGGCAGCACGGCTATGAAGCAACTTCGCTTGCCGATCTCGTAGAGGCTACCGGGGCGAAAGCGCCTACTCTCTATGCGGAATTCACTAACAAAGAAGGATTATTTCGCGCTGTCCTGGATCGCTACATCACTCGCTTTGCCTCAAAGCACGAAGCCCAGCTCTTTTGTGAAGAGAAAAGCGTGGAATCGGCGCTGGAAGATTACTTCACAGAAATTGCCGCCTGCTTTACCAGTACGGACACGCCGGCTGGCTGCTTTATGATTAATACGTCCGCCACCCTCGCCGCCTCCTCGCGCGATATCGCTCGCACGGTAAAATCACGCCACGCCATGCAGGAACAGACGCTCATCCAGTTTTTGCGCCAACGTCAGGAGCGCGGTGAAATTCCGGCGCACTGTAACCCGCAGGCGCTCGCGGAATATATCAACTGTATTTTACAGGGAATGTCGATCAGCGCCCGCGAGGGAGCCACCTTCGAACAACTGATGCAAATTACGCGTACGACCCTGCGCATCTGGCCTGAACTGCTCAAGTCCTGAACGACGCAGCTTCGGATAAAAAAAGCCCCTCAGCCTGAGCGAATGAGGGGCTAACTTGCAGAGTACAGCTTTTTTATGCTTTGTTATTCAGAACCAGTTGACCATTGCCGTCGAGGGGAATTTGCGTTCCGGGGTCTTTATCCATGCGGATTTTGCCCTGCTGATCGCCAATTTTATAGGTCACGTCGTAGCCAAGCATCTTTTCAGATTTGTCATACACCGTCTTACAGCGTTGCTGCGTGGTAGTATAAGTATCACTTTCCTGCATTGATCCCTGGATTTGATTGCCAGCATAACCGCCGCCCAGCGCCCCGACGACCGTCGCCACATCTTTACCACGACCGCCGCCAAATTGATGTCCAATCACGCCGCCTGCTACTGCGCCAAGCACCGAGCCGGCAATACGGTTTTCGTCCTGAACCGGTCTGCGATGCGTGACCGTGACATTACGGCACTCCTGACGCGGCGTTTTTACCGTCTCTTTAATCGGTTTAGCCGATATCACCTGCGCATATTGCGGACCACGATCAAATACGTTGAGACTGGCCACTGCCGCCACACCCAGCGCAGCCGCTACGCCAATCCCTATACCCGCCAACATTGATTTATTCACGGGAGTTCCTCCTTCGTTGCTATTGGTAACAATTTTGCAACCAGTATGCGAACAAAGCCAATCGGAATGAGGATGAAAAATGCGGGATGAGGCGGTAAAGCTGAAGGATTCGGACAACTCCGAAGCGAGTGATGGAGAAGCGCTCACCGGCGCGAGCAGCCGGTGAGGCGCAGAGAAATTAATGCAGTTTCAGGCGCGGACGAATGACGCGGTTAATACTGCCCACCAGCATCATCAGGCCGGTTTTAAAGTATCCATGCAGCGCTATCTGGTGCATACGGTATAGCGAGATATACACGAAGCGGGCGATACGTCCTTCAATCATCATTGAACCGCGGGTCAGGTTCCCCATCAGACTACCCACGGTAGAGAAGTTGGACAGAGAGACCAGCGATCCATGATCTTTATACTGGTAAGCTTTCAGCGGCTTGCCATTCATCTGCGCCAGAATGTTATTCATCGCGCAGGTAGCCATCTGATGCGCCGCCTGAGCGCGAGGCGGCACAAAACCTCCCTCCGGACGTGCGCAGGAAGCGCAGTCGCCAATCGCATAAATATCAGGATCGCGCGTGGTTTGCAGCGTCGGTTCCACCACCAGTTGGTTAATGCGGTTCGTTTCCAGACCACCAATCTCTTTCATAAAATCTGGCGCTTTGATACCCGCCGCCCACACCATCAGATCGGCCTGAATATATTCACCTTCTTTCGTATGCAGACCGCCTTCGTCGGCGCTGGTGACCATAGTTTGCGTCAGCACGCGAACGCCCAGTTTGGTCAGTTCATTATGCGCGGCGCTGGAGATACGCGGTGGCAACGCAGGCAGAATACGCTCGCCAGCCTCAACCAACGTCACGTTCAGCGCGTCGTTGGTCAGACCCTTATAACCATAGCTATGCAGCTGTTTTACCGCATTATGCAGTTCAGCCGACAGCTCAACCCCCGTCGCACCGCCGCCAACGATGGCGATATTGACCTTACCGTTCGCGCCCAGATTAGCCGAATACTTGAGGAACAGGTTCAGCATCTCCTGGTGAAAACGGCGCGCCTGATGCGGGTTATCGAGGAAGATACAGTGCTCTTTCACGCCCGGCGTGTTGAAATCATTAGAGGTGCTGCCCAGCGCCATCACCAGCGTGTCATACGCGATTTTGCGCTCCGGCACCAGCAGTTCGCCCTTTTCATCACGCAGCTCGGCAATGGTGATGGTTTTCGCTTCGCGATCGATATCCATCACCGACCCCAGTTGGAACTGGAAACCATGATTACGCGCATGAGCCAGATAGCTCAGCGCATCCACGCCTTCGTCCAGAGAGCCAGTCGCCACTTCGTGCAGCAATGGTTTCCACAGATGGCTGTGATTTCTGTCTACCAGCGTGATTTTCGCTTTTTTCTTGCGCCCCAGTTTATGGCCTAACTGCGTCGCCATTTCCAGCCCGCCAGCGCCGCCGCCGACAATCACGATCTTTTTTAATGGTGTAGTCAACGTGACCCCCTTAAATTTATTAACCAATTGTTAATTAAAAGTTATTAGCATAGCCTTTAATTAACAACAAGTTACGTTAATGAGAATAAGCTTCTGATATGAGAATAGCATGAACGGTGCATTGGTCATACCAAAATTGATGTGCATCAAGTTTTCATGCTGAAAAGATAGACAGTTTGCGAGAATTGAGCATAAAAAAACCAGCCGCAAGGCTGGTTATCCGGTCACTGATAACGCCATATTGCCGGATGGCGTTATCCCAGCGTTTTAAACGCTTTGATACGTTGCAAATGCGGCGAAATATTTTTGAATTTGTGAGTCTGTTCCTCATCCCACACAATTTCATAATACGGGTGAAGAGCTTGCGCTGAGCGTTGGCTGTCCAGCGCTTCGTCATGACGCGAGAGGATCACCAGACAACGATCGCGATTTTTTTCGCGAAAGTTGGTCACGCACTTTGTGGCGATGTCCGCATATTCTTCCGGGCGATCGATTTTCCCCTCCATGTTTTCATAGGGGAACAGGTTCGGGTTAAAAACCACCTGACGGATATCGCACAAAAAGCCAATCCGCTCCGCCCAGTAACCGCCAAGCCCCACGCCACAGATTAAAGGGCGCTCGTCCACATTCAACTGCAACATTTTGTCCACTTCTTTCAGCAGATGCTGCATATCGTGCTTAGGATGCCGCGTACTGTAGCTTACCAGCCGAACATCCGGGTCGATAAACTGTAATTGCAACACTTTTTCATGGTTGCCCGGACTATTTGAATCAAAACCGTGTAAATAAATAATCATCTGGCACCCTCACGAAAACTCGAGTTAATGACCTGCTTTTTCTTCCTGCCAGCGTTCATGTAACTGGTTGAGCTGGGCGCTGGCTGTTTTCCAGCGTGCTGAGTCCATGAGCTCCCGGCGTGAAAATGAACCTTTATGATACAAACGTGTAACACGTTCTGCTTTGATCGGCGACAGATTATCCAACACGCTGACTGCGCCTTTACGATTATTGCAGACCAGAATCATATCGCAACCCGCATCCAGCGACGCCTGAGCGCGCTCAGCATAGCTGCCCATAATCGCCGCGCCCTCCATCGACAGATCGTCGGAGAAAATGACGCCGTCAAAGCCTAACTCCTGACGCAGCACCGTTTTCAGCCAGTACGGCGAACCGCTTGCCGGGCGTGGATCGATAGCGCGGTAGATCACGTGGGCAGGCATAATCGCATCCAGTTTATTCTCGCTAATCAGCGTGCGGAACACCGACATATCTTTGCCACGGATATCCGTTTCAGGACGTGGATCGCACGGCGTCTCTTTGTGGGAGTCCGCCGTGACCGCGCCGTGGCCGGGGAAATGCTTACCGGTCGTTTTCATCCCGGCGTCATGCATGCCGTCAATAAAGCGCGTTGCCATTGCCAACGCTTTTGCGGGATCGGCATGATAGGAGCGCTCGCCAATTGCCGCGCTGATATGCCCGACGTCCAGCACTGGCGCAAAACTGATATCAATATCCATCGCGATCATTTCGCTGGCCATCAGCCACCCTGCCTCCTGCGCCAGTCGTCCCCCCTCTTGCAGTCCATGCAGCGCAAAAAAAGATTGCGCCGCGGGCAGGCAGGTAAACCCGTCACGGAAACGCTGTACGCGCCCGCCTTCCTGATCGACGGCCACCACCAGATGGTTACGCGATGCCGCCCGAATCTGGCGCACTAATTCGCGCAGCTGTTCCGGGTCATGGTAATTACGCGTGAACAGAATAAGCCCGCCAACCAGCGGATGCGCCAGTATCTCGCGCTCCTCCGCATCCAGCTCACATCCTTCGACATTCAACATTACTGGGCCCACACTGCTCTCCTTATCCTTTCATACGTAGCTGGCGCCAGGTTTCATCGGCCAGCCTGATAAATTGTTGCTCGCCGGTTTGTCGCCAGCGGTATTCGAACCACCCTGCTTTTAGCATAATGACCCACGGGTGCCATAATCGTATCTGTCGCCATAGCTGCCGAGCGTCGATTCGCGCGCGCGCGGCATAAGCGTCTGCCAGTTGCCGGTGCTGGCGTTCATCCTCAACCCATACTGCCGCCAGCTCCAACGCAATATCGCCGTCTCCGGCATACTCCCAGTCAATCAGTCTCAACCCGGCGGGCGTTAATACTATATTGTCGCCATGGACATCCATATGCAAAGGCGCGAGCCGCAGCGGGCGAGGTTCTCCGTTTTTTTGCAACTGTTTGAGCCGCCGCAACCAAAACGGCGTACGCCTTGCCGGATCGCAACACGACCAGTACTGCGCCAATAGTGGCGATAGCGCGATACGCCAGCCAAAACGCGGCTGTTGATGCAAATGATACAGTAAGGCCGCCAGTTCGTCGGCATCTGGCAGAGCGGAATTTACCACACCATGCAGATATTCTACCGCCATCCAGCCTGGCGTATAAAAAAGCGCTCGCGGCGCAAGACTGGCCGGCAATTGGGATAAGGCGCGGTAATGACGTAAAAAATGGGCTGGTGGAGCGTCGGGGTCGTGATGACGACGCAGCACGACACGGTGAGTATCGTGGTCAATAATACAGCTCCCGCCGCTTAGCCCCTGCGATGCGGCGACGGCGGGACGATACTGGGGAAAATAGCGCGACAGGATCTCGTCGCGCGTTAAGGGATTATTGTTGTTGGACCGCACCTTTACCTGACCAGATTATCTCGCCCGTTTGCACCAGCATTAACTGCATCTGTAATGCAGGCGCGTTAACGTTACCGGATGCGCTGGAGTAAAGTACATATTGCGCCCCGACATTGCGCGCAATGCCAATAGCTTTACTGCGCGTTCCCAGACTATCCTGCGGAGACAACCCTAACTGTTGTTTTGCCATCGAGAGTTGCTGTACGGAGACCAGCGTAAATTTACCGTTGTTCGCCAGCGCATTACGTAACGTTTCCGTTGCCTCGTTCGCATTTAACGACCCATTTGTCCGGTTATTCACGCTGTCGACAAGCAATACGCTTCCGGCCGTCACGCCATCAGCCTGCAACATTTTGCTGACCAGCGGTTGCATCGCGCCGTTCCAGTCATAGTGGCGCACCTTAGGCGCTGGCTGGCCCGTTTGATCTTCATGTTCGATCGGCCCCGGTTGCTGTGGAATGGTTGGCACAGACGGCACAACAGGAGGCTGTGGTGGCTGCGCGGGTTGTTCTGGCGCTGGTTTTACCTCTTCAACTGGCGCAGGTTGACGTTGCGCCATACACCCGGAGAGAAATATCGCCAGCGCAGCAATGGCAGCGTAGCGATGCATTTTTGTCATCAAAATTCACTCCTCACAAATAAAGATAAAGCCTGACCTTATGCGCCCCCAGATAATTGGCGCTGCCAAATAGCGTTACCGACGAACGCGCGGGTATGGTTACGCTACGCGGCGCCTCCAGCGGATGCATCTCCAGCCCCCGCGCGTCATACCAGTAAAACCGATAATGAACGGTTATGGGCTCTTGCCTTTCGTTATAGACGCGGGAAGAAGCTGATGGCTGGATATCAGACGCCGTCAGTTCAGGCGGCTCTGCGGTGACCCCCGCCGCCAGAACCGTGGACTCCATCACCAGCGACTGCGCGTCGCTTACCGGAATTTCAGGGTGTGACCGGCAGCCGGTAAGCAGCAGCAAGCCCAGAGAAACCGCGATGCATCCTTTGATCATATTTACAAGCCTTTATGCGCCAGCATCGGGCCTAGCGGGCGGCCGCCCAGTAGGTGCATATGGATATGATAAACCTCCTGGCCCCCATGACGGTTGGTATTCATGATTAAACGATACCCATCTTCGGCAATGCCTTCCTGTTCGGCGATTTTCGCCGCCACGGTGATCATCCGACCTAACGCCTGTTCATGTTCCGCCGTCACGTCATTGACGGTTGGGATCAGAATATTGGGAATAATCAAGATATGCGTCGGCGCCTGCGGTGAAATATCACGAAAGGCGGTGACCAGCTCATCCTGATAAACGATATCCGAAGGGATTTCACGACGAATAATTTTGCTGAATATAGTTTCTTCTGCCACGACGTTTTCCTTTTTCATAATAGCCCTTGCAGCGCACATGCTACGCCGAGCCATACTGCGAGTATAGAGTATGAGCGAGTTACCGACGCTCTTTCAACTTTAACCCACGATTTATTAAGCGAAAAATGACTACATGCTGGACTTACCGTCATATCCCCCTGCCATGACGCCTTTGTACGCTTAAAAAATATTTTTAGTTTGCCTGTTTATACCGTTTTACACATTTAATACAAATGCGTATATTTCTCATTTGCATTTTTATGCGCATTAACTAGCAAAGAATGAAAAGGTTCAACGTCATACGTCCTGAACTTACCCCAATAACAAGCAAGGATTTTCAGATGTCTTTCATTCAATACCGCCGGGACAAACACCTTCAGTCCACCGCCGCACCGTCGCTGTTAGCTATGGGTATGGCGATGGCATTTATGCCTGTCGCCTTCGCGGCTGAGGATACCGTTATTGTCGAGGGCGCGACGACCGCTGACGCCGTAAACCGCGAAGAACAGGATTACAGCGTGAAAACGACCGCAGCGGGCATCAAAATGCCGATGACTCAGCGCGATATCCCGCAGTCGGTCAGTATTGTCAGCCAACAGCGTATGGAAGACCAGCAGTTGCAAACCCTGGGCGAGGTGATGACCAATACGCTGGGGATCAGCGGAAGCCAGGCTGACTCCGATCGCATCAGCTATTACTCGCGCGGGTTTGAAATTGACAACTATATGGTTGACGGTATTCCAACGTATTTTGAGTCCCGCTGGAATCTGGGCGATGCGCTAACGGATACCGCGCTGTATGAGCGCGTGGAGGTGGTTCGCGGCGCGAATGGGCTGATGACCGGAACCGGTAATCCTTCTGCCTCAATAAATATGATTCGTAAACACGCCACCAGTCGGGAGTTCAAAGGTAACGTCTCCACAGAATACGGTAGCTGGAATAAGCAGCGTTACGTCATGGATCTGCAAAGTCCGCTCACCGCAGACGGCAATGTCCGTGGGCGCATCGTGGCGGGTTATCAGAATAATGATTCCTGGCTGGACCGCTATAACAGTGAGAAAGCGTTCTTTTCCGGAATTGTCGATGCCGATCTGGGTGCAACCACTGGCCTTTCAGCCGGTTATGAATATCAAAAAATTGATGTCAATAGCCCGACCTGGGGCGGTCTGCCGCGCTGGAACACCGATGGCAGCAAAAATAGCTATGACCGCGCGCGTAGTACCGCCCCGGACTGGGCTTATAACAACAAAGAGATAAATAAATTCTTCGTCACGCTTAAGCAGCGTTTTGCCGAAAGCTGGCAGGCGACCCTGAATGCGACCCATACTGAGGTCAAATTCGACAGTAAAATGATGTATATCGATGCGTTAGTCGATAAAGAGACAGGTACGCTAGTGAGTCCTTATGGCGCAAGCTACCCCGTGGTCGGCGGTACGGGCTGGAACAGCGGCAAGCGCAAAGTAGATGCCATAGATCTCTTTGCCGATGGCGCTTATGAGCTGTTTGGCCGTCAGCACAATATGATGTTTGGCGGCAGTTATAGTAAGCAGAATAACCGCTATTTTAGCGCCTGGGCGAACGTCTTTCCGGACGACATTGGCAACTTCAGCGCCTTTAACGGTAATTTCCCCCAAACCCACTGGGCGCCACAAAATCTGGCGCAGGACGATACCACGCATATGAAATCGCTGTATGCCGCTACGCGCATTTCGCTGGCCGACCCGCTGCATCTGATTCTTGGCGCTCGTTATACCAACTGGCGTGTTGATACACTGACCTACAGCATGGAGAAAAACCATACCACGCCGTATGCCGGGCTGATTTATGATATCAACGACAACTGGTCCGCTTATGCCAGTTATACCTCTATCTTTCAGCCGCAGAATAAACGCGACAAAGCGGGTCAATATCTGGCTCCGATTACCGGTAATAACTATGAAGCGGGCCTGAAGTCCGACTGGATGAACAGCCGCCTCACCACCACGTTGTCCGTGTTCCGCATTGAGCAGGATAACGTCGCTCAGGCAACCACTATTCCCATCCCTGGCAATAATGGGGAGTTTGCCTGGAAGTCTACTGACGGAACGGTGAGCAAAGGCGTCGAATTCGAAGTGAACGGCGCAATTACCGATAACTGGCAGATGACTTTCGGGGCTACCCGATATGTTGCCGAGGACAATGAAGGTAACGCCGTGAACCCTAATCTCCCGCGCACCAGCGTGAAGTTATTCACCCGCTATCGTCTGCCGGCGATACCGGAGCTGACGGTCGGCGGCGGTGTGAACTGGCAGAATCGGGTTTACAAAGATACCACGACGCCGTACGGCACTTTTCGCGCCGAACAGGGCAGCTATGCGCTGGTCGATCTGTTTACCCGCTATCAGGTGACGAAAAATTTCTCCGTACAGGGAAACATCAACAACCTGTTCGATAAAACCTACGACACCAATATTGATGGTTCCATTGTTTACGGCGCGCCGCGTAACGTCAGCCTCACCGCCAATTATCAGTTCTGACAGACTGTCGGAGAGCGGCATATAAAGCGCCATTAAAAAAGGCAGCCGAATGGCTGCCTTAATTCTCCCCAACATCATTACTGCTTAGCTGTTACGGATGTACTCATCCATTTCCGTTTTCAGGTTATCGGATTTCGTACCGAAAATAGCCTGAACGCCGGAACCCGCGACGACAACGCCTGCCGCGCCCAGTTTCTTCAGGCCAGCCTGATCCACTTTCGCTACATCGGCTACGCTCACGCGCAGACGCGTGATACAGGCATCCAGGTTAGTGATGTTCTCTTTACCGCCAAACGCCGCAACCAAAGCCGGCGCCATTTCGCTGGTCGCGCCCGCTTTTGCGTCATCAGTAGTGTCTTCACGACCCGGCGTTTTCAGATCCAGCGCTTTGATCAGCACGCGGAACACGGTGTAGTACACAATCGCATAACCGGCGCCAACAATCGGGAACAGCCACAATTTGCTGCTGTTACCGGACAGCACGATAAAGTCGATCAGACCGTGGGAGAATGACGTACCGTCACGCATCCCCAGCAGGATACAGATCGGGAATGCCAGACCAGCCAGAATCGCGTGAATAATGTACAGAATCGGCGCCACGAACATGAAGGAGAACTCGATAGGCTCGGTAATACCCGTCAAAAACGAGGTCAGCGCGGCGGAAATCATGATACCGCCCACTTTTGCGCGGTTTTCCGGTTTAGCAGAGTGCCAGATAGCAATGGCCGCAGCCGGCAGACCGTACATTTTGAACAGGAAGCCGCCAGACAACATACCCGCCGTCGGGTCGCCCGCCATATAACGCGGAATGTCGCCGTGGAATACCTGACCCGCTGCGTTGGTGTATTCGCCGATCTGCATCTGGAAAGGAACGTTCCAGATATGATGCAGACCAAACGGCACCAGGCAACGCTCGATAAAACCGTAAATACCAAACGCGACAACCGGGTTCTGATAAGCCGCCCACTGCGAGAACGCCTGGATAGCCGTACCGATTGGCGGCCATACGAAAGACAGCACCACACCGGTAAAAATAGCGGCCAGACCCGAAATGATCGGCACGAAGCGTTTGCCCGCAAAGAAGCCCAGATACTCAGGCAGTTTGATACGGTAGAAGCGGTTAAACATATACGCTGCGATCGCACCGGAGATAATCCCCCCGAGAACACCCGTATCAGCAAGGTGTTTAGCGGCGATCTCTTCAGCAGGTAAATGCAGAACCAGCGGCGCAACCACAGCCATGGTTTTCACCATGATGCCATACGCTACTACCGCCGCCAGAGCCGAAACGCCGTCGTTGTTGGTGAAGCCCAACGCCACGCCGATAGCGAAAATCAGCGGCATATTGGCAAAAACAGATCCGCCCGCTTCTGCCATAACGTGCGATACAACGGCTGGCAGCCAGCTGAAGTTAGCGGAACCGACACCCAGCAGGATACCTGCGATAGGGAGTACGGATACCGGCAGCATCAGCGATTTACCGACCTTTTGCAGGTTAGCAAATGCATTCTTAAACATAATTGAGAGTGCTCCTGAGTATTTGTGCTTTTCTACGTTCTCACGCATTGGCGAGGGGGGAGAACCCCGCCGTGGACAGGACATCTAAGTGCCCTTTTATTTATTACACAGAGTAAAATAAATACGTCTGATTTTGTTTGACGGCTATCACGTTTCAGCGCCAGATAGCCTAAAAAGTATCACATTCTGCCAAAATGAGTTTCCGAATGTTTCCATAAGCTCGCTCACCGCCCCTTTTGTGGCGGTGAACTTTACGCGCTTTGCTTATTAATTACGAGCTTTAAAAAAACTCGTTTAACGGATTGATGACAGGCGAGACGCGTCAATATGGAACAGGCGAGCAAAGTTATCGGTGGTGATCTGCGCCAGTTCTTCAACGGCAACCCCTTTCAATACCGCCATATATTCTGCGACGTCGCGTACCATCGCAGGCTGGTTCTCTTTACCGCGATGCGGCACCGGCGCCAGATAAGGAGAATCGGTCTCGACTAACAACCGATCCAGCGGCACATAGCGCGCCGCATCACGCAACTGTTCAGCGTTACGGAACGTTACGATGCCGGAAAAAGAGATATAAAACCCCAGATCCAACAATTTGCCGGCCGTTTCTCTGTCTTCTGTAAAACAGTGTAGTACGCCGCCGCAATCCGTCACTTTTTCTTCGCGCAGGATAGCCAGCGTATCGGCACGCGCGTCGCGAGTATGGACAATCACCGGTTTATGCAATTCGCGGCCAATCTGGATATGATGAATAAAAGACGCCTGCTGGCGGATTTTGGTCTCAGGCGTGTAAAAATAATCAAGCCCGGTCTCGCCCATCGCCACCACATCGTCTTCTGCAGCAAGGAGGCGCAGTTCTTCTACGTCATACGCTTCATCCTGATTTAACGGATGCACGCCGCAGGAAAAGACCACATTATCGCGCTTGCCCACCAGCTCGCGCATATGGCGATACCCCGGCAGCGTCGTCGCCACCGCTAAACAGAACTTCACATCGCGCGCGGCGGCTTTCGCCAGCACATCGTCCACGTCCTTATGCAAAGATTGATAATCCAGACCATCAAGATGGCAGTGTGAGTCGACTAAAAACATAATGTCTCTCTCAAAGATGAGGAACAGGCAACAAGGTGCCTGGTTGCAGGTAATGCTCGATGCGGAGAATGAGATCGGTTAATACCAGTTCGCGGTTTAATCCGGTCACATGAAGTAATTGATCACGACAATGGCAAACATCGTTCAGGATTGCCTGAATACGCGCCGGGGATAGCGGCCCCGCCAGCGCGGCAACAACCGCGTCCGCATCAACGTTTGTCAGGTACGACGCGCCGTGCTGACGTTTCAGCGCATCAACCAGCAGCGTCGCCAGCCAGTGCAGGCGCGCCGGGGCTTGCTCATGATTGAGCGCCGTTAATAACGCATACCAGTCGCCCGTATGTAAACTGTCCATTAACGCCTGACACAGCGCCTCACGCTGCGCCCAGCGTTCAGACTGCAACAGCGCCAGCGCTGCGCCGGGCGACCCCGCATTCAGGCGTAGCGCCGTGAGCAATGCCTCTTGTGACGCTGTCACTTCTCGCGACAGCCATGACATCGCATACGATTCGGACGGCGGCGCCAGATGATGCAGCCGGCAGCGGCTGCGTAATGTCGCCAACAGACGAGCAGGCTCCGGGCTGGCAAGGAAAAACCAGGTTTGCTCCGGCGGCTCTTCCAGCGTTTTGAGCAACGCATTGGCGGCGGCGTCGGTTAATAGCGCCGCATCCGCAATCCACACCACCTTCGCGCCGCCCAGACGGGAGTGCTCGTACAATTTCTCGCTGACCTCGCGTACCGCATCTACGCCGAGGCTGCTTTTGCCTTTATCCGGCATCAGCGTGTAATAGTCCGGATGCGTGCCAGCCTGCATAAGCTGACAGCCACGGCAATGCCCACAGCTTTTGTGGCCCTCAGGCTGCTGGCATAACAGATAACGGCTCAGCGCATAGCACAGCGCCTCGTCGCCCATGCCAGGTAAGGCCTGAATCAGTAGCGCATGGTGCCCACGTCCCGCCTGGTAACTTTCTACCAGTTTTTCATAGGCGGGCCGTAACCATGGATACCATTTCATGCCGCTTGCTCCTGCACCCACTTCGTCACCGTGGCGCGAATGTCGCGCATGACGGCATCCAGCGGCTGGGTCGCGTCAATGGTGCGGATACGCGAGTCTTGCGCCGCCAGTTCCAGATAGCGCGCGCGAGTCCGGTTAAAGAAATCAAAAGATTCCTGCTCAATGCGATCCAAATCGCCGCGCGCTCTGGCGCGTTTTAGCCCGACTTCCGGCGTGACATCCAGATACAGCGTCAGGTCAGGGCGAAAATCGCCCAGCACGGCATCGCGTAGTGTCGCCAGCATGGTTTGATCAATGCCGCGCCCTCCCCCCTGATACGCCTGGGTCGAGAGATCGTGTCGATCGCCGATCACCCATACGCCTTGCGCCAGCGCGGGTTTGATTACCGTTTCGACGAGCTGTACGCGAGCGGCATAAAACATCAGCACTTCCGCTTTATCGGTAATCACTTCGTCGCCTACCGATCGAATATCCAGCACCAGACTTCTTAGTTTTTCGGCAAGCTGCGTACCGCCCGGCTCACGGGTAAAAATCATGTTACGAATACCCAGTTGCTCAAGGGTCTCCACCACCACGTCGCGCGCAGTGGTTTTTCCGGCGCCTTCCAGGCCCTCGATGACGATATAATTACTGCCCATTTTTTTCCTTAAGCACTTTCAGGTACTCCTGCACTGACCGATTATGGCTGGCAAGATTGGTGTTAAATGTGTGACCGCCTTTACCGTCGGCCACAAAATAGAGATACGGCGTTTTCGCCGGATGCGCCGCCGCCTGCAATGACGCTTCGCTGGGCGATGCAATCGGTCCTGGCGGCAGCCCGGTTATGGTATACGTGTTATAAGCCGTCGGCTTTTCCAGATCCGCACGCGACAAGTTACCATTATAACTCGTCCCCATCCCGTAAATCACGGTGGGATCGGTCTGAAGGCGCATACCGATTCTCAGGCGATTAATAAAGACTGAGGCCACCTGATCGCGTTCGCTGGCGACAGCCGTCTCTTTTTCAATAATCGAGGCCATTGTCACCAGTTGGTTCTGATCTTTATAAGGCAGCCCCTCGGCCCGGCCTTTCCAGACAGTATCGACAGTTTTCACCATCTTTTGATGCGCTCGCTTGAGAATAGCGACATCGCTGGTGTTGGCGGTATACATCCAGGTATCGGGCCAGAACCACCCTTCTACCCATTCAGGATGCGCAAGCTTTAATGCCTGAGCGACAGTGGCGTAGTCATCATCCGGCAATGTATGGCGAATATACGGCGCCTCTCGTAGCTGTTTCAGGTAATCGCTAAGGCGCATCCCTTCCACAAACCGCAACGGGAATTGCGCTTCTTTGCCGCTCTCCAACAACTCAAGCATCTCCCGTACGGTCATCCCCGGCGTAAAACGGTAAGTTCCCGCTTTAAAGTGCGATAACTCAGGCTCCACGCGCAGCAGCCACTGAAATACCCGGGGGCGATTAATGATTTTTTCATCATAAAGCTGGTCGCCAAGCGCCAGCCGCCCCGTTCCCGCCTTGAGCGTAAAGATAGTCTCGTTTTTAATAAGTAATGTGCTGTTCGCCAGATGGCGAACTTTCCACATCCCCACGCCCGCGGCAATACCCAGCACAACCAACAGCAGAAGGAAAACGCCTGACAATTTTTTCATAACTAATTCGGATGCTCACAAAATGGGGCTAAAAATTGAAACAGTGTTCGCGAAGAATACGACGTCCCGTGATAGGCGCGTATGGGAATAATCGGCATTAGCGCGTTGCAGATGATAACCTCATCCGCCTGCCTGACCGCCTCCTCTCTCGCCTGAACTTCAAGGACCTGGAAAGGAGATTGCGCCAGTTGGCGTAAACAAAATTGTCGCATAATGCCGTTCACCCCGGCCTGATCCAGACGCGGCGTAAAAACAATGTCGCCTGTACGCCAGAACAAATTAGCCGCACAGCATTCCGTAACCCATCCCTCGCTGTCAAGAACCAGCGCCTCATCGGCGTCCGTCTGCTCAAGATGAGAGCGAATCAACACCTGTTCGAGGCGGTTCAGATGTTTTAATCCGGCAAGATAAGGATTGCGCCCAAGCGGTATGGGACTAAGGGTAAGAGTGATGCCCTCGTCTTTCCAGCGGGCGTAGTGGGCAGGATAAGGCGACACGCTAAGAATCCGTGTGGGTAATTGACAACTGGCGGCGCTGTAACCGCGTCCGCCTGCGCCGCGGGTAATCATCACTTTCAGCACGCCTTCCCGATGCGGTTGTGCCAGGCAGCGCATCTCTTTTACTAATACATCCCAATCGTTAAAGGGGATCGCCAAACGAGAGCACGTTTCTTCCAGGCGAGCCAGATGACGGGAAAACAAGGCAATCTCCCCCGCCGCGATCCGCGCAGTGGTAAAGCAACCGTCTCCGAACTGCACCCCCCGGTCATTCACCGCGAGTCGTTCAGTGGATTGGCCGTTAATCAGATACATTCATCCTCCAGATAACCGCCCATCAGAGTGTCAGGGGAATGGCCTGCGCGCAAGGACTTTGCCAGCAAGATAACACGTTATTTATCAGGTTTTCCTTATTTTAATAAGAAAAGGCATATTTATGTCAACCATAACAAATAAATTATAGCAATAATATTAATCACAGCACCTTAAATGACGGAATTAATTTATTTAGCGAATATATTTAGCAAAACAAAAAGCATTAATTAGATATTATTTATAGTCATAACTTTCACATATGGTCAAAATGTAATTGGGTATCGTCTGACGTTACCCTATCATATTTAATACTGCAATTAGAAAGTCATAATTAATATATTTATTACTCAAAGCCTATTTATCGTGCGCTGAGTAATATCTACGTATCGAGTCGACCATGAAAGGACATTTTTAATGAAAGGAAAATTTGCCGCTGCCGTATTATTCACCGCAATGGGGCTTGCTTCGACTGCAATGGCTCAGGATGGCCAGGTTAATTTTACCGGCAAAATCATCGAAGCAGGTTGCAAAATTAACGGCAGTGTTACCAGCTCTCAGGATGTCAAGCTGGGCGAGGTCTCTAAAACAGCGTTTACCGCCGCTGGCTCAACGGCAGCAACCACCAAGTTTTCATTGGTATTAACCGCCTGCCCTGCAGATCTGCTGGGGAAACCGGTTTCCGTAAAATATGACGGTATGCCGGACACCCTGAATAACGACTATCTGCAAATTACCGGTTACGGTACTACCGGCGTCGCTAAAGGTGTCGCTATCCAGTTGTTGAATAGCGATACCAGCGAACTGCCGCTGGGTACTGAGTCTAAATCCGTTACCATTGCCTCCGATGCGGCAGAAGAAACGAACCTCGACTTTTTCGCCCGTTATATCGCGACAGAAGATAGCGTATCAGGCGGCGATGCCAACGGCGTCGTTAACTTTACCCTGACCTACAACTAATCGCGCGGAATTT
Organism: Salmonella sp. NW38; assembly: GCF_051807745.1. Taxonomy (NCBI): domain Bacteria; kingdom Pseudomonadati; phylum Pseudomonadota; class Gammaproteobacteria; order Enterobacterales; family Enterobacteriaceae; genus Salmonella; species Salmonella sp. NW38. The sequence goes on along the minus strand of NZ_JAMMTO010000001.1, from coordinate 142,083 downwards.
ATTCTCTCGTTTCAGTAAACCAATAAAGCCGGATGGACCCGGCTTTGCTTTGGAGATACTCCATGAATAAATATAATTTACTCACTGCCGCCACGCTTATATTCACTACGGCAACCGTACAGGCCGGTGTTATTATCGGCGGAACCCGTATTATTTATAACGGCGATAAAAAAGAAACGTCGATTAGCGTTAAAAATCCGGACCAATCTTCTTATCTCATTCAGTCATGGAGTGACGCCGGGGAAAAAAGCAGCGATAAATCGCCGTTTATGGTCACGCCGCCGCTTTTTCGTTTAGGCGCAGGGCAGGAAAATAATCTGCGAATTCTCCGTACTGGCGGCAATCTGCCGGAAGATCGTGAATCCCTCTACTGGATGAATATTAAGTCGATCCCATCGACGACGGAAAAGCAGGATAACGTTAACACTCTGCAAATTGCGGTGAAAACCCGCATTAAATTAATTTACCGCCCGCAGGCGTTGACGGAGCAACCGGAAAACGTCACCGCGAAGCTGACCTGGCAGCACAGCGGTAACCGTCTTACCGTGACCAATCCCACTGCCTACTATATGAACTTCAGCACGGTGAAGATAGGAACCAGCACCGTGAAAGACGCTACCTATGTCGCGCCGATGAGTTCCGCCAGCTTTACCGCGCCCGCCGAGGCCAGCGGCGACGTAACCTGGACACTTATTAACGATTTCGGCTCTATCGGGTCTGAACACCACACACGCCTGTGAGACCACACCGAAAGGATATCGGGATGAATGCAGACGCATACAAAAAAATAATGACGCTCAGTCGAATCGCCTGCTTTATCGCCCTGCAGTGCGCACTGCCAGCCGGTAACACTGCGTTTGCCCGCGAATATTTTAACCCAGCGCTGCTGGGGATCGACGGGCCGGGAAAAGAGCTTACCGATCTTTCCGCTTTTGAAGAAGGCATCGGCCAAATGCCTGGCACCTATCGTGTTGACGTCATTGTGAATAAATCGTCCGCTGGCGTGCATGACGTTAATTTTGTTATGCAAAAAGATACGGCAGGCAACACCACTCTGCAGCCCTGCTTCAGCGTTGACTCGCTGCGCGAGTTCGGTATTCGTACCGACGCGTTTCCAAATCTTGCTGGTCACGGCGACTGCGCTAACCTGGCGGCGATCCCGCAGGCCAGCGCCGAGTTCGCCTTTGAACGCCAGCAGCTACGGCTGTCTATTCCGCAGGCCGCCGTAGACAGCCATGCCCGCGGCTACGTCGCCCCGGAACGGCTCGATGAGGGCATTAACGCCCTGCTGCTCAACTATAGCTTTTCCGGCGCCAACACCGAAGCGCGCCGCGGCGATATGACCGACTCCGACAGCTATTATCTGAGCCTGCGTCCGGGCCTGAATATTGGCCCCTGGCGCATTCGCAACTACAGCACCTGGAATCGCAACGTCAACGGCGATAGCGCCGATGAAAGCTGGGATTCGCTCTACACCTACGCCCAACGCAATATTATCGCGCTGAAAAGTCAGCTAACATTCGGCGACAGCACCGCGCCCTCCGAGCTGTTTGATAGTGTGCCGTTCCGCGGCGCACAGCTGGCCTCCGACGATGATATGTTGCCCGATAGCCTGCGTGGCTACGCGCCGGTGGTGCGCGGCATCGCCCGTACTAACGCGCAGGTAATTATCAAACAGAATGGTTACACCATTTATCAAAGCTATGTTTCGCCGGGCGCATTTGAGATTACCGATATGTACCCAACCGGCAGCAGCGGCGATCTTGACGTCACAATTAAAGAGGCCGACGGTAGCGAACAGCATCAGACGGTGGCCTTCGCCTCTCTGCCTATTCTGCAGCGCGAAGGGCGGCTGAAGTACAGCGTGACCAGCGGCCAGTATCGCCCCTATGAGAGCGATATTGACAAAAAAATGTTTACCCAGGCCACCTTGATTTATGGCCTGCCAGCCGGGTTTACGGTATATAGCGGGGGCCAGTTCTCACAGCACTACAAGTCCCTGCTCACCGGGCTTGGAAAAAACCTCGGCGAGTTGGGTGCCGTCTCGGTGGATGGCACTCAGGCATGGTCAACGCAAAAAGATCAGGATAAAGAGAGCGGCCAGTCCTGGCGCATCCGTTACAGTAAAAATATTCTCGAAACCGGCACCAATATATCCATTTCCGGTTATAGGTATTCAACATCAGGTTATTACACTCTCCCGGAAGTACTGGATACCTGGCGTGACGACGAGTCGCAAAATAATAACGACCGCCGCCGCAACCGTGCTGAACTTCAGCTTAACCAGAGTATCGGTGAGAACCTGGGGTCACTGTCGCTCAATGCTATTAGCGAAGATTACTGGAACAGTGACCGGAAGATGCGCTCTCTCGGTGTGGGTTACAGTAATAGCTGGGGCGGCGTGACGTACAACATCAATTACAGCTATAACCGCAATACCACCGACAGTGACAATAGCGACAAAATCTACGATGAAGATCAGGTCTTCTCACTGAGCATAAACATCCCGCTCGACCGCTGGTTAAGTCACAGTTACGCCACCTACAACCTGAATACCAGCAAACGGGGCAATACCAACCATACCGTCGGGCTAAACGGGTCAGCATTAGAAGACAATAACCTGAACTGGAGTCTCCAGCAGAGCGAAACGAATCACGGCGAAGGGAATGGCGGTTACGCCAGCCTCGATTATCAGGGGGCCTACGCACGAATGAATGGTGCCTACAGCTATGACAACGACCAGAAACGCGTTAACTACGGCATGGAAGGCGGCATTGTCGCGCACGCGCATGGTGTCACGCTCAGCCAGTCGTTGGGCGAAACCTCAGCACTGGTAGAAGCCCCCGGGGCGAATGGTGTTACGATAAGCAACCAGACGGGTGTAAAAACCGACTTCCGCGGTTACACCGTGGTGCCTTACGTAACGCCGTACCGTGAAACCGCCGTCTCACTGGATACCGAAACGCTGCCTGATGGTGCTGACGTCGACCTGACCAGCCAGATGATTACTCCCACGCGCGGCGCAATTGTACGCGCACATTTTGATACCCGTATCGGTAAAAGGGTACTCATGAATTTGTCGCGTACCCCTACGGGGATGGTGCCATTTGGGGCGCTGGCAACGATAGAAGGTCAACCTGCGGATAAGAGCTTCATCGTGGGTGACCACGGGCAAGTCTATCTTACCGGTGCGCCCGAACGCGGAACCTTAAAGGTAACGTGGGGCCGTACAGCGAATGACACCTGTCACGTAACATTCAATTTAACAGAATTGAATGCGACTGATGGTGTGATGGAAACGCAAGAATCTTGTCGTTAATAACGATGACCATAATCGTCATAAGGAAAACGTATTCGTGAAAAAAACAGTCGGCCTTGCGTTGTTAATATCTGTGTGCCCGTTGATAACGTCCGTTGATGCTCTTGCAGGTATCATAAATACAAGCAGTGCGAATACATCAACTTTACCTTATAAATTCAGCTCCTTTACTATGCCGAGTTCGGCCGGAGGGACAACCTGGTTTGACGACTGGGGGGAACACTGGAAATTGCCAATAATAGCTAGCAGCCAAAAAGGTTATATTGATTTTACTGTGAATGGCGAACCGACAGGGGGAACGACTACTAATGACGCAACGGTGTATAAAACCAATAACCCGGGTGTAGGCATTGCCTATCAAATGACTTACACCCCAGCGGGCGTAGTAACCCCGGATAAAGATTATACGGCTCCATTTCGTTTAGACGTCGATAGTAATGTCAACGCATCCGGCGACCTGATTATTCGCTACATGCTGGTGCGTTTAACGGATGAACTACCGGCGGGCCCCATTACTGAGGTGCCAAGCGTTACTGTTTCTTATCATAACCCAGCGGATAGCGGGTATGGAGATGTGACTTTCGTGGCCCGTTCTGGTGTGGCTAGTCAGCCAAAGTATACGGCTTGTGGAATTAACGCACCAACAGAAATTAAACTCAACCCACTTTATGGGAATAGCCTAAAAACGGGCGCACAAAATAGTATTCAGGCGCCGACGATAACGCTCACAAACTGCCCGGGGGCCATCAATGGTATCTCTTATAATTTTTCCGCAGTCTATGGAGCCCACGACGAGGCCAATGGGGTTCTTAATACTGTGACGGGTGATACCTACGCGAAAAATGTTTATGTGCAGATACAGAATACCGATGGTACGCCTCATACAATTAATTCAGCGATCGCGCTCCAGAATTATAACGGCTCCGGGGATTATGTGTTGCCTGACTTTAAAGTGTCTTATTTTATAGATGATGCTGAAAGCGTAACTGCGGGTAATGTCAAAACAGCCATTGAGCTTAAAGTTACTTACAACTAATAGGGATTATATATGATTGTTACAAACAGGAAAAAGACAGTGGCATTCATCATTGCGCTTGGTTGGTTATTTTCTTCATCCAGTCAGGCTGTCAATATTGATATCAGCGGTACCGTTATCGCCTCACCTTGTGTGGTTAACGGCGGCGATGAGTCTCTCGCTATTAATCTGGGGACCGGGATTCAGGCCAATACTCTGGAAACAAGTGGCAGCACTACCCCATGGGTTGAAAAGACATTGACGCTCACCGATTGCCCAGCCTCCACCACCTCATTTAGCGTAGCCTTTGCTGGCACCGCCGACACGGATACAGACTTCTACAAAAATACCGGCACTGCCACCAACCTGAAGCTTGAGTTAACGGATGACAAAAGCGAGCACGCCTATAAAAATGGCGCTGCTCTGAAGGACATCGCAATCCCATCCGACACGCATGCCTATGACCTGAAACTGCGCTCCCGTGCAGTGGCAACAGGCCTCGTGATGCCAGGCACCATCGAGGGCCAAGTACAGGCAACCTTCACCTACCAGTAATCCAGGACGGGACAATGGCGCAACAGATAAATAAACTGCTCCCCGCGTTGGCCTGTCTATGGGCGGTAAGCAGTATTTATTCCGTGCAGGCAACCGATATTAACCTGAGCGGTATAGTAATTGCTTCTGCCTGCATCGTGGATACGGGCACAAAGGAACAGACGGTCACGTTCCAGCAGGCACGCGCCGTTGATTACCTTAAGGTGGGCGATACCAGTGAGTGGCAGGATTTTGAACTGACCCTCTCCTCCTGCCCGCCATCAACTACTCAGGTGACTGCCCTGTTCAGCGGTGATGCCGACACTGACGATGCCACCAAATTCGCTAACAGCCAGGGCAGCGCTACCGGTATGGCACTGGAAATTATGACCCGCGATCATCAGACGGAAATCTCACCGGCGGATACGCTGGCCGTGAAAGTGAACGGCAATGACCACCGGGCCGTTTTCCCGCTCTCTGCGCGCATGTACACACCGACGGGTCGCGTAACGCCAGGGGAATTCAAGACTGTCGTTCAACTGAACTTTACGTACCAGTAGCCTTCAGATCAAGAATACATAAAAAAGCGGAGCGCCAGGCGCTCCGCTTTTTTATTCATAACAGTACTGACTAGATACGTTTGAAAATCAACGAACCGTTAGTACCGCCAAAGCCAAAGGAGTTACACAGAGCGTACTCCAGATCGCTGACCTGGCGCGCTTCATGCGGCACGAAGTCCAGATCGCAACCTTCATCCGGGTTATCCAGATTAATGGTTGGCGGAATGGCCTGATCGCGCAGCGCCAGAATAGAGAAAATAGACTCTACTGCGCCTGCGGCGCCCAACAGATGGCCGGTCATCGATTTGGTCGAGCTCACCATCACTCGGCTTGCGGCATCGCCAAAGACTGACTTAACCGCCTGCGTCTCAGCTTTGTCGCCGGCAGGCGTCGACGTGCCGTGTGCGTTGACGTAGCCAATCTGAGCAGGCTCAATCGCGGCATCACGCAACGCGTTAACCATCGCCAGCGCAGCGCCTGCGCCATTTTCCGGCGGCGACGTCATATGGTAAGCATCGCTGCTCATACCAAAGCCGACGATTTCAGCATAGATTTTCGCACCACGCGCTTTTGCATGTTCGTACTCTTCAAGCACCAACATACCGGCACCGTCGCCCAGTACAAAACCATCGCGTTCTTTATCCCACGGACGGCTCGCCGCCTGTGGGTTATCGTTGCGGGTCGACAGCGCGCGCGCTGCGCCAAAACCACCTACGCCCAGCGGCGTACTGGCTTTTTCTGCGCCACCTGCCACCATCGCGTCCGCATCGCCATAGGCGATGATACGCGCGGCATGGCCGATGTTATGCACGCCTGAAGTACAGGCAGTCGCAATAGAGATGCTTGGCCCACGCAGGCCATACATGATAGTCAGATGGCCTGCTACCATGTTAACAATCGTCGACGGGACAAAGAACGGGCTAATCTTACGCGGTCCGCCTTTTACCAGCGAACTGTGGTTTTCTTCGATCAGACCGAGACCACCGATACCGGAGCCGATAGCGGCGCCAATACGGCTTGCGTTCTCTTCCGTCACTTCAAGGCCAGAATCCTGCATGGCCTGTACGCCAGCGACAATTCCATATTGAATGAAGGCATCCATCTTGCGCTGTTCTTTGCGCGAGATAATGTCATCACAGTTAAAATCCTTTACTAAGCCAGCAAATTTCGTTGCATAGGCGCTAGTATCGAAATGGTCGATCAGGCTGATGCCACTCTGACCGGCAAGGAGAGCTTTCCAGGTAGACTCTACGGTATTGCCGACAGGAGACAACATGCCCAGTCCGGTCACAACTACACGACGCTTAGACACGGTTGTCCTCCAGGGAGGGAAAATGATTCTAGTGGGACAAAAAGATAAAACTCAGGCGGTCGAATGACCGCCTGGAGATGTTCACTTACGCCTGGTGGCCGTTGATGTAATCAATGGCAGCCTGAACGGTGGTGATTTTCTCAGCTTCTTCGTCCGGAATCTCAGTATCAAACTCTTCTTCCAGAGCCATTACCAGCTCAACGGTGTCAAGAGAATCTGCGCCCAGGTCTTCAACGAAAGAAGCATTGTTGGTTACTTCTTCCTGCTTAACGCCCAGCTGTTCGCCGATAATTTTCTTAACGCGTTCTTCGATAGTGCTCATACTCTTAAATTTCCTATCAAAACTCGCTTTCGCGATGGTTTTCGTAGTGTATAAAATGTTGAAAAATTTGCAACTAAATCCCGGCAGGTCTTACCACGATTTTACGTTATTTTGCGGCCTTTCGCCCTAATAACGCAAATATTTTTCAATCGTGATTAAACCATGTACATTCCGCCGTTGACGTGCAGAGTCTCACCAGTGATGTAACTCGCTTCGTCAGAGGCTAAAAATGCAACCGCACTGGCGATTTCCTGAGCGCCGCCGAGGCGACCCGCAGGCACCTGCGCCAGGATACCCGCACGCTGATCGTCAGACAGCGCACGCGTCATGTCCGTTTCAATAAAACCCGGAGCCACAACATTGACAGTAATACCACGGGACGCAACTTCACGCGCCAGTGATTTACTGAAACCGATCAGGCCCGCTTTCGCCGCAGCGTAGTTTGCCTGACCTGCATTTCCCATGGTACCAACCACAGAACCAATAGTGATAATGCGACCACAACGCTTTTTCATCATAGCGCGCATTACCGCTTTTGACAGGCGGAAAACGGATGATAAATTGGTTTCGATAATATCGTTCCACTCATCATCTTTCATTCGCATCAACAGATTATCACGAGTGATACCGGCATTATTAACCAGGATATCCACTTCACCAAATTCTGCGCGAATATTTTCCAGAACAGATTCAATAGATGCAGGATCGGTCACATTCAACATCAAACCTTTCCCGTTAGCACCTAAATAGTCGCTAATGTTCTTCGCACCATTTTCACTGGTCGCAGTCCCGATAACTTTCGCGCCGCGGGCAACGAGAGTCTCTGCAATTGCGCGGCCTATGCCACGGCTTGCACCAGTCACCAGCGCAATCTTTCCTTCAAAGCTCATGGTTTTCCTCTTTTATTGCGTAAGTGCCGCAGACAGCGCCGCCGGCTCGTTCAGCGCCGACGCTGTCAGGGTGTCGACAATACGTTTCGTCAGACCAGTGAGGACTTTACCTGGACCCACTTCATAAAGATGTTCAACGCCCTGCGCCGCGATAAATTCCACGCTCTTCGTCCACTGTACCGGATTGTACAACTGGCGAACCAGCGCATCGCGGATAGCGGCGGCATCGGTTTCACATTTCACGTCAACGTTGTTTACTACCGGCACCGTTGGCGCGCTAAAGGTAATTTTGGCTAATTCAACCGCCAGCTTATCTGCCGCTGGTTTCATCAGCGCGCAGTGCGACGGTACGCTCACCGGCAGCGGCAGCGCGCGTTTCGCGCCAGCGGCTTTACAGGCTGCGCCCGCGCGTTCTACTGCCTCTTTATGCCCGGCGATAACCACCTGTCCCGGCGAGTTAAAGTTAACCGGCGAAACAACCTGCCCTTCGGCAGATTCTTCACAGGCTTTAGCAATAGAGGCATCATCCAGACCGATGATCGCAGACATGCCGCCAGTACCTTCCGGAACCGCTTCCTGCATGAATTTACCGCGCATTTCCACCAGACGAACGGCATCAGCAAAGTTGATGACGCCAGCGCAAACCAGCGCGGAATATTCGCCCAGGCTGTGACCTGCCATTAACGCAGGCATTTTACCGCCCTGCTGCTGCCAAACGCGCCAAAGCGCGACGGAAGCGGTTAATAACGCCGGCTGCGTCTGCCAGGTTTTATTCAGTTCTTCCGCTGGACCTTGCTGAGTGAGCGCCCACAGATCATATCCCAGAGCCGCAGAAGCTTCAGCAAACGTTTCTTCTACGATAGGGTAATTTGCCGCCATCTCGGCCAACATCCCAACGCTCTGAGAACCCTGACCGGGGAACACAAATGCAAATTGCGTCATGTTTAAATCCTTATACTAGAAACGAATCAGCGCGGAGCCCCAGGTGAATCCACCCCCGAAGGCTTCAAGCAATACCAGCTGACCGGCTTTAATTCGCCCGTCACGCACGGCTTCATCCAGCGCGCACGGCACAGAAGCCGCGGAGGTATTGCCGTGCCTGTCCAGCGTGACGACGACATTGTCCATCGACATGCCGAGTTTTTTCGCTGTCGCGCTAATGATACGCAGGTTAGCCTGATGCGGCACCAGCCAATCGAGTTCTGAGCGATCCAGGTTATTAGCCGCCAGCGTCTCATCGACAATATGCGCCAGTTCAGTGACCGCCACTTTAAAGACTTCATTGCCCGCCATCGTCAGGTAAATCGGGTTATCCGGATTTACGCGATCGGCATTCGGCAGGGTCAGTAATTCACCGTAACGGCCATCGGCATGAAGATGAGTGGAGATAATACCCGGTTCTTCAGAAGCGCTCAGTACGGCCGCGCCTGCGCCATCGCCGAAAATAATGATCGTACCGCGATCGCCAGGATCGCAAGTGCGGGCTAATACATCGGAACCGACCACCAGCGCGTGTTTAACCGCGCCGGATTTAACGTACTGGTCGGCGATGCTTAACGCGTAGGTGAAACCTGCGCACGCTGCCGCGACATCAAACGCCGGGCAACCTTTAATACCGAGCATACTTTGAATCTGACATGCCGCGCTTGGAAATGCATGCGTTGCTGATGTGGTAGCCACCACAATCAAGCCAATTTGGTCTTTATCGATCCCCGCCATCTCAATCGCGCGATTCGCAGCGGTAAAGCCCATCGTCGCGACAGTTTCATTCGGCGCGGCGATATGGCGTTCACGAATACCTGTACGAGTGACAATCCACTCGTCAGAGGTCTCAACCATTTTTTCCAGATCGGCGTTAGTCCGCACTTGTTCGGGCAGATAGCTGCCAGTACCAATAATCTTCGTATACATGTACGCTCAGTCACTTTTCGGTTATATACCGTTACCTGTAAACGTCTGGCACGCTGGCGGCGCCGGGGAGACAGCGATATTATCTGTGCGCCCGCAGGTTTACGCCTTTGCCATCGTCCAGCGGTTCAAATCCGGCTGGGTATACAGATTCCAGGCGAGCGGCAATTCGCTGAGGAACTTGTCGCTGCACCGCCTGCACTGCCTGTTCAATCGCGACTGCAAATGCTCGCTGATTGGCCGCACCATGACTTTTTATCACCGTGCCGCGCAATCCTAACAGACAGGCGCCATTATACTGGTCGGGGTTGAGGTGACTGAATCGCCTCGTCAGGCTTTTTTGTAACCAACGTTTTAATAACAGCAGCCACCACGACCGTTTTTTCCCTTCGCCCTGTGATTTCAGCAGTGAAAGGAACATTCTGACAACCCCCTCCATCGTTTTAAGTGTGACATTGCCTGTAAAGCCGTCACACACCAGTACATCGGTTTTTCCCGTCAGTAACTCATTCGCCTCAAGGTAGCCGATGTAATTGATGGTTGGAACTGTTTTTAACATTAAAGAGGCTTCGCGAATACTGTCGAGGCCTTTGGTTTCTTCTTCCCCGATATTGAGTAGCGCCACGCGGGGATTTTTGATCCCGACGACCTCTTCCGCCAAAACGGCGCCCATCACGGCAAACTGCACCAGCATGGTACTGTCGCAGTCGACGTTGGCACCCAAATCAAGCACTACCGTTTTGCCCTTTTGCTGGTGCGGTAATACCGTCACCAACGCCGGACGCTCAATCCCCTCAAGAGGCTTGAGTAATAATTTCGCCAGCCCCATCAGCGCCCCGGTATTACCGGCGCTAACGCAAGCTTCGGCTCGGCCTTCTTTCACAAGCTCCAGGGCCACACGCATGGATGTCCCGCGACTGGCGCGGATCGCCTGCGAAGGCCGGGCATCACTGGCAATAACTGACTGTGCAGGGATAATCTGCAGACGCGAACGTTGTTCAAAGTCAGCTTTGGCAAGTAATGGCGTGATAATATCGGGATTCCCGACTAAAAGAAGAGTGAGCTGCGAATTAGCGTTCAGTGCCTGCAATGCTGCAGGCACCGTCACGGAAGGACCAAAATCGCCCCCCATGACATCTAACGCCAGGGTTAGACGTGTCAAGGTATCGTCGCTGCCTGGTTCGGTGTTCTCCGCTTACGCGGAGAAATCCTCACTAAGCTTTATCACGCTTGTACTCTTCGGCTTTTACACCACAGGCACGCCTGTGATGCAAAAGGCATCGAGTATCGCGCGATTACTTAGCGATGACCTTACGGCCGCGGTAGTAACCGTCGGCAGTGATGTGGTGACGCAGGTGTTTTTCACCAGAAGTTTTGTCTACAGACAGGCTGGTGACTGCGGTCAGAGCGTCATGGGAACGACGCATGCCACGTTTGGAACGGGTTGGTTTATTCTGTTGTACGGCCATGGACCTTACTCCTCAATTACGGTTTATCCCTGCGTCCGCGGGGAAGACCTATTACTTACGCTTTAAGCTGGCTAATACGGCAAATGGGTTTGGCTTTTGCGCTTCATCAGGCAGTTCGCCAAAGACCATGTCCGCCTCGGACACTTCACAGTGTTCAGAATCATGCACCGGAACTACCGGCAAGGCGAGGATGATTTCATCTTCAACCGTCGCCAGCAGATCGATTTCGCCGAATTCGTTTACCTCAATCGGCTCATACGCTTCCGGCAGTGCTTCAGCCTGCTCGTCGGAACGGACAGGGCTAAAACAATACGTTGTGTGAACCTGATGGGTAAACGGTTTCCCGCAACGCTGGCATTCGAGCGACACCGTAACGACCGCATCGCCAGTCAAAACGGCGAGACGCTGGTTATCGATAGCGAACGACATGGAGCATTCCACATCACTGTCCACACTGACTACAGACTCGGCAACGCGCTCAACCTGATCGGGGGTATAGATACCCTGGTAATCAAGGCGTTTTTGAGCGGTACGAACCGGATCAAGAGTCAGGGGTAATTTTACCTTTTGCATAGGGCGCGCATATTAACTTCGTAACGTCATATAGTCAAAGAAAAAGGCAGCCTGCGGTTGCCTTTTGCCAATAATTCGCACACATTGCGGGTTACAGACTTATTTTCGCTCAAGACGAGTCAGTATGACAGGCTTGAAGACCGAAGAGCATAGTTTAAGATGGCTCTCATCATTACGCTATATCTGAGGGAAAAAATATGCCCCGTCTCATCCTTGCGTCTACCTCTCCCTGGCGTCGCGCGCTGCTGGAAAAGCTGACGATTCCTTTCGAATGCGCCGCGCCGGATGTTGATGAAACCCCCATGCCGGGCGAAGCGCCGCGCCAATTGGTGTTGCGGCTGGCGCAGGCGAAGGCGCAATCGCTCGCCGCGCGTTTCCCGAATCATTTGATTATTGGCTCCGACCAAATTTGTGTTCTGGACGGCGAAATCACCGGCAAACCGCTGACGGAAGAAAAAGCGCGTCAGCAATTAGCCAAAGCCAGCGGAAATATTGTGACGTTTTATACCGGACTGGCGCTGTATAACTCCGCCTCCGGGCACTTACAAACCGAAGTGGAGCCTTTTGACGTTCATTTTCGCCATTTAAGCGAAGCGGAAATAGACGACTATGTCCGTAAAGAGCATCCGCTGCATTGCGCGGGAAGTTTTAAAAGCGAAGGTTTAGGCATTGCATTATTTGAACGCCTGGAAGGTCGTGACCCAAATACCTTGATCGGTTTGCCGCTGATCGCGTTGTGTCAAATGCTGCGGCGGGAAGAGATGAACCCGCTGAATGCCTGATTAATCTGCCTGATGGCGACGCGATGCGTCTTATCAGGCCTACGGTGCATCACACGATTGTAGGCCTGATAAGCAACGCGCATCAGGCTTTACTACGTAATACCTCAAGGCAGCGCTTCAATTGCTTATCCATCGGCGCTTCAATACGCATCACTTCACCCGTTCCCGGGTGGGTAAATTTCAACGCTGCTGCGTGCAGGAAAAGTCGGTTCAACCCCGTATCCGCCAGTTGCTTATCGAACTCACGGTCGCCGTAGCGATCGTCGAACGCAATAGGGTGACCGGCATATTGGGTATGGACGCGAATCTGATGCGTACGGCCCGTGACCGGGCTACAGCGCACCAGCGTGGCGAAGGCATAGCGCTCTTCCACCTTGAAGCGCGTTTCTGACGGTTTGCCTTCCTGGCTCACGCGAACAATGCGTTCGCCGCTTTGCAGAATGTTCTTTAATAATGGCGCCTGTACGGTTTTAACGTGCGATTGCCACTGGCCGCGCACCAGCGCCAGATAATCTTTCTGCATTCCCTTTTCGCGCAGTTGCTCATGCAGCGAACGCAGCGCGGAGCGTTTTTTCGCCACCAACAGCACGCCGGAGGTATCGCGGTCAAGACGATGCACCAGTTCCAGGAATCGCGCTTCCGGACGCAACGCCCGCAGCCCTTCGATGACGCCAAAACTTAACCCGCTCCCGCCGTGTACGGCGGTGCCGGAAGGCTTATTCAGCACCAGAATATGGTCGTCTTCATACAAAATGACGTCCGCCAACGCCGCCACTTTTTGCAAATGCGGCGACACGGCCTCTTCTTCGCGTTCAGCAACGCGAACCGGCGGAATGCGGACTTCATCGCCCGCTTCCAGTTTGTATTCCGGTTTAATGCGTTTTTTGTTCACCCGCACCTCGCCTTTACGCAAGATGCGATAAATCATACTTTTTGGTACCCCTTTCAGTTGGGTGCGCAAAAAGTTATCAATGCGTTGCCCCGCTTCGTCAGCGGCGATAGCAACAATTTTTACGGATGGCGTTTCTGTTTTCATGGGGGGCGATTCTAAATAGCCTGTGAGATTCGCGCCACACATTTTTCTATGCTTATAGAGACGTCTACGCCAGTGGATGAACATTTTTCACTGCGGTTTTGCTGGTTATTAAAGCGATTGGCTCACGCTGGTGAAAAAACTGTGAGTAAGCGGGTGATAAATGGTAAAAGTCATCTTGCTATAACAAGGTTAGCAGTGGAATAATGATGCGGTTTCCGCACCGAAACTTGTTAAAACAAAAAGTTTAGCGGAATAACCCATTTTGTCTGACCGATCATCAACGCAGCAATGGCGTAAGACGTATTGATTTTTCAGACAGTTAGCGGGCTGCGGGTTGCAGTCCTTACCGGTAGATAGGATCTTCTCTGGAGAGTAATGCCCAGGCTGCTTCCCTGATAATTGCGCTGTGTTTCCGTATGAAATACAGGCAACCGACACTCTGCGCCTCTTTGAGCTGACGATAACCGTGAGGTTGGCGACGCGAAATAGTCACGAGGCCATCGGTTCATGCCCGGTAAGGCGTCACCATGCCCGCAGCTTAGTCGTCAACGTAAGAATAATGAGTAAGTTACGATGAAAAGAATGTTAATCAACGCGACTCAGCAGGAAGAGTTGCGCGTCGCCCTTGTAGATGGGCAGCGTCTGTACGATCTGGATATAGAAAGCCCCGGACACGAGCAGAAAAAAGCGAACATCTATAAAGGCAAAATTACCCGTATTGAACCGAGCCTGGAAGCGGCTTTTGTTGATTACGGCGCAGAACGCCACGGTTTCCTCCCGTTAAAAGAAATTGCCCGCGAATATTTCCCCGCTAACTACAGCGCTCATGGTCGCCCGAACATTAAAGACGTGTTACGCGAAGGCCAGGAAGTCATTGTTCAAATCGATAAAGAAGAGCGCGGCAACAAAGGCGCGGCGTTAACCACCTTTATCAGTCTGGCGGGCAGCTACCTGGTACTGATGCCGAATAACCCGCGCGCGGGTGGTATTTCCCGTCGCATTGAAGGCGACGATCGTACCGAGTTAAAAGAAGCGTTGGCCAGTCTGGAACTTCCTGAAGGGATGGGGCTTATCGTACGTACCGCGGGCGTGGGTAAATCCGCCGAAGCGTTGCAGTGGGATTTAAGCTTCCGCCTGAAACACTGGGAAGCCATTCAGAAAGCCGCTGAAAGCCGTCCCGCGCCGTTCCTGATCCATCAGGAAAGCAACGTCATCGTACGCGCGTTTCGCGACTATCTGCGTCAGGATATCGGTGAAATCCTGATCGACAATCCAAAAGTGATGGAAATGGCGCGTCAGCATATCGCCGCGTTGGGCCGCCCGGATTTTAGCAGCAAAATTAAGCTGTACACCGGTGAAATCCCGTTGTTCAGCCATTACCAGATCGAATCGCAGATCGAGTCAGCGTTCCAGCGTGAAGTGCGCCTGCCCTCCGGCGGCTCCATTGTCATTGACAGTACCGAAGCGTTAACCGCCATCGATATCAACTCCGCCCGCGCGACTCGCGGCGGCGATATCGAAGAAACCGCGTTCAACACTAATCTCGAAGCGGCCGACGAGATTGCCCGCCAGCTGCGTCTGCGCGACCTGGGCGGCCTGATCGTTATCGACTTTATCGATATGACGCCGGTACGTCACCAGCGCGCGGTAGAAAACCGTCTGCGTGAAGCGGTGCGTCAGGACCGGGCGCGTATTCAGATTAGCCATATTTCCCGCTTCGGCCTGCTCGAAATGTCGCGTCAGCGCCTGAGCCCGTCGCTGGGCGAATCCAGCCATCACGTGTGTCCGCGCTGTAGCGGTACCGGCACCGTGCGCGATAACGAATCTCTGTCGCTGTCCATTCTGCGCCTGATTGAAGAAGAAGCGCTGAAAGAGAATACGCAGGAAGTCCATGCCATTGTTCCGGTGCCGATCGCCTCTTATCTGCTTAACGAAAAACGGACGGCAGTTAACGCTATTGAGACGCGTCAGGATGGCGTCCGCTGTGTCATCGTCCCGAACGATCAGATGGAAACGCCGCACTATTCCGTGCTGCGCGTACGCAAAGGGGAAGAAACGCCGACCCTGAGCTACATGCTGCCGAAGCTGCACGAAGAAGCGATGGCGCTGCCTTCTGAAGAAGAGTACGCCGAGCGTAAACGCCCGGAACAGCCTGCGCTGGCGACATTCGCTATGCCAGATGTGCCTCCGGCGCCGACGCCTGTCGAACCGGCGGTTAGCGTCGCCACGGCGAAAAAGGATAATGTTGCCGCCGCGCAGCCTGCCCAGCCGGGTCTGTTTAGCCGCTTCCTTAACGCGCTGAAACAACTGTTCAGCGGTGAAGAAACGAAAACCGTCGAAACAGCCGCGCCGAAAGCGGAAGAAAAAGCGGAGCGTCAGCAGGATCGTCGCAAGCCACGGCAGAACAACCGTCGCGATCGTAACGAACGCCGCGACACCCGTGATAACCGTGCCGGACGTGACGGCGGTGAGAGCCGCGACGATAATCGTCGTAACCGTCGCCAGGCGCAGCAGCAAAATGCGGAAACGCGCGATATCCGCCAGCAGGAAACGGCGGAAAAAGTGAAAACCGGCGATGAGCAGCAACAGACGCCGCGTCGCGAACGCAGCCGCCGCCGCAATGATGACAAACGCCAGGCGCAGCAGGAAGTAAAAGCGCTTAACCGCGAAGAACTGCCTGTCCAGGAGACCGAGCAGGAAGAACGCGTTCAGCAGGTTCAGCCGCGCCGCAAGCAGCGTCAGCTTAATCAGAAAGTCCGCTTTACCAACAGCGCAGTGGTTGAAACGGTTGACACGCCGGTCGTCGTCGACGAACCGCGCCCGGTTGAAAACGTTGAACAGCCCGTTCCAGCGCCGCGTACCGAATTGGCGAAAGTTGATTTACCTGTCGTTGCCGATATCACGCCGGAGCAGGATGATAGCGTAGAACCTCGCGATAATACCGGTATGCCGCGTCGCTCCCGCCGTTCTCCGCGCCACCTGCGCGTAAGCGGTCAGCGTCGTCGTCGCTATCGTGACGAGCGCTACCCGACACAATCGCCGATGCCGCTAACCGTCGCCTGCGCGTCGCCGGAAATGGCGTCCGGTAAAGTCTGGATCCGCTACCCGATTGTCCGTCCTCAGGAAACGCAGGTTGTTGAAGAGCAGCGTGAAGCAGATCTGGCGCTGCCACAACCGGTTGTCGCTGAACCGCAGGTTATCGCTGCGACCGTAGCGTTAGAACCACAAGCGTCGGTACAGGCGGTAGAAAACGTTGCCGTTGAGCCGCAGACCGTCGCCGAACCACAGGCGCCGGAAGTCGTCGAGGTCGAGACAACGCATCCGGAAGTGATTGCCGCGCCGGTTGATGAACAGCCGCAACTGATTGCCGAAAGCGATACGCCGGAAGCGCAAGAGGTTATTGCTGACGCCGAACCGGTAGCAGAAACCGCCGACGCGTCCATTACGGTGGCTGAAAACGTGGCTGATGTTGTCGTTGTCGAGCCAGAAGAAGAGACAAAAGCGGAAGCGGCTGTTGTGGAGCACACGGCAGAAGAAACCGTTATCGCACCGGCCCAGGTGGTGGAAAAGCCGCAGGACGTTGTCTGCGTTGACGACGATCATAACCACGCCAGCGCGCCGATGACGCGTGCGCCAGCGCCGGAATATGTGCCGGAAACCCCGCACCATAGCGACTGGCAGCGCCCTTCCTTCCACTTTGAAGGTAAAGGCGCAGCAGGCGGACACAGCGCCACACGTGTCGCCAGCGCCCCGGCGACACGCCCACAGCCGGTAGAATGATGTAAATGCTGATACAAAGCCGACCGCCAGGTCGGCTTTTTTATGCCCCTTACAGGGCGATGCTTCACCCCATGGCGTCTTTTAGTCACTCCAGGCGTTTATGAGATCGGGCGGGATAATACGTACGGATGGCGTCGCTACGGGCGCGACAATATGACCACTAACTCAATGACGACTAAAAAAATGCCCGCGCCGGGGTGGATGGCGCGGGCAGACAAAACATATCCAGTTTCGTGATATGTTTCAAAAAGAGGCGTTACCGGTTCAACTGGAAAAGCGACATTCCCTGCATGTCGGTAAACGTTTTATAGGACGCCTGTAATGCCGCCTGTTGCATGACGTAGGAGGAAATGACCGAGTTCCAGTCCACATCTACCAGGTTGCTCATCTGCAGCTTCTGTCCCAGCGCACGGTCGCTTCCCAGTGAATCCAGCGTACTGAGTTCGCTCAGTTGCGTTCCCAGTTCCGCACGAACGGTCAGGACGTTATTGAGCGAATTTTTTAAGCCGCGATTGGTTTTATCAATGGCGGCAGCGGCCTTTTCTTTTTCCACGTCATTGCCTTCCACCGGGGTCTTGAGTGCGGCAATTGCCGTATCGAGCATGACAAACAGATTCTTTTCGGAGTCCGAGCCATCCGGTTCCGGCACCGCATTGCTGGTGATGCTATTAAAAATTTGCGCTCCCGTATGACCAATTACCATCGTGCGTGCGGAATCCACCTGCTGGGTAACACTTTTCTCGCCGCCATGATAACCACCTGTTGCCTGGTCGAATGGCGCCGCTTCCGTTTTATACCCGGCAAAGATATAGCGACCATTGCCGTCAGTGCTGTTTGCCAGGTTCATCAGCTGATCGCGGATCCCCTGTAAATCCGTCGCCAGCGACGCGCGGTCATCGTCGCTTAACGTGCCGTTTCCGGCATAGACGATTTTTTCCTGCGCGGTTTGAATCGCCGTCGTCACCTGACTGAGTACGCTTTCTTCCAGCGACACTTTTTGGGTGGCAAACGTACGCGCCAGGGCGTACTGGCTATTCTGCGCCTGCGCCTGAGAGAGTACTACCGCCTGCGACGCGGCGATCGGATCGTCAGATGGGTTGGTAACGCGCTTACCGGTAGACATCTGCTCGCCCAGCTTCATCCATTCGGCCTGAGAATTAGTGATGCCGCTCATATTTTGTTCGTACATCATCTGGGTACTGATACGCATGTCATCCTTCTCCTTTAGCGAATATTCAGTAACGCATCAAACAGCGCATTCGCGGTCTGCAATACTTGCGCATTCGCCAGATAATACTGCTGATAACGCTGCAAATTGCCGTACTCTTCGTCGAGGTTAACGCCGGAAACCGACTGTTGCTGTTTATAAAGCTGTTTAACCACATTCGCCTGCGTGGTGCTGCTGGTTTTCAGCGTTGACGTTTTGTTACCCACATCGCTGACCAACGTGGCGTAAGCATCGTTAAAAGTTTTGTTGCCGCCCACTACATTGCTGTTTTGTAAGTCCAGCAATGCCTGACCATTGCGGTTATCGCTGTCGCCGGTATCCACGTCAGGATCGAGTTTTGACTCAGACGCCATCGCAATCTCGGCTTCATTCGTCACTTTAACGTTCATGTCGACGATAGCATTGCTGACCGGCTTGAGAAGAAAACTGTCGTTTTTCTGTGCGCCGGTCCCTACCGTCACTTTCAGACCGTCAATCTCCAGTTTTCCGTCAGCATCTTTTGTCGCCGTGAAGGTGGTGTTATCCGCAGTGCGAGTAACCTGCCAGTCTGTACCGTCAAAAACAATCTTATAATCCGTTGCCTGAACCTTCGTGCTGTCGACCACCTTAGCGGTTAGCGATACCGTTTTATCGGCATTATTACTGTTGCTATATACCACCGGCGAGCCAATGCTAAAGAAGTCTTTCCCTTTATTGCCGTCGGCGTCATAACCTTTGGTATGCTGCGCGTTAAACGCATCGGCAAACGCCAACGCCAACTGGCCCAGCGTATTACGAGTCTGATCCAGATCCTGAGAACGGAACGTCAGTAGCCCGCCGAGCGAACCTGTGTTCAGCAACTTTTCCGGAATTTCGATGTTACCGGCGGCCTCATCGACATAAGCGACAGTCGTTCGCGTCGGGTCGGCGCTGGAGGGAACCGCCGCCAACTGACGCGCCGTCGACCCCTGCACCAGCGTATAGCCATTGGCCATCGTCAGGTTATAGGTGCCGCCGTCCTGTACACTCACCTCGACGCCAACGATCTTGTTAAGCTCGCTGACCAACTGATCACGCTGATCGAGCAGGTCGTTCGGCGATGCGCCCGCGCCTACGCCCGTCATACGGGAGATTTGATCGTTCAGGTTAGCTATCTGCTTCGCGTAATTGTTGATTTGCGCCACGCTGGAGCCAATCGCGATATTGACCTGTTTATCCTGATCGCGCAGATACTGATCGGTGGTTTTGAACTGGTTTACCAGCCCTTCCGCTTTACCAATCAGCGCCTGACGCGCCGCAGGATCTTCCGCATTACTGACTAACGTTTGCAGGCTGGTAAAAAAACTCTGCAACGAACCAGACAGTGAGCTGGATTTATCGGCCAGCAGGTTGTCGATTTTCGACATTTGTTCATAGCGCGTGGTTAAGCCGCTGCTCTGATTTTGCGCGCCGCGTAGCTGATTAGTGATAAACGCATCATATTCGCGCTGTACGCCTGAAACGTAAACGCCATTACCTATCCAGCCGCCAGCCCCTAACGTACTGTTTGCCTGCGCCAGAATAGTTGTCTGCCGGGTATAACCCGCAACGTTATAATTGTTGATGTTATTACTGACCGTATTTAACGCGGCCTGCGCGGCGTTAAGTCCGCTCATGGCGTGATTAATCAAGCTGGACATGATGGTTCCTTTTAATCCTTCAATACTCGTTGTTATCGGCAGCGACTACGTGGACTTGAGCAATTTAAAAGAGATTGTCGAGATTCGCGCTGTAGGTTTTGCTGACCTTTTCACTCATCGCTTTCAACTGCTGAATCATGCTGGTCAATTTACGCGCGTAATTCGGGTCAGTGGCGTATCCGGCGTTTTGCAGGGCCACTGCGCCCTGCTCTGCCGTGGCGGCAGTGGTCACGGCAGCGTAGCGTGGGTTACGCGTTAACAGCGCGACATAATCCGATAACGCCTCCAGATACGAGCTATAGACGCGGAATTTCGCTTTCACTTTTTTCGCTTCGCCATTTTCGTATTCAGTGGTGGTGATTTCCGTCACCGGCCCTTTCCAACTGGCGGTCGCTTTCACGCCAAATACGTTATAGCTGGGTTCGCCATTCTCCCGCAGGATTTGCCGTTGCCCCCAGCCCGACTCCAGCGCCGCCTGCGCCAGAATCAGATGATGCGGCACCCCGCTTTGTTCGCTGGCCAGCCTCGCCGGGAGCGAAAGCTGGGCCAGAAAGTCTTTACTGTCGCCGGAGAGTGGCGCATCGCTGCTCTCCGGCGTTTTCGGGATGGCTTTGCGCACCAGTTGGGTCAGCGCCTGATTTTGATAGCTGTTTACCGTCTCCAGGGAGAATTTAAGCGGTACTTGCGGCGCGTCATCCGCAGGCATCGTCTGCCCGCTGGTCATCTGTTTAACCATCATATCCGCCAGCCCCAGTCCCTTACCGGCGGTCATCTGCTGGGCGATCTGCTGGTCATACATGCTGGTATACAGACGCGTCTGATCGCTGCTGAATAAACCATCTTTGGGTAAAGCCTCGCGCATACTTTTCAGCATCATCTGAACAAACATCCCTTCCACCTGACGGGCCACAGGACGGATATTCGCCGCCGGGTCCTGGCCCGCTTTCGCTTTCAGTTCGTTCAGAGATTGCGCATCCCAGGCCGCGCTGGCCAGCAATTTACCGTCTCCGATCATCAGATGATTTCCAGTTTGGCGCGTAGACAGCCCGCGCTCTGCATGGACTGCAAAATCGACATCAGGTCCATCGGCGTCGCGCCAAGCGCATTCAGCGCGCGCACTACGCTGTTCAGATTGGCGCTGGAACGCACGCTCTGTAGCGATCCGCCGCTCTGACGCAAATCTATCTGAGTCTGTGGCGTCACCACGGTCTGCCCGCCGCCAAATGGCGTATTCGGCTGGTTGACGTTGAGCTGGCGATTGACTGTCACTGACAAATTGCCCTGCGCCACAGCGCAGCTATCCAGCGTGACTTCCCGATTCATGACCACCGAACCGGTACGCGAGTTGATCACGACTTTTGCATCCTGCGGCGTCACGTTGACTTCCATATTTTGAATGTCCGCCAGAAAACGCACCTGCGAGCTGTTGCCGCTGGGCACGCGTACCTGTACCGTTCGCGCATCAAGCGCAGTGGCGCTGCCGTAACCGCGGGCGCGGTTGATGGCATCGGTAATTTGCTGCGCCATCGTAAAATCTTCGTCGTTCAATTGCAGATTAATGGTGTTGCCAGCGCCGAACTGAGTCGGCAACTCGCGTTCGATAATCGCGCCATTAGTGATGCGCCCGCCATTAAGCTGGTTAACCTGCACGCTACTGCCGCCTGCGGAAGCGCCCGCGCCGCCGACCAGAATATTGCCCTGCGCCAGAGCATACACCTGGCTGTCCACCCCTTTTAACGGCGTCATTAATAACGTCCCGCCACGCAGACTTTTAGCGTTCCCCATTGAGGAAACGACGACATCGATCGTTTGTCCCTGTCGCGCAAAAGGCGGATACGACGCCGTCACCATCACCGCCGCCACGTTTTTCAACTGCATGTTGGTGCCAGTGGGGACCGTAATCCCCAGTTGTGACAGCATGTTATTCAGCGTCTGGGTGGTAAATGGCGTCTGGGTCGTCTGGTCGCCCGTACCGTCCAGCCCGACCACCAGCCCGTAGCCGATCAGCGAGTTTTCCCGTACTCCCTGGACACTGGTCAGATCCCGGATACGCTCGGCGTGCGCCAGAGTGGCAACCAGTGCCAGAACGATTCCTGCAAGAGCTTTAAACACATACACCTCGCTTACATCGGCGACAAATTAAGGAAGAAACGTTGCAGCCAGCCCATATTTTGCGCTTCGTTAATATAGCCGTTCCCGACATATTCAATCCGCGCATCCGCCACCTGTGTCGAGGGAACAGAGTTGCTGCCGCTGATGGTGCGTGGATTTACCACGCCGGAGAAGCGGATGAATTCCGTTCCCTGATTAATCGCGATCTGTTTTTCCCCCACGACGTGTAAATTGCCATTGGCCAGAACCTGATCGACGGTCACGGTTAGCGTGCCGCTAAAGGTATTGCTGGCATTCGCGCCGCCTTTACCGTTAAAAGAGTTGCCGCCGGAGGCCTCCATATCCGCGCGGGAATTACCGAATAATCCCTGCAGATAACGCGGTACCGTATCAAAACCAAAACTGGTTTTGCCGTCGCGACTGGCATTTGCCGACGAGCTTTTACTGGCGCTGACGTTTTCCTGTAACACAATCGTGAGCGTATCGCCGATATTACGCGGTCGACGATCTTCAAAAAGCGGCTGATAGCCATAATTAATCGGCTGCGCAGACTGAAATATGGAGCCATTCGCCACCGGTACCGGGCCAGGTATCGGCTGCGCCGTGGTCGCCCCCTGCACGAGCGGTTTAGCGGGTATCCAGGCGCATCCTGTCAGCGTCGCGACCATCAGGGCCATAACTGGGTAAGCGTGAAGCGCGTATTTTTGCATTACCTTCATCTTCAAAATCAGGGAGCCGGTGGCGTATCCCCCACCGGCGGCCCCTTAGAGTTGCGTCAGTTTCTGCAGCATCTGATCGGTCGTCGATACTGCTTTACTGTTAATTTCATAGGCGCGTTGAACCTGAATCATGTTCACCAGCTCTTCCGCCACGTTAACGTTCGACGTTTCGACATACCCTTGATACAACAACCCCGCGCCGTTGAGCCCCGGCGTGCTTTCGTTCGGCGCGCCGGACGATTGCGTTTCGATATAGAGGTTCTCGCCGATGCTTTCCAGACCGGTGTCGTTCATAAAGGTGGTTAGGTTAAGCTGCCCGACCTGAACCGGCGCGGCCTGCCCCTGCTGGGTAACGCTGACCACGCCGTCGCGGCCAATGGTGATACTTAACGCGTTGGCCGGAATGGTGATTGCCGGCTGCACCTGAAAACCGCCCGCCGTCACCAGTTGACCATTCTGATCCACCTGGAAAGAGCCGTCGCGGGTATAGGCAGACGTACCGTCCGGCAGCATGACCTGGAAAAAGCCCTGCCCTTTAATCGCCACATCTTTACTGTTGTTGGTCTGCGACAGGTTACCCTGACTGTGCAGACGCTCCGTGGCGACCGGACGCACGCCGGTACCGATTTGCAGCCCGGAAGGCAGCGTCGTCTGCTCGGACGACTGCGCGCCCGGCTGGCGGATGGTCTGATACAACAGATCTTCAAATACCGCGCGCTGACGCTTAAAACCATTGGTGCTGACGTTTGCCAGGTTATTGGCAATCACATCCATATTGGTTTGCTGCGCGTCCAGACCGGTTTTGGCGATCCATAATGAACTGATCATAAAATGTCCTGTATTAACTCATCGACAGCAGTTGGTTAGCTCGCCCTTCGTTCTCATCTACGCTGGTGATAACCTTCATCTGCATTTCAAAACGACGTGCGTTGGCGATCATGTCGGTCATGGCTTCAACCGGCTTGACGTTACTGCCCTCCAGCACGCCCGACATAATGCGAATTGACGGGTCGGCGGCCAGTACCGCCCCGCGTTCAGCCTGTGCCTCGGCGGTAAGGCGGAATAAACCGTCATCGCTCCGCTGCACCTCATTGCCTTCCGCTTTGACCAGCTTCAGTCGCCCAACGGGCGCCACCGTGTTTGGCGGGTCGCCGGGATTGAGCGCGGAGATCGTGCCGTCTGCCGCAATGGTGATTTCCGACCCTTCAGGAACGGTAATCGGGCCGCCTTCGCCGATAACCGGATGTCCCTGAATGGTTAACTGCCCGGTCGGGCCCACCTGGATATTCCCGTTACGGGTATATCCTTCAGCGCCATCCGCCGCTTGCACTACCAGCCAGCCGTCCTGCTGTAACGCAACATCCAGCGGGCGTGAAGTGTAGTCCAACTGACCCGGGGTCATATCCGCCCCCGGCGTCGATGCCGTAACCAGCGTACGCGTCGCTAAAGAGAGGCCATCAACGGGCACCGCGCGTAGCGCGTTAAGCTGTGCACGAAAGCCCGGCGTTGAGGCATTAGCCAGGTTGCTGGCCGTTACCGCCTGCTGGTTAAGCGTCTGGCTGGCCGCCCCCATGGCGGTATAAATTGCGTGATCCATTAAGCTATCCCGTCAGGCGCTTAGCGCAGGTTAACCAGCGTATTGAGGATCTGGTCCTGGGTTTTGATGGTCTGCGCATTCGACTGGTAGTTACGCTGCGCGACGATCATATTCACCAGCTCTTTACTCAAATCCACGTTAGAGGCTTCCAGCGCGCCGTTCGTCAGCTTACCGAAGTTGCCGGAACCGGCAGTCCCCAGCAGCGCTACCCCGGAAGCCTGCGTCGCCGCCCAGACGTTATCGCCCTGGGATGCCAGACCTTCGTTGTTGGCGAAGTTAGCCAGCACAATCTGCCCCAGCACCTGCTCCTGCTCGTTGGAATAGTTGCCAACTACGGTGCCATCGTTGTTAATCTGGTAGCTCACCAGGTCGCCAGGCTTATAGCCGTTTTGATTGGTGGCGACGATGTTGTTAGCCCCGGTGTTCTGCTGCATGGAGTTAAGGAAGCTGAGGGAGAAGGTGGCCGCTGTCGCGCCATTAATCGTACCGGTGGTGATGTTCACCGTACCGCCAGACTCCAGAATCCCGTTTTCATTGAATTTCAGCGTAGTGGACGCCGTTGTTGGCGCTGTGGCTGCAGGATCGCTGCTGTCATGGGTGTACACGGCCCATTCATTATCTTTGGTTTTCACAAAATAGACGTTCATGTCATGGGCATTACCCTGGCTGTCATAAACGGTGACGGTGCCTTTTTTGTTATACGAATCCGCATCACTCACGCTAAAGGGCGTTTTAGACGGTACAGGGTCCGTCGAGTTCAGGTTGATCTGCATTGACGCGGTGGTGGTCGATTTCGCCGCCATCAGCGTGTTCGGAATGGTGATCGGCGCAGGATTCGCCCCCTGCTGAATGGTCGGCGGCGTACCGGTGGCCGGATAGCCGGTCAACTGCATCCCCTGCATATTGACCAGGTTACGGTTCTCGTCCAGTTTGAACTGGCCGTTGCGGCTATAGAACACGGAACCGTTGCTGTCTACCAGGCGGAAAAAACCGTTCTGGCTAATCGCGACATCCAGCCCGCGCCCGGTGTTCGTTGTCGTACCGTCGGTAAAATCCTGGGTAATCCCCGCCACTTTTACGCCCAGCCCCACTTTGGAACCGGCAAACATATCGGCAAATGATGCCGTACCGGACTTAAAGCCATAGGTGGCGGAGTTGGCGATGTTATTACCGATAACATCAAGGTTGGTGGCCGCAGCGTTCAGGCCGCTAACCGCTTGAGAAAAAGACATGACTGACTCCTGATAAGTGTAAGGGCTTAGATTATTTGCCGAACTTCGTCGAGTGTGGTGGTGCCGTAGGTACCCAGATCCAACAGGTTGCCGTTACTGCCCTTCGTCACGCCCTGTACCAGAGCGAATTGCAGCGGCTGCGCCACCAGTTGCGTCCCGCCATTGCTGGCGGTAATCGCAATGTTGTAAGAACCATTCGGTACCGTTGTTCCGTCCGTTTGCTTACCATCCCAGGTAAAGGTGTGTACCCCGGCTCGCAACTCACCGATCTCCAGCGTCCGTACCACCCGGCCATCTTTATCGGTAATGGTTGCCGTCACTTTGTCCGCAGGCTGTTGCAATTCCACGCCAAACGGCGTCGTGGACGTCACGGCCCCTTCTTCCGCGCCTTTACCCGCCAGAATTGTGGTGCCAGGCACCATAACGCCATGCCCAATCAGCGTGGTCGCCTGTAGGGACTGACTATTATCGATTTGCCCGGAAATAGCCCCCAGCGTCGTATTCAGTTTTTCAATGCCGCTCACGGTACTGATTTGCGCCAACTGTGTCGTTAACTCATTATTTTGTAATGGGTTAGTCGGGTCCTGGTTCTTCAATTGCGCGACCAGTAAGGTCAGGAAACTGCTTTGCAGATCGGCAGCGTTGCTTCCGGTCATCGACCCGCTGCCGGTCGTCGTTTTGACGCCCGTGTTGGTCGGGTCATTCATATTTACGGCAATAGACATACGCGCCTCCTTTACTGGCCTAATGTCAGCGTTTTAAGCATCATGCTTTTTACGGTATTCAGGACTTCGATATTTGCCTGATAGCTGCGCGAGGCTGACATCGTGTTAACCATTTCGCCGACCACATCGACGTTGGGCATTTTGACGTAACCATTAGCGTCCGCCAGCGGATTGCCTGGCTCATAAACCAGCTTTTCCGGTGCCTGACTTTCAATCACGCTGGCGACCTTTACCCCGCCAGTGGCTTGACCCGGCGCGGCGTCCACCTGAAAAACCACCTGTTTGGCGCGATAAGGCTGTCCGTCCGGGCCGGTGACGCTATCCGCATTCGCCAGGTTACTGGCCGCAACGTTCAACCGCTTGGACTGTGCGGCAAGCGCCGATCCGGCAATATCAAAAATGTTTAACAGCGCCACGAATTAGTTTCCTCCCTGTAGCACATTCATCATGCCTTTGAGTTGGCTACCCAGAACGGTAAGCCCCATCTGATATTTGAGACTGTTATCCGCAAACTGCGTACGTTCCCTGTCCATATCTACGGTGTTACCATCCAAAGAAGGCTGATCGGGTACGCGGTAAAGCAGATCCACTGCGGGAGAAGAGACCGCCTGAGCGGGAATATGGTGAGAGGAAGTCAACGTTAACGCGACGCCGCCGGTTTCTTCCCGTCCACGCACCATCACCTTTTTTAACTCACTGGCAAAATCAATATCGCGCGCCTGATACCCCGGCGTATCGGCATTGGCGATATTCGCCGCTAATATTTCCTGACGTTGCGCGCGCAGATTTAGCGCTTCCTGCTGAAATCGTAAGGCGGCATCGAGCCTGTCGAGCATATCTCCTCCGCAAATGGCAAAATTCAGCCGACAGCTTAAATGCCTTCACGCGCGCGTTATCGCCGGAATAAACGCAAAATGCGTCGCTATTTATTGCGTTGATGCTTGCTTCACACGGGTAGAATCCTGTCATGACATCAACCAGGGGGAAGTACCATGCAAACGTTAAAACGAGGATTCGCCGTGGCGGCTTTGCTGTTCAGCCCCCTGACAATGGCGCAGGACATCAACGCCCAATTGACCACGTGGTTTTCCCAGCGTCTGGCTGGCTTCAGCGATGAGGTGGTTGTCACGCTCCGTTCATCGCCTAATCTGCTGCCGAGCTGCGAGCAGCCAGCCTTCAGCATGACGGGCAGCGCGAAGCTGTGGGGCAACGTCAATGTGGTGGCGCGCTGCGCCAATGAAAAACGTTATTTGCAGGTGAATGTGCAAGCGACCGGCAATTATGTCGCCGTTGCCGCGCCCGTCGCGCGCGGCGGAAAATTGACGCCGGCCAACGTCACGCTAAAACGTGGCAGGCTGGATCAGTTACCGCCGCGGACGGTACTGGATATCCGTCAGATTCAGGATGCCGTCAGTTTGCGCGATCTCGCTCCTGGGCAGCCGGTACAGCTTACGATGATACGTCAGGCCTGGCGCGTCAAAGCGGGGCAACGAGTACAGGTCATCGCCAATGGCGAGGGGTTTAGCGTCAATGCGGAAGGTCAGGCGATGAATAATGCCGCCGTCGCGCAAAATGCGCGCGTGCGCATGACATCGGGTCAAATCGTGAGTGGAACCGTCGATTCTGATGGGAATATTCTTATTAACCTATAATTGTGTAAAGATTTTGTCGCGGCTGCCGATGAGATATTCAACCATGATGGTAGCTGGCCGCTACAACGTAACCCTCGATGAGGATAAATAAATGAGCATTGACCGTACCTCACCTTTGAAACCCGTTAGCACTGTCCAGACGCGCGAAACCAGCGACACGCCGGTACAAAAAACGCGTCAGGAAAAAACGTCCGCCGCGACGAGCGCCAGCGTAACGTTAAGCGACGCGCAAGCGAAGCTCATGCAGCCAGGCGTCAGCGACATTAATATGGAACGCGTCGAAGCATTAAAAACAGCTATCCGTAACGGTGAGTTAAAAATGGATACGGGAAAAATAGCAGACTCGCTCATTCGCGAGGCGCAGAGCTACTTACAGAGTAAATAAGCGTATGACTCGTTTGTCAGAAATACTTGACCAGATGACCACCGTCCTGAATGACCTGAAGACGGTGATGGACGCCGAGCAACAACAGCTTTCCGTAGGCCAGATTAACGGCAGCCAGCTACAGCGTATTACAGAAGAAAAAAGCTCGTTGCTGGCGACGCTGGATTATCTGGAACAACAGCGCCGTCTGGAGCAGAACGCGCAGCGTAGCGCAAACGATGACATTGCAGAGCGCTGGCAGGCGATTACCGAAAAAACGCAGCATCTTCGCGACCTCAACCAGCACAACGGCTGGCTGCTGGAAGGGCAAATTGAGCGTAATCAACAGGCGCTGGAGGTGCTGAAACCTCACCAGGAGCCGACCTTGTACGGGGCTGACGGTCAGACTTCCGTCTCTCACCGCGGCGGTAAAAAAATTTCTATCTAATCAGTGCCGGATGGCGACGTTGCGCCTTTCCGGCCTGAATGCCTTGTAGGCCTGATAGCACAGCGCTATCAGGCACTGAATTTACGCCGTCCGGCGAACAAACTCTTTCACTTTAAAGCCCAGCACGGCAAGCGCGGCGAAATAGGCCGCGATACCCGCGATCACTACCGCCATCAAACGTAGCAAACGCCATAACATCGACCCTTGCGACCACTCCGGCATAATATGCAACACGCCGAACAATACGGCGGCCATCACCAGTACGGAAATGATCAGACGCATCAGGAACCACATCCAACCCGGTTGTGGCGTAAAGATATTCTGTTTGCGCAGTTGCCAGTACAGCAGCGACGCATTGAGACATGCCGCCAGACCAATAGAGAGCGACAGTCCGGCGTGTTTCAGCGGTCCAATAAACGCCAGGTTCATTAACTGAGTCATGATTAACGTCACGATGGCGATTTTCACCGGCGTTTTAATATCCTGGCGAGAATAGAAGCCCGGGGCCAGCACTTTTACGACGATCAAGCCAATCAGCCCCACCGAATAGGCGATTAACGCCCGCTGCGTCATTGCCGCATCAAAGGCGGTGAATTTACCGTACTGAAACAGCGAGACCGTCAGCGGCTTCGCCAGAATGCCTAACGCTACTGCGCTCGGCAACGCCAGTAAAAAGCACAAACGCAGCCCCCAGTCCATCAGGCGGCAGTACTCATCATGATTGCCGCTGGCAAAGCTTTTCGACAATGACGGCAACAGGATGGTCCCCAACGCCACGCCCAGCACGCCGGACGGGAACTCCATCAACCGATCGGCATAGTACATCCATGAGACCGAGCCGGAGGCCAGAAACGAGGCGAAAATGGTATTGATGATAAGGGAGATCTGACTGACGGAAACGCCCAAAATCGCCGGCCCCATCTGTTTGACCACCCGCATCGCCCCGGTGTCGCGAAAGTTAATGCGCGGCAGCACCAGCATACCGATCTTTTTCAAATACGGAAGTTGATACACCAGTTGCAGCACGCCGCCGACGGTGACTGCCCAGGCTAACGCCAGCACCGGCGGATTAAAGTATGGCGCGGCGAATAATGCAAAACCGATCATGCTGATATTAAGAAATGTCGGCGCAAAAGCGGGAATGGAGAAGCGATTCCAGGTGTTGAGAATGGCGCCAACCAGTGAAGCCAGCGAGATCAGCAGAATATAGGGAAACGTAATCCGCAGCAGTTGCGTCGTCAGCGCGAATTTATCCGCAGTATCGGCAAAACCCGGCGCGGTTACCATAATCACCCACGGGGCGGCCAGCATACCGGCCACCGTCACGACGGCCAATGCCAGCGTCAACAGGCCGGAAACGTAAGCGACAAAGATCCGCGTCGCTTCTTCACCCTGCTTGCTCTTATATTCCGCCAGGATAGGCACAAAGGCCTGAGAAAAAGCGCCTTCGGCAAAGATCCGGCGTAGTAGATTGGGGAGTTTAAACGCCACAAAAAAGGCGTCGGTCGCCATCCCTGCGCCAAAAATTCTGGCGACAATCGCATCACGGGCAAAGCCCAACACGCGTGAAAACATAGTCATCGAGCTGACAGCAGCCAGCGATTTCAATAAATTCATTTCTTTTGTATTCCAGACCCTGGCGTAAAACTCCTGCATGGCTGATCCATCGACCGGATAACGCAACTTCTGCCGTATCCGGCTGTATCACCGCGCCTGACGGCGACGTTAAAACGTCTTATCAGGCCTTACAGACTCCCCACGGTTTGCCATTATTCACTGTGAAAAGAGGTATTATGTAGAGTGGGCATATATACCCGCCATACTTCGAGTTGCATGTGCGTTAGCTTTTCTGCAACTCGAATTATTGAGGGTATAGTACCTGGATTACGATGAATTACTACCGCCAGATGTTACAGAGGATTATTCGCTGATGGCGTCCCGCCACAGCGCCTCCACGACGCGCTGGGCCAAAATCGCCTGCTCCCCCGCCGTTTCCGGAACCGTCTGATTTTGTACGCAGTCAATGAAATGTCGCGCGCATCCGACAAAACCACGCTGTTCAAGCGTCGTTTGCCAACCCGGAATGGGTTTGATGAGAATACCCTGCCCGCGCTCTTCGCGCCATTCACGCATATCCGTCACGTCATACAGCCCGCCGTCGGTGACGGCCTGGACCGATTCACGCTGGCTTCCGGCGCGCCGGTGCATACTGGTGGTAATTTGTAGTTTGTCGGCGGAAAAATGATGTTCCGCATAGCACATTTCGCCGGACTCGCTGGTGAGCAACGTGCCGCTGGCAAGGCGCGCCTCGCCGCCCGCCAGCCACAGAGCGGTATCCACGACATGCAGATAGTCATCGAGCAAAGTAAAACGTAAGTCGTGCGGCCCGACGCTATCGGTACGATGTTTATCCATACGCAGTGACGCCGCAGTGCCGAGGCGCGTCTTCAGTTCGCGGTACAGCGGCGCGAAACGGCGATTAAAGCCAACCATCAGCGTCAATTTTTTTTGCGCCGCCAGCGCCACCAGCCGTTCGGCATCACGTAGATTTTCCGCCAGCGGTTTATCCACGCAAACATGCACGCCGGCATTGAGAAGTTCGCTGACCACGGCATAATGGCTTGCGGTACTGGAGTGGACGAAGACCGCATCGCAGCCGGACGCTAAATTCGCCAGCGAATCCACATACGGTATGCGCCAGCTTTCGCAGATACGTAAGGCTTTATCCCGCGAAGGAGACCAGGCGCCCTGTAATGTCCATCCGGCGGTGTTGGTTAATACCGGCAGCCAGGCCTTCTGCGCAATACCGCCTAATCCGACAATGCCAATCCGTAATGTTCTCACATTACTCCCCCAGGTGAGCTAACAAAGAATCCAGCCGCTGCTTTAACTCCGCCACTTCGCTTTCCAGCGCTTCGACGCGCGACTGAAGATCGCCCGACGCACTTTCCGGCGCAGACGTCTGGAGAGACAGTTCATCGACGTCGCCGCAAAAAAGGTGCATATAACGGCTTTCGCGCTTACCCGGTTCACGCGCCAGACGGACGACATACGGGCCGTCCTCACGACTGGCAAGCCGTTCCAGCGTGGATTCAACTTCCGCCATATCGCTGAATTCATGCATCCGCGACGCCCGGCTACGCAACTCGCCGGGCGTTTGCGCGCCGCGCAGCAGCAGCGTAGTGACAAGCGCCACTTCCGCCGCGCTAAGTTTCAGATCGCCAAATTCGGAATTACAGAAACGCTGTTCATATTTGGTGACGCGATTGCCAAACCCGCTGACCGTACGCAAAAAGTGGCGTTTCACCAGGTTATCGAGTTGTTCTTGTACCTCTTGTTCCGTCAGGTTCATCACCGGTTCACGGTTGGTTTTCTGATTACAGGCTGTCACCACGCCGTTGACGGAAAGCGGATACTGTTCCGGCGTTGTCACCTGCTTTTCCAGCAGACAGCCAATCACTCGCGCTTCAGTGGCGGTTAATTCATATTTCATCGTTTTCTCCCTTTGCCTCTCATTCCGTAAGCCGCTCAACGCCCCGGCGTCCATAACGGCGTGGTTAACGCCGTCAGGACATGGTCGCGCCATTGTCCATCAATCAACAGGTAATCTTTCGCATAGCCTTCTTTTTCAAAGCCAAGCCGCGCCAGCAACGCGCCGCTACGTTTGTTGTGCGGCATATAGTTCGCCATGATACGGTGGATATGCTGAGTGCGCTGCATATAGCGAATCGCAGCGGTTAAGGCTTCAAACATCAGCCCCTGCCCCTGCCACTTTTGCGCAATGGAATAGCCCAGATAACAGGCATGAAAAGAACCGCGCACCACATTGGAAAAATTCGCCACGCCGATAATTTCTTTTTCTTCCGGATCAAGTAGCGCGAAATAGAAGGCGGAGCCCTGTTTGTGAAATTCACCGATCATTCCCAGACGCGCCTGCCATCCTGAAGGATAACAATGACTTTCATCACGGACCGGTTCCCAGGGTTTTAAAAAATGACGATTTTCCGCGTAATAATCGGCCAGACGCCAGGCATCACGCTCATGCACTAAACGTACCACCAGACGATCGGTGGTTAAGCGCACTTTTGGCACGTTACTACGATAGCCAAACATTCTATACCTACTCCTTCCTGTAACGTCTTCAGCACGCCAGTAACATTACTATACCTGCGCAACCAGGCTCTGTGAAAAGCGCAAATCGTCATTTTTTGAATTGCTGCCACATTTTGATGAAAACTCTCGATTAAAAAGGACTTTTGATAAAAAAATATTGTCCCGCTAACGGTAGGAAAAAACGAAACGCCGCCGCAGAATAGAAGACGCTCATCTATTATTTCCCGGGAGGGGAAATGTCGCGCGTCTCGCAGGCGAGGAGCCTGGGTAAATATTTTCTTCTCATCGATAACATGTTGGTGGTGCTGGGTTTTTTCGTCGTATTCCCGCTCATCTCTATTCGCTTTGTCGATCAAATGGGGTGGGCTGCCGTAATGGTAGGGATCGCGCTCGGCCTGCGCCAGTTTATTCAACAAGGTCTGGGCATTTTTGGCGGTGCCATCGCCGATCGCTTTGGCGCGAAACCGATGATTGTCACCGGTATGCTGATGCGCGCCGCCGGCTTTGCCACCATGGGTATCGCGCATGAGCCCTGGCTCTTGTGGTTTTCCTGCTTTCTTTCCGGTCTCGGCGGTACGCTTTTCGACCCGCCGCGCTCAGCGCTGGTGGTCAAATTAATTCGTCCGGAGCAACGGGGCCGCTTCTTCTCTCTGTTGATGATGCAGGACAGCGCGGGTGCGGTGATTGGCGCGCTACTGGGAAGCTGGTTGCTACAATACGATTTTCGTCTGGTCTGCGCGACAGGCGCTATTTTGTTCATATTATGCGCCCTTTTCAACGCATGGCTGCTTCCGGCCTGGAAGCTATCAACGGTCAGAACGCCGGTGCGTGAAGGAATGCGCCGCGTTATGAGCGATAAAAGGTTTGTCACCTACGTGCTGACGCTGGCGGGCTATTATATGCTGGCGGTACAGGTCATGTTAATGCTGCCGATTATGGTAAACGATATCGCCGGTTCGCCTGCTGCCGTGAAATGGATGTACGCTATCGAAGCGTGTCTCTCGCTGACGTTGCTCTACCCGATTGCCCGCTGGAGCGAAAAGCGTTTTCGGCTGGAGCATCGGCTGATGGCTGGTTTGCTCGTCATGTCGCTGAGCATGATCCCCATCGGGATGGTGGGCAATTTACAGCAGCTTTTTACGCTTATTTGCGCTTTCTACATCGGCTCGGTTATCGCCGAACCGGCGCGCGAAACGCTCAGCGCGTCGCTCGCGGACGCGAGGGCGCGGGGAAGCTATATGGGCTTTAGCCGTCTGGGATTAGCCATTGGCGGCGCGATTGGTTATATCGGCGGCGGCTGGTTGTTTGATATGGGTAAAGCGCTTGCGCAGCCTGAACTACCGTGGATGATGCTCGGTATTATCGGCTTTATCACCTTTTTGGCTTTAGGCTGGCAATTTAGTCATAAACGCACGCCGCGCCGGATGCTGGAACCCGGTGCCTGATTTGATACCTGTCGCTATCTCCTCCATACTGGTCAGGAACCGACAGTCAAATGGAGGAGAAACGTGAAGCTTTATATTTACGATCATTGCCCTTTCTGCGTTAAAGCCCGCATGATTTTCGGCCTGAAGAACATCCCCGTTGAACTTAACGTGTTACAAAATGACGACGAGGCGACGCCCACCCGGATGATTGGTCAAAAGATGGTGCCCATCCTGCAAAAAGATGATAGTCGCTACCTTCCTGAAAGTATGGATATTGTACATTATGTCGACAACCTCGACGGCAAACCGCTGTTAACCGGGAAACGCAATCCAGCCATTGAGGAGTGGTTGCGCAAAGTTAACGGTTACGTTAATCAGCTACTGCTGCCGCGATTTGCAAAATCCGCTTTCGATGAATTTTCTACCCCTGCGGCGCGCCAGTATTTTATCCGCAAAAAAGAAGCCTCATCTGGCAGTTTTGACAACCATCTTGCGCACTCTGCCGGACTGATTAAAAAGATCGGCGATGATTTACGTTTGCTGGATAAACTCATCGTACAGCCTAACGCCGTTAACGGCGAATTATCGGAAGATGATATTCATCTGTTTCCGCTTCTGCGTAATCTGACGCTGGTCGCCGGTATTCACTGGCCGACAAAAGTCGCGGACTATCGCGATAATATGGCAAAGCAGACGCAAATTAATTTACTCTCCTCAATGGCTATCTAACGCCCGCCAGGCGGCAACCCTTTCTTGCCGCCTTTTTCAGCTTTTTCTAGTGGCGCCATGTCCGCTGGCGCGACATGCTGCTTTGTGTCAAGATTAGGGCACAGGCAACATGCTAAGGAACGCCATGAAAAAGTTTTTTTTTGCCGCTGCGCTGGTAGTTAGCGGCCTGTTAGTGGGTTGTAATCAACTTACGCAATACACCATTAGCGAACAAGAAATCAATCAAGCGCTTGAAAAACGGAATAATTTCTCAAAAGATATTGGTCTGCCCGGAATTGCCGACGCGCATATCGTATTGACTAACCTTGCCAGCCAGATTGGTCGGGAAGAGCCTAATAAAGTCACCCTTACTGGCGATGCCAGGCTGGATATGAATTCCCTGTTTGGCAGTCAAAAAGCGACGATGAAACTCAAGCTAAAAGCCCTGCCGGTCTTTGATAAAGAAAAAGGCGCCATCTATCTTCAGGAGATGGAAGTAGTAGACGCCACCGTGACGCCGGAGAAAATGCAATCGGTGCTACAAACGCTCCTGCCTTATTTAAATCAGTCTTTACGTAGCTACTTTAACCAGCGGCCCGCTTACGTGTTGCGTGAGGACAGTAGTAAAGGCGAAGCGTTAGCGAAGAAACTCGCGAAAGGCATTGAAGTTAAACCTGGTGAAATCGTTATTCCTTTCACCAATTGATATCGGAGGGCGCGCTCGCGCCCTTTTTTTACGTGCAAACGAAAACGTTTCCGCTTATCCTTTGTTTCCGGCAAAAAGACTATTCCTCAGCCGGAGCTTATTAATGACTGCACCATCCCAGGTTTTAAAGATCCGCCGCCCGGACGACTGGCACGTTCACCTTCGCGATGGCGACATGTTAAAAACGGTCGTACCCTATACCAGCGAAATTTATGGTCGCGCTATCGTGATGCCGAACCTGGCGTCCCCCATCACGACCGTTGATGCAGCGATCGCCTACCGTCAGCGTATTCTCGATGCGGTGCCCGCCGGGCATGATTTCACGCCGTTAATGACCTGCTATTTAACGGATTCGCTCGATGCCGATGAACTGGAGCGTGGTTTCCATGAAGGCGTGTTTACTGCGGCTAAGCTTTACCCGGCCAATGCCACCACTAACTCCAGTCATGGCGTAACGTCAGTCGACGCTATCATGCCGGTACTGGAGCGGATGGAAAAACTCGGAATGCCATTACTGGTCCACGGTGAGGTGACCCATGCGGATGTTGATATCTTCGATCGCGAAGCGCGTTTTATCGACACCGTAATGGAACCGCTACGCCAGCGTCTGACCGCGCTTAAAGTGGTCTTTGAACACATCACGACCAAAGATGCCGCGCAGTATGTCCGTGACGGCAACGACTACCTGGCGGCTACCATTACGCCTCAACATTTAATGTTTAACCGTAATGATATGCTGGTTGGCGGCATTCGTCCTCACCTGTACTGTCTGCCGATTCTGAAACGCAATATTCACCAGCAGGCGTTACGCGAACTGGTTGCCAGTGGTTTTACGCGCGCCTTCCTGGGGACGGATTCAGCGCCGCATTCACGTCATCGTAAAGAGACCAGTTGCGGCTGCGCTGGTTGTTTCAACGCCCCCTCCGCCCTTGGCAGTTATGCCGCCGTGTTTGAGGAAATGAACGCGCTGGCGCACTTTGAAGCGTTCTGTTCACTGAATGGCCCGCAATTCTATGGCCTGCCGGTGAATACGGGGTGGGTGGAACTGGTTCGCGATGAACAACAGGTACCGGAAAATATCGCGCTGGCTGATGATTCGCTGGTGCCTTTTTTAGCGGGTGAAACAGTACGCTGGTCAGTAAAAAAATAAAAAATGCGCTTACCTGTTGCTATATATTGGATTTAACTGTATATATATCCAGCATATTCAACAGGGGGCCATTATGCGTATTGAAGTCACTATAGCCAAAACGTCACCTCTGCCTGCCGGTGCGATTGATGCGCTGGCGGGCGAACTCTCCCGTCGTATTAGCCATCATTTTCCTGAGAACTTAGGTAACGTCACCGTACGTTACGCTACCGCCAACAACTTGTCCGTCATTGGCGCATCAAAAGAGGACAAAGAACGCATTAGCGAGATTCTCCAGGAGACCTGGGAGAGCGCTGATGACTGGTTCATCAATGAATAAAAAATGATATGCAGTGATGTATGTTTGCCGGGTCGCCCCGGCTTTTTTATTTGCGCAACTGATGAATATTTCGCCTGACCGTCAAAATAATTGCACAACATCCTAAAAAAATATGAATGAACTGCCGCTTTATTGTTCATATAATTCTTAAAAAGAGAAATTTATCCTCCGGTCTCTTTAAAAACGCAGTGAATAGCCTTATTAATTGGTATACTGAAGTTGCTTCAGAAGAAAAACACGCATTGAACCTCGAGAACCGTTGTCTTATAACACGTACCAGGGGGGCATGATGGAAAAGAATAATGAAGTCATTCAGACCCATCCGCTTGTAGGATGGGACATCAGCACCGTCGATAGCTATGATGCGCTGATGCTGCGTTTGCACTACCAGACCCCAAATCGTCCGGAACCGGAAGGGACTGAAGTTGGTCAAACGCTCTGGTTAACGACAGATGTAGCCAGGCAATTTATTTCAATATTAGAAGCCGGCATCGCCAAAATAGAATCAGGTGATTACCAGGAAAACGAGTATCGTCGCCATTAGCGTGACGCGCTCCCCTCTCTCAGGCACCGTAAGGTGCCTCACTTATTTCTGGCTTGTATATCTCAGCGCAGTTATTTACCCTGAAATCATCGCGATAGCAGAGAGAAGCTGATGAAATACGACCTTATTATTATCGGCAGCGGTTCGGTTGGCGCCGCCGCTGGTTATTACGCCACCCGCGCCGGGCTAAAGGTCCTGATGACCGATGCGCATATGCCGCCTCATCAACAGGGCAGCCACCACGGCGATACCCGACTTATCCGCCACGCTTATGGTGAAGGCGAAAAATATGTCCCGCTGGTGCTTCGCGCCCAGGCGCTTTGGGATGAACTCTCCACACACAATGAAGAGCCTATTTTTGTCCGCTCCGGCGTCGTCAACCTCGGCCCGGCCGATTCCGCTTTCTTAGCCAACGTCGCACGAAGCGCGCAACAGTGGCAATTAAACGTCGAGCGCCTGGACGCGACGGCCCTCATGACGCGCTGGCCGGAAATTCGCGTGCCCGATAATTATATCGGGCTGTTTGAAGCTGACTCCGGTTTCCTGCGCAGCGAATTAGCCATTACCACATGGCTTCGTCTGGCCCGAGAAGCAGGCTGCGCACAGCTATT
This sequence comes from Salmonella sp. NW38, assembly GCF_051807745.1. Lineage (NCBI taxonomy): Bacteria > Pseudomonadati > Pseudomonadota > Gammaproteobacteria > Enterobacterales > Enterobacteriaceae > Salmonella > Salmonella sp. NW38. The sequence continues at coordinate 103,270 of NZ_JAMMTO010000001.1, read as the reverse complement.
CAACAGCCCGGTAAGCCATATTCACCATGATGATAACGGTGTGACGATAGAGACGAGTGAAGGCTGCTACCACGCCAGCAAAGCGCTGATTAGCGCGGGCACCTGGGTCAAAGCGCTGGTACCGGAGCTGCCCGTTCAGCCCGTACGTAAAGTTTTTGCCTGGTTTAAGGCGGATGGACGTTACAGTACTAAAAACCGCTTTCCGGCCTTTACCGGCGAAATGCCCAACGGCGATCAATATTACGGCTTCCCGGCGGAGAGCGACGAGTTAAAAATCGGCAAACACAATGGCGGACAGCTAATACAGGCTCCGGAAGAGCGCAAGCCCTTTGCCGCCGTTGCCAGCGATGGCGCGGAAGCATTTCCTTTCTTGCGTAATGTACTGCCGGGTATCGGCGGTTGTTTACATGGGGCGGCATGTACCTATGATAATTCGCCGGACGAGGATTTTATTATCGATACGCTGCCTGGCCATGAGAATACGCTTGTCATCACTGGACTCAGCGGACATGGTTTTAAATTCGCCCCGGTGTTAGGAGAAATCGCTGCGGATTTTGCGTTGGGAAAAACGCCCTCCTTTGATCTGACGCCGTTCCGGCTTTCCCGTTTTAGCCAATAATTTGTCGGCCCCGTAAAGGGGCTGTTTATTAAGGTAAGCTATGCGTCGTCTCTTTCATTTTCTGATGAATAATATTCGCGAACATTTCATGCTTTACGTTATTCTTTGGTCGCTGCTGGCGGTGATGGATATTGTTTATCTCCTTTTCTTTTGATTGCTTTTCATTGACGTTAACTGACACTTCCTGAAAGTTCCTCGCTTTTTATTTCATAACGTTAAGCACGGCAATAATGCCAGTTCCTGCCATTGCGCGGTTATCAGGGGGAAATATCTCGAAACTTCTGAAGCTGAACCGCAAACAACATCAAAATTATTGAAATAAAAATAAATATCATTCAAATTCTTATTTATAAGTTGCATTCGGCGCTTTTCCACGCCATTTTCATTCTCTCGTGAAATATTGATTGGTGTGTTTATGCAATTTAAAAATACTCCACAGCGTTATGGCGTGGTTTCCGCCGCGCTCCACTGGCTGACCGCCCTGGTGGTCTATGGCATGTTTGCGTTGGGTTTATGGATGGTCACGCTCAGTTATTACGACGGCTGGTATCACCAGGCACCGGAAATACATAAAAGTATTGGCATATTACTGATGATGGCGCTGATCGTGCGTATTATCTGGCGGCTTTATTCTCCGCCGCCCATTGCGTTGACCAGCTATTCCCGTTTAACGCGCGCTGGCGCCGCCGCAGGTCATCTCCTCCTGTATCTCCTGCTCTTTGCGATAATCATTAGCGGCTACCTGATTTCCACCGCCGACGGTAAACCGATTAGCGTCTTTGGCTGGTTTGAGATTCCGGCCACGCTTACGGACGCGGGCGCGCAGGCTGACATCGCCGGAACGCTGCATCTGTGGTTTGCCTGGTCGCTGGTCATTATCTCGCTCTCGCATGGGGTTATGGCGCTAAAACACCATTTCATCGATAAAGACGACACACTGAAACGTATGACAGGAATGTCGTCATCTGACTATGGAGCTCAAAAATGAAAAAAAACCTGCTGGGATTCACCCTCGCATCCTTGTTATTCACGACCGGTTCCGCCGTGGCGGCGGAGTATAAAATTGATAAAGAAGGCCAACATGCGTTCGTCAATTTCCGCATCCAGCATCTGGGCTACAGCTGGCTGTACGGCACCTTTAAAGATTTCGACGGCACGTTTACTTTTGATGAAAAAAATCCGTCGGCAGACAAAGTGAACGTGACCATTAACACCAATAGCGTCGACACTAACCATGCCGAACGTGACAAACACCTGCGTAGCGCGGAATTTCTTAATGTTGCGAAATTCCCGCAGGCAACCTTCACCTCTACCAGCGTGAAAAAAGAGGGCGATGAACTGGATATTACCGGCAATCTGACGCTCAATGGCGTGACTAAACCGGTGACGCTGGAAGCAAAGCTGATGGGCCAGGGCGACGATCCGTGGGGCGGTAAGCGCGCGGGCTTTGAGGCCGAAGGAAAAATTAAGCTGAAGGATTTCAATATAACTACCGATCTCGGCCCGGCCTCACAAGAGGTTGAGCTTATCATCTCAGTAGAAGGCGTTCAGCAGAAGTAACGCCTGGCGAAATGCCGGATAGCGGCCTTTACGCTGCTATCCGGCAAAATATTACTCAGCCGGATCGGGAATGCTCAGTTTGCTATTAAGCCGACCACGCGATTTATTAAAAATTTTGTTGCCGTTCTCGCGACCCGCGCGACGTCGGCGCTGTTCTTCCTCCGGCAAGGCCAACTCTTCACAGCATTGTTCACTACAGCAGCCGTTAAATTTACTGGCGCACTGCGGACACTGAATAAACAGCAGATGGCAACCGTCGTTTTTGCAGTTGGTATGGCTATCGCAGGGCGCGCCGCACTGATGGCAATGCGCGATAATATCATCCGAGATTCGTTCGCCCATTCGTTCATCAAATACAAAGTTTTTGCCGATAAAGCGAACGGGAAGCCCCTGCTCGCGCGCGCGACGGGCGTACTCAATGATGCCACCCTCAATATGCCAGACTTTATTGAAACCGTTGTGTTTCATCCAGGCGCTGGCTTTCTCACAACGAATACCGCCGGTACAGTACATCACTATCTTTTTATCTGCATGTTCCCGCAGCATTTCAACCGCTTTTGGCAACTGTTCACGAAACGTATCCGCCGGGATTTCCAGAGCATTTTCGAAATGGCCGACTTCATACTCATAGTGGTTGCGCATATCAATAAAGACCGCGTCAGGATCGTCCAGCATCGCATTCACATCTGCCGCCTTCAGATAATCGCCGACATTACTGGCGTCAAAAGTCGGATCGTCAATACCGTCAGCGACGATACGGTCGCGAACTTTCATACGCAGCACCCAAAATGACTTTCCGTCATCCTCCAGCGCGATATTTAAACGCAGCCCGTCCAGCGCGGGGTCGAACGTATAAAGCTGTTGACGAAACGTCTCGAGCTTGCTTTGCGGCACGCTGATTTGCGCATTGATGCCTTCATGCGCCAGGTAAACGCGACCAAAAACGTCCAACGCCGTAAACACCTGATACAACGCGTCCCGCGTCTGTTGCGGAGAGGCGATAGTGAAATATTTATAAAAAGAAATTGTCGTACGCGGCTCGCTTTCCGCCAGCATTTTGGCTTTCAGCTCGTCATTAGAGATGCGGTTGTGTAACACTGGCATGGTGTACGTATCCTGCAATCAGCAAAAAATAAAGTGGGCAGGCATGATAAGGCAAGTCTCGCCAATTTACATCCACACATTTTGCGCTACATTTCCTGCTTTACACTAAATAATTAACAACAATTGTCGATTTAATCGCCACTCTCCTGCTACATATTTTTGCTCAACGCAAAAAGATGCGAGAATACGGGGAATTGTTCGTTGAAAGACAGGATAGAAATGACGAAGTTGCCTAAGTTCTCCGTGGCCTTACTGCACCCGCGCTATTGGTTAACCTGGTTGGGTATAGGCGCGCTTTGGTTGGTCGTGCAACTCCCCTACCCGGTCATCTATAAATTGGGTTGCGCATTGGGCCACCTGGCGCGACGCGTAATGAAACGCCGCGCGAAAATCGCCTATCGCAACCTTGAATTATGCTTTCCGGAAATGAGCGCGCAGGAACGCCACACCATGGTGGTCAAAAACTTTGAATCCGTCGGTATGGGCGTGATGGAAACCGGCATGGCCTGGTTCTGGCCCGATCGGCGAGTGAACCGCTGGATGGAAGCGAGCGGTCTGGAGCATATCCGTGAAGTTAAGGCGCAGGGGCTGGGGTTCATTCTGGTAGGAATACATTTCCTTACCCTTGAGTTTGGCGCCCGCATGTTTGGTATGCATAACCCGGGTATTGGAGTTTATCGCCCGAATGATAATCCGTTGCTCGACTGGTTACAGACCTGGGGACGCTTACGCTCCAATAAATCGATGTTGGATCGCAAAGATCTGAAAGGCATGGTTAAGGCATTGAAAAGCGGCGAATTGATCTGGTATGCGCCGGATCACGATTATGGCCCGCGCGCCAGCGTTTTTGTACCATTATTCGCTGTCGACCAGGCTGCCACGACCTCCGGTACCTGGATGCTCGCGCGCATGTCTAAAGCTTGTATTATCCCCTTCGTGCCTCGCCGTAAACCCGATGGGAAAGGCTACGAACTGATCATTCTTCCTGCGGAATATTCGCCTCCGCTGGAGAGCGCAGAAGCGACTGCCGCGTGGATGAATAAGATTGTCGAGCAGTGCATTATGATGGCGCCAGAGCAGTATATGTGGCTGCATCGCCGCTTTAAAACTCGCCCTGAAGGCGTACCGTCGCGCTATTGACAGGATTGCAGCCGTCAGGCTGCAATTTTTCCCCTCTTTTAGCTTTAAAAGCTCCCCACATTGCGAGGCTGGTAAGGTCGGCGCATAATTATAATTAGTACGCTCATAATTAAATTGATGATAGCGCAAACCGCGCATCATACTGTGGAACGCTATGTCACCCTCTGATGTCCCCATAAACTGGAAACGCAATCTAACCGTTACCTGGCTGGGCTGTTTTTTAACCGGCGCGGCATTCAGTCTGGTCATGCCTTTTCTCCCTCTCTACGTTGAGCAACTCGGCGTAACAGGCCATAGCGCGCTCAACATGTGGTCCGGGCTGGTCTTTAGTATTACGTTCCTCTTTTCAGCTATCGCTTCCCCTTTTTGGGGCGGCCTGGCGGATCGTAAAGGGCGTAAGATCATGCTGTTGCGTTCCGCTCTCGGCATGGCCATTGTCATGCTGTTAATGGGCATGGCGCAAAATATCTGGCAATTTCTGATCCTCCGCGCGTTATTAGGCCTGCTGGGCGGATTTATTCCCAACGCCAATGCGCTCATCGCCACTCAGGTGCCGCGCCATAAAAGCGGCTGGGCGTTAGGGACGCTCTCTACTGGCGGCGTCAGCGGCGCTCTGCTTGGCCCACTTGCGGGCGGTCTGCTCGCCGACCATTACGGCCTTCGCCCGGTCTTTTTTATTACCGCCAGCGTGTTGTTTATCTGTTTTCTGCTCACCTTCTTTTTTATTCGCGAGAATTTCCTGCCGGTGAGCAAAAAAGAGATGCTTCACGTTCGGGAAGTGGTCGCCTCGTTAAAAAATCCCCGCCTGGTGTTAAGCCTGTTTGTCACCACGCTGATTATTCAGGTGGCGACGGGGTCTATTGCGCCCATCCTGACGCTCTATGTGCGCGAACTCGCGGGAAATGTCAGTAATATTGCGTTCATTAGCGGGATGATAGCGTCCGTTCCCGGCGTGGCGGCATTACTTAGCGCCCCCCGACTCGGCAAGCTCGGCGACAGAATTGGCCCGGAAAAGATTCTTATCGTCGCGCTGATTATTTCCGTACTGCTGCTGATTCCAATGTCTTTTGTGCAAACGCCGTGGCAGCTCGCGCTATTGCGGTTTCTGCTTGGCGCGGCGGATGGCGCGCTGCTGCCAGCCGTTCAAACTCTGCTGGTTTACAACTCTACCAACCAGATAGCCGGGCGCATATTCAGTTACAACCAATCTTTCCGCGATATCGGCAACGTCACCGGCCCTCTCATGGGCGCCGCAATTTCCGCAAACTATGGCTTCCGCGCCGTATTCTGCGTCACGGCAGGCGTGGTGTTGTTCAATGCTATCTATTCATGGAACAGCTTACGACGGCGCAGACTGGCAATAGAATGATTTTTGCGCTTTCATACTTGCAATATCACAGAATCAGCTATTCTTTCCCTAAATACCTCGTCAAATCAAAGGGAGACACTGATGACCATGTATGCCACGCTGGAAGAAGCTATCGATGCAGCCCGGGAAGAATTTCTGGCTGACCATCCAGGCCTCGAACAAGATGAAGCGAATGTGCAGCAGTTCAACGTTCAGAAATATGTACTGCAGGATGGGGACATCATGTGGCAGGTCGAATTTTTCGCCGATGAAGGTGAAGATGGCGAATGTCTGCCAATGCTGAGTGGTGAAGCCGCGCAGAGCGTGTTTGACGGCGATTATGATGAGATAGAGATCCGCCAGGAGTGGCAGGAAGAGAATACCTTGCATGAATGGGATGAAGGGGAATTCCAGCTTGAACCCCCGCTTGATACCGAGGAAGGCCGTACTGCGGCAGACGAATGGGATGAGCGTTAATTACTCATAAGGCCCGTGGTGAATATCGAGCGGCAGCAGCAATGTATCGAAGATCAGTGAGAAGGGCAGATCGAGGATAGTGATATAGCGCCATGCGGAATCACGCATATCCCACTGCACGCCAGGGTAATACTGGTTGCCGTGTCCTTGTCCGGGGATCGTTCTGCTGATAATACTGCCGCAGCCGCTCAAGGTAATCACCATTATGCTCACCACGAATATACGCACCTGATACCTCATTTCACTATAAAAATACCGGCATCACGCCGGTATTTTTCACCTCACTCCAGACCTCAAGACTTTATCCCGCTGACGATGCTCGTCCCTGCAACGCCTGCGGATTCAGGACGAGAGACTGATAATGGTTTACCCAGGAAGAGTATCTCTCTGGCGCATTCCAGACCCGATAGTGTAAACGCGCCATCGTCACCGGATCGCTGAGCAAAACCAGACGCCGATCGCGGTTCAGTTTCTCCGGCGTTTCGTTTAGCGCCTGCTCCACATGACGATCGCGGGCTATTTCCAGCACCTTACTGGCGCGGTGACGCGCGGTGGCCATCGCGGTCGCCAGCGCATTAAGCGACGGGTTAAATACCGCATGCATAAAGCCATCGTCCAGAATACGGCGGCGATTCATCTCCAGATATTTATCGGTATCGACCAACACCTGAGGCGGCGAATACTCTTCCGGGATCAGGAACAGCTTCCAGCGTTTGGTGCGTAATCCTACCGTTGAACGACTGGAGATCACCGAAACAAATGGCGACAGAATCAGCGAAAAGACAATCGGCGCCAGCCAGAACAGAAAGCGTAAATCCAGCCACGCCATACCCACCGCCCAGACCAGCCCCAGCAGCAGTTGAGAACCGTGACGCATAAAGGCTTCTCCCCACGGCGTAGAATCATCGTCGCGTTGCGGTGAGTTCCAGACCACTTCCCAGCCGAGAAACGCGCTGACCACAAACACGGTATGAAACAGCATACGCACCGGCGCCAGCAACACGGAGAACAGCACTTCCAGCAACAGCGACAGCGTAACGCGCCAGAAACCGCCATACTCTTTGGTGCCTTTACACCAGATCAGCATAATACTGAGCAGCTTCGGCAGGAACAGCAGCACCATCGTTGACGCAAACAGCGCGATTGCCAGTTCCGGACGCCACTGCGGCCAGACCGGAAAAAGCTGGCGCGGCTGAAGGAAATATTGCGGCTCTGTTAACGCATGAACGACCTGCAGCGCGGTAGAAAGCGCGAGGAACATAAACCATAACGGCGCGGACAGATATGACATTACCCCCGTCAGGAACACGGCGCGATGCACCGGGTGCATTCCTTTCACCAGGAACAGACGAAAGTTCATTAGGTTGCCGTGACACCAGCGGCGGTCGCGTTTAAGCTCATCCAGCAGGTTTGGCGGCAGCTCTTCATAGGAGCCGGGGAGATCGTAGGCAATCCAGACGCCCCACCCTGCCCGACGCATTAGCGCCGCCTCCACAAAGTCGTGAGAAAGAATCGATCCGGCGAACGAACCTTCTCCCGGCAGCGGCGCCAGAGCGCAGTGCTCGATAAACGGTTTCACGCGGATAATGGCATTGTGCCCCCAGTAGTGCGACTCTCCCAACTGCCAGAAGTGCAGCCCGGCGGTAAACAGCGGCCCATAAACACGGGTCGCGAACTGTTGGCAGCGGGCATACAGAGTATCCATCCCCGACGCTTTCGGCGAAGACTGGATAATCCCGGCGTTTGGATTCGCTTCCATCAGGCGCACCAGCCCGCTCAGACACTCGCCGCTCATCACTGAGTCCGCATCCAGCACCACCATATAGCTGTACTGATTGCCCCAGCGGCGGCAAAAATCGTCAATATTGCCGCTTTTGCGTTTCATACGGCGGCGGCGGCGGCGGTAAAAAATTTGGCCTTCGCCCTGCACTTCCGCAATAAGCTCCATCCACGCCTTTTGCTCCGCCACGCAGATATCCGGGTTATAACTGTCGCTAAGGATATAGACGTCGAAATGCGCGGCGTTGCCTGTGGCTTTAACGGACTCCCAGGTCGCGCGCAGACCGGCGAAAACGCGGCTAACGTCTTCATTACAGATAGGCATGATCAGCGCCGTCCGGTGTTCCGGATTGAGGGGCTCATCGCCAACCGTAGACGCGGAGATGCTGTACTTATCGCGCCCGATAAGCAGTTGCAGGAAGCCCATCAGCGCCGTCCAGAATCCGGCTGACACCCAGCAGAACAGCACGGCAAACAGAATCAGGATACCGGTTTGCAGCATGTAGGGCAGGAGCTGCATAAAGGAGACCCAAATATCCTGCCCCACCATATCCATAGGATTGATGAGCGCCCATCCCTGATAAGGCAGAATGGTCTTCATATACCAGGTCGCGACGACGGTTTGCGCCAGAGTCAAAATTAACAAAATATAGCGGCGTATAGTGCCGACGGTACGCCATTTTTGCTCGCTCGCCTGCTCTTCTTTTGTCAGACGAGAAACATAGCGCGGCGTTACATCCCGCCCACGCAGACGATCCCAGAAACGGCCAACCGGGTTGGTTCGCCAGGGATCGGGAAACATCGAAGAGCGCGTCGCTTTTGGCATAGCCTGCAACTGATCGCGCCCTTCATCATCTTTAATTAACTGCCCCTTCGCCAATGAATCCGGCCAGGCGTGTTCAAGGCGGGCCTTTACGGAACCCTGCGGTGAATCGTCTTCTCGCGAGTAAGTCCGATGCTCGGCATCCAGCGCCTGATGCACGGCGCGGATGTCAGTTTTCGGCAATGCCGCTTTCTCACGTTCAGAAAGCAGCAGTGCGTCAATATACTCAGTTGTTTTATTCATTGGCAGGTAACTGGTAGCTCCAGGTTTCACTTAGCGTCTGATCGGCATTCACCAATGCGGCACGCATTTCCGTGGTTTTCTTCGCGTCTTTGACTTTCACGCGCAGCATTAAACGCCAGCCTTTAGTGACTGGGTTATAGCGTACATTACTGTCAACGATTTCACCGTTATCGCCAATGCTAGTTTGCGCAGCGACGGGCGTATCCGGCGGCAGTTTTTTCATGTCGGCGCCAACGAAATCCACCACAAAGGCAATAGTGCCGTCGGGCTGGCGAATCAGATTCGACTGTTTAACGTCGCCCGTTGAGCGGCGTGTTTGCAGCACCCAGGCATTATCCGGCGCATGAAGTTTATCTTCATCGCGGCTGAAGGTCAGAGTGTACTTGAAGTTCATCTCTTTACCCGGTTCCGGCAGTTGATCCGGAGTCCAGTAAGCGACGATGTTATCGTTGGTTTCATCATTGGTCGGAATTTCAACCAGTTCAACCTTACCTTTGCCCCAGTCGCCTTTCGGGGTAATCCAGGCGCTTGGACGCAGGTCGTAGCGATCGTCTAAATCTTCAAAGCGCGAGAACTCGCGGCCGCGCTGCAACAGGCCGAATCCCTGAGGGTTTTCCATCGCATAGCTGCTCACCGCGAGGTGTTTTGGATTGTTCAGCGGACGCCAAATCCACTCGCCATTACCCGCATGAATGGATAAGCCGTTCGAGTCATGCAGTTCCGGACGATAGTTGGTCGTCGGCGACGGCTGGTTTGGCCCAAACAGGAACATACTGGTTAATGGCGCAACGCCCAGCTTGCCTACTTTATCGCGCAGATAGACTTTTGACTGCACGTCCACCACGGTATCGCGGCCAGGAATGATCACAAAACGGTAAGCGCCGGTCGCGCGCGGAGAATCGAGTAATGCATAGACGGTCAAACGCTTATCGGTGGGTTTTGGACGCTCAATCCAGAACTCGCGAAAGCGGGGAAACTCTTCACCAGATGGTAAGGCGGTATCAATCGCCAGGCCGCGCGCAGATAAGCCATATACCTGGCCTGCGCCGATCACGCGGAAATAGCTGGCGCCAAGCATACTGACGATTTCGTCGTTCTTATCTTTACTGTTAATGGGGTACAGGACTTTGAACCCGGCGAAGCCTAAATCTTTTACCGTGTCTTTATCATGCTGAACATTGCCAAAATTGAAGTAATCCGGGCTGTATTTGATTCTTTTGACCGTCGTCGCCGTCACTTCGTTAATCTTGACCGGCGTATCGAAGTACATCCCCTGATGGTAAAATTCGAGCTTAAAAGGGGTCTTTAAGTTGTTCCAGTAGGCTTTATCGCTGTTAAACTGGATCTGCTGATAATCCGCATATTTCATGTCGCGGAAAACGGAGGGCAAGTTGCTTTTAGGCGCCTCATAGCCTTTCCCGGCTAAAGATTGAGCTTGTTTTGCCACGTCATCAATACTGAACGCCCAGCTCGATGATGCGTAGAGCGTTAACATAATAGCTGCGCCCAACCAACGCATTTTCATCATTTGTCGTTTATGTTTCATAATAAGTAAGCACTTCCCCCTTTGTGTGCTTATATCGATCCGATCCATTTTAATGGATAATCAGGCATTACGACAACTGAATCCAGGCTTTGTTCAGCGCGCTGGCTCATGGATTAAGCACCTCCCGCGCCTGTTTTCACTTTGCGTGCTTATCCTGGAGACAGGTTGTCGGAGTTGGTGTAGGGTTGCTACCGAATGTAACTATAATTCGCCTTATGGATAAGGTGAAAAATCTGAGAATACGTGACCTTATATGAGCTCTGTACCCGCGCCGCGCGAATATTTTCTTGACTCTATCCGCGCATGGCTGATGTTGTTAGGGATTCCCTTTCATATCTCGTTGATCTATTCCACTCACAGTTGGCATGTCAATAGCACCACGCCATCATGGTGGCTAACCCTGTTTAACGATTTTATCCACGCTTTTCGTATGCAGGTGTTTTTTGTTATTTCTGGTTATTTTTCGTACATGTTGTTTTTACGTTATCCGTTAAAACGCTGGTGGAAAGTACGGGTAGAACGTGTGGGTATTCCCATGCTTACCGCAATCCCTTTGCTTACCTTGCCGCAATTTATCCTGTTGCAATATGTCAAAGAGAAAACAGAGAACTGGCCTACACTCTCTGCCTATGAAAAATATAATACGTTAGCGTGGGAACTCATTTCACATCTGTGGTTTTTACTGGTGCTGGTGATATTAACCACAGTCAGCATCGGGATTTTTACCTGGTTCCAAAAAAGGCAGGAAACAAGCAAGCCTCGTCCCGCCGCTATTTCACTGGCCAAACTTTCGCTTATTTTTTTCCTGCTGGGGATCGCTTACGCCGCTATCAGGCGCATTATTTTCATCGTATATCCAGCAATCCTCAGTGACGGCATGTTCAATTTTATTGTGATGCAAACGCTATTTTATGTGCCATTTTTTATTCTCGGCGCGTTGGCCTTCATTCACCCCGATCTGAAAGCGCGCTTCACCACGCCCTCACGCGGATGCACTTTAGGCGCTGCCGTTGCTTTTATCGCGTATCTGCTGAATCAACGTTATGGGAGCGGCGACGCCTGGATGTACGAAACCGAATCCGTGATTACGATGGTCATGGGGCTGTGGATGGTGAACGTAGTATTTTCACTGGGGCATCGCTTGTTAAACTTCCAGTCCGCGCGTGTCACCTATTTCGTGAATGCTTCGCTGTTTATCTATCTGGTGCATCATCCCTTAACGCTTTTCTTTGGCGCGTATATTACGCCGCATATCTCCTCCAACCTGATCGGGTTCTTGTGCGGGCTGATATTTGTTATGGGTATTGCGTTAATTCTGTATGAAATTCATTTACGCATCCCGCTTCTGAAATTTCTCTTTTCAGGTAAACCGCCGGTAAAACAAGAAAGCCGCGCCGCGATCGGGTAGTTTTCCGCGCGCGGGTTCACAGCAACCATTCCACAGGTAAAATTGCCGCCAACCGTACCAGAACTCGCTGCCAGAAACGCGTAGCGGGTTCTTTCTTTAACACCTTTTCCTCTTCTTGCTGACGATCGATCCAGTTAATTCGTCCCCAGCGATCCAGCCGCAGCTGCCAGGCCGCATCGCGTTGGCTCTGCGTAAAACGCTTATGAATAAGCGTCGCCAGCGTCTCACTTTCAATGACAAAGCCCATTTCGGTATTTAAAAGCGTTGAACGGGGATCAAAATTAAGCGATCCGATAAACACCTTACTACCATCAATACTGAACGTTTTAGCATGTAAGCTGGAACCTGAGTTCCCGGTGAGTCCGCGATCATGTACGGCGGTTTCATGTTCGCGGGTCGGTTTCAGTTCGTAGAGCTCCACGCCATAGCGCAGTAATTTCTTTCGCCAGCGCGCGTACCCTGCGTGAACGACCGCCACATCGTTGGCCGCCAGAGAGTTAGTTAAGATGGCGATCTTCACGCCTTTCCTGACCAAATTAAGCAACTGCGCCACGCCTGCGCGCGTAGGGACAAAGTAAGCGGAAATAATGTCGATACGCTCAGTCGGCGAGCCCATCACGTCAAATAATCGCTGCGGAAGAAGCGAATGGCGCTGCGCCTTCCCCTCGCCTTTAGAAGGGTCATCGCTAAGCAAGCGTGTTTTTGCCCAAATCAGCGGCAATGTTCCGCGATCGAGATCCGCCATAAACTGGCTGGTTTCCAGCTTATGCAGATAACGGCGGGTGATCTCATCGTTATACCAGGATTCGGGAAGTTCGATACGCTGCGTCAGTTCCTGCTCAGAAAGAGATAATACTTGCTGCAATGTCGACACTGAACTACAGCGCCAGTAACGTTCAAAATCATTGGCGACATCATTGACCACCGGGCCAATGGCCATCACGTCCAGATCGGAAAATAACGGTTCCTCGCCAGCGCCGAAATAGGCATCGCCGATGTTGCGCCCACCGACCAGCGTCACTACGCCGTCGGCAGTGTAACTTTTATTGTGCATCCGCCGATTCAGCCGCGCAAAATCCGTCAAATATCCCAGCGCGCGTAGCGTACGAAAAGAGAAAGGATTAAACAGACGAACTTCGATATTAGGATGGCTATCCAGCAAGCGCAACGTATCATCCAGACCAGGCGTATTGTTATCATCCAGCAGCAGACGAACATGAACGCCGCGCTTCGCCGCCGACAGCAGTACCGAAAAGAGCAGCCGCCCGGACATATCGTCTTCCCAAATATAATACTGCACATCCAGCGTCCGCGCCGCCATTTCGGTCAGGCGGTAGCGGGCGGCAAAAGCGTCCAGACTGTTATCCAGCGCCAGAATGCCGCACTCTCCGGGATGGCGCGCGCATAGCGGTTCAACGGCACGCTCCAGGCGTGTTTTATCAGGCAGGGTCGTCGCCTTGCTGAGTAAGTAATCTTGCGTAAAGCCGGGCAGTTTCTTCATCATAACAGACAAAGTATACCTGTTCAGGCAGAGCGTAACGGGTAATAAAATCTGAAACCGTCCTGACGGCGACTTCAGCGGCCTGGGCGCGTGGATAGCCATAAACGCCGGTACTGATTGCCGGAAAAGCGATGGAACGAAAGTGATTCGCCTCGGCAAGCAGTAAACAATTCCGGTATGCCTCTTCGAGTAGCTCAGCTTCCTGGTGTTCGCCGCCTCGCCAGACGGGCCCCACTGTATGAATAACCGCCTTTGCCGAAAGCTTGCCAGCAGGCGTGATAACCGCATGTCCCGTCTGACATTCGCCCTGTTGCTGGCGGATGAGTTTACAGGCGTCCAGCAATGCCGGCCCCGCCGCGCGATGAATCGCGCCGTCTACGCCGCCGCCGCCCATTAATGATGCGTTAGCGGCATTCACAATCGCATCGACGCTAAGTTGAGTGATATCACCCTGTATGACCCGAAGACGTGATGTCATAACCCCCCCCCTTTGTCTCACCTTATCTGCAAAGTGTACAGCAGGGCTTTTAACAGAGTCGCTCTTTTTATATCTATGACACCGCCGTTAACGGTACTCAATATTCATCACCGCCAGGCTTTTTTGCGCATCGAGATAATGCAGCCGCACCGTCGCAATGGACTGAATATCCTGCGGTAATCCAGATGCCTGCCGAAGGTCAATCCGGTGCATTTGCTTTTTACCTTCGCGTAGGCAGGTTAAATCAATATTTTCGGCGTGAGTAGAAATATCGCACAGTGGCTCAACAATCGCGCCGCGAAAATGGATAACGCCGCCCTGTACCGTTTGTTGCCCTACCGCAGAATGGATAAAAAAAGCGCAGATACACAGACCTATGGCAGGGATATTTTTCTTGATTACGGACATGTTAACTCCTCAATGATTAGTCATCCTCGAGGGTTCGGCGTTACCTTTTAGCGACATGCCGAGACGATGAGACGCTTTTATCGCCTCTTTATACCCAAGTCAGCCAATCCATTTCCGCCACCATCAAAAACTACTGTGCAGAAGGCGGCCATTGTTGTGATAAATGCAGTGATTGTCCGTCCGAAACAGTAACAATAATTTTAACCGAGTCCTCTGAAGATATATTTACACTAAGACGAGACAACTCAATCGGTTGATTAGCAGGTAAAGATAGCGTTTGTTTTTGCTGTGTATGGCTTTGTCCCCCTACGCCGTCGCGCACAGAGAGAATTTGCACCTGACAGACGCAGGGTTCGTTTAATGTGACTTGAGGGATCACCGTGTAAATATCGCCTTGCTGAGTTGTGGTAAACGTAATCTGATTTGAAAGTGCGGCAAGGAGCAATAAAGTATGCATAATTTCCTCCCGAAAAAAAACAGGGCTTACGCCCTGTTTTTTTATTAGCGCAGACGCTAAATTAATACTGGTTAGCCGTGGCGTTGTTGCCAAAACCAACCTGACGCACCATTACGCTGGAATCAGATGCGGTCTGATTAACCAGCGCGGCGTTATTACCGCCGTATTGGCCGACAGTAATATCGGAGTTTTTAGCGTTCCACTGGTCGATGGTGGCATTGTTTCTGAAACCATTCTGAGTCAGTTCAATAGTACTATTATCCGCACCCTGGCCTACATCGGCGCCGTTACCATAACCGCTCTGGGTAATGGTCGTTTCAGATTTACGGGCATCGCTTTGCAGAGCAAGCGCAGCGTTAGCGGAACCGTACTGATAAATGCTCAACGTTGAGTCCGGGCCGGAACTATTGCCGCCGCCGTTATGATTACCGCCGCCGCCCCATTGTGGAACGACGCCTGCCAGAGCACTGCCAGAAACTACGATTGCTGCGAATGCTGCCACTTTTAAAAGTTTCATGGTAAAACCCCCATCGGATTGATTTAAAAGTCGTAACGGTATTAGCGTTGGGTGACGCGAATAGCCATCTGCGACTGTTTCTGCACTACAACTGCTGTTTTCTGCGTACCGTACTGGGTAATATTGGCCTTATTTCCAGAGCCTTTCTGGATAATAGCCGCACTATTACCGTAAGCGCTTTGCGATATACTGGCATCGTTGGCATTGCCCGTTTGCTCAATATATGCAAAGTTATAATTCCCTGCCTGGTCGACTTTCGCCCGATTATTTCCTCCTTCTTGTGAAATAACGGACAATAGTTTTGATCCTTCCTGGCGTACTCTGGCACTATTATCCGTGCCGACTTGACCAATAATGGCCGCCTGATTAAATGAAGACTTGCTTAATTCATTTACCGCAAAATTATATTCTGAACGAGCCAGATCATAATTTGTCGCGGTTGCAATCCCAGGCGCACCCAGTATTGTCAACATCATAAATAACAATTTGTTTTTCATGCTGTCACCCTGGACCTGGTCGTACATAGCGAAAACTATCTATTGTTTTGTTAGCGACATGCGTTTTTTGTTAACGCGTCGTTACGATGAAGAGTATGTCCGTGGAAACATTTTTAATAACTCACCCACGCGTGGTATTTTGTTATTTAAGCTCATACCAAAGTGCTAATAAAACGATAGCCACGTGATTTTTTATAATTGATTTTTGGCCACAGAAGATAGTGTATCGCGCACCTAAAAAATGAAGTGTTGGTGTGTGTTATGCCGCCATGGGGATGTTCTTATGCTTCCCATGGGGGGCAATACGCACAAGACGTGACACACTTCGTTTTTTTTGTCTTTGTGCTGTCCAGGTTAATGCCACGTCTCAAATTTTAAGAAAAAATAAAATCAAAACATGACATACAATAATTAAAATGATTAAAAATCAATGAATTATTATAATTTGTATGATTTTTTAAATCTATGCAATAACAGCGAAATGTACAACTTTACTATCAAATCTAAACTTCAAAAAAACCCAAAAACAACATTTTAATATATATTTTTACATCTTGTTACAAGTTTAACACTTGCTTTAAGATTTGTAATGGCTAGATTGAAAACAGTTAAAAGTATTTTCGTAAATATTTTTCTCTTTCTGGATAATGGGCTATTTCAACCCACAGCAGTGCAACATCTGTCAGTACTTCTGGTGCCTTTATTTTATGGGGGCAGCTGTCAGATGTGCGATTAAAAAAAGTGGAGTTTCATCATGTTTAATGAAGTCCATAGTAGTCATGGTCACACACTATTGTTGATCACAAAGCCATCACTGCAAGCTACGGCATTATTGCAACATTTAAAGCAATCGCTGGCCATAACCGGAAAACTGCATAATATTCAACGTTCTCTGGAAGATATCTCAGCCGGTTGCATTGTTTTAATGGATATGATGGAAGCGGATAAGAAGCTTATCCACTATTGGCAGGATAATTTAAGCCGCAAAAACAATAATATAAAAACATTATTGTTAAATACCCCTGACGATTATCCCTACCGTGAAATTGAAAACTGGCCTCATATTAACGGCGTGTTTTACGCCACTGAAGACCAGGAACACGTGGTCAGCGGATTACAGGGTATTCTGCGGGGCGAATGCTATTTTTCACAAAAATTAGCCAGTTACCTGATTACACACTCAGGAAATTACCGCTACAACAGCACCGAGTCCGCATTACTCACTCATCGCGAAAAAGAGATCCTCAATAAGTTACGTATTGGTGCCTCTAATAATGAAATCGCCAGGTCGCTATTTATCAGCGAGAATACGGTTAAGACACATCTTTATAATCTTTTCAAAAAGATAGCTGTCAAAAATCGCACCCAGGCAGTTTCATGGGCAAACGATAATCTCAGGCGGTAAGGCCATGAAACGCTATCTGACCTGGATTGTAGCAGCAGAGTTACTGTTCGCTACCGGAAACCTGCATGCCAATGAAGTTGAAGTCGAGGTTCCCGGATTGTTAACCGACCATACCGTCTCTTCGATAGGACATGAATTCTATCGTGCATTCAGCGACAAATGGGAAAGCGAATACACCGGCAATCTGACCATTAATGAAAGACCCAGTGCGCGTTGGGGAAGCTGGATCACCATAACGGTAAATCAGGACGTTATTTTCCAGACTTTTTTATTTCCAATGAAAAGAGACTTCGAGAAAACCGTCGTCTTCGCATTAGCGCAAACAGAGGAAGCATTAAATCGCCGACAAATAGATCAAACGCTATTAAGTACGAGTGATTTAGCGCGTGATGAATTCTAAAACATGATTTTTATCCGGAGGCTGTCATGCGTGTTAAACATGCAGTAGTGCTGCTCATGCTTTTTTCGCCATTAACCTGGGCTGGAAACATGACGTTCCAGTTCCGTAATCCTAACTTTGGTGGAAACCCCAATAACGGTTCCTTTTTATTGAATAGCGCCCAGGCGCAAAATTCATATAAAGACCCCGCTTATGATAACGATTTTGGTATCGAAACCCCCTCAGCGTTGGATAACTTTACGCAGGCTATTCAATCGCAAATTCTGGGCGGCTTGTTGACCAATATTAATACCGGGAAACCAGGACGTATGGTGACCAACGATTTTATTATCGATATCGCTAATCGCGACGGACAGCTCCAGCTCAACGTCACGGACAGAAAAACGGGAAGAACCTCGACCATCGAAGTGTCAGGTTTACAAACTCAGTCAACCGATTTTTAAGCTACAGTCACTAAAGGATATAAATCATGCCGCGCTTACTTATTTTGGTTGCCGTTTTATTGTTGAGCGGATGCTTAACTGCCCCGCCGAAACAAGCTGCGAAACCGACATTAATGCCCCGCGCACAAAGTTACAAAGATTTGACGCACTTACCTGCTCCCACCGGTAAGATCTTTGTTTCGGTATATAACATTCAGGATGAAACGGGCCAATTTAAACCTTACCCGGCAAGTAACTTTTCCACAGCTGTGCCGCAGAGCGCCACCGCTATGTTGGTCACCGCGCTGAAAGATTCGCGCTGGTTTATCCCACTGGAACGACAAGGCTTACAGAATCTTTTGAATGAACGGAAAATTATTCGCGCAGCCCAGGAAAACGGCACCGTGGCGATGAATAACCGTATCCCGCTTCAGTCGCTGACGGCGGCAAATATTATGGTGGAAGGTTCTATTATTGGTTATGAAAGTAACGTCAAATCCGGCGGGGTCGGCGCAAGATATTTCGGTATTGGCGCCGATACGCAGTATCAGCTGGATCAGATTGCTGTCAACCTGCGCGTGGTTAACGTCAGTACGGGCGAGATCCTTTCTTCGGTGAACACCAGTAAAACGATCCTTTCCTATGAAGTACAGGCAGGCGTGTTCCGTTTTATTGATTACCAGCGTTTACTGGAAGGCGAAATCGGCTATACCTCGAACGAACCGGTGATGCTGTGTCTGATGTCAGCCATTGAAACCGGCGTTATCTTCCTCATTAATGATGGTATCGATCGCGGCCTGTGGGATTTGCAGAATAAAGCGGACAGGCAAAATGATATTCTGGTGAAATACCGTGAGCTGTCAGTACCGCCAGAATCCTGATGAATACGACAAAGCGTGGGGAAGAACCCCACGCTTTTTTATTTTGTGACCGCCGTATTCGCTGAATGTTGCTCGCGGCGTGATGCCAGCCATAGCCCACTATTTTTCATGGCATAGCCAAAGATTAGCCCCAGCGCCAGCGACGGTAATACCAACCGCCAGTCACCCTGCCCTGCAAATGTCGCACAGGCGCCGATAAATGTTCCCGGGACAAAAGAAAGCAATAGCTGCTTTGCCTGGATACACATCAGGAATGCCACGATCCCCGTCAACACGTAACTGACAATTTCCAGATGCGGCGCCAACGCGCTACCGTGAATAATGACCAGCGCCCACACCATACCGCTTAACAGCGTACAGGCGGAAATTAACAATCCCTTAAAGCCGCCCTGCGGACAGGCGAAATAAGCCGTACAGCCTAAAAAACCGGCCCAGCTTAGTAACCCCAGGGAGACGGCCACCCATCCCCATATTCCAGAAAGGATGCCCGTAGTGATAGCAATAGAAAGAAGTATGTTCATGGCGCGCATCATAACAGAAAAGCGGCACATTAATGAGATCACGCACACATTTTATGCAATGATGTAAAACCCGTTGCAGTTAATGGTGATTTACATCACATTATTCTTCATCTTCTTCCTGAAGTTCATCCCACATGGCCCCTATCGCATCACGCGTTAGCGGCGCCAGAGTGCGCCAGAATGGCGTAACGGCATGGGCTTCAACTTTACCGAGGAAGGTATTGCACCAGGGAAGCAGATAATCGGCAAATAAGGTTTCCAGCGCTTCACTTTCATCTTCGGCAGACTGATCTTCCAGCCAGGAGGCCGCGAGCAATAAAGTGCCAATGTGATCGGCAGGCGTATCGGCCAGCGGCATCCCTCGCGACGTTAAAAAAGCGCGCACCTCAGACTCTTCCGCGCCTTCGACCCACGCACTGCGGTATGGCGCTACCGCGCACTCTTCCCCAACAAATAACGCATTGTAATCAGTGGAAATCTGCGTGATATCGCAGCTTTTCTGTAAACGCGCCAGCATATCATCCTGCTCCAGCGGCCAGTTTGCCGCCAGTTTACCTTCACGGATTAACGTAAACAGCGGAACCAGTAAAGGATCTTGCGGTTGGCGGTAATACAACGATCCCAGCACACGGCACAGGATTGAAAACTCATTCATTGATATCTTCCCGTAAATAACGATTAAAGTTCGGCAAATTCCGGTACAGGCGCCATACCGCGTGATTCGAGGAAGGCCAGTAAGCGCTGCGGCGAGACGTTCAGGATTCGATCTTCCGGAAAATTCACCGCATCCAGAATTTTCCGGCATTCGGTGAAATCGCCAAGCGTAAAGGCCGTATGGGAATCAGAGCCTAACGCTACCCAGCCTCCCGCATCGCGTACGGCGGCAGCGACCGCGCGGCAATTATCTTCGCTTCCTTTACGCGAATGCAAAAAAGAAGAGTTGTTGATTTCCAGCGCTACATGGTGTTTCGCCGCCGCCTGCGCGATGGCGTTAACCTCCACTGGATACTTTGGATTTCCGGGGTGACTAATTATATGCACCTTGCCGCTGGCGATGGTCGCGATCATCGCCTGGGTATTGGTTTCTTTATCATGCGGCGCAAAAACGGGCTCATGAAAGCCTGCGATAATCAGATCCAGCGAGTCGAACATCTTTCCGGAGCAATCAATTTCACCGTTAATGTTCTTGATATTCGCCTCAATGCCACGCAGTATCCCCACGCCGTCAACCAGACGCGGCCAGATGCGCATGTTAATAAAATGCCAGTGATGCGGCGCATCTTCCATGTCCGGACCATGGTCGGTAATCGCAAAAAGTTTAATGCCTTTGCGTTTGGCTTCCGCGATATAATCGCTCAGAGTACTGTAGGCATGAGTGCTGGCGACGGTATGCATATGCAGGTCAACGGGATACATTGCTCTCTCCTGTAGTCATTTCCGACAAGGATAGCAGGTATCGCCAGCGTTTTTTAGCGAAACCCGGCCCGCGCCGGGTTGATGTCAATATCCTCTCGCCCGATCCACCTGCCCCGTCACCGGCTCTCCCTTCTCCAGCTGGGTAATTGTGCGGCTAATATAATCGATGGCTTCCGCCGGACGGGTGACTGCCGCAATGTGCGGCGTCATGGCGACTCGCGGATGGCGCCATAATGGGCTTTCCTGCGGTAACGGTTCCTGGCTAAAGACATCCAACATCGCGCCTTTTAGCTTACCGCTATCAAGCGCAGCCAGCAGATCAGCCTCCTGAACATGAACGCCGCGCGCGAGATTCAGCACGTAGGCGCCATCCGGCAATTGATCCAACAATTCGCTGTTAATAATTCCTACCGTTTGGGCCGTATTCGGCAGCAGATTAATCAGCACCCGCGTCTGGTTCAGGAAAGCGCGCAGCTCTTCACGCCCCACATAACTTTCCACGCCAGGCCAAGATTTGCGGCTACGACTCCAGCAACGTAACGGGAACCCCCACGCCTGTAGACTTTCTGCCACTTTTGCGCCCAGCACCCCTGCGCCCATGATACCGACGCTAAATTCTTCGCGGGTATATTCCGGCAACGGTTTCCATAGCGCCTGATTCTTCAGCGCCTGATAATCATCGAAACGACGGAACCAGTGTAATACCTGGCTGACGGCATACTCCTGCATTTGCAGGCCCATTCCGGTATCTTCCAGACGAAATAGAGGAATGGAGGCGTCCAGCATTTCCGGATGCGCATTTAATTTACTCAGAATTGCATCCACCCCCGCGCCCAGCGCAAAGACGGCTTTTAAGCGTCTTCCGGCCAGCATTTCAACCGGGGGCTGCCATACAAGCGCATAGTCTGCGGGGTTGTTATCACCGACCTTCCATTCACGAACGCGCGCATGTGGGAGAGCCTTCTCCAGCGCATTTACCCACCAGGCGGCGTTAAATGTCGGGTGATAAAAAATTATCTCCATGTTATCTCCTGAGCAGTATTGTGCGGAATGTGATTGCGCCTGTTATCAGCGTTTTCAACGGGATGTGCAGCATAGCAAATTTCCCGGCGCGGGCAAAAAAAGCAGTTTTCGCTTATTAAAGCCACAGATTGGTGGAAGTTTGTATAAACGCGCTTTTTTTTAAAAAAGTTGATTGACGTAGAAAAGATATTTCCCTACATTAGCGCCCGTTCCAGTAATGCTGGAGCGACAATTTGGTGAGGTGTCCGAGTGGCTGAAGGAGCACGCCTGGAAAGTGTGTATACGGCAACGTATCGGGGGTTCGAATCCCCCCCTCACCGCCATATTCAAGTTGAGAGCCTGTACAGAAGTACGGGCTTTTTGCTTATATGTATCCCCCAAACCAAGGGGGGATGAGAACCACCGACCGGGGTTCGACAACTGGCGCAGCCAGTTGGACAGACGACGAGCTTGCGAGGAGACTGCCCGAAGGGCGAGCGCAGCGAGTCAATCCCCCCCTCACCGCCATATTCAAGAAAGAGCTCGTACGAAAGTACGGGCTTTTTTCGCATTAAGCCCCCGTCCATTGCCGGATGGCGCATAGTTCACAGGTGCCTTATCCGGTCTACATAAGCGCAGCGCCACCGGGTAATAACACCACCATCCGGCTTTCAATTTTAGCCAAGAATTTCAGTGAGTTTTACTTTGCGCCCCTCGTTTGAGGAAAGCGTCGCAGCATCAGCGGTAGCAATGGCATTTGTCGCCGCTTCTCCTGTTAGCAATTTAGCAAACTCCTCGCCTGGCTCCAGACCGTTTATCACATCATGTAAGTACTGCATCTCCAGTTTCATAATTGATGAGAGCCACATCGGCGTACGTTTACCGGGTTTACCATAAGCGATTGCGCCATCCATCTCGCTGGATATGTTACCGTTGCGACGATCGTCATCCTCCGCCTGGCTTTCATGCACAAGAAAGTGTGTTTTTTTGCCCGCTTTTATTAGATAACCAGCCGTATTTTGCATATCAATGAGAATTGCACCTGTCGTGCCCTCAATTAATACATAGTGCTCAGGGTAGTGGAACGATGATCCCCACTGAAGTGTCGCGAAACGACCGCTTTCGAACTCAAGAGTGATTAGGACAACATCATCTTCATCACCAAATTTTTCACCTTTGTGCGCAACATTCCCCGCCGCCATTGAAACCAGGGATGGGGTTTCATCCATGATGAACAGTGTACAATCTAGCTCGTGAATGTGATGGTACAGATGCCCGCCTGACTTTGCGCGAATCTTCTTCCATGAGATCTCATCCTGCACGTCTTCAAAACCATTACGTTTAGTGTGAACTTGTGTAACTTCACCGATTTCACCGGCTTTGATGAGCGCTTTAGCGTGGCGAACCCCATGAAAAAAGTTCATAACGTGACCCGCCATAAAGGTAACACCAGCTTCTTTGCAGGCATCAACCATATCCTTACAATCCTGGTAATTTAAGGCGATAGGTTTTTCACAAAACACGTGTTTACCCGCTTTAGCCGCCGCAATGACCGGCGCTTTATGTAAGTAATTTGGTGAAGCAATAATTACGCAATCCACATCAGGATGGGTACAAAGCGCCTCCATCGTTGCAGTGGCGACACAGTTCAGCTCTTTCGCTATCGGATCCGCATTTACCGGATCGTAAATCGCAGTGATTTTCGCTCCTTCAACCTTAGACATAAATCGCGCCAGTTCAGCGCCAAAATAACCCGTACCTACAACACCGTATTTCGTCATCATTTATCCTCTATTAAAATTCTTTTGTTGACTGAAACCTTTCACGACGTGCTTTTAGCCTATCCGGAATGGATAAGCCAATAATGAGTAGAATTGTTGCGGTCCAGAAAGCAACAATGAACGTTAGCGCAGCGCCTAGCCCCATTGTTATTCCAAGCCAGGTCGCCGCCATTGAATTGAATGTGCCTGATGTCGCAGCAAGATTATAAATCAGCCCAGTACCCAAACCACGAACCTCAAGAGGAAAGTAGTCGTAGAGGAATTTGGGAACCAGCCCGCCAACACCTACGTTAGTCGCCATTAAACCGAATAAACATGCGCCCAGCAGTAAATAATTATCTTGCGGAATTCTGAATAACGGGAAAATGAATAAAAAGGACATGAGAAGACCAATGCTGAACGTTTTCTTCAAACCAATTCTATCTGCGCACAGACCCCAAACGATATTTCCCAATACAGTGCCGAATGCTGCCGCCGTCATTAAATTAGAGACCACGCCCGTATCAAAGCCCTCGCCCGCTAAATATGTAGGCAGTAGACCAAAGATTGGCCAGTTTGCGCCGAAAATAGAGAACAGAACAATAAATACACATAATGTCAGTGGAAATTGAGCTCGATTAAATAGCCCTTTCATTGACAAAGAGAAAACTGACCAGGCACTTTGTGAGTGCTTTCCGAGACCACTGAGTTTGGCTTCTTCCCACTCTTTAGATTCAGGAGCCCTGGCCCGGATGTAGATTACTAAAAGAACGGGTAGCAAACCGACAAAAAAAGCAGCACGCCAACCATACGCTTCGGCAAATGAAGGCATAAAGTAGGCTGCTATGATGTTACCAATACCGAAACCTGAAACCAGAAATGCGCTCGCTTTAGATTTTAAATGCTTTGGCCAACTTTCCACGGCATAAGTAGAAGCGCAAGCATACTCCCCCGCCATCCCCATACCGACAATGAAACGACTAAGCGTCAGCATAATTACACCGGAAGCCAGGCCACTTAACCCTGTACCTACAGAATAGGCAACTATCGACCACATCATTAACGGCTTACGGCCAAATTTATCTGCCAGCAGACCAAATAGCGCCCCGCCAAATGGTCGCCCAATAAAGGCCGCTGTGGCAAGGAATGCGCCCTCCATATCTGTCAATCCTAAGTCAGCCTTGATCAGATACATAATGTAGAAAATCAGCATAAAGTCGAAGCCATCAAAAACGTAACCCAGCCATGCTGAAAATAAAGCATTTTTTTGTGGACGAGTTATCTCGCTATACCACGGGAAGAATTTTGCTATCACAATAAAACCCTTATTTGCTGTTACCGTCTGAAATGCTTACGGAATTAATTTTTAAGTCATATCAATTGCCGAATAAGACACTATCAACCGGCACTTTCCGACAACCGCCTGAGATCGTAGCTATGTAAAGCGTATATTCATTGTTTATCATCCTTATTCGTAGCTACGTTAAGGACGTGAATACTCAAGACAAAGTCTAACGTTCTGTAACGTAGCTACGGGCTATAAGATTATCGATATGAATACTAAGCAAAGATTAGTACAGTAACTCTTTAACCTTTCTCAAAAGTGGTATTGTAATCCAACGCGATAACGGGTCTGTCTCTCATCGGTATTATTTCTCACCGCTACATTTCCAACCTCAACGTATGGTGTAAATGACTTATTCAGTTTCCAGGCTAAAGCCACATTATGCTCATAGTTTGTTTTTTTGTTATCAAATTTAATTTGATCGCTATCCATCCAGGTAAAGTTATATTCTAATTTCAACTCATCAAAAACATAACCTATATAAGTATCAAATCTATTCGTTTTCTCATCATCATTGTAGTTAGCTGTCTTTCTTGCATAGTCATAGCGGTAACGACCAGCCATATAAATACCAGAATCAAAATTATATTGCACCCTTAAATAAGGCTTATAAATTGAAGTGTCTGGACCGCTTTCAAATATAAATCCCGGCTGCAAAACAAAATGGTCCGTAACTTTATAATTATAACTTACGCCCAGTTCTATAGCGTTTGCGACGAGATCGCTTAAATGCTTATCCTGCTCACCATCTACTCCTCCCGATTTAACGCTGGCATCGACATAAAAACCAATGCCGTTAGGAAGTTTTTCAATTATAGCAATACGGTCTTTATTAATTCTGGTTCTATCAGCATATTCATGCCGATAATCAAGGGTTGCCGCTTGTAGATATGATGAAAATGCTATAAACGAAACCATACCCAGAAGATATCTGTTGATTTTCATAAAATACTCCGCTTATCAATTAACTTTATTTTTGTATTTAAAAATTATTTTATTAATAAATTACCATCACGCATGGTAAAGGAGGTTACAGACGAAACAGGTTTCCCTTTAGCATTTTCACCACCGATAAGGAAAACTTCATCACCATAACTTACTGATACACCATAGCCGAGAGGTTGTTTCATTTTACCCATATATTGCCAATGGCCATTAACCAAACCATAGACTTCATCTCGCCATTTTTTATTTATTCCTTCGTGGGAATAAAACTTTCCATTGGTATAATTTTGTTTTGCTCCCGGAAAATTCGCGCCACCACCGACAAGCAGGACACCGTGACTATAGCCCGAAAATGCTCCGGCCAACCCTTCTTGCTGTTGTTCTCCAGGCGATGGCGGTAACTGGCTGTTCTTCAACCATGTTAGCTTGTCGTTATCCCACATGGCGCGGTAAATCACATCGGTACGTAAACCCGGTTTGAGCTCACCATTAATCAGCATCAGGAAATTATTTTCCATTACCGATGACGATCCTGCCGTCCCCGCGCCTGGCAGCTCACCGGCATTCTTCCATGTGTTCTCTTTAGCATTGTAGATAAATACGATTTTATTAAAAAAATAATCTTTGGCAGGTTTATTAAAATAATTATAGATGACTTTATTTTTTTCACTTTCATCCGCAGCCGCAGCCGCTATATCAATAAAATACTTATCAAAGATATGCTCATTAACCCCTCCGGTAATAAGTACCATCGTTTCGTTTAATTTTACTCCCGTATGCCCTGTTAATCCAACTGGAGATATAGTGTCAACTTTTTGCCATGTATTTTTCACCGGTGAGTATTTGTACACATCGCTATAAACCTGCAACGGTGATTCACTGTTTTTTTTCCCTACGCCACCAAAAACATAAAGCTCATCATTTAAAAATACCGACACGGATTGCTCACGAGCTCCACCAGGAAACGACTTTATACGCTCCCAGTCTTTATGTTGCTTTTTAAGATCAATTTTATACCAGGATGTCCCTGCGGTACCTAAGCCGACATAAATCACGCCATTATTATCAATAGCGCCAGTACCATTTTTCAGTGGTTCTGGTATATCAGGAAGCGTCGTTGCATATCCTGATGTGGTGATAGCGACTGATAAACATAGCGCCATTAGCGTCATCATTTTCTTAAAGTTTTTCATCTGCATCCCCATGCGAAGAAATACAATTGGAGTAAAGCTTCATCATTAGTGATCTTATGGCGCATAATTTCAACAATGATAATGACAAAATGTGACCAAGCGCTAAAAATAATTACATGGGGTTATCATGTGCGAGGTAAAAGCACCCCATGGTGATGTTAGAAGTGATTATGGGTGACCTGTTATGGCCAAACTCATTAGTGATAGCATTCTGAATAAATACAACAAGAATTATGTGATGCATTTCATACTGGCTATCCCGTGGCGTATAAGCTCCTTCTGAGCATTTTATCTTTATGCCGGAAGCAGTTAATAAAATACAGCATGCTGCCGTCAGAATGAATTGTATTTGTCTTGTAGCTTCAGGTTATAGCCTCAAATCCGCTGGCGCAGTAATTGAATAACAAACATACCTTATGACTGTGTTCACATTTTTCTATCTTTTTGCTTGATGCAGCAACACTCCACAACATAACATAAAACGGAGCAAAACTTCAAAATATATAAGGCGGAACTGGATGTCACTATTAGCCAGGCTGGAACAAAGTGTACACGAAAACGGTGGGCTGATTGTCTCATGCCAACCGGTACCAGGCAGCCCTATGGATAAACCTGAAATTGTGGCTGCAATGGCACAGGCAGCGGCTTCGGCGGGTGCGGTCGCTGTGCGCATTGAAGGCATTGAGAATCTGCGGACTGTTCGTCCCCATCTTTCTGTTCCAATTATTGGGATAATTAAACGTGACCTTACAGGGTCGCCAGTCCGTATCACTCCCTATTTACAGGATGTTGACGCCCTGGCGCAGGCAGGTGCCGATATTATCGCTTTTGATGCCTCATTCCGCTCTCGCCCGGTTGATATTGATAGTTTACTGACACGTATTCGCCTGCATGGATTACTGGCGATGGCAGACTGTTCAACCGTGAATGAAGGCATAAGTTGCCATCAGAAAGGAATCGAATTCATTGGTACAACACTGTCTGGCTATACCGGCCCCATCACGCCGGTTGAGCCAGATTTGGCAATGGTGACGCAACTGAGCCATGCAGGTTGTCGTGTTATTGCCGAGGGGCGCTATAACACGCCTGCACTGGCGGCCAATGCTATTGAGCATGGTGCCTGGGCAGTTACCGTTGGTTCCGCTATCACCCGTATCGAGCATATCTGTCAGTGGTTCAGTCATGCAGTAAGACGCTGAACAGGAAAAGAAAATGAACACGCTTACTATTGATATTTATGTCTCAGAGAATGATCCGACGTTAATAATGCTATCGGCAAATACGATACCCAGGCCTGAAACCTGTTTGAACGCAATATCGGATAGCTGCTATTTCAGGTATCCGGCAGGACATACGTCTGGGCATCACCATTGGTGGAGCATAAATGTTCTGCCTTTTACATCTCATGATTACCGTCATTGAGATTAACAAAAACTATTACTTGATCTGAATATCGTATCGTCTGAATGATGGGAAGATAAAAATACACAGACGATGACCGCAACTCTAATCAAAACCATAAGCAGGAAAGAACTATGATTACACATTCTTTCGGCATCGTTAATTATCTTGTATTATTTGGCTACCTCCTGGCCATGATGTTAGTCGGTGTCTATTTTTCCAGACGGCAAAAAACAGCAGACGATTATTTTCGCGGTGGTGGCCGGGTTCCTGGTTGGGCGGCTGGGGTCAGTGTATTTGCTACTACGTTAAGCTCAATTACATTTATGTCAATTCCTGCCAAAGCGTTTACTTCCGACTGGACGTTTATCATTGGTCAGTATCTGGCTATCGCAATTTTACCGCTGGTTTTTTATTTCTATATTCCGTTTTTTCGGAAATTGAAAGTCACATCAGCCTATGAATATCTCGAAGCACGGTTCGATGTGCGCTGCCGTCTATTCGCCAGCATGTCATTTATGTTGTTTCATATCGGACGTATCGCCATTATCACTTTCCTCACCGTGCTGGCCTTGCGCCCCTTCATCGCTATAGACCCGGTGATTTTGGTACTGTTGATTAGCGTGATGTGTATCATTTATACCTGGATGGGTGGAATTGAAGGAGTAATATGGACTGATGTTATTCAAGGCCTCTTACTTTCTGGCAGCGCGATACTGATTTTTATAGTGATATGTCTCAAAGTCCAGGGCGGCATTGGTGAAATTTTTACGGTGACGCAGCAGGCGGATAAATTCTTTCCGGCTACGCAGTTCCACTGGAGCTGGACGGAAAGCACAGTACCTGTATTGATGATTGGTTTTCTGTTTGCCAATATTCAGCAATTTACTGCCAGTCAGGATGTGGTCCAACGCTATATCGTGACTGACTCCATAGAGGAAACGAAGAAAACATTACTTACAAATGCCAAACTGGTTGCTGTGATCCCTGTTTTCTTTTTTGCTATCGGCTCGGCATTGTTTGTCTACTATCAGCAACATCCACAATTATTACCGGCGGGATTCAACACTGGCGGCATTTTACCCTTATTCGTGGTCACCGAAATGCCAGTCGGCATTGCAGGGTTGATAATCGCCGCTATTTTCGCTGCCGCGCAGTCCAGCATCTCCAGCAGCTTAAACAGCATTTCCAGTTGTTTTAATTCCGATATCTATCAGCGTTTGAGTCATAAAAAAAGAACGCCAGAAAACCGTATGAAAATAGCTAAGTTAGTTATTCTGGTCGCGGGCCTGATAAGTAGCGCAGCCTCGGTATGGCTGGTCATGGCCGATGAATCAGAAATCTGGGATGCATTTAATAGTCTGATAGGTCTGATGGGAGGGCCAATGACCGGTCTGTTCATGCTGGGCATTTTCTTTAAACGAGCAAATGCCGGGAGTGCGGTTTTAGGAATTATTATCAGCGTCATTACCGTGCTGGGCGCACGCTATGCCACTGACCTTAACTTCTTCTTTTATGGGGTCATTGGCTCGCTAAGCGTGGTGATCAGCGGCGTTATTTTCGCCCCGTTATTTGCCCCGGCACCGCCATTGACGCTGGATGAAAAACCTGAACCAAAGGTGACATTATGATTTCATGATACCACGCTATACCGACACAGCACACGGTGACGCCAACGCCCGGGGCGACAATACCGGGCCAGGTATAAACCATCCGTCAAATGGCGCGCTATAAACACCGTAAGAGCAAACAGATTACTCTCCAGTGATGTTCTGTCATAAGTTGGCAACGCGATGTAAATATTCCCCCTCCTTTACTTACATCGCGCTTTTTTTCATGCCGCAGACTTGATAGGCTCTGCTCTGTTCGATATTGCAGGCTTTGTGCCGCAATCAGCCCTCAAGAGCAGGAACTATATGGAGCCTCAACCCCCACGTCTTAAACCCGGAAAAATCCTTGACACTCTGGGTGCTATGCAAAAAAGCCTGACACGTGCCTCCCAGCGTATTGCGCAATATATTTTAGCCTTCCCCAGACAGGTGACACAGTCATCTATTGCCGATTTGTCACGCGAAACACAGGCCGGAGAAGCCACGGTTATTCGCTTTTGTCGCACCCTGGGCTATAAAGGTTTTCAGGATTTTAAAATGGACCTGGCCATTGAACTTGCCACTACCGAGTCTGATGACAGTAGTCCTCTACTGGATGCCGAAGTTAGCGAATCCGACGATGCCCACGCCATTGGTTTAAAATTGCAGAACACCATTAGTAATGTATTATCTGAAACGCTAAATCTGCTTGATATGCAACAGGTTCTCGGTGTCGTGGACGCCCTACGTCACTGTCACTCAGTTTATATCTTTGGTGTGGGCTCATCGGGGATCACGGCGCTGGATATGAAACACAAGCTAATGCGTATTGGTTTACGGGGCGATGCGGTAAGCAATAACCATTTTATGTACATGCAGGCTACGCTATTAAAAGCAGGCGATGTCGCGATGGGTGTCAGTCACTCGGGCACATCGCCAGAAACAGTGCATTCACTCCGATTGGCCCGACAGGCTGGCGCCACCACAGTCGCCATTACCCATAATCTGGGTTCTCCATTATGTGAAGAGGCCGATTTTTGCCTGATCAATGGTAATCGGCAAGGAATGTTGCAGGGTGACTCGATCGGTACGAAAGCCGCGCAGCTTTTCGTCTTTGACCTGCTCTATACCCTTCTTGTACAGTCCTCGCCGGAACAGGCCCGAGAAAGCAAATTACGGACAATGAATGCCCTGGACATGACAAAATAATTCCCTTCACGTACAGGCGTCATTTTCCTTTTTTGTCCATGAGTCTGCTGGATGCTTTATAGATAACAAAGCCCGGTTTCCCGGGCTCTGAAAGTCAATGCTATATTAGCTGTATGCGTGAAGCGTTCGCTGACAAAGCGCCGAGCGCACGCAGTCGTCTTTGTTGAAATGCACAATCCCTACCATTTCATCTTCTTCAAAGCGTTCCAACGCATCGCTCAACCCGGAACGCACGCCGCGCGGCAGGTCGCATTGCGTAATATCGCCATTGACAATGACCGTGACATTTTCGCCTAATCGCGTCAAAAACATTTTCATTTGCGCCGCAGTCACATTTTGCGCCTCATCGAGGATCACGACCGCATTTTCAAAAGTACGCCCACGCATATAGGCGAACGGGGCAATTTCTACCTTACCGATTTCCGGGCGCAAACAATATTGCATAAAGGACGCGCCCAACCGTTTAAGCAGGACATCGTAGACGGGACGAAAATAAGGCGCGAATTTTTCAGCGATATCACCGGGCAAAAAACCAAGGTCTTCATCAGCTTGCAATACCGGACGCGTCACAATGATCCTCTCGACGTCCTTATGAATCAATGCTTCTGCCGCCTTTGCCGCACTGATCCATGTTTTCCCGCAGCCGGCTTCGCCGGTCGCAAAAATAAGCTGTTTACTGTCGATAGCGTTCAGATAATGCGCCTGTGCTTCATTTCGCGCCTTAACAGGAGAGGTATCGCGACTATCGCGCGCCATGCCAATGGCTTCTACTCCGCCCATCTGTACCAGTGACGTGACCGATTCTTCTTCACGTTGCTTATGACTACGCGAATCTCGTCTCAACACACGCTTTGCTTCACGACGAGCTTTGATCACTGCTTTTTGTCTTCCCATGGATAGCACCTTGAGTTGTAGGTATACATCACCCGCGTTCTCTTGAACGCGATTATGCGCACACACATCTGAGGGTTGGCTTCCTTGTAAGCCTTAGCTTGCTTTTTGAAACGACGCCACACACGGCTACGCGCACCACATATGACGTCATGGGTATGGACAGTAAGAGAAATGATGAGAGCTTTTAAGATGACAAGACCACCACCGGAGAGAGAATGTCCGTACAGGGTGTTGTAACTACTGTAAACAATGTGTCCTGGTGCGGACATTACCATTCGCGATCTCCATAGTGAGTGACCATCACTGCCGGGGAACTACCGCTATTACTACTAAGTACAACACAAAACATCAATAATGCAACAATATATTCACCAAGCATTAACCAAAAATTATTGCGTCATTGTCAGTCTCTTACAGAAAGATTACACGATTATTTCATCGGCAGGAGACTAAAAAAGATAATCATTAGCTACTGCGGGTATTAATGCTGAAAACATCCATAACCCATTGAATATTGAACATATATAAGGTTAAAATGGAATAATTAACGTGTCCTCTCTCCCATCGCTAAAACGGCATTATTTATGCAAAATTTTGTGCGGCATACTTACGCCAGTAACGCTGACTTGTTTTAATTTTTGTCATTACTCTATTGCGTCAAGGCTATTGGTACCATTAACAGGCGATTTCATATATGGCTAGTTAGTGATTACTCGAGATGTATTACGCCCGCGTTAACGGCGCTCAAGGGCTAAAAATAGTTTGAGAGTGCGTCCTCATTTACCTGAACATCTTCAGTCAATCGGTCCGGGACTTATCAGAGGACCAGGCGGGCGTATAACGCCGCTTGGTAAAATATGTCCGATGGCAATAATGCTATCGGACATGTCGGTTATTCCGCCTGTAGCTTCGACGGCGGCGCGGAATGATAATGCGCGTCCGCTTTTGCAAAGCGTTCCTGCATCGCTGCTGTCGGCGCTTTGCCAAGCAGGCTAAAGATTACGATCCCCAGGCTGCCGAAAATGAAGCCAGGGATGATCTCATACAGATCCAGCCAGCCATATTGTTTCCAGACGATAACCGTCACCGCGCCAATAATCATTCCCGCCAGCGCGCCGTTACGTGTCATACGCGACCACATCACAGAAAACAGGACAACAGGTCCAAATGCCGCGCCGAATCCAGCCCAGGCGTAGCTCACCAGCCCCAGCACACGGTTATCGGGATTCGCCGCCAGCGCAATGGCGATCAGCGCTACCACCAGCACCATCACTCGCCCTACCCATACCAGCTCTTGCTGGCTGGCGCTTTTACGCAGAAAAGCCTTATATAAATCTTCCGTAATCGCGCTGGAGCATACCAGCAACTGACAGCTCAACGTCGACATCACCGCCGCCAGGATAGCAGACAGCAGAACACCGGCAATCCACGGGTTAAACAGGATCTGCGCCAGTTCAATAAATACGCGCTCTGAGTTTTGGTTCACCGCCCCGGCCAGCGCGGGGTTATTGTTAAAGTACGCAATGCCAAAGAAGCCCACCGCCACCGCGCCCGCCAGACACAGAATCATCCAGGTCATACTGATACGACGCGCATGAACAATGCTGTGATGGGAGTCCGCCGCCATAAAGCGCGCCAGGATATGCGGCTGACCGAAGTAACCCAGTCCCCAGCCCATCAGGGAAATAATGGCGACAAAATTCAGCCCCTTGAGCATGTCGACATTCTCGATGCTCTTTTGCTTGATCACCTCCAGCGACTCGCTAAAACCGCCTACGCCGACAATAACCATCACCGGCGTCAGGATTAACGCAAAAATCATCAGGCTGGCCTGAACGGTATCCGTCCAGCTAACGGCAAGAAACCCGCCGATAAAGGTATAAATAATGGTTGCCGCGGCCCCCGCCCACAGTGCGGTTTCATAGCTCATACCGAAGGTGCTTTCGAACAGTCGTGCTCCAGCGACAATACCTGACGCGCAATAGATAGTGAAAAA
This sequence comes from Salmonella sp. NW38, assembly GCF_051807745.1. NCBI lineage: Bacteria > Pseudomonadati > Pseudomonadota > Gammaproteobacteria > Enterobacterales > Enterobacteriaceae > Salmonella > Salmonella sp. NW38. The sequence goes on along the minus strand of NZ_JAMMTO010000001.1, from coordinate 68,986 downwards.
CAGCAGAATGACCAGCGCGGAAATAATACGCAGGACTCGGCTCTTATCCTCAAACCGACCGGTAAAATAGTCCGGCAACGTGAGCGCGTTATTGTTAAATTCGGTATGCACGCGCAGGCGCCCTGCCACCAGCTTCCAGTTAATCCATGCGCCTAACGTCAGGCCAATGGCGATCCAGCTTTCAGAGATCCCCGACAGAAAGATAGCGCCAGGCAGCCCCATTAACAGCCAGCCGCTCATATCCGACGCGCCGGCTGATAAAGCCGTAACAAACGGCCCCAGGCTGCGACCGCCAAGAATATAGTCATCAAAGTTTTTGGTTGAGCGCCAGGCGATAAACCCAATCAATATCATGCCAAAAATATAGACACAGAATGTCACCAACATCGGTGTGCTAATAGCCATCAAGGTTCTCCAAATTTATTTATTGGCACTACCGTAGCGTGCCGTTTTGTACCCTGCCGGAACGTGGCAAGGGTGTTATGTTTACCAGGGCGACCGTATCCTGCCGGAAGCGGTGGTTATTCACAATCGATTTAACACACCATTTACATCAAATTTGATTGCAGAGGGATACTATTTTTCTCCAGGTTGCACTCTCTCACATTTTTTGCGGTTGCACCTTTTAAAAGTGTTAACTACCGCAGAGAAAATAAATCCAGATGGTTTTCCCCGTCAGACTTCCTCTTTCTTTTTTTAACAATTTATTCATTTTTAAGCTTGCAACGCAGGTCACATTTAACGCGGTTGCACAAAGTTGCAACATAGTGGATATTTTCCGCTAACTATTGGTTAGCAGATAGAGCGAATAACAGGAGTAGAGGGTATGGGAACCACCACGATGGGGGTTAAGCTGGACGACGCCACGCGCGAACGGATCAAAATGGCCGCCTCGCGTATCGATCGCACGCCGCACTGGTTAATAAAACAGGCGATCTTTAGCTATCTGGACAAGCTGGAAAATAGCGATACGCTACCGGAGCTACCTGCGCTGTTTGCCGGCGCGGCAAATGAAAGCGAGGAGCCGGTCGCGCCGCAGGATGAGCCGCATCAGCCCTTTCTGGAGTTTGCCGAACAGATTCTTCCCCAATCCGTCTCTCGCGCCGCCATCACTGCCGCCTGGCGCCGCCCGGAGACCGATGCGGTGTCAATGCTAATGGAACAGGCGCGCCTGTCGCCGCCTGTCGCTGAGCAGGCGCATAAACTGGCGTATCAACTGGCGGAGAAATTGCGCAATCAAAAATCCGCCAGCGGTCGCGCGGGTATGGTGCAAGGCCTGTTGCAGGAGTTTTCCCTCTCTTCGCAAGAAGGCGTTGCGCTGATGTGTCTGGCGGAAGCGCTGCTGCGTATTCCCGACAAAGCTACGCGCGATGCGTTAATTCGCGACAAAATCAGTAATGGCAACTGGCAGTCGCATATTGGCCGTAGCCCGTCGCTGTTTGTAAACGCCGCCACCTGGGGGCTGCTCTTTACCGGCCGACTGGTCTCAACGCATAACGAAGCTAATCTTTCACGCTCGCTGAACCGCATTATCGGCAAGAGCGGCGAACCGTTAATCCGCAAAGGCGTCGACATGGCGATGCGTTTAATGGGCGAGCAGTTCGTGACTGGCGAAACCATTGCTCAGGCGCTGGCGAATGCCCGAAAACTGGAAGAGAAAGGGTTCCGCTATTCTTACGATATGCTGGGCGAAGCCGCGTTAACCGCCGCCGATGCGCAGGCCTATATGGTTTCTTACCAGCAAGCGATTCATGCCATCGGCAAAGCGTCTAACGGTCGCGGTATTTACGAAGGGCCAGGCATCTCGATTAAGCTGTCCGCCCTGCATCCACGCTATAGTCGCGCGCAATACGATCGGGTAATGGAGGAGCTTTATCCGCGCCTGAAATCCCTGACGCTGCTGGCGCGCCAGTATGATATCGGTCTCAATATCGACGCCGAAGAGGCGGATCGTCTGGAGATCTCGCTCGATCTGCTGGAAAAACTCTGCTTCGAACCCGAACTGGCGGGCTGGAACGGCATTGGCTTTGTGATCCAGGCTTACCAGAAACGCTGCCCGCTGGTCATTGATTATTTAGTCGATCTGGCCTCCCGTAGCCGCCGTCGGCTGATGATTCGTCTGGTGAAAGGCGCCTACTGGGATAGCGAGATCAAACGCGCGCAAATGGAAGGGCTGGAGGGTTATCCGGTTTATACCCGCAAAGTGTATACCGATGTCTCTTATCTGGCCTGTGCGAAAAAATTGCTCGCCGTACCTAATCTGATCTACCCGCAGTTCGCGACCCATAACGCACACACACTGGCGGCGATTTATCATCTGGCCGGGCAAAATTACTATCCGGGTCAGTACGAATTCCAGTGCCTGCACGGCATGGGCGAACCGCTGTATGAACAGGTCACCGGTAAAGTAGCGGACGGAAAACTTAACCGTCCCTGCCGTATTTACGCGCCGGTGGGAACACACGAAACCCTGCTGGCCTATCTGGTACGACGCCTGCTGGAAAACGGTGCCAACACCTCTTTTGTCAACCGCATCGCCGATGCCACCCTACCGCTCGATGAACTGGTGGCCGACCCGGTCGAGGCCGTGGAAAAACTGGCGCAGCAGGAAGGTCAGGCTGGCATACCGCATCCGAAAATTCCGCTGCCGCGCGATCTGTACGGCGAAGGTCGGATAAACTCCGCCGGACTTGATTTAGCGAATGAACATCGCCTCGCCTCGCTTTCTTCTGCCCTGTTAAGCAACGCCATGCAGAAATGGCAGGCCAAACCTGTGCTGGAACAACCGGTGGCCGACGGTGAGATGACGCCGGTTATCAACCCGGCGGAACCGAAAGATATTGTCGGCTGGGGACGCGAAGCGACAGAAAGCGAGGTTGAACAGGCATTGCAAAACGCGGTCAATCAGGCGCCGGTTTGGTTTGCGACGCCGCCGCAAGAACGCGCCGCCATTTTGCAGCGGGCGGCGGTATTGATGGAAGGCCAAATGCAGCAGTTGATTGGCCTGTTGGTGCGCGAAGCGGGGAAAACGTTCAGCAACGCCATTGCCGAAGTGCGCGAAGCGGTAGACTTCCTCCATTATTATGCCGGTCAAGTGCGTGACGATTTCGATAACGAAACGCATCGCCCGTTAGGGCCGGTGGTCTGTATCAGTCCGTGGAACTTCCCGCTGGCCATTTTCACCGGCCAAATCGCCGCCGCGCTGGCGGCAGGTAACAGCGTTCTGGCGAAACCGGCAGAGCAGACATCGCTGATTGCCGCCCAGGGCATTGCCATTTTGCTGGAAGCGGGCGTACCACCGGGCGTCGTGCAACTGTTGCCGGGACGGGGAGAAACCGTCGGCGCCCAGCTTACCGCCGATGCGCGTGTACGCGGCGTGATGTTTACCGGTTCCACGGAGGTCGCGACGTTGTTGCAGCGCAACATCGCCACGCGTCTTGACGCCCAGGGCCGCCCTATTCCGTTGATTGCGGAAACCGGCGGTATGAACGCTATGATTGTCGACTCTTCCGCGCTCACCGAGCAGGTGGTCGTGGATGTGCTGGCTTCCGCTTTCGACAGCGCCGGACAACGCTGTTCCGCGCTCCGCGTGCTGTGTTTGCAGGACGATATCGCCGAACATACGCTGAAAATGTTACGCGGCGCGATGGCGGAGTGTCGGATGGGGAATCCAGGCCGTCTGACGACCGATATCGGGCCGGTGATTGATAGCGAGGCCAAAGCCAACATCGAGCGTCATATCCAGACGATGCGCGCCAAAGGCCGCCCGGTTTTCCAGGCCGCGCGTGAAAACAACGATGACGCGCAGGAATGGCAGACCGGTACGTTTGTTATGCCCACGCTTATTGAGCTGGAAAACTTCGCAGAACTGGAAAAAGAGGTCTTCGGGCCCGTGCTGCACGTCGTGCGTTATAACCGTAACCAACTGGCGGAGCTTATCGAACAGATTAACACTTCCGGCTACGGGCTAACGCTGGGCGTACATACCCGTATTGATGAAACCATTGCGCAAGTCACCGGTTCCGCCCACGTCGGCAACCTGTACGTTAACCGTAATATGGTGGGCGCGGTCGTCGGCGTCCAGCCGTTTGGCGGCGAAGGACTGTCTGGTACCGGGCCAAAAGCGGGAGGGCCGCTCTATCTCTACCGCCTGCTGGCACACCGCCCGCCCAATGCGCTCAATACGACGCTGACTCGTCAGGATGCGCGTTACCCGGTGGATGCGCAGCTTAAAACCACGCTACTCGCGCCGTTGACCGCCCTGACGCAATGGGCGGCGGATCGCCCGGCGCTACAGACGCTCTGCCGACAATTCGCCGATCTGGCGCAGGCCGGCACGCAGCGCCTGCTACCGGGGCCGACCGGCGAGCGTAATACCTGGACGCTGTTGCCGCGTGAACGGGTATTATGCCTGGCTGATGATGAACAGGACACGTTGACGCAGCTTGCCGCCGTTCTCGCCGTCGGCAGTCAGGCGCTATGGTCAGACGACGCCTTCCACCGCGATCTGGCGAAACGTCTCCCCGCCGCCGTTGCGGCGCGTGTCCAGTTTGCGAAAGCGGAAACGCTGATGGCGCAGCCGTTTGACGCGGTGATTTTCCACGGCGACTCCGACAAGCTGCGAACCGTTTGCGAAGCCGTCGCCGCCCGCGAAGGCGCGATAGTGTCGGTACAGGGGTTCGCCCGCGGCGAAAGCAATATACTGCTGGAACGGCTCTATATTGAACGTTCGCTGAGCGTAAACACTGCTGCCGCTGGCGGTAATGCCAGCCTGATGACAATTGGCTAATACTGTGGTTAATTAAGGCTCCGTCAATGGAGCCTTTTTACTCGCGTCAGAGGAGCGTATGAAACGAATTTTCCTTACCTGCGCTGCGTTGTTGTTCAGCAGTCAGGCGTTGGCTGATGAGTGTGCCAGCGCCAGTACGCAGCTGGAAATGAATCGCTGCGCCGCCGCGCAATACCAGGCGGCAGATAAAAAGCTGAACGAAACCTATCAAAGCGCGCTTAAGCGTGCGCAACCGCCGCAGCGCGAGCTGTTGCAAAAAGCGCAGGTGGCATGGATTGCCCTGCGCGACGCCGATTGCGCTCTGATTCGTTCAGGTACGGAGGGCGGCAGCGTGCAACCCATGATCGCCAGCCAGTGCCTGACCGATAAAACGAACGAACGCGAAGCGTTTTTAGCCTCGCTGCTGCAATGTGAAGAGGGGGATTTGAGCTGCCCACTGCCGCCAGCCGGTTAACGCACGCGAATCCCTTCAATAATAATGCGCTGAACGCTTTCGACCGTTTGGTTGAAAAAGGCTTCATCGCGAAGCGTCGCGCCGGTTACCGCCTCAACCTGAGGGGCAAAATCGGCGTAATGTTGCGTGGCGGCCCAAATCATGAAGATCAAATGGTGCGGGGAGACGGGCGCCAGTTTCCCGCTGTGCACCCATCCGGCAATCAGCGCGGATTTTTCATCTATCAACGCTTTTAGATCGCCGGTCAGTTCCTCCATCAAGAGCGGCGCGCCCGCCAGCATCTCCATACAGAAGAGCCGCGACGCCTGCGGATAATCACGCGAAACCTCCAGCTTGAGACGGATATACTCTTTGATGGCCTCCAGAGGGGAAAATTCTGCGCGAAACGCCTTGAGCGGCGCCAGCCAGACATCCAGGATCTGTCGCATTACCGCGACATACAGCGCCTCTTTCGAGGGATAATAATAAAGCAGATTGGTTTTGGAGACGCCTGCCCGCTCGGCGACCTGCTCAAGACGCGCGCCATGAATGCCATACTGGGAAAAAACAGCAAGCGCGGCGGTTAAGATAAGCTGCCGTTTTGCACCGGTGGCCTGCGAGCGTTTCCCGATTTTTTTCTCTGTGCGTTGCGACATGCGCCCTCTCCTTTTTGTCAGGACGCAAGCATACCAAATCCGGCTTATAAACAAAAAAACCGCCGGAAATCCGGCGGCGGTGGCGCATGACGCTTTTAGCGCGAAACGCTCAGCGTCTTGCTGTTGTGACGCAGGCTAGCTATTACGGTTACTGCTTTTGCCCCCTTTTTTGCCTGCTTCGGATGCACGCTGCGGGTCATTCTTAAAATTGCCCCCGCTGTGCTGACCACCTTTACGACCTGCTTCTGATGCTCTTTCGCGGTCTTCCGCAAAATTACCGGAACCGCCACGATGGTTTGCCATTACTGACCTCCGTCATAGATTAGACATCATATTGCATAGGTAATGAGGAGTATCTCCTCGCGCAGCGTATGAACGATATCATCAGTAACGCCGCGTAACATTAAGCATAGTGAAAAACGCCGTGGTAGGCCGCTTACCGAAATATTCTGCAACATCAGAAGCCGAATATGCAGAATAATAACCATAAGAAATAAATAAGTTATTCTTATATTTAGAAAAATCAAAGCGCTTAAAAATGTATCATTTTGCAACAAAGGTCGCCAAATTAATTATTGTTATAAATCAAAGAAATGGCGCTGAAATTTGCACTCTTCACAGGAGAGCATATCTTTAAATAGACGTAGCGAATCGCTACACACCTGATTAATCTGAGGAGTAGTACAAATGGCAAAGATTCTGGTGCTCTATTATTCCATGTACGGACACATTGAAACCATGGCGCACGCGGTGGCGGAAGGGGCAAAGAAAGTCGACGGCGCAGAGGTCATTATAAAGCGTGTGCCAGAAACAATGCCGCCTGAAATCTTCGCAAAAGCTGGCGGTAAAACGCAAAACGCACCGGTTGCCACCCCACAGGAGCTGGCGGATTACGATGCCATTATTTTTGGTACGCCAACCCGGTTTGGCAATATGTCAGGCCAGATGCGTACCTTCCTGGACCAAACCGGCGGACTGTGGGCATCCGGCGCGCTATACGGCAAGCTCGGCAGCGTGTTCAGTTCTACCGGAACGGGCGGCGGCCAGGAGCAGACGATCACCTCGACCTGGACTACGCTTGCCCATCATGGGATGGTGATTGTCCCGATAGGCTATGCCGCACAGGAACTGTTTGACGTCTCCCAGGTTCGCGGCGGCACGCCTTACGGCGCAACGACTATCGCCGGAGGCGACGGTTCGCGTCAACCAAGCCAGGAGGAACTCTCTATCGCTCGCTATCAGGGGGAATACGTCGCCGGTCTGGCAGTCAAACTCAACGGCTAATCTTCAACAGGAGGATTCGAATGCCAACTCAAGAAGCAAAAGCGCACCGCGTCGGCGAATGGGCAAGCCTGCGTAATACGTCGCCGGAAATTGCCGAAGCCATTTTTGAAGTCGCTCACTATGACGAGAAACTGGCAGAAAAAATATGGGAAGAAGGTAGCGATGAGGTGCTGATCAAAGCCTTTGAGAAAACGGACAAAGACTCGCTCTTCTGGGGCGAACAAATCATCGAACGTAAGAACGTATAACACAAACGCCCCCGCCTGCGCGGGGGCATACGGCTATTTTGCGGCAGTGTTCATGACGTTATCGAACTTATCCAGCGGACAGAAGCCGTTCGCATCCACCGGACATCCTTTCAGTTCCAGGGTTACCCTTTGCGCGGGCGATTTGAGCGTTAACGCTTCCGCATTGCGTAACTGCCGGGCGCTCTGGTAGACATACTCGATTTTCATCAAATCCCGGTTAGCGTTGCCGTCATGCCAGCGTTGGAAGACAAGCTGGCCGCCAATCGGCGTTCTCTCATACTGGTCATGGAGCTGATAGGGTTTAAAATCCAGCGCCGTCAGCAGCGACGCGATATTGGAGTCATGCCCCACCAGCACGGTAACCTTCGGCGCGCTAACGCGATCGGCAACCAGCACCTTATCGATATATTTCACCAGCGGCGCAGCGACATTGCGCGCCACCGTGGGTGAGGTAAACAGGCTGTCCTGATAGCCGTTTTTCAGTTTTGACAGCACCTTCCACTGCCGATCGGTATGGATCCCGCCCCAGGCGACCTGATCCATCGGAAACCCTTCGTAATATTGCAGGGTAAACGCATCCACCAGCGAGTTCCCTACTTTAAGCGGCCCCTGCACGCCAGGCTCTTGCTGATAGTTCGCGCTGAAGGTATCTTTCGCGTCGATTAGCGAACACTGATGCTTCTCTTTGCAGGACGGCGAGTCCTGATAATGCGTTATCTGCTCAAGCAGTTTATAACTCTCATCAAGATGTAGCTGACTACGCGCCTTTTCCATCGCCTGTACGGCCTGTTGCCGGAACGCGGCGGAATCATCGGTAATTACCGGATTGAAGGTAGGGTCCATAGTGCCCATTTTTTCCTGATGATGAACAGGAATATCACAGCCGGGGAAAGCGCCGGTAATGAAAAATTGCGCGGTGGCGACGGTGCGCTGCAAACTATTCGCATAGGCATATACCGTGTCGGGCGCCGGACATTCTCCCGACGGTATCAGCCCCTGCGCGACCAGCCATTCACGTGTGTAGTGTCCCATATAGACTTCCAGCACGCCGCCTTTCGTCGTCAGTTGCCCGCCGGGAACGTCCCACGCCGGCCAGGCGTTCGGCGTCGACTGCGCCAGTACGCTGCCATTATTCGCCAGCGGCGCCCGCAGATTATGGCGGCTCATCATCAGCACCTGTTGTAATTGATAACCCTCCGGCGTTGTCTGCGCCTGTACGGCGAATGACAACAAAACAGCCCCTGCCACAGCAACAGCGAGTAATGATTTTTTCATCCCTATGACCTCTTGTTGTTATCAAATCGTTCTGAGTGTGACAGAAATGGATCATTTTTCCGGGAACGATTTCGCAAAACGGGGGTTTTTCTTACAGTAAACGCGTTAGCGCCGGGAAACCCCGGCGCATATTCAGAACGTTTTTGCCCACCACAGCCGAAGCTTCATGCCCCAATAGCTGGTCCAGCCGCTGGTGGTGAACACAACCCGACCTTGTGAAACCACCACCAGCGTTGGCGTCACGCTGATTTCCCATCCAGCGGATAAGGCGCCGTTAGCATCATTGATGACCGGGAAGTCAACGCCCTTGCGCGCCAGCCAGCGGGCAACCTCAGCGTCATCGCCGGAGCGGAGCGCAACGGTCATGACGTTTTCCCCTTCCGCCGCCAGGCGAGCGACCGCAGGCGTAGTAAAGCGGCATACCCCGCACCAGCTGGCCCAAAAATAGAGCAGTACGGGGCGTTCTTCGCTCAATGTCGCCAGAGTTGTCGACTCTCCCGTCAGCGTACGTAACGGTGTCGTGGCAAACGCCGGAGGCGCCTGCGGCGCGCGCCAGACGTCCATGACCACCATTATCGCGATGAGGAGCGCCAGAAAAACCGCGGCTTCACGCAGCCAACGCCGCAGTTTACCCGCCATTGGCAGCCGCCAGTTTTTCTTTCACCACCGCTTCCAGCGCATCCCAGGGCACTGCGCCCGGAATCAGCTCGTCGCCAATGATCGTCGCTGGCGTTCCTTGCACGCCGACCAGCCTTGCCAACTGCAAATTAGTGCGTATCGTTTCCATACTTTTTTCATCCAGAGTCACTGGCGTAGCCCCTGCTTTCTGCTGGGCCTGTTTAATACTGTCATCCGTATGGTAACCGCGCTTTTGCATGAGTTTTTCATGTAGCGCGAGGAACTGTTGCGGATGCTCGCGCCAGGTGGTCAGCGCAATACGCGCCGCCAGTATGGAACTCTCTCCTTTGAATGGCAGCGGTTTAATAATGACCGCAACGTCAGGATATTTCTGCACAATCTTTTCCAGCATCGGATCGAGCTGTTTGCAGTACGGGCAGTTGTAATCCGTAAAGTTCACCAGCGTCAGCTTAGGGTGTTTAGCGCCTATCCGCGGGCTGGCAGGATCGTTAAACAACGCCGCATGGATCAGATTTTCAATCTGCTTTTCCTGATCCGGCGTAAAAGGGGCGGTTTCTTGCGCGATGCTCAGCGTCGAAAACAGCGCCAGCAGTAAAACAATCATGTATTTCATTGGGTTATTCCTTTCGCTTTTTTCAACGTTTGTAATACCGCATCGCGGGTCAGCAAAGTGGGCAATGCCTCCCCTTCCGGCAAGCCGGGGCCATATACCTGATTAAACGGCACGGCGACCTGGCCGCGCGTTTTCAGAAAATCTGTAATGGCATCGGACGGCAGCGTCCAGTCTCCCCGCAGCGCCACAACATCCGGCTGTTGCAAGGCAGCCTGTACATCCTCTTTTTGCAGGACGTTGTATTTATTCACTTTACAGGTAATACACCAGTCCGCAGTAACATCGACAAATACCCGCTTATGCTGCGCCAGCGCCGACTGGATTGCCTGTTCACTCAACGGTTGCCACTGAACCGTGTCTTGCGCGCTCTTTGACGCAGTGAAGCCGAAATGCGGCAGGAGTAACGTCGCCAGCCAGATAGCCGACCCCAGCATCATCAGACCGAGGATCCTGCGCAGGACATTCATCCAACGCCCGGGGCGCGGTAAACGTAGCGCAAGCCCTGGTCGTATCGCGACCAGTAGCCACGGCGCGCTCATTCCCAGGCCAAGCGCAAGGAACAGCCCCCATAGCGTCGGCAACGACGCCGTGAGCGCCACCGCCACCGCCGTACCCAGAAACGGCGCGCTACAAGGCGTCGCCAGCAGCGTGGCGAACGCCCCCTGCCAGAAATGTCCCGACATACCGTTACCGCCGTAAGTGGCCAGTTTCGTGGTCATAGATGAGGGAAGCCTGAACTCAAAAAGCCCGAACAGGCTGGCGCTAAACAACAACATCACCAGAGCCATAAAACCAATAAACCATGCATTCTGGAACTGGACTCCCCAGGCCAGCGCATGGTTTGACAGGCGAAGGAGGGTCATAAACGCCGCCAGCGCCATAAATGACGCAATGATACCGGCGACCGAAGCCAAAAATTGTCGCCTGATGTGAGAGCGGCTTTTTTCCTCTACCAATAAAATAGAGCCAAGTTTCATGCCCAGAACCGGCAGCACGCAGGGCATTAAATTAAGAATCAGTCCGCCGATCAGCGCCATCATTACAACTTGCCAGAAAGGTAGCGCCGCATTGTCCGGCGTTTGCGCTGGCGCAGCGCCAATGGTTTGCGTGCTCTCCTGGGCGATAGCGCCATCGGCTAACACGAGGGTCAGCGATTTGTTGCGCAAATCGGGCGCCTTTTCGCCCCAACTGTCCGTCACCGGCACCGTCGCCTGTAACCTGTCGCCCTCTACGCGCAGGCGAGGCTTCGCAAAATCGACGTCATCTATGGTGTCAAGATAGAGCCCGGGCGATGACCAGCCCGCCGCTCGCGTAGCAGTGACCACCAGTTCTCCCGGGCGATAGCCGACTTCAAGCGAGTCCGTTAGCCCACTGCGGAGTGGAACTTTACCCATCGCCCGTGCATAGTCATGGGCAAAATCGGCATTCTGCACAGTGGGCGTCACGGAAAAGGGGTAATCGGTCAACAGACAAACATTGCTGCAGGTTGATAACGTCAACACACCGCTCAAGGTCGCCGGCGGCGTACCGCGCACGATCATCGGAAAGGTCACCTCGTCGTGATATCCCTGGGTGGTGATATTCGCCACATCAAAGCGCGAGGGGGTTGGCCAGAACCAGCTCACCTCAGGCATGTCGCCTTTCCAGGCGATAGAGGGCGCCACGCCCCCTTCCCCCGGCGCGCGCCAGTAGGTTTTCCAGCCGTTTTCCAGTTTGACATCCAGCAACAGTCGGGTCTCACCGTTAGCGGACGTATCGGCACGTAGCCGTATGCTGGCATGGTCGTTATCGGGCGAACGCAGCCAGCCGCTTTCCGCCGCCCAGGAGACGGGCAGCCAAAGCCATAACAGGCAGAACAGTATCCGCCTGAACAAAATCATCATATTTTTTCTCCGTGAATGAGTAAGTAACCGTTAGCAATAACCGGTCTGTCATTCACGGAAGACACAAAATCGTAGATGTACCCGTAATGTGGGCGGCGAAATAGCCCGTGGAGGCGAAAACGGCAGGCGCATGACCCGGACAGGCGCCAGTAAGGAAAGCAGTAGACAAAGCGCAAGGATAGCGCCTTCAAAGAGTACCGGAGGCGCCGCCAGCAGCGACTTGGCGCTTAATTCACAGGGAGTGACCGGCGAGCCGTCATCTGTCGAAGAGGGAGCGCTGACCACCGCAGCAGAGGCCGTCGCCTGCATCTGCAAGGCGTGCAGGCCCGCCATGCGTTGCGCGGTACAAACCATTACCACGACACATGCAAGGCAAAGAAACCACCAGCCCATCCGTTGTTGTTTCGCCATTGCGCCCTCACTGTTTAACGCGAGTTATCTTAGCCACTGGCGCGGTTTTGGCAACCTTTCCCCTGTAAAGTTATGTCGGCGCGCTGCGCAACCTTCTGATAGTCGAACAACGTAATTTATTCTTACTAATGATATAACTGGTGTTTTCATACGCACTTTTCAGGTTTACCCTACACTTAGTGGAGAAACCTTTTTGGGGTCCCTTCTGTATGTATTGATTTAGCGAGATGATGCTATGGAACTTAAGGATTATTACGCCATTATGGGCGTGAAACCGACGGACGATCTCAAGACGATTAAGACCGCCTATCGCCGACTGGCCCGCAAGTACCATCCAGATGTCAGCAAAGAACCCGATGCCGAAGCCCGTTTCAAAGAGGTTGCTGAAGCATGGGAAGTGCTGAGTGATGAGCAACGGCGCGCCGAGTATGACCAGTTATGGCAACACCGTAACGATCCACAATTTAATCGCCAGTTCCAGCAACACGAAGGCCAACCGTATAACGCCGAAGATTTTGATGATATTTTCTCGTCTATTTTTGGTCAGCACGGTCGCCATTCGCACCACCGCCACGCCGCACGCGGTCATGATATCGAAATTGAAGTGGCGGTATTCCTGGAAGAAACGCTGGAAGAGCACCAGCGTACGATTAGCTATTCCGTCCCCGTTTATAACGCGTTCGGTCTGGTGGAGCGGGAAATTCCCAAAACATTGAATGTGAAAATCCCGGCTGGCGTCAGCAACGGGCAACGAATCAGACTGAAAGGCCAGGGCACGCCGGGGGAAAACGGCGGACCTAATGGCGATTTATGGCTCGTTATCCATATTGCCCCGCATCCGCTCTTTGATATCGTCAATCAGGATCTGGAAGTCGTCCTTCCGCTTGCCCCATGGGAGGCGGCGCTCGGCGCGAAGGTGTCTGTGCCAACGCTTAAAGAGCGTATTTTGCTGACCATTCCCCCCGGCAGCCAGGCAGGTCAGCGGCTGCGTATCAAAGGAAAAGGATTAGCCAGTAAAAAGCACACTGGCGATCTCTATGCCATCATCAAAATCGTTATGCCGCCGAAACCTGACGAGAAAACAGCTGCCCTGTGGCAACAACTGGCGGACGCGCAGTCGTCCTTTGACCCACGCCAGCAATGGGGGAAAGCATAATGGCTAACATCACTGTCACCTTTACCATCACCGAATTTTGTTTGCACACCGGCGTGACGGAAGAGGAGCTAAACGAAATCGTCGGACTTGGGGTAATTGAGCCTTACGAAGACGATAACGCCGACTGGCAATTCGACGATCGCGCAGCGAGCGTGGTACAACGCGCGCTACGCTTACGCGAGGAGCTGGCGCTCGACTGGCCTGGGATCGCGGTCGCGTTAACGCTGCTGGAAGAGAATTCACGGCTGCGCGAAGAAAACCGGTTACTGCTGCAACGCCTTTCTCGCTTTATCTCGCATCCCTAATCCACGATAAAGGCAATAAACCGAGGGTGGGCTTTCTGCCCACCCCGGATTTACATGCACCCGGTATAATACCAGAATGCCTCTGACATACTTCCCCCAACGGAAGAAATATAGCCTTTCACCGCGCACAACCCGATCAACGAACCGCCAATGTCAGCCATTAATGCGCCATTGCGAAGATCATCGTTTAAATAAAGACCAGCCACAAGTTCACATTTTTTAGATACGTCGGTTATTTTTACACGTTAGCGATCATTTATTGCCTGAAGAATATATTCTTTCACTGTTTTGTACTCTCTGGTTGATACGTACCTTCTCCCTGTCAATGCCGGGTAAAATGAACCGCTGCGCTTACAGGTTGCAGTATTTATAAATAAGAAATACAACAGTCACTTACAGTTTAATAATTGAGCGTTATAACATCCACTGCCGCCCAATATTTACACCACGTATAAAATACAAAAATGTAATAGAATGTAAACAAAATAAGAGCATAAAATAAATAACTTATTAAAAAATCAATATAAATAGAGTGGTCAATAAAAAACGATCGTTTTCAACGAGTTATGTTTCTCAGATTTTCATCTATCCTGAATAGGCTTGCGGAAAATGTAATTTACACCATTGACTATTTCACTTAAAAGGTTTCTGTAATGGAATGGAAGGTCGTTGATACAGTTATAAGTCCCTCTACCGGAGTATCGTTCTCATGCATACATAGCCTAAAAAATCTTAGATTGACCTTATGGTATCAGGCAGATGTTTACATGCCTCCAGGTAGCATTATCATCCCCTTTAATAAGGGGGTCTTAATAAACGATAAACTTTATCCCGTTACTGTTTACAACGTTACCAGGTTTAATCCTGCTCTATGGAAATCGCTTAAAGAAAATAGCCACTGTCCTGGTAACTGCAATCCTAAACCAGAAGCCTGCAGTTATCCTTTCGAGTGTCTGGTATCCGTTTGTCCATTTGGTTTAACCAGAAATATTCAAATAGATAATAAGAAAGTTTAGGAAATAAAGTATGCATTAGCCATACTACTGATTAAGTGTATTCGCGCACGTTTGCAGTATTTTGCAGTTAAATATGTTTGATATAAAAATTGTACAGTTCGGATATTTTTTGATTCGTTTAATCTAACCTTCACTTTGGCAACGAGGAGCCGGTACAGAGGATATTACTGATGGCCGGCAGACAAAGAAACGCATTGCTTTTAACACTGTATAAATTCCATCCGTGACATTCTTATTTAGTAATATTTCACCAGAGCAATCATCTTACCTTTATTGTGCATAAAAATCAGCAAGTAGTGTTTAGAAAAAATAATGTTTTAGACAAAAGCTCTGCGTGTCATGCTGATCGCCAAAAGCATAACGGGCTGACATCATGTCAGCCCGTGGGTTTACCCCTGCCCTGATACTTACGGTACGCTTATCGTCATATTGTCATGACCGACAATGACAGGGCCCGGGTAATTTTTCATGGCTTCCTGTTGCCAGACGTCATCCGCAACCGTCGCAGGCACCAGATGACTTAACACCAGTTTTTTCACGTGGGCCTCGCGAGCAATCTTACCGACATCTTCAATCGTGGTGTGATGCGACGCAATCGCTTCAGCCAGCGTTTTTCCGTTGCCAATACTATTAGCCAGTTTTGCTACCGAAGGGACATGTACCGCCTCATGTACCAGGATATCCGCCCCTTGGGCAAACGTTGCAAGCGGCGGAAACCAGGACGTATCGCCAGAGAAGACGATTCGCTTACCTTGGGTATCAAAACGGTAAGCAAACGCTTCACCGTCCGGGAAAGGGGAATGAGGCACTTTCAGCGCGCTTATTGTAACCAGTTCATCTTTATAGATGACGCCCTGGCTAATATCGGTCGCCTTAACCAGGTTGCGCGGATCGGGTTTCCCCTCTTCTTCCATGCGTAGCGTGATATCCCTGTCAAAGACCTTCCAGCTAGCCTTCGTCATCGCCTGGGTTCCCGGCGGGCCATACACCTGTATGGTATGGTCTTTCAGACCACTTGCCCAGGCATTCATCAGCAAGGAAGGATAATCCAGTATGTGGTCGCTGTGCAGATGGGTGAGCAAAATAGTATTGATGTTGCGCAGTGGAATGCCGTTTTTCACCAGTTGCAGACTGGCGCCGTAGCCGGCATCTATCAGCCATATTTTATCGCCGATAGTGAGCGCCGTCGCTTGCGGTAGTCTGGCTGTATTGAGCAAAGAAGGCCCGCCTTTGGTGCCCAGTAAAACAATGTTGATCTCTTGAGGCGCAGGAGCACCAGCAGCAATAGCAAGGTGGCTTTGCGCCAGCATACAAACCGCCAGCATAGCGACGCTTTTTTTCATCATGTTTTTACTCTTCTTAGTTGAGAAAAGAGGGAACTTCACGTTGGCGAAACTGCGAAGGAGAACAGCCAGCAAGGCGATTAAAGAAACGGGCGAAATAAGCCGGATCTTTAAAACCTAATTGCCAGGCGATCTCGTTGACAGCATTGTCGGAAAAAAGCAGCAGTCGTTTCGCCTCGCGTAATTGCCGATCAAAAATCAGGCGTTTAGGCGGGCGATTAGCAAAACGTCGGCAAATATCGGTCAAACGAGATTCGGTAATATGCAACTCGCAGGCATAATCGGGCACCGTCCAGTGCTGATGGAAGTGGTTGTCAATTAACAGGGTAAAGCGCTGAAAAAGTTTCAGTTCACCGCGCATCCCGGTTGCGGCGTGATCGTCCAGCTTCGCATTACGCAACAGCAAGGTAAATACCGCCTGTGCCAGTAGCACCAGGGTATGTTCGCAGCCAGCCAGTTGTTCCGTGGACTCCCGCTCAATTAGCTGCCAGTAATGTTTGAGCGCCGCCAGCTCGTTGGGTTTATCCGCCAGCGACAGACAGATTCCCGGCAGGCCGAAGGCCTCTCTGGTGCCGGGATAAAGCACTTCCAGCAGCGGCCAAACCAGCTCTTCGCGTACCGTCAGAACATGACCATCGCTATCCGATTCGGTAATAAAAGCATGCGGCACCGAGGGCGGCGTAAGCACAAATAGCGGCGCCTGCACCGAATAGCGATGATCGTCGAGCTGTAGCTCAATCTGCCCGGTATCAAGAAAGTGCATTTGAAAAAACTGGTCGTGGCGATGCGCCTGCATATCACGACCAAAGAAATCCGCCATACGAGCAAACGACTGATAATGCACATCGTTACTGCCCATGCTTTCGTCATACTCTTTGCTGATATCAATATTGGCGATCGCACGTTGGCACATAGTTTCTCCTCAAGGGGTGGCGCGCGGACGCGATGCTTTCATGGGAATAAGCCAGATAATGGCGGCGCCGACGACTAACAGAGAAGCGACAAACCAGAGTCCGCTATTGAAGCTACCGGTGATATCTTTTAGCCAGCCAATCATAAACGGGCTGAGCGCGGAGCCAATATTGCCGGTGGCATTGATGACCGCAATGCCTATCGCCCTGGCGCGTAAACTGATCGACTGATCCGGCGTGGTCCAGAAGATCGCCATCGCGCTAAAGGAACCCGTGGATGCCATCACGATCCCCAGGAGCTGGATCAGGTTATGGTCGGTCGCCGACGCCAGCAGCCAGCCCGCGGCGGCAAACAGGAACGGCAACGCCGTGTGATGTTTACGTTCCTGATGTTTGTCCGAATGGCGGCTCCAGTAAATCATGCCCAGAATAGTACAAATCTGCGGGATCGCCGCCAGCAGGCCGATGGTGATATTGCTGCTGCCTTCATTAAAACTTTTCAGGATTTGCGGCGTCCAGATACTAATGGCGCTAAGCGTATTGGTAAGGCAAAAATAGGCCAGCGTATACATCAGTACAATTGGCGTGAATACTTCGCGCCACAGACTACGCTGCTGCATGGCGTTATGGCTGATGGCCCCCTCCGGCTGAACCAGCGTCAGGCGGTCATTATCCATCATCTCCTGCAAACATTTTTTATCCTCTGCCGTCAGCCATTTGGCTTTTGCCGGGGTATCATCCAGGTAAAACCAGACCATAATGCCTAACAAAACTGACGGAAATCCTTCCAACAGGAATAACCACTGCCATCCATGCAGATTGAATATGCCGTCCAGCGATAAAATATAGCCGGAGACAATCGACCCCAACGCGGTAGTGGCCGGCATGGCAATCATAAATAATGCGTTGGCGCGGGCGCGGAAAAATGCCGGGAACCAGTAGGTTAAATAGAGCAATATTCCTGGCAAAAAGCCCGCTTCGGTAATGCCCACCAGCATTCGCAGCACATACAGGCTTTTCGGTCCCACCGCGAACATCGTGGCGGTAGATGCAATGCCCCATAGCACCATAATGGTCGCAATCCAGCGGCGGGCGCCGACGATGCTCAACATCACGTTGCTGGGAATGCCAAAAATGACGTAGGTGGCGTAAAACAGCGTCGTGGCAAGGCCAAACATGGTGGCGCTTAACCCCAGATCCTGCCCCATCGTCAACCCGGCAAAACCGATGTTGATACGGTCTAAAAACGAGAAGATAAACAACACGAATAAAAATACGATCAGTCGGCGGAACAGTTTATTTATGACGGTTTGTTGACCCGTGCTGAGCGCGTTGTGCGAACTGACAGACTCGGGGCTTTCCGGAAGTGCAGATGATGTGTCGCTCATTTTTTTTCCTCTGATGGGAATTTTTGTAGGGTACTACGGTTGCCCGGTAGCGCTGCGCTTACCGGGCCAGGCTTAATAGACGCCGAACGCACCGGACAGCTTTTTTTCTGCGCCAAAGCGCGCCGCCAGCGCCTCCGCGCCGCGCGCCAGCAGCGTGGTGTCAACGCCGACGGCGACAAATAGCGCCCCCAGTTCCAGATAACGTTTCGCCAGTGCTTCATTGGCCATCAGAATCCCCGGCGCTTTCCCCGCCGCGCGTATCTGCACGATGGCGTTCTCAATCGCCGCCTGCACTTCCGGGTGCTGCGGATTGCCGGCAAAGCCCATATCGGCGCTGAGATCCGCCGGGCCAATAAACACGCCGTCAATGCCATCCACGTCGAGAATTGACGCCAGATTGCTCATCGCCTCACGCGTTTCAATCTGCACCAGTACGCACATAGCGTCGTTGGCCTGGTGGAGATAGTCCGGAATGCGATTCCAGCGCGATGCCCGCGCCAGCGCGCTGCCCACGCCGCGAATACCGGCAGGCGGATAACGCGTAGCCGCCACGGCGTTTCGCGCTTCATCGGCATTCTGCACCATCGGTATCAGCAGCGTTTGCGCGCCGACGTCGAGCAGTTGCTTAATCTGTACCGGATCGTTCCATGACGGACGCACCACCGGCTGGCTGGGATAAGGCGCAATCGCCTGCAACTGGGTCAACACCGTCTGCACGTTGTTTGGCGCGTGTTCACCGTCAATCAGTAGCCAGTCGAAGCCGGCGCCCGCTAACAGTTCAGCGCTGTAACTGTTGGCAAGCCCCAGCCACAAACCGATTTGCGGGCGCCCCGCTTTTAACGCGTCTTTGAAAGCATTTTTCATCGTTTTTTCCTTACACAAACCGGCAACTGATCGCGCCCATGTTGCCGTAATCGACATGGAAGGTGTCGCCCTTGCGCGCCGGCACCGGGCGGGTGAACGAGCCGCCGAGGATGATCTGCCCGGCTTCAAGCTGGACATCGTAGGGGGCAAGCTTGTTCGCCAGCCACGCTACGCCGTTGGCCGGATGATTCAGCACGCCTGCGGCGACGCCGGTTTCTTCGATCACGCCGTTGCGATAGAGCAGCGCGGAGATCCAGCGCAGATCCAGCTCGTCTGGTTTGATGGGACGACCACCGAGGATCACCCCGGCGTTGGCGGCGTTGTCGGAAAT
Organism: Salmonella sp. NW38; assembly: GCF_051807745.1. Taxonomy (NCBI): domain Bacteria; kingdom Pseudomonadati; phylum Pseudomonadota; class Gammaproteobacteria; order Enterobacterales; family Enterobacteriaceae; genus Salmonella; species Salmonella sp. NW38. The sequence goes on along the minus strand of NZ_JAMMTO010000001.1, from coordinate 49,441 downwards.
GGTGTCGAACACTTTGCGCGGACGCTGGGTTTCCGGGTCGATGTTGTGGCTGCGGGCGTCAATCAGTTCCAGCGCCGGAATCACATAATCCGTGGCGTTGTAGACGTCGAACAGCGTGCAGTGAGGGCCGCGCAGCGGTTTCGCCAGCACGAACGCCAGCTCCACTTCAATACGCGGGACGATAAAACGGTCGGTGGGGATATCGCCGCCGTCATGGAAGAACATATCGTCAAGCAGCGCGCCGTAATCCGGTTCGCTGATTTGCGAGCTGGCCTGCATCGCTTTTGAGGTCAGGCCGATTTTGTGGCCTTTGAGCGTGCGCCCTTCGGCGATCTTGATATTGACCCATTCACGCTGTACAGCATAGGCATCTTCAATAGTGATGTTGGGGTAATCCAGCGACACTGCGCGGATCTGTTCACGCTGTTTTTCAGCCTGATTAAGTCGCTGGGCGATCAGGGTATGGGTCTGTTTATCGAGCATAGTTGCTTCCTGTTACGTCATTCGGTGCTGCTGCGCCGGGTGGCGACGCGGGTGCGTCTTACCCGGCCTACGGTTCGGTATTGCTTCGTGCATCGTTTTTTTTGTAGGCCCGGTAAACGCAGCGCCACCGGGCGAAAGAGTGTGCTATTTAAATAACGCGTGTACGTTGTTTTGTTTGTAATTGAGCGTCGGATGTAACTCGGCAATCTCAAACGACAGCGCCAGATAGCGGTTCTCCATCAGGTCGGCGAAGTGGGCTTTAATCAGCCCAAACAGCATTTCGCCAACTTCCTGACGGCTCTCCAGGCTGCGCCCGGCGCCGATTTTCAGCGTCATATGCACAAACGCGTAATCATGCTTACCGTCAGCCATCTGCCAGGTATCCAGCCAGTGGGCGCGACTGCGGATACCGCCGATGGGGAAAATCCCGCTGGCGGCCAGCGCCTCGTTTACCTTGCTGAACAGGCCGGGTAAATCAGCCTGCTCGCGAATATTTTCAGTACATTCAGCAATAAAGTGCGGCATAAACACCCCTTACGCAGGCAGCGGGAAAACAGCGTTCACCTGGCCGGTACCGGAGCTGGCGAACAGATCGGTGATGAACTCCACCTTGCCGTCGTATTTGTCCCAACCCAGCATTCCCAGCAGCATGACCGTGTCGTGCATGTTGCCTTCGCCGTAGCAGTAGTCGGCGTACTCCGGCAACATGGTGCAAAACTCCTTGAATTTGCCTTCGCGCCACAGCTTGACCACGCGCTCGTCCATTTGATGATCGAACTCGCGGGTGTAGCTGTTCATCCCCTCTTCCGCCCGTTGGTCGTCAATAAAACGGTGCGACAGAGAACCACTGGCGAATACCGCTACGGTACCGTCATATTTCTCAATCGCCTTGAGAATGGCTTCGCCCAGTCTGCGGCTGTCGGCAAAATCATGCACAGTGCAGAACGCCGAAATGGAGACCACTTTGAAGTGCTTGTCGCTGTTCATGTAGCGCATCGGCACCAGCGTGCCATACTCCAGCTTCAGGCTCGGGATGTTATGCGCTTTAGCGCGCACGCCCAGTTTGACCGCCTCGTCGGCGATCAGGTGGCCGAGCTCCGGATTGCCGTCATAGTCATAGGTCATGTCGCGAATAAAGTGTGGCAATTCGTTGCTGGTATAGACGCCCTGGAAATGGTCGGCACAATTAATGTGGTAAGCGCTATTCACCAGCCAGTGGGTGTCGAATACGATAATGGTGTCAACGCCCATTTCGCGGCAACGCTTGCCAATTTCAATATGCCCATCAATGGCTGCCTGACGACAACCGTGATTTTTTCCCGGCAGTTCAGAAAGATACATCGACGGCACGTGGGTAATTTTTGCTGCTAACGCTAACTTGCCCATATCAAACTCCCCATTTTGGGATAGGATGGTCGCCCATTGAGATGCAGACGTTTTTCATTTCCGCAAACACTTCGAAGCTATATTCGCCGCCTTCGCGCCCGGTACCGGAGGCTTTCACGCCGCCGAACGGCTGGCGCAGGTCGCGGACGTTCTGGGTGTTGACGAAGACCATGCCGGCTTCAATCCCACGCGCCAGGCGCAACACTTTGCTCACGTCCTGGGTCCAGATATAAGAGGCCAGACCGTATTCCACGTCGTTCGCCAAACGTAACCCTTCCGCTTCGTCTTTGAATGGCAGCAGGCAGGCGACCGGCCCAAAGATCTCTTCCTGCGCGACGCGCATACGGTTGTCGACATCGGCCAGCACGGTTGGGCGCAGGAAGTTACCGCCTTTCAGATGCGCAGGCAGGTCAGTGGGTTTTTCCGCACCGCCCGCCAGCAGCGTTGCGCCCTCTTCAATGCCGAGGCGAATATAACCGGAGACTTTCTCCCAGTGCTGTTGGCTAATCAGCGCGCCGACCTGGGTATTCGGGTCGGTCGGATCGCCGACACGCAGGCGATTCGCGCGTTCGGCAAAGCGCTTCACGAACTCAGGGTAAATGCTCTGCTGGATAAAGATGCGCGACCCGGCGGTGCAGCGTTCGCCGTTGATCGAGAAGATGGTGAACAGCGCGGCGTCCAGCGCGCGCTCAATGTCGGCATCTTCAAAAATCAGCACCGGCGATTTGCCGCCCAGCTCCATCGAGTATTTTTTCAGGCCAGCATTTTTCATGATATTGCGACCGGTGGCGGTCCCGCCGGTAAACGACACCGCACGCACGTCATGGTGGCGTACCAGCGCATCGCCCGCCGTCGCGCCATAGCCCTGCACCACGTTCAGCACGCCTGCCGGAATTCCTGCCTCCAGCGCCAGCTCGCCCAGCCTGTCGGCAGTCAACGGCGACAGCTCGGACATTTTGAGCACCGCGGTGTTACCCAGCGCCAGGCACGGCGCGACTTTCCAGGTCGCGGTCATAAACGGCACGTTCCACGGCGACACCAGCGCGCAGACGCCGACGGGCTGCACCAGCGTATAATTGAGCATTTTATCGTCAACCGGATAGGTCTTGCCGTTCATCTGCTGGCACACTTCGGCGAAGAATTCGAAGTTATGCGAGGCGCGCGGAATCAGCACGTTTTTAGTCTGGTGAATAGGCAGGCCGGTGTCGGCGGTTTCCATCGCCGCGATTTCCGGCACATGCTGGTCAATCAGGTCGCCAAGGCGGCGCATCAGGCGCGCACGCTCTTTCATCGGCAGGTTGGCCCATTTCGGGAACGCCTCTTTGGCCGCCGCGACAGCCTGGTTCACTTCTGCTTCACCGCCGGAGGCCACTTCCGCCAGCACGTCACCAGTCGCCGGGTTAGTGGTTTGGAAGTAGTCGTTACCTGCAACATTTTTGCCGTTAATCCAATGATTTATTTTCTTCATTTTGCGCTCTCCTCACTGACGATTCGGTTAACCAGGCGACCCACGCCTTCTACTTCCACGACAACTTCATCCCCCGGCACCACATCGGACAACCCTTTCGGCGTACCGGTGGCAATCATGTCGCCCGGTTGCAACGTCATAAATTCGCTCAGATAAGAAATCAGGAACGGGATGCTGAAGATCAGATCGGCGGTCGTCCCTTCCTGCCGCAGCTCACCGTTGACAAAGGTGCGTAACGTCAGGTTATGCGGATCAGAAACCGCCTCTTTATCCACAATCCACGGGCCTATCGGCGTCAGGCCGTCGCGGCTTTTTACCCGCAGATTTGGACGGTAGTAGTTTTCCAGATAGTCGCGGATCGCGTAGTCGTTACAGACGGTGTAACCGGCCACATACTCCATGGCTTCGGCTTCGCTCACCTTACGCGCCGTTTTGCCAATTACCACGACCAGTTCGGCTTCATAGTGCATATATTCGACGTTGTTCGGGCGCACCGACGTTTGATGATGTTCGGTAAAGGTGTTTGGCGCTTTGATAAATACCAGCGGCTCTTTCGGCGGCGTAAATGCCAGCTCGCTGGCGTGATCGGCGTAGTTCAACCCCAGCGCAAATAGCGTTCCCGTTGCTGACAACGGCCACGTAAACGTCTGGTGGCGGGCGAATTCATCTTCTGCGACAACCGGATTTTCCAGAGCGGGTAAACCTTTCGCCAGAATACGCACCCGATCGCCGGGACGCAGCGCAACGCGATTCTGCGGCGTACCGAGTAAGATCGCATCGCCAGGGTTAAGCGTAGCGAACTCACTTAACGCGCTAAGCAGCTGTGCGGCGCTACGCTGTAAATCGGCAGTATTCCAGTGGTCCGCTTCTCGTCCGTTGATTTCAGTGATAATGGTGAGGTTATCCACATCACTCAGCGGCGCCATTTCACCCAGAGGGCAAAAGCCATCGCGACATTTCGCTTTAATCGCCGGGCGATAAAAGCTCTCTTCCGGCAGGCTGACCTCGTTAGCCAACGCATACCCGGCGATATAGTCCGCCGCCGCTTCAGGGCGTATCCGGCTGGCGGTTTTCCCCACAATGAGCGCCACTGTCGCGCCGCTCAGTACCTTTTCTCCCTGCGGATAAGGAATGGGTTCGCCGTGACGAATCACCGTATTACGCGGCTTGATGAACCACACTGCGGTTTTAGGCGGCGCATTATAGGGAGGCTGAGAGAAAGCCTCTTGCCAGGCATCAAGCTGGCTGCGATGGTTTAACGCAACGGCGAAAACAGTACCCTTCATACATAAACTCCTCAGGCCGATTTAACGGGCTGTGATTTCATTAATATATTAATGATTAGATTTATGCTTTCGCTGTACATTTAGCAAGCTGAAGTAAAGTATTTGTGATGTGATTAACAATATTTTCACAAATTTATTATCAAATACATATATATCAAAGAGTTAAATAAAACCCCTTGTTTCTGTTAAACTTTGGACATAAAACAGATGTCATAGCTCACATCGGTAAACACGATTATTCAGGTATTAATAATTCTGCAAAAGAGAAACGCTTATGCATGATTCATTAACCATCGCATTGCTTCAGGCGCGCGAAGCGGCAATGACCTATTTCCGCCCCATCGTTAAAAGCCACAATCTGACCGACCAGCAATGGCGCATTGTGCGAATCCTGGCCGATAGCCCCTCTATGGATTTTCACGAGCTGGCATTTCGTACCTGTATTTTGCGTCCAAGTCTGACCGGAATATTGACGCGCATGGAGCGAGACGGACTGGTGTTGCGACTCAAGCCGGTTAACGATCAGCGTAAGTTATATGTCATGTTGACGGAGCAGGGACAAACGTTGTACTCCCGTGCCCGGAGCCAGGTAGAAGAGGCTTATCGAAAAATTGAGGCCGATTTCACGCCCGAAAAAACACAGCAATTGATGCTGCTGCTGGACGATCTTATTGCCCTGGGGCGCCAGCATCCTGATAGCGAAGCGGAAGCATAGTATTATTACCTTCCCACGCCGCCGACACGGGAATCCCCTCCCGCTTACAACGTTGACGGCGATCGCATTTTACTCTTCTTCTTCGACGTTCATCTGAAAAGTACCCGCCGTTGTCCTGAAAGTCTCTTCACAGTTTACGCTTCTGCCTATTCAATTAAACAACAAATAAGAAACATATTATTAACAAAACATTCCGATTAACGAGGAAGAGGCCGCAATGAAACCTGAAGATTTTCGTACTGATAACAAGCGTCCGTTAACGGGCGAAGAGTATTTAAAAAGCCTGCAGGACGGGCGGGAAATTTATATTTACGGTGAACGCGTTAAAGATGTTACGACACATCCGGCATTCCGCAATGCCGCAGCCTCTGTCGCACAACTGTATGACGCATTACATAAACCATCGATGCAAGATACCCTGTGCTGGAATACCGATACCGGCAGCGGCGGTTATACACATAAATTTTTCCGCGTGGCGAAAAGCGCAGACGATCTGCGCCAACAGCGTGATGCTATCGCCGAGTGGTCACGCCTGAGTTACGGCTGGATGGGACGCACACCGGATTACAAAGCCGCCTTTGGCTGCGCTCTGGGCGCTAACCCAGCTTTCTACGGCCAGTTTGAGCAGAACGCCCGTAACTGGTACACCCGTATTCAGGAGACCGGCCTGTACTTTAACCATGCTATCGTCAACCCGCCCATTGACCGCCACAAACCTGCCGACGAAGTGAAAGACGTCTATATCAAGCTGGAGAAAGAGACGGACGCCGGGATTATTGTCAGCGGGGCGAAAGTTGTCGCCACTAACTCCGCCCTGACTCACTACAACATGATTGGTTTCGGCTCAGCCCAGGTGATGGGCGAAAACCCGGATTTTGCTCTGATGTTTGTCGCGCCAATGGATGCCGAAGGCGTAAAACTTATTTCGCGCGCCTCGTATGAAATGGTCGCGGGCGCGACGGGCTCGCCGTTTGATTATCCACTCTCCAGCCGCTTTGATGAAAACGATGCCATTCTGGTGATGGACAAGGTGCTGATCCCGTGGGAAAACGTGTTGATTTACCGTGATTTCGATCGTTGCCGTCGCTGGACGATGGAAGGCGGCTTTGCCCGTATGTATCCACTGCAAGCCTGTGTTCGTCTGGCGGTTAAACTTGATTTCATTACCGCGCTGCTGAAAAAATCGCTCGAATGTACGGGTACCGTAGAGTTCCGTGGCGTGCAGGCCGATCTCGGCGAAGTCGTGGCCTGGCGCAATATGTTCTGGGCATTGAGCGATTCTATGTGTTCTGAAGCAACCCCGTGGGTAAACGGCGCCTGGCTACCGGACCACGCCGCGCTGCAAACCTATCGTGTGATGGCCCCAATGGCCTACGCGAAAATTAAAAATATTATTGAACGTAACGTTACCAGCGGCCTGATTTACCTGCCTTCCAGCGCCCGCGATCTGAATAATCCGCAAATCGACCAGTACCTGGCGAAATACGTACGCGGCTCTAACGGAATGGACCATGTTGAACGTATCAAAATTCTTAAATTGATGTGGGATGCCATCGGCAGCGAGTTCGGCGGTCGCCATGAGCTGTACGAGATTAACTACTCGGGCAGCCAGGATGAAATTCGTCTGCAGTGCCTGCGTCAGGCCCAGAGCTCCGGCAATATGGATAAGATGATGGCAATGGTCGATCGCTGCCTCTCCGAATACGATCAGAATGGCTGGACGGTTTCGCATTTGCACAATAACGACGACATCAATCAACTGGATAAGCTGCTGAAATAACGCGGCAGGAGGTTCTCATGCAAGTAGATGAACAACGTCTGCGTTTTCGCGATGCGATGGCAAGTCTGGCGGCAGCGGTCAACATCGTAACCACGGCGGGTCACGCCGGACGCTGCGGTATCACCGCAACAGCGGTCTGCTCCGTCACCGATACGCCGCCCTCCGTAATGGTATGTATTAATGCCAATAGCGCCATGAACCCCGTTTTTCAGGGTAACGGCAGGCTGTGCATTAATGTACTTAACCATGAGCAGGAGCTGATGGCGCGCCACTTTGCCGGTATGACGGGGATGGCGATGGAGGAGCGTTTTCACCAGCCATGTTGGCAAAACGGGCCGCTGGGCCAGCCGGTACTTAACGGCGCGCTGGCCGGTCTTGAAGGCGAGATCAGCGAGGTACAAACCATTGGCACGCATCTGGTGTATCTGGTGGCGATCAAAAATATTATCCTTAGCCAGGATGGGCATGGCCTGATTTATTTCAAACGCCGTTTTCATCCGGTCAGACTTGAGATGGAAGCGCCTGTTTAACCGTCACTCATGCCCACAAGCGGGATAACCACCGCTTGTGGGAGAAGAGTCGATACGCTGAAGATTTTTATTCCCGCCGCGATGTTTGATCGCCATAAATCGCGGCGATTAATACAATCTAAGAGCCTATCCCACCAGGCGTTATTGGCGCAGCCAGTTTGGACACGGACAGCGCGCAAAAACCGGAGCGTACACGTAGTACGTGAGGTTTGACTCGCTACGCTCGCCCTTCGGGCCGCCGCTAGCGGCGTTCAAAACGCTAACGCGTTTTGGCGAGCACTGCCCAGGTCCAAAATGGCAAGTAAAATAGCCCTAATGGGATAGGCTCTAAATTAGCTCCCGCGATAGGTTGAATAACCATACTGACTTAATAACAGCGGCACATGATAGTGCTCATTCGTTTTGCTGATATGAAACTCGACGGGAATCTCCGGGAAAAACGTATCCAGTTTTTTACTTTCAAAATACTGGCCGGTTTTAAAAATAACGCGATAATCCCCCGGCGCGGCAGCTTTTTCGGGCCACAGTGCTTTAATACGTCCGTCCTGGTCGGTATGCCCGGTATTTAATTGCGTCCATCCGTTATCCTTTTTCTGCTCCAGTACCACCTCCACGCCGGGCGCCGGTTTGCCTGTTTGCTGATCGAGAATATGTACGCTGAGAATATTGTTGCCAGCGGCCAGCGCCATTGCAGGGGCTGCAACAAGAGATGCTATCGCGGTAGCCAGTATATATCGTTTCATGCTTCACTCCTTTACGGTATTGATGCAGGAAAATATATCTGGCGCGTCCAGGATTAACCTTACACGGACATGACAATTATGTCATCTTGTTGGAGATTTACGGATTCGCTACCAAGCCTATGGCATACTGCGTTGATGAAGATTTTATTGATTGAAGATAACCAGAAAACCATTCAGTGGGTACGTCAGGGACTCACGGAGGCAGGCTATGTGGTTGATTATGCCTGTGATGGACGAGACGGATTACACCTGGCCCTTCAGGAACATTATTCATTGATTATTCTTGATATTATGCTGCCGGGGCTTGATGGATGGCAGGTTTTACGCGCGTTACGCACTGCGCATCAGTCCCCCGTTATTTGCCTGACGGCGCGCGACTCGGTTGAGGATCGCGTCAAAGGTCTTGAGGCGGGCGCTAATGATTACCTTGTTAAGCCTTTTTCCTTCGCCGAACTGCTGGCCCGGGTGAGAGCTCAACTCAGACAGCACGTCCCGGTCTTTACCCGACTGACGATCAATGGTCTGGACATGGATGCCACAAAGCAATCGGTGTCACGAAATGGCAAACCGATTTCCCTGACCCGCAAAGAATTCCTGCTCCTCTGGTTACTGGCCTCCCGGGCAGGAGAAATTGTGCCCCGAACCGCGATCGCCAGCGAAGTTTGGGGAATTAACTTTGATAGTGAAACCAACACCGTTGATGTCGCGATTCGTCGGCTGCGCGCCAAAGTAGACGATCCATTTGAAAAGAAGCTCATTATGACCGTCCGGGGGATGGGTTATCGATTACAGGCGGAAACGTCGCAGAATGGTTAAGTTATCAATGACGCTGCGCCTGACAATTTCTTTTATCGCCATACTTATCCTCGCCTGTACCGGCATTAGCTGGACGCTCTATAACGCGCTGAGCAAAGAATTAACGTATCGGGATGATATGACGCTAATAAATCGGGCGGCGCAAATGCAGCAACTGTTACTGGATGGCGCCAGGCCGGAAAATCTGCCGCTCTATTTCAATCGGATGGTGGATACGAAGCAGGATATCTTATTGATCCATTCAGCAACAGGCCACAATGTTGCGATTAATCATAGCGGCATCCCCGACCAACGCTTTAACGAGATTCCGCTGGCTAAAAACATCACCCGCGAAACCTTATTTCGCCAAGCGGTACAAGGCACGGAGCTGACCGCGGTACGAGTAAACGCCAGAAGCGGCGATGACCCGCTGACCCTTACTATTGCCAGGCTGGCGACGGAAAGGCGGCAAATGCTGGCGCAATATCGCCGCAACAGTTTGCTGATTAGCCTTATCGCGATCCTCGTCTGTTCGGCGCTCAGTCCATTAGTCATCAGAAACGGGCTGCGGGCCATTACGTCGCTCAGCCGACTCACCGCGGCGACAGATAGCGGCACACTTCGCCAGCCGTTGGCGGAACAGGCGTTACCCGTTGAGCTCAGGCCGCTTGGACAAGCGCTAAATACCATGCGCCAGAAGCTTTCCGACGATTTTGAACGCCTGAACCAATTTGCCGACGATCTGGCGCATGAGCTGCGCACGCCTGTTAATATTTTACTGGGGAAGAATCAGGTGATGCTGAGTCAGGAACGCAGCGCCGAAGAGTATCAACAAGCCCTTGTCGATAATATTGAAGAGCTGGAGGGACTGTCGCGACTGACAGAAAATATTCTCTTTCTGGCACGCGCGGAGCACCAGAATATAGCGGTAAAAAAACAGCCTGTTTCGCTCAATGCGCTGGTCGAAAATATGCTGGATTATCTTAGCCCCCTTGCCGAGGAGAAGCGCATCTGTTTTATAAATCAATGTCAGGGAACGGTATGGGCTGACGAAATATTATTACAAAGAGTGCTCTCAAACCTGCTGACGAATGCCATCCGTTATTCTGATGAAAACGCCGTGATACGTATTGAAAGCGCTTATGATGATAACGTTGCAGAAATTCGGGTCGCTAATCCGGGCAGCCACCCCGCCGATGCGGATAAGCTTTTCCGGCGTTTTTGGCGAGGAGATAATGCCCGCCACACTGCCGGTTTCGGCCTGGGGTTATCGTTAGTTAACGCGATTGCTCTATTACACGGTGGTTCGGCATCTTACCGCTATGCCGATGAACATAATATCTTTTCGGTTCGTCTGCCTGATAGCGGTGATAGCTAAGGTCAGTACAGGTTCTGTTCCCCTTCCCTGCCACAGGGCTGTGGTTATCAATACAACCTCAATAAAGAGAAAATAAAGGATGCCGGCAAAGAATATTGCTGGCTCGATCACTTTCTCGGTTTCCAATCCAGGGTCAATTCATCCCATAACGCGTTATTCAGTGGGAACCTTTATGAAAAAGTATCTTGCATTCGCCGTTACGCTGCTGGGTATGGGTAAAGTCATCGCCTGTACTACCCTTTTGGTAGGCAATCAGGCTTCGGCTGACGGCTCCTTTATTATCGCGCGCAACGAGGATGGCTCGGCAAATAACGCCAAGCATAAGGTTATTCATCCCGTCGCGTTTCATCAACAAGGCGAGTATAAAGCACATCGGAACAATTTTAGCTGGCCGCTTCCGGAGACAGCGATGCGCTATACGGCGATTCATGACTTTGATACTAACGATAACGCCATGGGTGAAGCCGGTTTCAATTCGGCGGGCGTCGGAATGAGCGCAACGGAAACCATTTATAACGGCAGAGCGGCGCTGGCTGCCGATCCTTACGTGACAAAAACGGGAATCACGGAAGACGCCATTGAGTCCGTGATCCTGCCAGTGGCGCAATCGGCGCGTCAGGGCGCCAAATTACTGGGAGACATTATTGAACAAAAAGGCGCGGGCGAAGGTTTCGGCGTCGCGTTTATTGATAGCAAAGAGATATGGTATCTGGAGACGGGAAGCGGTCATCAATGGCTGGCAGTAAGACTTCCGGCAGATAGCTATTTCGTTTCCGCCAATCAGGGACGTTTACGGCATTACGATCCGAATGATAACGCGAATTATATGGCGTCACCAACGTTAGTAAGCTTTGCGAAAAAGCAGGGATTATATGATCCGGCCCGCGGCGAATTCGACTTTCATCAAGCCTATTCGCAGGATAACAAAAACGATACCACCTATAATTATCCGCGCGTCTGGACGCTACAACACCAGTTTAATCCGCATCTGGATACGGTCGTTAGCGAAGGGGAAACATTTCCTGTTTTTTTAACGCCAATAACGAAGATCAGCGTGGCGGCAGTAAAAAACGCGTTACGCAATCACTATCAGGGTACGTCGCACGACCCTTATGCCAGTCATAATCCACAAGAACCATGGCGACCTATATCCGTTTTTCGTACCCAGGAGTCACATATTTTACAGGTCAGACCGAAATTACCGCAGGCTATCGGCAACGTAGAATACATCGCCTATGGAATGCCATCTCTTAGCGTCTATCTCCCCTATTATCAGGGGATGCGTCATTATCAACCCGGAGATGATAAAGGAACCGATCGGGCGAGCAACGACTCTACCTACTGGACATTCCGCACGCTGCAAACGCTGGTTATGCAGGACTACAATGCGTTTGCGCCAGATGTGCAACACGCCTGGAAAACATTTGAACAGCAAACAGCTAAGCAGCAGTATAAGATGGAACAGAGCTATCTGAGATTATATGCGTCGCATCCGAAAGAAGCGCAACGCTTACTGCAAAATTTTGAAGATAAAACGATGCAAAATGCGCAGACGCTCGCCCGTCGCCTGACCAATAATATTATTACGACAATGACTTACCGCACAGATATGAAATATCACTTTTCAAGTACGCAACCATAAATTTAATGACAATCTATTAGCCACTCATACACAATAAGATAAAGCGGCACCAGAATTAGCCAGATATAAAAGACAATAATTATTATGGATTCATAGAGAGGATAGTTTATGACACTCCAGGCAAATATCAGCAGAGAGACAAAAGCGGCAAAAACCCAGGAGGTATATAAGCACGTTGTTCTTTTCAAAATGGCCGCCTCCTCTCACATAAAACGATAACTACAGCTTATGTCCCGTGTTACATAACTTTTCCCGACAGGCCTCTTTTACCCATGCTGAAAAATTCCGCGTCTTTTCAGATTTCAACGCGAATTCTATCTGTTCAAGCATGGAATAGGAAAAACGAATATTTTTCGTCACGGTCTTACTTGTCCGGGGCTTTGCTGGCATACACACACCTGTATAACATTTGATGTAACGCCGTTACTTTACGCAGGAGTAAATCGGTGAATTTGATCTGAGTCAAGAAGGTGGGTTTTCAATAAAAGTTGTGCCCTAAATTGTGAAGTTTGTAGATTTTATGAACATTTGATGCGTCGTTCTCCCCCCATGATCGCCACTACGTATGGACACGTCAGGACACCTCCCCGCCTGATCAGAAGCGCTTTCTCATTAAAAAGGACATTTTTTTAAAGTTCCTGGCGCATAAAAGTCACATTCTTTTAAAGGGTTGTTAACCCTGTTGAATGTTCCCACTCCCCTATTCAGGAATATTAAAAACGCTATGCAAATACAGAGCTTCTATCACTCAGCTTCACTAAAAACCCAGGAGGCTTTTAAAAGCCTACAAAAAACCTTATACAACGGAATGCAGATTCTCTCAGGCCAGGGCAAAGCGCCGGCTAAAGCGCCCGACGTTCGCCCGGAAATTATTGTCCTGCGAGAACCCGGCGCGACATGGGGGAATTATCTACAGCATCAGAAGACGTCTAACCACTCGCTGCATAACCTCTATAACTTACAGCGCGATCTTCTTACCGTCGCGGCAACCGTTCTGGGTAAACAAGACCCGGTTCTAACGTCAATGGCAAACCAAATGGAGTTAGCCAAAGTTAAAGCGGACCGGCCAGCAACAAAACAAGAAGAAGCCGCGGCAAAAGCATTGAAGAAAAATCTTATCGAACTTATTGCAGCACGCACTCAGCAGCAAAATGGCCTACCTGCAAAAGAAGCTCATCGCTTTGCGGCAGTAGCGTTTAGAGATGCTCAGGTCAAGCAGCTTAATAACCAGCCCTGGCAAACCATAAAAAATACACTCACGCATAACGGGCATCACTATACCAACACGCAGCTCCCTGCCGCAGAGATGAAAATTGGCGCAAAAGATATCTTTCCCAGTGCTTATCAGGGAAAGGGCGTATGCAGTTGGGATACCAGGAATATTCATCACGCCAACAATTTGTGGATGTCCACGGTGAGTGTGCATGAGGACGGTAAAGATAAAACGCTCTTTTGCGGGATACGTCATGGCGTGCTTTCCCCCTATCATGAAAAAGATCCGCTTCTGCGTCAGGTCGGCGCTGAAAACAAAGCCAAAGAAGTATTAACTGCGGCACTTTTTAGTAAACCTGAGTTGCTTAACAGAGCCTTAGAGGGCGAAGCGGTAAGCCTGAAACTGGTATCCGTCGGGTTACTCACCGCGTCGAATATTTTCGGCAAAGAGGGAACGATGGTCGAGGATCAAATGCGCGCATGGCAATCGTTGACCCAGCCGGGAAAAATGATTCATTTAAAAATCCGCAATAAAGATGGCGATCTACAGACGGTAAAAATAAAACCGGACGTCGCCGCATTTAATGTGGGTGTTAATGAGCTGGCGCTCAAGCTCGGCTTTGGCCTTAAGGCATCGGATAGATATAATGCCGAAGCGCTACATCAGTTATTAGGCAATGATTTACGCCCTGAAGCCAGACCTGGTGGCTGGGTTGGCGAATGGCTGGCGCAATACCCGGATAATTATGAGGTCGTCAATACATTAGCGCGCCAGATTAAGGATATCTGGAAAAATAACCTACATCATAAAGATGGCGGTGAACCCTATAAACTCGCACAACGCCTTGCCATGTTAGCCCATGAAATTGACGCGGTGCCCGCCTGGAATTGTAAAAGCGGCAAAGATCGTACAGGGATGATGGATTCAGAAATCAAGCGAGAGCACATTTCTTTACATCAGACCCATATGTTAAGTGCGCCTGGTAGTCTTCCGGATAGCGGTGGACAGAAAATTTTCCAAAAAGTATTACTGAATAGCGGCAACCTGGAGATTCAGAAACAAAATACGGGCGGGGCGGGAAACAAAGTAATGAAAAATTTATCGCCAGAGGTGCTCAATCTTTCCTATCAAAAACGAGTTGGGGATGAAAATATTTGGCAGTCAGTAAAAGGCATTTCTTCATTAATCACATCTTGAGTCTTGAGGTAACTATATGGAAAGTCTATTAAATCGTTTATATGACGCGTTAGGCCTGGATGCGCCAGAAGATGAGCCACTGCTTATCATTGATGATGGGATACAGGTTTATTTTAATGAATCCGATCATACACTGGAAATGTGCTGTCCCTTTATGCCACTGCCTGACGACATCCTGACTTTGCAGCATTTTTTACGTCTTAACTACACGAGCGCCGTCACTATCGGCGCTGACGCAGACAATACTGCTTTAGTGGCGCTTTATCGCTTGCCGCAAACCAGTACCGAAGAAGAGGCGCTCACTGGTTTTGAATTATTCATTTCAAACGTGAAGCAATTGAAAGAGCATTATGCATAATGTAATACGTCAACATACTTTCTTAATGAGATAAAACGCGATACGTATGCCCTTTACAAGAGATAAAACCAGAATCTTTGGTGGAAATGTAAGGGGCAAACGTTCCTCTTTCTCATTTTGCTCTGTTTGCGGGAGCATTTTTAGTGTGTAAGTATTTCTGCTCGTCAGGTTTTTACGCCATCTACGCACATTTATTCTGCTATAAGTTGAAATACTGCAAAAAAATATTAAGGCTTATTATTTTTTCTTTAGGTAAATTTTCGCTCAACAAACTTAATTGTTTATTCATTGATGATGAAGCGTAAGCTATGCTGGAAATGAAGGAAGTCAATAGTAAGGATAATCTTATTATTCACGGGTGATATTACTTCTGCTTCACCGTTATGGCAGATATCATCGCCTCTTGTCAGATGCCAGACACCTACTCATACCCAACCAAAGCTCTAAATACAAAAATCACCTTATATCTTTTTTTATTATTCCTTGTATAAATGTGACTTGACTCACACCTATAAGGAATCGACTCACTTCCATAAGAAGGAATCAAAATGCCAATAACTAACGCGTCCCCAGAAAATATATTAAGATATTTGCATGCGGCCGGTACCGGTACGAAAGAAGCAATGAAAAGTGCAACTTCACCACGCGGTATACTGGAATGGTTTGTCAATTTTTTTACCTGTGGTGGAGTAAGAAGAAGCAATGAAAGATGCTTTCGGGAGGTAATTGGAAAACTGACCACATCATTATTATATGTAAATAAAGATGCTTTCTTCGATGGTAATAAAATATTTCTGGAGGATGTCAACGGGTGTACTATATGTCTGTCATGTGGAGCAGCATCCGAAAATACGGATCCCATGGTCATTATTGAAGTGAACAAAAATGGAAAAACTGTAACGGATAACGTTGATAGTGAGAGATTTTGGAATGTATGTCGAATGTTAAAGCTGATGAGTAAACATAATATACAACAGCCTGATTCACTTATAACCGAGGATGGTTTTCTGAACCTGCGCGGAGTAAACCTGGCTCATAAAGATTTCCAGGGGGAAGATTTGTCAAAAATAGATGCTTCTAATGCAGATTTCCGTGAAACAACTCTTTCTAATGTAAATTTAGTCGGTGCAAATTTGTGTTGTGCAAATCTACACGCTGTAAATCTAATGGGTTCAAACATGACTAAAGCAAACCTGACTCACGCAGACCTGACTTGCGCTAACATGTCCGGTGTAAACTTAACCGCTGCAATTCTATTCGGCTCAGACTTAACTGACACCAAACTAAATGGTGCAAAATTAGATAAGATAGCTCTAACTTTAGCGAAAGCATTAACAGGAGCCGATCTGACAGGTAGTCAACATACCCCTACTCCACTCCCGGATTACAATGATAAAACGCTTTTCCCCCATCCAATATTTTAGTCGAGATAAAGGGATTTTATAAACAAGAAGTATTCAAACAGAAGCCCCCTTGTTTTATTAAATAAACCCCGCCCCTAAGTTTCATTATAAATAACATTTTCAGCGTATTTTTACATTGTTGATATGAGAGCGTAGCAGAATAAGCTCTTTGATTAAAAATATCCAGGCTGTGGAGTACCTTATCTCAGGCGCGGGTGGAATAGACCCTGATACAGAAATTGATGACGACACTTATGACGAATGTTACGATGAACTATCCTCCGTACTTCAAAATGCGTATACCCAAAGCGAAACATTCCGCAGACTGATGAATTACGCATATGAAAAAGAACTACATGATGTGGAGCAGCGCTGGCTACTGGGGGCAGGCGAAGCCTTTGAAACTACCGTGGCTCAGGAACACTTCAAACTTTCAGAAGGCAGGAAAGTTATTTGTCTCAATCTGGACGATTCTGATGATTCATATACCGAACATTATGAAAGTAACGAAGGAAGACAACTTTTTGACACAAAACGTTCATTTATTCATGAAGTTGTACATGCACTGAGCCATCTTCAGGATAAAGAAGAAAATCATCCAGGAGGCCCTGTTGTCGAATATACCAACATTATTCTGAAAGAGATGGGGCATCCTTCACCTCCCAGAATGGTCTACATCTTCAATAAATAGACACATCAGGAAACGAAAAGAAACTAAAAACCCACGTAGTCCGTTTTTTCGGGAAATGTTCTAGCAGTATTTTCTAACTATATTCTAAGCGCCCAAAAAACAAAGGGGTTACCTTTCGGTAACCCCTTGTTTAATCTGGCGGAAGCGCAGAGATTCGAACTCTGGAACCCTTTCGGGTCGCCGGTTTTCAAGACCGGTGCCTTCAACCGCTCGGCCACACTTCCGGAATGAGGCGCACTATAAACATCCCGGTGCGTCATGTAAAGACCGAATGTGTTCGTTTGCGTGAAAAACAGGCAAAATTTCGTTAATTGCCTGAAATAGCGGCACATTGACCATTTCTTCAACACAAAAACTGGCTTAATACGTGTTGATCGTCCCCACTGTTTTACCTCTGTGATTATCAATTTTTTATCGGTAGCGCGTAGTTGGCGCTGCCGCCTGTTTTATGGCGTAGCGCCAGGCATGAGCAGACCGTTTTAACGACGGTAATCACCTGAAATCTCTTAAGGAAACTAAACGTAAACGAATGCGTAAAGATGGGTAAAACCACTGGGTGACAGTGACTGTTTTTATTATTCTCCTTTATTAATTACATCTGTCATAAGAGAGTGACTAATGGATCGTATCATTACATCATCGCGTGATCGTAGCTCGCTACTGAGTACGCACAAAGTACTGCGCAACACCTATTTTCTGTTGAGCCTGACGCTGGCTTTCTCCGCAATTACCGCGACAGCCAGTACGGTACTGATGCTGCCCTCCCCCGGCCTGATTCTGACGCTGGTCGGTATGTATGGGCTGATGTTCCTGACCTATAAAACCGCCAATAAGCCGGTCGGTATCCTGTCTGCTTTTGCGTTTACCGGCTTCCTCGGCTATATCCTGGGCCCGATTCTTAACGCCTATCTGTCAGCAGGCATGGGCGATGTCATTGGCCTGGCGCTGGGTGGGACCGCGTTAGTATTTTTCTGCTGCTCCGCTTACGTTCTGACCACCCGTAAGGATATGTCTTTCCTGGGCGGTATGTTAATGGCCGGGATCGTCGTCGTGCTGATTGGTATGGTGGCGAATATTTTCCTGCAACTGCCTGCATTGCACCTGGCGATTAGCGCGGTGTTTATCCTGATTTCCTCGGGCGCTATCCTGTATGAAACCAGTAACATCATTCACGGCGGTGAAACCAACTATATTCGTGCGACCGTCAGTCTGTACGTTTCGCTGTACAACATCTTTGTCAGCCTGCTCAGCATCCTGGGCTTCGCCAGCCGCGACTAATCGACATTCCCCTCTTCCAGCCCTGCTTATGCAGGGCTTTATTTTTTGCTACACTGCCGTCCGTGTTGATTACGCAGTGAAACGTTATGTTGATCTTTGAAGGTAAAGAAATCAGTACTGATAGCGAAGGCTATCTGAAAGAGACGACGCAGTGGAGTGAAGCGCTGGCAGTCGCTATCGCCGCCAATGAAGGCATTGAGCTCTCTGCGGAACACTGGGAAGTCGTGCGCTTCGTGCGCGAATTTTACCTGGAGTTTAATACCTCTCCCGCCATCCGAATGCTGGTAAAGGCGATGGCGAATAAGTTCGGCGAAGAAAAAGGCAACAGCCGCTATCTGTATCGTCTGTTCCCGAAAGGCCCGGCAAAGCAAGCGACCAAAATCGCCGGTCTGCCCAAGCCGGTAAAATGTATTTAACACCGAATACTAAAGCCTGTTAGCGTCTCGCGAGGGCTGTGCGGTTCAGTGAGGATTTTGTCCACACGAGCAGAGCGCGGCCCGCCCTCTTTCAGCCACTTGATGAGTTTTTCCACCTGCGCCGCGTCGCCACAGGCCACCACTTCTACGCTTCCGTCATCCATATTCTTCGCATAGCCGGTTAACCCCAGCCGCTGCGCCTCATGCTGCGTGGTATAGCGAAACCCGACTCCCTGAACGCGACCATAAACCCAGGCGATAATGCAGACGTTCGACATGATGGTTCTCCTTTCATAATCAGTGGTGGAGGCTCATACAGGACATACTTAACGTACCTGACTGGGCAGACACCCATAATGTTGGCGGAATCTGGCCGTAAATCGCGACCCCGACAGGTAACCGCACCGTAGCGCTATTTCGCCGATCGGCAGCGTCGTCGATTGCAGTTGAGAAAGCGCGCAGGACATGCGCACCTCTTCAACAATTTGTCGATAACTCTGCGATTCGCGCTGCAAACGCCGACGCAGCGTCGATGTTCCCATAGCAAGACGGCGGGCTATCTCCTGGGCTGTCCATAGCTTAGCAGGCGAGAGCATAATCAGTTGCCGCACCTGCTCCGTGAGGGTGTAACGCCGTTCAATAAGCAGCGGTCCTGCCGCGCCATCATGCAAAAGCGCTAACAGTAACCCCATCGCCTGATGTTCCTGTAGCCCAACGGGTAAACCCTGGCGCACAGCATCCAACACGTTCTCCCACATAAATGTCAGGCTACGGCTCATCGGCGTACACAGCGATGTCAGGTTTGCCGGTGGATAATCCTGAACGTACATCGTTTTAAAGCGAGCAATAATCTCCGGTGAAAGTAACAACAGGTCGGAGCGAAAACCGTTCTGCGCAGGCTGATTAATAATCTCCAGCGGCGTGTTCGCCGGAATAATAATCAACTCGCCCGGCCCGGCGACAAGGCGGCTATCATCCTGAATGATGACTTTACTGCCCTGCGTAATATGGCAAATAGCGGCGGAAAAAAGCGTAACACGATGCAAACGGTGCAGATGACTGGAACGCACCTCTGCCGTCGTAAGATCCTGATGTCGAATATGCATCTCCTGCACCGTGCCGTCCTCTATTTTATCTTCCGTATGTGGCCGTGAATTGTGCTTTCGCAATCACATGCGCGTTAAGCATAAACCCTACCAACGCGCCACTCGACTCACTGTCGAGCGGCAGTGTTGCCGTATTCAGCGCCCACACAGTAAACTGATAGCGATGAGGCTTATCGCCCGGCGGCGGACAGGCGCCGCCAAAGCCAGCATAACCGAAATCATTCCGTCCCTGCACCACTCCAGCGGGTAACGTTTTTTTATCAGCCCCCGTCGGCAGGTCGTGAATCTGCGCAGGAATATTCACCATCGTCCAGTGCCACCAGCCGCTTCCGGTGGGCGCATCAGGATCGAAGACGGTAATAGCGTAGCTTTTGGTTCCGGCAGGCGGATTGCGCCAGCTCAGCTGCGGCGAAATATTTTCTCCGCTACAACCAAATCCTTTAAAGATATGCTGTTGCGTTAAACGAAAATCCGCCGGAATATCCGCACTACTGAGGCTAAACGCCGACGCGGCAGATACGCCGCCACTCAATGCCATCATTGCGGCTGCGGTCAAAGAGAAGACTGTTTTCATTGTATTTCCTTCTTCATGTAAAGAAATAACACTATAAAAAGCGTCCGCTGAAGAAACTGTGCCTTTACGATTCTATTTTGTGCAGAAACGCTCACCGCCATACGCTGGTGATTGCCTCTCTCATCTGTGCTACCCTACGCGCCATTTCGTTTTCACGGTCCCTGGCTGGAGCTATCATCCGGCTCGCGTCACTGTTTGTGAGAGGTTACTCCGCATGACTGAATCTACATTTCCGCAATATCCCCGTTTAGTCCTCAGCAAAGGGCGAGAAAAATCTTTACTCCGCCGCCACCCATGGGTCTTTTCCGGCGCCGTCTCCCGTCTGGAAGGCAAAGCCAACCTCGGTGAAACTATCGATATCGTCGACCATCAGGGAAAGTGGTTAGCACGCGGCGCCTGGTCGCCAGCATCCCAGATCCGCGCGCGCGTCTGGACATTTGATAAAGCAGAATCCATTGATATTGCGTTTTTCACCCGCCGCCTGCGCCAGGCGCAGCAGTGGCGCGACTGGCTGGCGAAAAAAGACGGCCTGGATAGCTATCGTCTGATCGCCGGTGAATCCGATGGCCTGCCTGGCGTCACTATCGATCGTTTTGGTCATTTTTTGGTGCTGCAACTGCTCAGTGCCGGGGCCGAATATCAACGCGCCGCATTAATTAGCGCTCTGCAAACATGCTATCCGGATTGCGCTATTTACGATCGCAGCGACGTCGCCGTGCGGAAAAAAGAAGGGATGGCGCTGACGCAAGGCCCGGTCACTGGCGAACTGCCACCTGCGCTTCTGCCAATTGAAGAACACGGTATGAAATTGCTGGTCGATATCCAGGGCGGCCACAAAACCGGTTATTATCTTGATCAGCGCGACAGTCGTCTGGCGACGCGCCGCTACGTGGAAAATCAGCGGGTACTGAACTGCTTCTCTTATACCGGCGGTTTTGCCGTGTCGGCGTTAATGGGCGGTTGTCGCCAGGTTGTCAGCGTGGATACCTCACAGGATGCGCTGGATATCGCCAGGCAAAACGTTGAACTGAACCAACTGGACTTGAGCAAAGCCGAATTCGTGCGCGATGACGTGTTTAAGTTGCTGCGCGCTTACCGTGAACACGGCGAAAAATTCGACGTCATCATCATGGACCCGCCCAAATTCGTCGAAAATAAAAGCCAGTTAATGGGGGCCTGCCGGGGCTATAAAGACATTAACATGTTAGCGATTCAACTGCTCAATCCGGGCGGCATACTGCTGACATTCTCTTGCTCCGGACTGATGACCAGCGATTTATTTCAGAAAATCATTGCCGATGCCGCAATAGATGCCGGTCGTGATGTACAATTTATAGAGCAGTTCCGTCAGGCCGCCGATCACCCGGTGATCGCCACCTACCCGGAAGGGCTGTATCTGAAAGGGTTTGCCTGTCGCGTCATGTAACTTGAAAAGTGGAATAGTATCCTCATATAAAGGGTATCTATTTCCCGGGAGGTGACTATGATAGCCAGCAAATTCGGTATCGGCCAACAGGTCCGCCATTCCCTGTTAGGTTACCTCGGAGTGGTCGTCGATATCGACCCGGAATATTCGCTTGATGAGCCGTCGCCTGATGAACTGGCGGTTAACGACGAACTTCGCGCTGCTCCGTGGTACCACGTGGTAATGGAAGATGATGATGGTCAGCCAGTGCATACTTATCTGGCCGAGGCCCAGTTGCGAAGCGAAATGCGGGACGAGCATCCAGAACAGCCATCGATGGATGAACTGGCGCGTACCATTCGCAAACAGCTTCAGGCGCCGCGACTACGTAACTGATTGTATTTAAAAGGCCGGAGGGCGATATCCGGCCATTTAAACTTTTATTTCGCCAGCCCCAGGCGAGGGATCTCAATCGCCGGGCAGCGATCCATCACCACGGTCATGCCTGCATCCCGCGCCAGTACCGCCGCCTGCTCGTTGATCACGCCAAGCTGTAGCCACAGCGTTTTTGCGCCGATAGCGATAGCTTCCTGCGCAACGCCCCATGCAGCTTCAGAGTTGCGAAAAACATCCACCATATCGACTTTTTCTGGAATGTCCGCCAGCGTGGCATACCCCTGTTGCCCCAGCAATGTCTTACCCGCGACTTTTGGCGCAACCGGAATCACATGGTAACCCTGCTCAAGCAGGTATTTCATTACCCGATAACTTGGACGATCGGGTTTATCGCTCGCACCTACCAGCGCGATAGTGCGAGTGGACGTCAATACATCAGCAATATCGGTCTCTTTCATCATCTTTCTCCTGGCTGTTTTGCAAAGTGTACGACAAACCTGACATAGCAACCATTCATCCCATACCGATGTATGAGAGCAAAACGCCAAAATATGTCTATATGTTAGTAAACATGATCTAAGAAAAATTTCGATACATTATTAGCCAGACGGCCTTTGGACAGGAGAACCTTATGAAAACCGGCGCGCTAACCACCTTCCTTGCTCTCTGTTTGCCGGTGACTGTTTTTGCCACAACGCTCCGTTTGTCGAATGAGGTTGATCTGCTGGTGCTGGACGGTAAAAAGGTGTCCAGCTCTTTATTACGCGGCGCAGAGAGCATCGAACTGGAAAACGGGCCGCATCAACTCGTTTTCCGGGTGGAAAAAACCATCCGCCTGCCCGGTAATGAAGAGCGGCTTTATATTTCTCCGCCGCTGGTGATAAGTTTCGATACCCAGCTGATAAGTCAGGTCAATTTTCAGCTCCCGCGGCTGGAAAACGAGCGCGAAGCCTCGCATTTTAACGCGGCGCCGCGTCTGGCGCTTTTGGACGGCGACGCCATGCCCATTCCGGTAAAACTCGATATTCTGGCCATTACTTCTACGGCTAAAGTGGTCGATTATGAAATAGAGACCGAGCGTTATAATAAATCGGCGAAACGCGCCTCGCTTCCTCAGTTCGCCACGATGATGGCAGACGACAGCACATTACTTTCCGACGTCTCAGAGCTTGATACCGTACCGCCGCAATCACAAACTCTGACAGAACAGCGGCTGAAATATTGGTTCCGACTGGCCGACCCGCAGACACGCCATCATTTTCTGCAATGGGCGGAAAAACAGCCGCCCTCTTGATATGAGTTGTCCCAGCGCGCAATTTTTTTGTCTTTCTCTTGCAGCATCAAGCGCTTCCAGTAATCTGTAGACAGGTTAACTACGGAATCGAATTATGGAACTGACGACTCGCACCTTGCCGACGCGCAAACATATCGCGTTGGTTGCTCACGACCACTGCAAACAGATGTTAATGAACTGGGTGGAACGCCATCAGCCGTTGCTGGAAAAACACGTTCTTTATGCAACCGGCACCACGGGGAATCTGATCCAGCGCGCAACCGGTATGGACGTTAATGCGATGCTGAGCGGCCCGATGGGCGGCGACCAGCAGGTTGGCGCGCTCATTTCAGAAGGGAAAATCGACGTGTTGATTTTCTTCTGGGACCCGCTTAACGCGGTACCGCACGACCCCGATGTCAAAGCGCTACTGCGTCTGGCCACCGTATGGAATATTCCTGTCGCCACTAATGTCTCAACGGCGGACTTTATCATCCAGTCCCCGCATTTTAATGACGCTGTAGATATTCTTATTCCGGATTATGCGCGTTATCTGGCCGAGCGCCTGAAATAACCGCTACGCGGGCGGGATGCTGTACCGCCCGCGCTTTAGGGCTTCCTCGCCACCGGCACATCCAGCTGTTTAAGCGCCTCCACAAAGCGCGAGGGATTATCTTTATTAAAAAGCAGCCAGACCCGCGCACGCGCGCGCGTCAACGCCACATATAACAAACGCCGCTCTTCAGCGTCCGGAAAATCCTCAACCTGAGGAAGAAGCGCACTTTCCATAATGGATTCTCGCGCCGGGGCGGGGAAACCGTCGTTACCCTCCTGCAATCCGACAAGAATCACGTAATCGGCCTGTTGGCCTTTGCTGGCATGGATAGTCATGAAGTCTATCTGTAACTTCGGCCAGCGAGTCGCCGCTTTTTGTAGACTCGCGGGTTTCAGATGATGATAGCGCGCCAGCACCAGGATACGTTCATCTTCCTTCGCATAGCCGGATAATTTATCCAGTAACGCGTCCAACTGGCTTTCATCTAATAACGTCACCGCTTTTTTATCGCCTGGGGTCAGACTATTTAACGGTTTTTTAAGCTGGTGCGGATTCTGCTGTACAAAGCGATTGGCAATATCGCCAATCCGACTGTTAAAACGGTACGTGGTGTCCAGGTGGCAATGCTCGCCCTCGCCGAACATCTGATGAAACGCCGTCGTTAAGGAGAGCTGCGCCCCGCTAAAACGGTAAATCGCCTGCCAGTCATCGCCCACGGCAAACAGCGTAGTCTGGCTATTCTGCTTGCGCAGTGCTTCTAACAGCGCCGCCCGTTGCGGGGAAATATCCTGAAATTCATCGACCAGAATATGCTTCCACGGGCTGATAAAACGCCCTTTTTCGAGGATCACCATTGCCTGATGGATCAGACCGGAGAAATCAACGGCATTTTCCGCTTTCAACGCGCTTTTCCAGGCCTTCAGCAGCGGCGCCATCAGCTTAATGCGTTTGCCAAACAGCTCGCGGCACTCCTCTGGCGCGCCAGCGATCATTTCTGCCTGCGCGCCGCCGTGCATACGCATCAAGCTGACCCAACGATCCAGGCGAGGGGCCAGACGCCGCTGCAATGTCTCATCGTCCCAGAAATTACCTTCCGGCACTACCCACTGCATCTCCTCTTCCAGCCACTGACGCCAGCCTTTGGCCTGCGCTTTTTTCTCGCTACACTGCTGACGCCAGGTGCGCAGAAATAGCTGATGCCGTGCGGTGGCGTCACTTTCCAGCTTACTGACAACCGGCGCTTTTTTACTGCCTTGCTGAATAATATACAGCGCCAGCGAATGGAACGTACGGGCAGTAATCTCTTCCGTATGTAAGCGCTCGCGGATACGCTCATCCATCTCTTCTGCCGCCTTGCGACCAAACGCCAGTAAAAGAATTTGCCCCGCATCGGCTTGTCCGCGCGCCAACAGCCAACCCGCGCGCGCCACCAGCACCGAAGTCTTGCCGCTTCCCGCACCCGCCAGTACCAGTAACGATGATTCGCCGTTAACCACCGCCCTGGCCTGGGAGGGATTAAGCGGAGAAGATTCTATCTGCGTAAAAAAGTCGGCATGCGCTTCCAGCATGGCATCGGCATACGCCTGATTATGCTGCTGCCGACTTCCCTCGCTATCCTGCAACCATGCCAGACACTTACGCCATATCTCGCGACAGTGATCAAACTCCTCCAGACGTGAGACCGGCAGCGGTAAGGCGGCAAACGTCTGGCGAATTTCGTGTTCCAGCCCCCGAACGCGTTCACGGGTAAGCCATTGGTTTTCGCCCGTTCGCTCACTAATACGCGCCCATTGCTCTTGTAATGCCTGCGCGGCGACATCACTCATCTCCTGGCTCCAGCGACGCCAGTGCGCGTCCAGATAGCGATGGAATTGCTGAGTTTCCGACCACTCAGTACCGTGCAAACGCACGACTTTATCCTCCGGCAGGACAAACTCCAGCTCGCCCCATACCAGCCCACGCTTACAGTGAATCGCCAATAACTGATTGAATGGAATAAGATATTCATGCCTGTCGCCAGACACTTTCACCCCAGCGTTGAGGATCACGGCACGATCATACGGGTGTTGCGCCAGACGTTTTCCAAGAGAAGTTGCTTTCAGTTCCATGACTCAGCGAATCCAGACGTAAAGATGTGCTTATCAGTGTAACCGCCAGAGAAAACGTGCTCCAGTCTAAAAAAACGTTACAATTGCCCGCAGTGATAGAAAACCGGAATGAACTGAGGGTTTATGCGTACCGTTCTGAATATTTTAAACTTTGTACTGGGCGGCTTTGCCACTACGCTGGCCTGGCTGCTGGCGACGCTGGTCAGTATTGTGCTTATTTTTACCCTGCCGTTGACCCGCTCCTGCTGGGAGATAACCAAACTGTCCCTGTTCCCTTACGGTAATGAAGCCATTCACGTTGACGAACTTAATCCGGCGGCGAAAAGCGTATTAATGAATACTGGCGGTACCTTGCTGAATATTTTCTGGTTACTTTTTTTCGGCTGGTGGCTATGCCTGATGCACATTGCCTCCGGTATCGCGCAGTGTGTCACTATCATCGGGATACCTGTCGGTATTGCGAACTTTAAAATTGCCGCGATTGCGCTTTGGCCTGTCGGTCGCCGCGTCGTCTCTGTAGAAACCGCTCGCGCCGCGCGAGAAGCTAACGCGCGCCGCCGTTTTGAATGATCGGGACAAATAGCCTTTATGTTAAGTCCGTTGATTCGCCGTTATACCTGGAACAGTACCTGGCTGTATTACATCCGCATTTTTATCGCTCTGTGCGGCACCACCGCCCTGCCCTGGTGGCTGGGCGACGTCAAACTGACCATCCCGCTCACGCTCGGTATGGTTGCCGCGGCGCTAACCGATCTCGACGACCGCCTTGCCGGACGCTTGCGTAATTTAATCATTACCTTAATTTGCTTTTTTATCGCGTCGGCTTCTGTGGAGCTGCTCTTTCCCTGGCCGTGGCTATTTGCGTTGGGCTTAACGTTATCCACCAGCGGGTTTATTCTGTTGGGAGGATTAGGGCAACGCTATGCCACCATCGCGTTCGGCGCGTTACTCATTGCCATCTATACGATGCTGGGTACCTCTTTATACGATCACTGGTATCAGCAACCTCTACTCCTGCTGGCAGGCGCAGTATGGTATAACCTACTGACGCTAACCGGGCATCTGCTATTTCCGATCCGTCCGTTGCAGGATAATCTGGCACGCAGTTACGAACAGTTAGCGCACTATCTGGAACTGAAATCACGTCTGTTTGATCCTGATATTGAAGATGAAAGCCAGGCGCCGCTCTATGGTTTAGCGTTAGCGAACGGGCAGTTAATGGCGACGCTGAACCAAACGAAAGTGTCGTTGTTGACTCGACTGCGCGGCGATCGCGGTCAACGCGGTACGCGCCGCACCCTCCATTACTATTTTGTGGCGCAGGATATTCATGAACGCGCCAGTTCTTCGCATATTCAATACCAGACGCTGCGCGATTATTTTCGCCATAGCGACGTCATGTTCCGCTTTCAACGTCTGATGTCGATGCAGGCGCAGGCCTGTACGCAGCTGGCGCGCTGTATCTTACTGCGTACGCCGTACCAGCATGATCCGCGTTTTGAACGCGTCTTTACCCACATTGACGCCGCGCTTGAACGTATGCGCGCCAGCGGCGCTTCGTTAGAGCTGTTAAATACGCTTGGGTTCTTATTAACCAACCTACGCGCTATTGATGCGCAACTGGCGACGATCGAGTCGGAGCAGGCCCAGGCAATGCCGCGCAATGAGTCAGAAAACCAGTTGGCTGATGATAGCCTGCACGGGTTTAGCGACATCTGGCTGCGTCTGAGGCGTAATTTTACCCCGGAGTCCGCTCTCTTTCGCCATGCGGTACGCATGTCGCTGGTATTGTGCATCGGTTATGCTCTCATCCAAATTACCGGGATGCGCCACGGGTACTGGATATTGCTCACCAGCCTGTTCGTTTGTCAGCCTAACTATAACGCGACCCGCCATCGCCTTGCGCTCAGGATTATCGGTACGTTGGTAGGCGTTGCGATCGGCCTGCCGATTTTATGGTTTGTCCCTTCGCTTGAAGGACAGTTAGTTCTGCTGGTGATTACCGGCGTGCTTTTCTTCGCATTCCGTAATGTGCAGTATGCCCATGCGACGATGTTCATCACCCTGCTGGTATTACTCTGCTTTAACCTCCTGGGCGAAGGCTTCGAGGTAGCGTTACCGCGCGTCGTCGACACGTTAATTGGCTGCGCTATCGCCTGGGCTGCGGTCAGCTTTATTTGGCCGGACTGGCGCTTTCGCAACCTTCCCCGGGTACTCCAGCGCGCCACCGATGCTAATTGCCGCTACCTTGATGCGATCCTTGAGCAATATCACCAGGGACGGGATAACCGCCTGGCCTATCGCATTGCCAGACGCGACGCGCACAACCGCGATGCAGAACTGGCATCCGTGGTTTCTAATATGTCGAGCGAACCCGACGTCACGGCCGAAACCCGGGAGGCGGCGTTCAGGCTGCTTTGCCTCAATCACACTTTTACCAGCTATATCTCCGCCCTCGGCGCGCACCGCGAAAAGCTCAGTAATCCGGACGTGTTGGGGCTTCTGGATGACGCGGTCTGCTACGTTGATGATGCGCTTCATCATCAACCTGAAGACGAACAGCGCGTACACCAGGCGCTGGAGGGTTTAAAGCAGCGAGTTCAGTCGCTGGAAACACGTCCGGACAGCAAAGAACCTCTGGTTGTTCAACAAATTGGTTTGCTCATTGCCTTACTGCCCGAGATTGGACGCTTGCAACGGCAAATTTCACCGCCGACTTCTACATTAATTACCCAGCCGTAAGCGAATGAGCCCAGTCGGCAAGCTCCTGGCGACGACTCGCCGGGAGCGCCGCTTCATGTACGCCGACAATTGCGCCTTCCAGGGCATACAAAACTTTCACCGTCAGCAAGGGATTGCTTTGTCGCAACCTTAGCCAGCACATTTTCGCGCCCAGTATGCGTAACATATTTTCGTCCTTTATCCCTGACTCATTGAGCAATGTTTCCAGATGGAAGGTCATATTGGGGAGATCTTTGAGTCTGTGCTGTAAAATACGGCTGTGTTTTTCCTTCATTGCCGCGTCAAGAGAATACTTCGATAAACGTACCAGCTGCTGCTGATCGCGCCACAGGCTTTCATCCACCCGGTAATAGTTGAGCATAACGGGACGTCCACATTTCATAAACATGAGCCAGGCGGGAGGATGCTTCACACAGTAGGGTACGCTTTCTTCACAGGCGCGGAGATAAAGCTCACCATTAGCCACCATCGCAAAGACGGTATCCTCCACGGTCAGACTATAGCTACCGAATAAAGATCGATACTGGATCGTCCCCAAAGAGGCCAAATATTCTTGCGATTTATAGATCCTGTCATAAGAGAGTGCTCTCATAAAATTCCTTTTAAATCATAAAGTAAAAGAATGATTTGCAGTAACGGATCCGTTAATGACGAAAATAGGCAACTTATACTCCGCGAGCAAGATGATTTTTATTTTTGACGCCACTAAGAATAAAAATTGCGAGACAGTTTCCGAAAATAGAGTTGATCTTTCATCGCCACAGGGGTACTGTATGAATATACAGTAACTCACAGGGCTGGATTGATTATGTACACTTCAGGTTATGCAAATCGTTCTTCGTCATTTCCTACCACTACCCACAACGCTGCGCGCACCGCTACGGAAAATGCCGCGGCAGGACTGGTCAGTGAAGTTGTCTACCACGAAGACCAGCCCATGATGGCGCAACTCCTGCTTTTGCCTTTACTCCGTCAGTTAGGCCAACAATCACGCTGGCAGCTCTGGCTCACGCCGCAGCAAAAGCTCAGCCGTGAATGGGTACAGTCTTCAGGTTTGCCATTAACGAAAGTGATGCAAATTAGCCAGCTTGCGCCTCGTCATACGCTGGAGTCGATGATCCGCGCTTTGCGTACAGGAAATTACAGCGTGGTAATTGGTTGGTTGACTGAAGAACTGACAGAAGAAGAACATGCCAGCCTGGTTGAAGCAGCGAAGGTAGGTAATGCGGTAGGGTTTATCATGCGCCCTGTACGTGCGCACGCTTTACCCAGGAGACAGCATTCCGGGCTAAAAATTCACTCTAATTTGTATCATTAAGTAAAATTAGGATTTATCCTGGACTTTTTTTTACGCGAACGCATCTCCTTTGAGTGGTAACGTTTTTTTTGCGAGAAAGCTTGCCAGAAGCGGTTTCCGCAATTTTTGCTGTACGATTTATCATCTGAAACTGTTAAATGATGTGTATATCCAGCATGTTTTTTTCACATGTCTGACGGAGTTCACACTTGTAAGTTTCCAACTACGTTGTAGACTTTACATCGCCAGGGGTGCTCAGCATAAGCCGTAGATATCGGTAGAGTAACTATTGAGCAGATCCCCCGGTGAAGGATTTAACCGTGTTATCTCGTTGGAGATATTCATGGCGTATTTTGGATGATAACGAGGCGCAAAAAATGAAAAAGACAGCTATCGCGATTGCAGTGGCACTGGCTGGTTTCGCTACCGTAGCGCAGGCCGCTCCGAAAGATAACACCTGGTACGCTGGTGCTAAACTGGGCTGGTCTCAGTACCATGACACCGGCTTCATTAACAATGATGGCCCGACTCATGAAAACCAACTGGGCGCAGGTGCTTTTGGTGGTTACCAGGTTAACCCGTACGTTGGCTTTGAAATGGGCTACGACTGGTTAGGCCGTATGCCGTACAAAGGCGACAACATCAATGGCGCTTATAAAGCTCAGGGCGTTCAGTTGACCGCTAAACTGGGTTATCCAATCACTGACGATCTGGACGTTTATACCCGTCTGGGTGGTATGGTATGGCGTGCAGACACCAAGTCTAACGTCCCTGGCGGCGCGTCTACTAAAGACCACGACACCGGCGTTTCCCCGGTATTCGCGGGCGGTATCGAGTATGCCATCACCCCTGAAATCGCAACCCGTCTGGAGTACCAGTGGACTAACAACATCGGTGATGCCAACACCATCGGCACCCGTCCGGACAACGGCCTGCTGAGCGTAGGTGTTTCCTACCGTTTCGGCCAGCAAGAAGCTGCTCCGGTAGTAGCTCCGGCTCCGGCTCCGGCTCCGGAAGTACAGACCAAGCACTTCACTCTGAAGTCTGACGTACTGTTCAACTTCAACAAAGCAACTCTGAAACCAGAAGGCCAGCAGGCTCTGGATCAGCTGTACAGCCAGCTGAGCAACCTGGATCCGAAAGACGGTTCCGTCGTCGTTCTGGGCTTCACTGACCGTATCGGTTCTGACGCTTACAACCAGGGTCTGTCCGAGAAACGTGCTCAGTCTGTTGTTGATTACCTGATCTCCAAAGGTATTCCGTCTGACAAAATCTCCGCACGTGGTATGGGCGAATCTAACCCGGTTACCGGCAACACCTGTGACAACGTGAAACCTCGCGCTGCCCTGATCGATTGCCTGGCTCCGGATCGTCGCGTAGAGATCGAAGTTAAAGGCGTTAAAGACGTGGTAACTCAGCCGCAGGCTTAAGTTTCCGTCTGATAAAAAACCCCGCGTCGCGGGGTTTTTTGCTCTGGTCTGGATGACAACGCCTTTCAGCGTTACTTCTTGCCTAATAACGCCTGTAAATCCTGCTTTAACGTGGTCATTTGCGTGGCATATTTCTCTTTATGCTCCGCGTCTTCTATCAGTTGCACTATCGTTTCGGATAATGTTTTACCGCGTCGCTGCGCAAGGCCCGCCAGACGCTGCCAGACCATAAACTCTAAATCGATAGATTTTTTGCGCGTATGCTGATGTTCCGCATTGAAGTGTCGTTTGCGTCTTGCCCGAATGGTTTGTTTCATCCGATTAAGCAAGGCAGGATTCATATGCCTGTCTATCCAGACATTTACCCGCACCGGTTCATTTTCGAGGGCCAACAACAAATTGACGGCTTCCTGGGCAGCACTGGCTTCCACGTAGCGGGTGATCAACTCCCCTTCGCGATGCTTTTTCACCAGATATTTCCATTTCCAACCGCTTTCAAGATTTTCAAGTTGTTGATATTTCATTGCGATCCCAATGTTACCGTGTAACTGTTATCAGAATATCAGTTTTTTAGCCATCTGAAGAAAAGAATCTCTAACCTGTGAATGGTTACACGTCTTCATATTACTTTGCATTCGCTTTCCGCGTGTGCAGCGTGACGGGTTAGGCTATAATCCCCCCTTTTACAACAGACTAAAAAACCTCAACTTTGACCATTACGAAACTTGCATGGCGTGATCTGGTTCCGGATAGCGAAAGCTATCAGGAGATATTTGCACAGCCACACGCGACTGACGAAAACGACACCTTACTCAGTGATACTCAGCCACGACTGCAATTTGCGCTTGAGCAGCTTATTCAGCCGTGGACCTCATCCTCTTTTATGCTGACTAAAGCGCCTGAAGAGCAAGAGTATCTCACTTTACTTTCAGATGCCGTCCGCGCTCTGCAAACCGATGCCGGACAATTAACCGGCGGACATTATGACGTTTCCGGGCATACTGTTCATTACCGCGCCGCGCAGAATGCGCAAGACAACTTTGCCACCGTCACACAAGTCGTCAGCGCGGACTGGGTCGAAGCCGAACAGCTCTTTGGTTGCCTGCGGCAGTATAACGGCGACATTACCCTGCAGCCGGGACTGGTTCATCAGGCGAACGGCGGCGTGCTGATTATTTCCTTACGAACCCTTCTGGCGCAGCCGTTACTGTGGATGCGTCTGAAAGCCATCGTTAGCCGCGAGCGTTTTGACTGGGTGGCGTTTGACGAGTCGCGTCCATTACCGGTCTCCGTGCCATCAATGCCGCTCAAACTGAAGGTGATTCTGGTTGGCGAACGTGAATCACTGGCTGATTTTCAGGAAATGGAACCGGAGCTCGCGGAACAGGCTATCTACAGTGAATTTGAAGACAATTTACAGATAGCGGACGCAGAAGCTATGACCCTGTGGTGTCAATGGGTGACGCGTATCGCTTTACGCGATAATTTGCCCCCTCCGGCACCGGACGCCTGGCCCGTCCTGATACGCGAGGCTGTGCGCTATACCGGCGAACAGGATACGCTGCCTCTTTGCCCACTGTGGATAGCCCGCCAGTTTAAGGAGGCGTCGCCTTTATGCGAAGGCGATACCTGCGGCGCAGAAGCGCTCAGCCTGATGCTTGCCCGACGCGAATGGCGAGAAGGCTTTCTGGCGGAGCGGATGCAGGATGAGATTCTGCAAGAGCAGATCCTGATTGAAACCGAAGGCGAACGTGTTGGACAAATCAATGCGCTTTCCGTCATTGAGTTTCCCGGACATCCACGCGCCTTTGGCGAACCGTCGCGAATTAGCTGTGTTGTGCATATCGGCGATGGCGAATTTAACGATATTGAGCGCAAGGCCGAACTTGGCGGAAATATCCACGCTAAGGGAATGATGATTATGCAGGCCTTCCTGATGTCGGAGTTGCAGCTGGAGCAACAAATTCCCTTCTCTGCCTCGTTAACCTTTGAGCAGTCCTACAGCGAAGTGGATGGCGATAGCGCCTCTATGGCGGAATTATGTGCGCTCATCAGCGCGCTGGCCAATGTGCCAGTGAATCAAAACATTGCGATTACCGGCTCGGTCGATCAGTTTGGTCGCGCTCAACCGGTGGGTGGGCTAAACGAAAAAATTGAAGGTTTCTTCGCCATCTGCGAGCAGCGGGAATTAAACGGTAAACAGGGCGTGATTATCCCTGCCGCCAATGTCCGCCATCTCAGTCTTAAATCTGAACTGCTGCAAGCGGTTAAAGAAGAGAAGTTCACTATCTGGGCGGTAGACGACGTGACCGACGCCTTACCGCTACTGTTAAATCTGGTGTGGGATGGCGAAGGTCAAACGACGTTGATGCAGACTATCCAGGAGCGTATCGCGCAGGCGACGCAACAGGAAGGCCGTCATCGTTTCCCGTGGCCATTACGTTGGCTGAACGCTTTTATTCCGAACTGATCGGACTTGTTCAGCGTACACGTGTTAGCTATCCTGCGTGCTTCAATAAAATAAGGTTTACATAAAACATGGTAGATAAACGCGAATCCTATACAAAAGAAGACCTTCTTGCCTCTGGTCGTGGTGAACTGTTTGGCGCTAAAGGGCCGCAACTCCCTGCGCCGAACATGCTGATGATGGACCGCGTCGTTAAGATGACCGAAACGGGCGGCAATTTCGACAAAGGCTATGTCGAAGCCGAGCTGGATATCAATCCGGACCTATGGTTCTTCGGATGCCACTTTATCGGCGATCCGGTGATGCCCGGTTGTCTGGGTCTGGATGCTATGTGGCAATTGGTGGGATTCTACCTGGGCTGGTTGGGCGGCGAAGGCAAAGGCCGCGCTCTGGGCGTGGGCGAAGTGAAATTTACCGGCCAGGTTCTGCCGACAGCCAGGAAAGTCACCTATCGCATTCATTTCAAACGTATCGTAAACCGTCGCCTGATCATGGGCCTGGCGGACGGTGAGGTTCTGGTGGATGGTCGTCTGATCTATACCGCACACGATTTGAAAGTCGGTTTGTTCCAGGATACTTCCGCGTTCTAAGTGTTGAATTGATATTCCGCGCTATCGGTATCATGCTTGCAAAGCCAATAAAGGCGAAACCTCCGCACTGCGGAGGTTTCTTTTTTCTAAAGAGACAGAATCAGGCCATTACCGCCCTGTCCTCCATGGCTTGTCGCCAACCTCCCAACCAGTATGACCGTTGATTCAGCGTCTGATAGGGACACATTTCTTTTGATCGTCCGGCGATGCCGGCCTGATATCCACGTTGATGTGCCCGTTCCAGGCGATCTCGTTTTTGTCTCTTCATGCCTCGTTTCCCTCATATTTGTATCTGGTGGAAAAGAAAACAGTGATTACAAAATGTGCAATCACACTACACGAATACCTCTAAATGGATCGCCCGTCAATGCGCAAAATTCACACCAATGTCATATTTGTGAGCTATACGGTAAATCATTTGTACAAAAAATGTGAGCCATAACAACTATTTTTCCGGCGTCAAAAATAAAAAAACCGCCTCAGGCGCACGACCTGAAGCGGTTAAATTTACATTACTTTTATCTCAGGGAAGGCGCTTTATCTCATCTGCGATAGCGGCTGCTTCCTGACTCCATGCGCTTGCCAGTACTTTGACCATCTCATCATAGCCATCTTTCTGCTGGCTGGCTTCGATATGGAAAGGCCGCTTAATCAGTTGTCCGTTGTGGTTTAATAGCCACTCCCCGCTGACGATAACCTTACCATCGTAACGTCCATGGAATCCGGTTACGGTAACGTTCAACGTATCCTGGGTGGTTCCCAACGGCTGGGAAGCGACGACCCAGCCAGGAAGCCGGGCGCTAAGATTCGCCACCAGCGTGTTACGTAATTGCTGGTCCAGCGGGCTGGCCCACAGATTGTTATTGGCAATCACATACTGGACATCACTGGTTTGATACACCACGCCGTTACCTGCCAGATAGTCAGGTACGGAAACCTGCTCTACCCATAAGAGACGGTTGCCCTGGCTTGCGGTGCTTTGCACACCGCTTTGCGCTATCGGGAGCTGATAATAGCTTTTATTCTCTCCGCCGGAGCTACATGACGCCAGCCAGAACGCCATTATCACGACTAGCCATTTTTTCATTGTTTCGCCCTCTTAGGCTCAGGATCTTTTTTATCCTTCGCTTCAAATACCAGCGCGTTGCTCTTCTCGTTCAGAGTTTTCAACACCGGTTGTAACTCACGAAGCACCTGATCGAGACGCTGCATATCCGCCACCATTTTGTTATACGCCGCCGATCCAGGCTGGAAGCCTTGCATACTGCGGTTAAGTTCGCGTAACGTCGTTTGCATATCCGCCGGAAGCTGCTGCATCGACTGACTGGAGGTAATCTTGTTCATATTATCCAGCGTGGTTTGCAGCCGACGCATAGTACGCTGGCTTTCAGACAGCGTATTGGTCGCTTGTTCAATCATCGGATTCAGCGGCAGGTTGTTGATCTTATCCAACGTTTCCACCAGTCGCTGTTGAATTTGCGCCAGGCCGCTGCTGACGGTGGGAATAATTTCATAACCATCAAATTCGCGTAGCCCGGTAATCGGCGGTTCCTTAGGATAAAAGTCCAGATCGACATACAGCGCTCCGGTCACCAGGTTACCGGTTTTAAGCGATGCACGCAGACCGCGCTTAAGCAGCTCCGCCAAATGCGCGGCAACATCCGCATTTTCTCCCAGTTGCGCTTTCAGACGCTCCGGTTCAATGCGCACCAGCACAGGAATACGGTAATCATCGTTAAATACCTGGCGCATTTTAGACGCAAAGAAAGGCACTTTGCTTACCGTCCCCAGACGAATACCGCGGAACTCCAGCGGCGCGCCAGGTTGTAATCCGCGCACCGAATCTTTAAAGAACATCAGGTAATCGATATGATCGGTGTACAGCGAATCCTGAATACTTTTTTGATCGTCGTAGAGATTAAACGCCGTTTTTTCGGCGACAGGTTGCCCCTGCTCAAGTCCTTCCGGCACATCAAAACTCACGCCGCCGCCAAACAATGTCGTCAACGATCCCATTTCCACGCGCATTCCCGCCGATGTCAGATCCACAGCGATACCGCTATCTTTCCAGAATCGGACATTACTGGTAACCAATCGATCGTTTGGCGCCTTAATGAACAACTGATAACTCATTGTCCGTTTTTGCGGATCGAAAGAGCTGGTTTCAACGGATCCTACCCGATAGCCCCGGAACAGAACGGGATCGCCGGGACTGAGCTGACCGGCCTTTTTGCTGTCCAGAATCACACGAATGCCTTTGGCATCGGGCGGCGCCAACGGCGGTGAATCAAGAAGCTGATAGCTTTCCGGCTGACTGCCCTTACTTCCTGGTTGTAGTTCAATATACGCGCCTGATAGCAGCGTCCCAAGCCCGCTGATGCCTTCACGCCCCACCTGCGGTTTTACGACCCAAAATACCGAGTCTTTATGCAGCAACTTTTCCATGCCGGAATGAAGCCGCGCTTTGATTTGTACATGGGTCAGATCGTCAGTCAGCGTCGCGCTTTCAACCACGCCGACATCCACGCTGCGACTTTTGATCGTCGTTTTTCCGCCTTCAATACCTTCCGCATTGGTGGTAATTAAGGTAACTTCCGGTCCCTGGTGGCTGTAGTGATAAAACAGAATCCAGGCTCCGATAAGCGCAG
This sequence comes from Salmonella sp. NW38, assembly GCF_051807745.1. Classification (NCBI taxonomy): domain Bacteria; kingdom Pseudomonadati; phylum Pseudomonadota; class Gammaproteobacteria; order Enterobacterales; family Enterobacteriaceae; genus Salmonella; species Salmonella sp. NW38. Next base: position 12,087 of record NZ_JAMMTO010000001.1, on the reverse strand, counting down.
TAACAATCGGGAATATCCAGACAGGCGACCAATTTTTCACCTTTTGTACTTTGGCTTCCCCTTTTTTAGGTTCCATGCTATCAGGACTCCTCATGGCCTGGTTCGTATTCACGATCCCACGACAGACGCGGATCAAAGGTCATCGCAGAAAACATTGTCATTATGACGACTAAAGCAAACATCAACGCACCCATCGCAGGATAAATATTCATTAACCCTCCCATGCGCACCAGCGCAGAGAGTACAGCAATGACAAAGACATCAATCATTGACCAGCGTCCCACAAACTCCACTACTTCATAAATAAAATGCATCCGTTCACTGTCGCGTTTACCGTGGCCTTTCGCATCCCAACAAAGCCAGGCAATGGCGATCATTTTTAGCGTCGGCACCATAATACTGGCGAGAAAGATAACCGCCGCCACCGGATAAGACCCCTCGCTCCACAGCAAAATCACGCCAGCCAGAATGGTCGACGGCATTTTAGAGCCCAGTAAGTCGGTAATCATAATCGGCAAAATATTGGCGGGCAGATAAAGCATGATCGAGGTAAATAATAACGCCAGCGTCCACTGCAAACTGTTTTTACGCCGGACATAGCCTTTCGTATGGCAACGCGGACAGACGAGACTCTCCGCAGGCAGGATCGCCGTGCAGCAGGCGCAAGAACGCAAAGACTGCCGGATACCGGTAATCCCCGGCGTTAACGGCTGCGCCAGTGCAGGCTGCGGGGCGATATCATCCCACAGCCAGCGGCGATCGACACACTGGAACGCCCGCAGTTGAACGAGACAAAATAAGCACCAGGGAATAAAACTGCTGCCGATGCCGATATCGCCGTAGGCCATCAGCTTAACAAAACTGACCAACACCCCGGCGAGAAATATTTCCGCCATTCCCCACGATTTGAGGAGGAAAAAGATCCTTGCCAGCGTTTTTTTTACCGACAACGGCAGATTGGCGCGGTTGACAAGTAATAGAATGGTCACCAGGCAAAATGCCGGCACCAGTTGGACAAATAATAAAAAGAACGTGCCGAGGCTGGCGTAATCTTCAGAAAACATGACGCCGGGGATTTCCAGAAGCGTGACTTCGCTGGTGACGCCCGCGACATTCATATTCACGAAGGGAAAAAGGTTAGAAAGCAGCAACATAAATAGTGCCGCTAACGCATAGGCGGTAGGACGCTGCCGGGGCGCGTCCCACTCGGTCGTTAACGTTGCGCCGCATCGTGGACATGCTGCTTTTTGCCCATGCGAGAGGCGGGGTAAAGCCACCAGCATGTCGCATTGCGAGCACAATATGTGCTTCGCAGCATGGTGATGTTCACACATAGGCGCTCCTTTCGTTATGCCCCGTTTTTCAGGCCTTCAAGATACTCCCAACGTTCGAAGGCTTGCTCAAGTTCTTGCTCCGCCTGACTTAAATCGGCCAGAACTTTCTGCGTTTGCTCATGGGGTTGGCTAAAAAAGGCCGCATCCGCAACCTGCGCCTGTAGCGCTTCCAGCTTCGCTTCCAGGTCTTCAAGCTGACCGGGTAACTGCTCCAGCTCGCGCTGCAGTTTATAGCTTAGTTTGCTACTGCCACGTTTTACAATTTCTGCTTTAGGGGCAATAACTTCCTCATTTTTTTTCGCCATCGGCTGTTTCGTCGCCAGATGCTGCTCTTGCTGCGCACGCGCATCATGGTAGCCGCCGATATAACGTCCGATTTTGCCGCCGCCCTCGAAAATCCAGCATTCCGTCACTGTATTATCGACAAATTGCCGATCGTGGCTGACCAGTAGTACCGTGCCCTGATAGCCATCAATTAATTCTTCTAATAGTTCCAGCGTTTCGACGTCAAGATCGTTCGTTGGTTCATCGAGAATTAAAAGATTGCTCGGCTTGAGGAACAGTCGCGCCAGCAGCAGACGGTTACGTTCGCCGCCAGAAAGCGCGCGAACGGGCGTCATCGCCCGTTTGGGATGAAACAGGAAGTCCTGCAAATAGCCCAGTACATGGCGCGGCTTACCGTTTACCATCACCTCTTGCTTGCCTTCCGCAAGGTTATCCATCACGGTTTTTTCCGGATCCAGTTCGGCGCGATGCTGATCGAAGTAGGCGACTTCCAGCTTCGTTCCTACGTGGATGCGCCCGCTGTCAGCCTGAAGCTGTCCCAGCATCAGTTTCAGTAGCGTGGTTTTACCGCAGCCGTTCGGGCCAATTAACGCAATCTTGTCGCCGCGCTGCACCTGAGCGGAGAAATCTTTTACCAGTTGTTTTCCTTCTACCTGGTAATCGACATTCTCCATCTCAAAAACGATTTTACCGGAGCGCGTCGCCTCTTCGACCTGCATCTTCGCCGTGCCCATCACTTCCCGGCGCTCGCTGCGTTCACGACGCATCGCTTTTAACGCCCGCACGCGCCCTTCATTACGGGTGCGGCGCGCCTTGATACCCTGGCGAATCCAGACTTCTTCCTGCGCCAGTTTGCGATCAAATTCCGCGTTTTGTAATTCTTCTACGCGCAGCGCTTCTTCTTTCTCCAGCAGGTATTGATCGTAATTTCCCGGATAGGTGACAAGTTTGCCACGATCGAGATCGACAATGCGGGTCGCCATATTGCGAATAAACGAACGATCGTGAGAGATAAAAATAATCGTTCCGTTAAAGGTTTTCAGAAACCCTTCCAGCCAGTCGATAGTTTCGATATCCAGATGGTTAGTCGGTTCATCCAGTAACAATACGCGCGGATTGCTGACCAGCGCCCGACCCAGCGCGGCTTTACGCAGCCAGCCGCCGGAGAGCGACGACAGCGCGGCGTTAGGATCGAGTCCAAGCTGCGCCAGCACTTCATTAATACGGTTTTCCAGCTGCCACAGATTATGATGATCGAGCTGTTCCTGTACGCGCGCCATTTCATTGAGGTTTTTCTCGCTGGGATCGGTCATCACCAGACGGGAAATCTCATGATAGCGCTTGAGGTATTCCGCTTGTTCTTCGATACCTTCGGCGACAAAGTCATAGACGCTGCCCGCAATATTACGGGGCGGGTCCTGTTGCAGACGCGCGACGATCAGATCCTGCTCATAAATAATACGCCCATCGTCCAGACCCTGTTCGCGGTTGAGGATCTTCATCAAGGTGGATTTCCCGGCGCCGTTACGCCCCACCAGACAGACGCGTTCGTTATCTTCGATATGCAACTCTGCGTTATCGAGAAGCGGCGCGTCGCTGAACGACAGCCATGCGCCATGCATACTGATTAATGACATTTACTTTTCCTTTCAGGCGGCGCGGATCAGCCAACAGTTATGAATCTGACGGTTACGGGCAAAATCCGGGGAAAGCGTTTTTTGCGTAATTTCTTGTGCGGTAAGCCCCAGCTCAGCCAGCCCTTCCAGATCCATACGGAATCCGCGCTTATTATTTGAGAACATGATGGTGCCGCCTTTACGCAGCAGGCGTTTTAAATCTTTCATTAACGCAACATGATCGCGCTGAACATCAAACGACTCTTCCATACGTTTTGAGTTAGAGAACGTTGGCGGATCGATAAAGATCAAATCGAACTGTTCATTCGCCTCGCGCAGCCAGCCCAGGCAGTCGGCCTGAATCAGGCGATGCGCGCGGCCACTCAGTCCGTTCAGACGCAAATTACGTTCGGCCCACTCCAGATAGGTGCGGGACATATCCACCGTTGTGGTGCTGCGCGCGCCGCCCAGCCCCGCATGTACGCTGGCGCTGCCGGTATAAGAAAAGAGATTCAGGAAATCTTTGCCTTTGCTCATTTCTCCCAGCATTCTGCGGGCAATACGGTGATCGAGGAACAGACCGGTGTCGAGATAATCCGTCAGATTTACCCATAAGCGCGCATTATATTCGCTGACCTCAAGGAACTCGCCCTTCTCGCTCATTTTCTGATACTGGTTTTTTCCTTTTTGTCGTTCACGGGTTTTTAACACCAGTTTATTCGGCGGAATACCGAGCACTGACAAGGTTGCCGCAATAATATCGAACAGACGTTGCCGCGCTTTTTGCGCATCCACCGTTTTCGGCGGCGCATATTCCTGAATCACTGCCCAGTCGCCGTAACGGTCTACCGCCACGTTATATTCCGGCAGGTCGGCATCATACAAGCGATAGCATTCAATCCCTTCCTGGCGCGCCCATTTCTCCAGCTTTTTAAGATTTTTACGCAGGCGATTAGCGTAATCTTCCGCCACCGTCGCCGGTTTACTGTCCGCCGTGGTTTCCGCAATATGATAGTTTTTCTGCACGCAGTCCAGCGGGCCATTCTTGGCTTTAAACTGTTTGTCGGCACGTAATTGCAGGCTGCCCAGCAAATCGGGCGAAGCGCTGAACAGCGACAGGTTCCAGCCGCCAAACTGATTTTTCATGGTACGGCCCAGCAGGCTGTGCAACGCAATCAGCGCCGGTTCGCTGTCCAGACGTTCGCCGTAAGGCGGGTTACTGATCACCGTACCATACGGGCCTTTCGGCAATGGATTACTCAGTTGCGCCACATCTTTCACTTCAAAGGTGATAAGCTCGCCGATACCGGCGCGACGGGCGTTGCTGCGCGCCCGCTCAATGACGCGCGCATCGCTGTCGGAACCGTAGAAATGAGAGGAATACTCCGCCAGTCCCTTACGCGCCCGGGTCTGCGCTTCGGCTTTCACTTCCTGCCAGATAGCCTCGTCATGCTGCGCCCAGCCGCTAAATCCCCAGTGACCACGGTGCAGGCCCGGCGCGCGATCGGTCGCCCACATCGCGGCCTCAATCAATAGTGTCCCCGAACCACACATAGGGTCGAGCAGCGGCGTACCTGGTTGCCAGCCGGAACGCATAACAATCGCTGCCGCCAGCGTCTCTTTAATTGGCGCCAGCCCGGTGCGATCGCGATAACCGCGCAGGTGCAGGCCATCACCACTGAGATCCAGCGCAATGCTGGCAGTTTCTTTATTCAGCCAGACATTAATACGGAGGTCCGGCGATTCGCGGTCCACATTTGGACGCGGAAGATTTTTCCGCGTAAACGCATCGACAATCGCGTCTTTAACTTTCATCGCGCCATACTGGCTATTACGGATGGTGTCGTTCAGGCCGCTGAAATGCACCGCAAACGTCGCGCCAGGATTAAAAATCTCTGTCCAGTTTATCGCCTGAACGCCGAGGTAAAGATCGAGATCGCTGTAGACCTTGCACTCACCCATCGGCAGGATAATACGCGAGGCCAGGCGGCTCCACATCAGGCTCTGGTAAATAAGCCGCGTGTCGCCCTGAAAATGGACCCCACCCTGAACAACCTGACACCCTACGGCGCCCAGTTTTTCCAGTTCAGTTTTTAACAGCTCTTCCAGCCCGCGGGCCGTACTGGCAAACAGAGAATTCATATTGTCACTTTTACGCTAAGAAAATTGTTGCGCATTATAGCTAATCTCACGCCCATGTCATAAAGTTGAAGGCTTATTTTCATTTGAGGGACTGTACGGTGGCGACGTTATCACGGCTCTTTATTCATCCGGTCAAATCCATGCGCGGCATTGGTCTGACTCATGCGCTGGCAGATATCAGCGGCCTGGCTTTTGATCGCATCTTCATGATAACCGAGCCTGACGGCACATTTATCACCGCCCGCCAGTTTCCACAAATGGTACGTTTTACCCCCTCCCCCTTACACGACGGCCTTCATTTGACCGCGCCAGACGGCAGTAGCGCGCTGGTTCGCTTTACGGATTTCACCCCGCAGGATGCGCCGACCGAGGTCTGGGGAAACCATTTTACCGCTCGCGTCGCCCCGACGGCGATTAATCAATGGTTGAGCGGCTTTTTCTCCCGCGATGTCCAGTTGCGCTGGGTTGGGCCGCAGTTGACGCGCCGGGTTAAACGGCATAACGCGGTGCCGCTGGGATTTGCCGATGGCTACCCGTATTTATTAACCAACGAAGCCTCGCTGCGCGATCTGCAACAGCGTTGTCCGGCAGGCGTACAAATGGAACAATTCCGCCCAAACTTAGTGGTTTCCGGCGTAGCGGCCTGGGAGGAAGATAGCTGGAAAGTGCTTCGCATTGGCGATGTGATTTTTGACGTCGTGAAACCCTGTAGCCGCTGTATTTTTACGACCGTCAGCCCTGAAAAGGGGCAAAAACATCCTTCCGGAGAACCGCTGGCGACACTGCAAGCTTTTCGTACCGCCCAGGACAATGGCGATGTGGATTTCGGTCAGAATCTGATTGCCCGCAATAGCGGCGTCATTCGCGTCGGCGATGAAGTGGAGATTCTGGCGACAGCCCCGGCAAAAGCTTATGGCGCCACAACGGTCGACGACAGCGTTACGCCAGATAAACACCCGGACGCGAGTGTAACCATCGACTGGCAGGGGCAAACCTTCTGTGGGAATAATCAACAGGTACTACTGGAACAGTTGGAGAATCAGGGAATTCGTATTCCGTATTCTTGCCGGGCAGGTATCTGTGGTTGCTGCCGGATACGTTTGCTGGAAGGCGAAGTAAGTCCGCTGAAAAAATCGGCTATGGGTGACGATGGTACGATTCTGAGCTGTAGCTGCGTGCCTAAGACCGCGTTACGACTGGAAAATTAAACCGCTTGTTCAAGGCTGAAACTGTGACAGTGAACCTGCGGTTTCAGCCTGTCGTTCATAATTTTAATCGCATCGCCAAGCTGCATGGTTCGGCCTGCTATCACCACGCCCGGCTGGGCCAGCAGACACAACGCGGCATTTTCTCCCGGCTCAACGACCAGCAAATTAACCTGTTCCGCCGTATCGCTTAACCAGACGCTTGCGGCATCGCCCGTTCCCGGGGTCCACATTTCGCCATGCGCCACAAAATGCCAGCTTTTTGGCATCTGCGGTTTGAGATAGCGAATCGCCACCAGCGCATTCAACACCAGCTCCGCGCGTTGCTCTTTAGTTAATTCGAAATCCCGGCATTTTTCTTCAAAGGAAAAATAGAGCGCGGCATCATCCACACAAAAACCGGTCGGGCAAAACGCGTCCGGCGTAAGCATTTTACGAGAGAAGCGCGAGCGAAAAAGCATACCATTGGCGAGATCGAGCATCATACGATCGTGCTCTTCATCATAATACCAGCGCCAGTTATCGTCAGGTTTAATTCGCATTACCTCTCTCCCGCTTTTAAGCAACTCGTAACAGCATTGTCCTTTCGCCGCTTCGTTTATTACCCCAATAATAAAAGCCTAAAATGTCTAAATAAGCAACAGTGGAGAAATATAAAACAACCAGCGCCGGAAATAAAGCCCTGGTTGTCTGATAAAGGGTAAAGTTTAGATGTGCGTTACGATTTCTTTAATCAATGGCGGGCCTTTAAAAATAAAGCCGGAATAAATTTGTACCAGCGTAGCTCCTGCCGCTATCTTCTCGCGCGCGGCGATAACTGAGTCAATGCCGCCGACGCCGATAATAGGCAATTGTCCTTTTAACTCCTGGGATAAACGGCGAATAATTTCTGTGCTTTTTAATTGTAATGGCCGGCCACTTAATCCCCCCGTTTGCTGGCAATTTTTCATTCCTTGTACCAGAGAACGATCGAGGGTGGTATTTGTCGCAATCACCCCATCAATATTATGACGAAGCAGGCTATCGGCAACCTGGATCAATTCTTCTTCACAAAGATCCGGCGCGATCTTTACTGCCACCGGCACATATTTATGGTGGATCGCCTGAAGATCGTTTTGCTTATTTTTAATGGCAGTTAACAGATCGTCCAGCGCATCGCCATACTGGAGCGTACGTAGCCCTGGCGTATTCGGCGAAGAAATATTAATGGCGATATAACCCGCATAAGCATAGACTTTTTCCATACAAATCAGGTAGTCATCTTTGCCATTTTCGACAGGCGTATCTTTATTTTTACCGATGTTAATTCCCAGAATACCATCAAAATGGGCTTTTTTAACATTCTCGACCAGGTTATCGACGCCCAGATTATTAAAGCCCATCCGATTGATCAGACCTTCAGCATCCACCAGACGAAAAAGACGCGGCTTATCGTTACCCGGCTGTGGGCGCGGCGTCACGGTGCCGATTTCCAGGGAGCCAAACCCCATCGCGCCTAACGCGTCGATGCACTCCCCGTCTTTATCCAGACCGGCAGCCAGCCCCAGTGGATTTTTAAAGGTAAGTCCCATGCAGGTAACCGGCTTTGTCGGTACTTTCTGGCGCACCAGCGCTTCCAGCGGCGTACCTGTAATGCGGCGTAATTGTTGAAATGTAAATTCATGAGCGCGCTCTGGATCGAGCTGGAAAAGGGCTTTACGAACGAAGGGATAGTACATGAACTCTCCTGGATTCCCGGTGTGCAAACCGGGGGCGTATTATGGGCGATAATAAAGCAAAAGGGAATTGACCTACGGCAATAAATAGCAATCGTTTTCCTTCATTCTCACTTCACGTTTCGCCAGCGAGCGTCATCGTCCGGCAAAAAAATGCCCGGCAGCGCTAACGCTTACCGGGCATGTCTTACCTCTTTATAGCAGATACTGTCAGGCTAACGCTTTAGTTATCTTCTCGTACAGATCGCCGGAAAGATTCTCCAGTCCTTTTAACTGCTCCAGCGCCGCGCGCATTTTCTCCTGACGCTTATCATCATAACGTTTCAGACGAATCAGCGGTTCAATGAGGCGAGATGCTACCTGCGGGTTACGGCTATTCAGATCGGTCAGCATCTCGACCAGGAACTGGTATCCGCTACCGTCTTGCGCATGGAACGCCGCCGGGTTGCTGCCAGCAAATGCGCCAATTAATGAACGGATGCGGTTCGGGTTGCTCATACTGAAAGAACGGTGTTTGAGCAGGCTGCGTACGGTTTCCAGTACATTTTCCGCCGGGCTTGTGGATTGCAGGATAAACCATTTATCCATCACCAGGCCGTCCTGATGCCACTTATCGTCATACTCCTGCATCAGCATATCGCGGCACGGCAACTGCGCCGCCACCGCAGCAGACAGGGCCGCCAGCGCATCGGTCATATTATTGGCGTCGCGATACTGTTTGCTGACCAGCGTATTAGCCAGCTCCGTCTCACCAAACGCCAGGAAGCGCAGGCAAGCATTGCGCAGCGTGCGCTTACCGATATCGCCGTGATCAACACGATACTCATCCAGATGATTGGCGTTATAGATAGCCAGGAACTCATCCGCCAGTTCTGCCGCCAGCGTACGCGTTAGCGCTTCACGAACTTGCGCAATGGCGATCGGGTCAATGACCTCAAACAGCTCCGCAATTTCATTGGCCGAAGGCAGCGTTAAAATTTCTGCGGCCAACGCCGGATCGATTTTCTCATCCAACAGTACTGCACGGAACGCATCAGCGACATGCACCGGAAGCGATAGCGGTTGCCCCTGCTGATGACGCGCCACATTCAGTTTAATGTATGTGGCCAGCAGGCTTTGCGCCGCATCCCAACGGGAGAAATCATTGCGCGCATGGCGCATCAGGAACGTCAACTGCTGATCGCTCCATTTATATTCCAGTTTCACCGGCGCTGAAAACTCGCACAGCAAGGCCGGAACAGGCTGGAAGTAGACATTATCGAAGGTAAATGTCTGCTCCGCCTGCGTGACGTTCAGCACGGCATTGACCGGGTGACCGCCTTTTTGCAACGGAATGACGTTGCCTTCGTTATCGTACAGTTCAATGGCGAATGGAATATGCAGCGGCTGCTTCTCCGCCTGATCCGCCGTCGCCGGAGTACGCTGGCTGATGGTCAACGTGTACTGCTCGGTTTCCGGATTATAATCATCTTTTACCGTTACAATCGGCGTGCCGGACTGACTGTACCAGCGGCGGAAATGGGACAAATCGACATTAGAAGCATCTTCCATCGCCTGTACGAAGTCATCACACGTCGCGGCGCTGCCGTCATGGCGCTCAAAATAAAGCTGCATCCCCTTCTGGAAATTTTCCTCACCCAGCAACGTGTGGATCATGCGAATGACTTCCGCACCCTTTTCATAAACGGTGAGGGTGTAGAAGTTATTCATTTCGATTACTTTATCCGGGCGGATAGGATGCGCCATCGGGCTGGCGTCTTCCGCGAATTGTAAACCGCGCATGGTACGCACGTTACTGATGCGGTTCACCGCGCGTGACCCCAAATCAGAGCTAAACTCCTGATCGCGGAACACGGTTAGCCCCTCTTTCAGGCTCAACTGGAACCAGTCGCGGCAGGTGACGCGGTTGCCGGTCCAGTTGTGGAAATACTCATGACCTATCACGCGCTCAATATCGAGATAATCTTTATCCGTCGCGGTATCGGTTCGCGCCAGCACGTATTTGGAGTTAAAGATATTGAGACCTTTATTCTCCATCGCGCCCATATTAAAGAAATCCACCGCGACAATCATATAGATGTCGAGGTCATATTCGAGCCCAAAACGCGTTTCATCCCATTTCATGGAATTTTTCAGCGAGGTCATTGCCCACGGCGCGCGATCCAGATTGCCACGGTCAACGTACAGTTCTAACGCGACTTCACGCCCGGAGCGGGTGGTAAAGGTATCGCGCAGCACGTCAAAATCACCGGCCACCAGCGCAAACAGATAACACGGTTTCGGGAACGGATCTTGCCACTGAACCCAGTGACGGCCATTCTCCAGTTCGCCCTGCGCAACACGGTTGCCATTGGAGAGCAGGAAGGGATATTTGCTTTTATCGGCAATAATTTTGGTGGTAAATCGCGCCAGTACGTCCGGGCGGTCAAGATACCAGGTAATATGGCGGAAGCCCTCCGCTTCACACTGGGTACAGAGCGCATCGCCGGACTGGTACAATCCTTCCAGCGCCGTATTCGCCGCCGGACTTACCTCGTTGACAATGCGTAACGTAAAACGCTCTGGCAGGTCGCGGATGATAAGCGCGCCCTCTTCTTCCTTATATGCTGTCCACGGCGCATCGTTGACGTGGATAGATACCAGCGTTAAATCTTCCCCATCAAGGCGAAGAGGCGCATCAGGCGCGCCATGACGAACAGCCTGGCTTATTGCGGTGACCACGGTTTTTTCGGCATCGAGGTCAAAGGTCAAGTCAATATCAGTAATCTGGTAATCCGGCGCGCGATAGTCATGGCGGTATTTGGCTTGTGGCTGTTGTGTCATAAAAAACCTTTCGCATCTTTGTGTAGAGTGTCGACTCCAGTCTATTCCTGTTGCGCAAATCGCGCTACGCAGAATGTTCATCTTTTCAGGCACAAACGGCCTCTTTGCTACATTTTTATAATATGTACTCATAGTTTTTAAAATCGATAAAGATCGTCCAGGAGCGCTTTAAACAAGGGATGAGCGAGATCGAGATGAAGCTTGATTAACGAACTTTAACGAACTTCACAGACCACTTTTGCCCCATCCATGCCCCACACATAATTTTAGTCAACGCCAGACCCCATCAGCCCTGCAGGGAAAATCGATAACAAACACGCCCGCAGTATGTTCCCCAAAATTTAAAAACAAGTGGTTCATGCCTTGACAGACAAAACCGCCAAAGCAAAAATACTGTATATACAAACAGTTATTAGCGAAACACGTATGTTCGTAGAACTGGTTTATGACAAGCGTAATGTTGAAGGACTCGAAGGGGCCAGCGAGATCATTCTGGCCGAACTGACGAAGCAGGTGCACCAGATTTTCCCTGATGCCGAAGTGAGGGTGAAGCCGATGCAGGCAAACTGCTTGAATAGTGATACCAACAAAAGCGATCGCGAAAATTTGAACAGATAGCTTATTAAAAATAGATTTATCTTAAACCACGTCATTTACATTTAGCCACCTCCCCAAAATCCGGATTCAGCTTAAGAAAAATGCGACAATACAATAAAAACATATCATATAAGCCCCCTCAACAAATGTAATTTTAAGGCCAACAAACACCTCTAACTTATTCACTTTCAATTAATTTCATAAATAATAATTAACAACAAAAGAATTGTATTAATATCCACACTGTAGTATATAATTACATTAACAAAATTACTATTCGGCGAGTATATTATTGTAAATAGACCCGTTTTAGTTCCAGGCATTTTTTGAGATCCCGGCCAAATGATTGTGTTGCCGATATTCCTCCGGC